>DASQMI010000069.1:0-74544 GCA_035645555.1 Lysobacter sp. | reverse complement strand
GATCCGGCACTCGCCAGCGGGGAGCCGATCGATCCGGCGCTGCTCGACCCGTCGCTGCCGGCGGTCCCGGACGGCGCGCCCGGCACCGAGGCGGGCACGCCCGGCGCGGCACTCGCCGGCGCGGCCGCCGGCACCGCGCAGACGGCGGCGGCCGCCACTGCCGACGAGGCGATCGCACTGGTGCGCCAGTACCACGCCGAACTCGACCGCGGTGCGTTCGATCGCGCCTACCTGCTGTGGGCCGACGACGGCCGCGCCAGCGGCCAGAGCCTGGACGGATTCGCCGCCGGCCTGCGCGAGACGGTCGACGTGCAGGCCGAGGTCGGCGCGCCGACGCGGATGCGCAGCGGCACCGCCGCGCAATACGTCGAGGTGCCGGTAACGGTCACCCTGCAGTACCGCGACGGCCGCATGCGCCGCCTCGAGGGCACCTACCTGCTGCGGCGCGCGCTCGCGGCCGACGCCGCCGAGAACGACCGGCAGTGGCGCATCAACTCGGTGCTGCTGCGCGAGGCGCCGTCGTCGTGACGGCGTCGCGGGTTCAGATCTCGAACCGGTAGGACAGCTTCACCAGCAGCTGCTCGCTGTCGCGCAGGTCGAACGCGTCGCCGAACTGGCGGCCGGCCTCGAAATCGCGGCCGATCTCCTCCTCGAACAGCGAGCCGCCGCGCACGTAGGCGATGTACAGGTACGACAGCGGCGCCAGCTCGTAGCGGTAGCGCACCTGGAAGCCCATCGTGCGCAGGCCGAAGTCCGGCACGTCCTCGTCGACCGGACGCGCGCGGCGGTCGGCTCCGACGCGCCACACCTGCTCGGTCTTCGCGTCCAGCCCGATCGCCTCCAGCCGCACGCGCAGTTCCTGGCGGTTGGAGATCAGCCAGGTCATGCCGGCATCGAGCTGGATGCTGTCGGACTCGAACGTCGCCAGCCGGTTGCCGCCGCGCCACAGCAGCCAGTCAGGGTTGTGACCGATCTCCACGCCGGAGAAGAAGCTGAGCGTGTCGTTGACGTGGTAGGTGGGCTCGAAGCGCACCCGCACCGCGCCCTCGTCGACGCCGCCCAGGCCATCGGCCGCGTAGCGTGCGTTCGCGTACCACGACCAGTTGCCGTCCTTGCGCGGGCGGAAACGCTCGCCGAACAGGTACAGCCGCGCCGGCACGCGCACCACGCCGTTGCCGCGCAGGATCAGGTCGTCGTTGCCGCGGGTCCAGCCGGCCAGCTCGATGAACTGGTTGCCGCCGTCGCGGCGCTCGCTCTGGCGGTTGATCGCGTAGGCGTAGGCGATGTGCAGGCCGTCGTCGTTGGAGCGGTGCGAGATCGCATAGCGCCAGTCGTGCGAGTTGTACTTCGAATCGGCCGGCAGGTTGGTGACGCGGCGGGCGATCTCGTAGCGCGCGTAGTTGAAGTTGTTGCGCTCGAGGAAGCCGAAGTCGTTGAGCTGAAGGTTGTCGCCGAGGTGCAGCGCGTACAGCTGCTGGCGCCAGCCGCCGCCCATGTCGTAGTCGATGCGGACCTGCGCGCCGGTGTCGTCGACGCTGCGGCCGCGCTGCTCGACACTGGAGCCCACCGCGACAGTGCGGATGTTCCACTGCGCGTTGGGTTTCCAGCGATGCTCGACCGAGAACACGTCGGCCGTGCGGTCGAGGAACGGCCGCTCCACCCGGGTCAGCATCGCGCCGAAGCCGTGGCGCTCGCTGTCGCGGGTGGCGCGCAGCGCATAGAAATCGCGACCGACATCGTCGCCCTCGGTGGCGGCGAACACGCCGTAACCGAAGCCGCCCACGCTGCCGTTGAGCTTCACGGCCGCCTGCACGTCGCCGGCGCCGCTGCCGTCGTCGGCCAGGGCGCCGACGCGACGGGTGTAGATCAGCCGGTTGGCGCCGTTGAGGCCGCCGAACGGCACGTCGAAGTAGCTCTGGTTCTCGGTGAAGAACGGCCGCTTGTCGTTGAAGAATGTCTCGATCGCGCCGAAGTTGACCACCAGGTCGTCGCTCTCGACCTGGCCGAAGTCCGGATTCAGCGTACCGCTGAGCTGGAATTGGCCGCTCGGCTTCCAGAACACGTCCGCGCCGGCGTCGAAGTCGGCGCTGCCGTCGACGTTGTCGTACAGGCCAACCACGTACGGCGTAATCGCCAGCAGCGACTGGCTGTACTGCGGGATCTCGATGCGCTCGAACGCCGACAGGAAGCGCTGTTCGGTGAACGTCACCGCCGGCCAGGCCATGCGCTCGCCGGTGGCGCCGATCACCCGGTCCAGCGACAGCGCGATGGTGCGCGTCTCGCCGCCGGCCTTCTGCATCGTGGCGATGTGCCACGGGATCAGCATCTCGGCCGACCAGTATTCGCCGTCCTCGGCGACCGCATAGCGCCAGTCGCCGTCCCAGTCGGTGTTGTACTGGTTCTCGTTGACCAGCGTGCCGTCGATGATGCTGCCCGACAGCAGCACGGTGAAGTTGTAGCCGGTGCGGCCGTCGCCGTCGAAATCGACGTAGAGGTTGACCCGGTCGACCGGACCGCCCTCGTCGCGCTGCGCGCGCTGGCGGGTGCGCGGCACGCTGGCCGGCTGCATGTTGCGGAAACCGATCGCCAGGCCCTCCGGCGTGGACAGCACCCAGGCCTCGGTCGGGTACGGCGTCGGCTGCCGCGAGAGCGGCTGCACCATACGGAAATCGGTGACGTGCTTCGCCCCCTGCCACTCGGCGGGGTCGATGCGGCCGTCGATGGTGACCGCGAGGGCGGGTGTGGCGGTGCCGGCCAGCACGGCCATGATCGCAAGCGTGAGGGGAGCGCGCATGAGCTAGGCGTCGAAGGAGTCGCGCCCAGCGTAAGTGCCGGGCGACGCCTGTCCGAATGGCTTAAGTCATGCCAACCGCGGGGCGGGCGCGCGCATCCGCCCCCGCATGGAAGGCCGCGCCACGGCCCGTCGCGCCGCCAGCACGGCGGGTCGCACGCTCAGCGCGTGCGCGACTGGTCCGTCGTCTTGCGCTTGGGACGCAGCATCGTGCCGGTGCAATTGCGCGCGCCGCAGCGGCAGGCCCAGATCTTCTTCAACTTTGCCGTATGCGGCACGTCGAGCGTGATCCCGTAGTCGTAGGTCAGCTCTTCGCCCGGCCGGATCGCGCGCTTGGCCTCGATGAAGACGCGGTCCTTGCGGCGGTCGCTGTCGTGTTCCTCGAGTACCGCCTCGCAGTTCGGCGCACAGCTGTGGTTGATCCAGCGCGCGATGTTGCCGCCCTCGTTGGCGTCGATCACGTAGTCGTCGTTGAGGGTGAACAGGAACGTGTGCCCGGACTCGATGCCGCCGGTGGCGCCGCGGTCGACCTCCTCGTGCGTGCGGAGCCGGCCCTTGTACTCGACGATGCGCTCGCCCTTGGCGATCGGCTGCAGGGCAAACACGCCGTTGCCGTGGATGGCGGAGCGACGGGCGACGATCTTGCGCGGCATTTCGGGGCTCGACAGGAAGACGGCCGCATAGTCTGACCGCAAGCGGCAGCCGCGGCCATCACGGACTGTTGAGCCAGCGCCGGGTTTGGATCGGGACGCGCCAAAGCGTACAATTCCGGTCCTATTTAACCGGGTGCCTTCATGCTGCGCGTCACCAAGCTCACCGACTACGCGACGCTGGTGCTGACCGTGCTCGCCGCCGAGCCCGAGGCGGTGCTGAGCGCGGCCGAGCTGGCCGAACGCGCCGGCCTGGAGGCGCCGACGGTGGCCAAGGTGCTCAAGCCGCTGGCGCAGGCCGGCCTGGTCGAAGGCTTCCGCGGCGCCAACGGCGGCTACCGGCTGGCGCGCGCGCCGGCGTCGATCGGCCTGCTCGAGATCGTCACCGCGATCGAGGGGCCGCCCGGCATGACCGAGTGCAGCCTGCACGAAAGCAACTGCACGCTGGAGCGCCGCTGCGGCGTGCGCGCCAACTGGCGCCGGATCAACGACGTGGTGATCGAGGCGCTGCGCGGCGTGACCCTGGCGCAGATGCTCGAACCGCCCGCTTCCGCGCGCCGCATCGACGTGCGGCTGCAGCCCGCATCACCGCTCGGCGCATGAGCGCCCCCGACCGGAACCCGTAGGCAGCCGTATGGCCACCGAACTGCAGAACCGTCCACCGCAGAACGCGGAGATCCACGAACAGCTGGGCCGGCGCTACTCGGCAGGCTTCGTCACGCTCATCGAGTCCGACAGCCTGCCGCCCGGGCTGGACGAGGACGTCATCCGCGCGCTCTCGGCCAAGAAGCAGGAGCCGGAGTGGATGACCGAATGGCGCCTGGCGGCCTACCGCCACTGGCTGACCATGCGCGAACCCCACTGGGCCAAGCTGCAGATCGCGCCGATCGACTTCCAGGCGATCAGCTACTACGCCGCGCCGAAGGCCAAGTACAACTCGCTCGACGAGGTGCCGCAGGAGCTGCTCGACACCTACGAGAAGCTCGGCGTTCCGCTGCACGAACGCGCCAAGCTGGCGGGCG
This sequence comes from Lysobacter sp., assembly GCA_035645555.1. GTDB lineage: Bacteria > Pseudomonadota > Gammaproteobacteria > Xanthomonadales > Xanthomonadaceae > Lysobacter_F. The sequence goes on along the minus strand of DASQMI010000069.1, from coordinate 70,081 downwards.
TCGCGGTCGATGCGGTATTCGACTCGGTCTCCGTCGGCACCACGTTCCGCAAGGAGCTGGCCGAGAAAGGCATCATCTTCTGCTCGATGTCGGAGGCGATCCGCGAGCATCCCGAGCTGGTGCGCCAGTACCTCGGCAGCGTGGTGCCGGTCGGCGACAACTACTTCGCCGCGCTCAACTCCGCGGTGTTCTCCGACGGCAGCTTCGTGTTCATCCCGAAGGGCGTGCGCTGCCCGATGGAGCTGTCGACCTACTTCCGCATCAACGCCGGCCACACTGGCCAGTTCGAGCGCACGCTGATCATCGCCGAGGAAGGCAGCTACGTGTCCTACCTCGAGGGCTGCACCGCGCCGATGCGCGACGAGAACCAGCTGCACGCCGCGGTGGTCGAGCTGGTCGCGCTCGACGACGCCGAGATCAAGTACTCGACCGTGCAGAACTGGTATCCGGGCGACGAGGAAGGCCGCGGCGGCATCTACAACTTCGTCACCAAGCGCGGCGAATGCCGCGGCGCGCGCAGCAAGATCAGCTGGACCCAGGTCGAGACCGGCTCGGCGATCACCTGGAAGTACCCGTCGTGCGTGCTGCTCGGCGACGATTCGGTCGGCGAGTTCTACTCGGTGGCACTCACCCACCATCGCCAGCAGGCCGACACCGGCACCAAGATGATCCACGTCGGCAAGCGCACCAAGAGCAAGATCGTCAGCAAGGGCATCAGCGCCGGCCACGGCCAGAACACCTACCGCGGCCTGGTGAAGGTGGAGCGCAGCGCCGAGGGCGCGCGCAACCACACCCAGTGCGACAGCCTGCTGATCGGCAAGAAATGCGGCGCGCACACGTTCCCGTACATCGAGGTCAAGCACCCGACCGCCACCGTCGAGCACGAGGCCACCACCTCGAAGATCAGCGAGGACCAGCTGTTCTACTGCCGCAGCCGCGGCATCGGCGAGGAGGACGCGGTGTCGATGATCGTCGACGGCTTCTGCAAGTCGGTGTTCAAGGAACTTCCGATGGAGTTCGCGGTGGAAGCCAAGAAGCTGCTGGAAGTGTCGCTGGAAGGTTCGGTGGGCTGATGGAGCTGCACATCCGCGAGGCCACGGCCGCCGACATCGACGCCATGCACCGCATCCGGCTCGACGTGCGCGAGAACCGGCTGTCCGACCCGACATGGCTGACACCGGCGGTGTACCGCGCCTGCCTCGGCGACACCGGCGTCGCCAACACCTGGGTTGCGGAGAGCGCCGACGGCGTGCTCGGGTTCTGCGTCGCCCGCGTGCCCGAACAGGACATCTGGGCGCTGTTCGTCAACCCCGCCCACGAGGGGCGCGGCATCGGCCGCGCGCTGCTCGCCACCGCCACACGCTGGCTGTTCGCACACGAGGTGCCGATGGTCACGCTGGGCACCACGCCGGACACCCGCGCCGACCGCTTCTACCGCGATGCCGGTTGGCAGCGCGGCGAGATCGACGCCAAGGGCGAGGTCCGCTATCGCCTGCCGAACCCGTCGGCCGGCGTCACCACCGTTTCCGAGAGCGCATCATGCTGAAGATCGACAACCTCCACGTCCGCGTCGCAGGCAAGGACATCCTGCGCGGCCTCTCGCTCGAAGTGGCGCCCGGCCAGGTGCACGCCATCATGGGCCCGAACGGCGCCGGCAAGTCCACGCTCGGCAACGTGCTCGCAGGCCGCGAGGGCTACGAAGTCGTCGAAGGCCGCGTCGAGTTCGAAGGCCACGACCTGCTGGCGCTGGAGCCGGAGGAACGTGCCGCGGCCGGCGTGTTCCTCGCATTCCAGTACCCGGTGGAGATCCCGGGCGTGAACAACACCTACTTCCTGCGCGCGGCGCTCAATGCGCAGCGCAAGGCGCGCGGCGAAGCCGAGCTCGACTCGATGCAGTTCCTCAAGCGCGTGCGCGAGAAGCTCGCCGTGCTGCACCTGAAGGACGAGCTGCTGCACCGCGCGGTCAACGAAGGCTTCTCGGGCGGCGAGAAGAAGCGCAACGAGATCTTCCAGCTTGCGCTGCTGGAACCGAAGCTCGCCATCCTCGACGAGACCGATTCCGGCCTGGACATCGACGCGCTCAAGGCGGTGGCCGACGGGGTGAATGCGCAGCGCTCGCCGGAGCGTGCGTTCCTGGTGATCACCCACTACCAGCGCCTGCTCGACTACATCCGTCCGGACGTGGTGCATGTGATGGCCGACGGCCGCATCGTCGAGAGCGGCGGGCCGGAACTGGCCCACCAGCTGGAACAGCACGGCTACGCGTGGATCCGCGACCGCATCGCGCCGGAGGCGGTGCGCTGACATGAGCCCGTTGCTCGATTCCTTTGCGGCCGCGTTCGAGGCGCTGCCGGTACGCGAGGCCGCCGGCCTCGGGCCGGCGCGCCGCGGCGCGCTCGAGGCGCTGCTGCGCGACGGCCTGCCGCACGCGCGCGTCGAAGCCTGGAAGTACACCCCACTGCGGGCGCTGGAGCGGCGCGCGTTCGCGCCGGTCGAGGACGTGCCGGCGCTCGACCCGCAGTCGCTCGCGGGCATCCCGGCGCCGCGGATCGTGCTGGTCAACGGCCGTTTCGTAGCCGGACTGAGCGACTTGACCGGTCTTCCGCCCGGCATGGCCGTGCAGCCGCTATCGCAGGCACTGCAGGCCGGCGATCCCCGCGCAGTGAACTTCCTCGCCCGCGAGTTTGCACGCCCGGACGAGCCGTTCGCGCGGCTCAACACCGCGCTGGCCGACGAGGGGCTGACGCTGCGCGTGGACGAAGGCGTGGACGCCGGCACCGTGCACGTAGTGCTGGTCGGCGCGTCCGACGCGGACCGCGCCTGGCACCTGCGCCACCTGATCGAGCTGCGTGCGGGCGCGACCCTGCGGGTAGTGGAGCACCGCATCGCCGGCGGCGCGCATGCGCATCTCGCCAACGAGGTCATGCACGTCCACCTCGGCCGCGGCGCGCACCTGCAGCACGCCCGCGTCCAGGACGACGCGCCCGGCGCGACCCTGTTGCTGCGCACCGATGCCGTGCTGGCCCGCGAAGCGCACTACCGAAGGCTCGACCTCGAACTCGGCGCGGCGTTCTCCCGCCACGAGCTCAACGTCGCGTTGCAGGGCGAAGGCGCGCAGGTGGATGCGAACGGCGTGCTGCTCGGTGCCGGCCGTCGCCATCTCGATACGCGGCTCGGGTTCGACCACGTCGCGCCGAACACCGCCTGCAACCTGACCTGGCGCGGCCTCGGCGCCGGCCGCTCGCGCACCGTCTTCCACGGCGGCATCGTGATCCGCGCCGGCGCCGACGGCACCGCGGCCGACCTGTCGAACAAGAACCTGCTGCTTTCGGCCGATGCCGAGATCGACAGCCAGCCGGTGCTGGAGATCCACGCCGACGAGGTCCAGGCGGCGCACGGCGCGACCGTGGGCCAGCTCGACCCGACCTCGCTGTTCTATCTGCGCTCGCGCGGCGTGCCTGCGGAGGCGGCGCGCGCGCTGCTGACCGCCGCGTTCTGCCGCGAGACGCTTGCGGTGCTCGACAACGACCTGCGCGACGCCATCGCGCCCGTGCTGGATGCCGCGCTCGCGCGGCTGGGAACGGCATGAACGACGCCACCGCCATCGACTGGTCGCGCGTGCGCGCCGATTTCCCGCTGCTGACCCGCGAGGTCCACGGCAAACCGCTGGTCTACCTCGATTCGGCCAACACCGGACAGAAGCCAGCGGCGGTGATCGAGGCGGTGGACGATTTCTACCGCCGCCACAACGCCAACGTCAGCCGCGCCGTGCATACGCTCGGCACCGAGGCCACCGAGGCCTACGAGGGCGCGCGGCGCAAGCTCGCCGGCTTCGTCAACGTGCGACCGGACGAGCTGGTGCTGTGCAGCGGCACCACCCTGGCGCTAAACCTGGTCGCATACTCGTGGGCGCTGCCCACCCTCAAGCCGGGCGATGCGATCGTGCTCACCCGCATGGAGCACCACGCCAACATCGTGCCGTGGCAGTTGGCCGCGCAACGCACCGGCGCGACCATCAAGGTCGCCGAGATCACCCCTGACGGCGAGCTCGATCTCGAGCACCTGTACGCGCAGCTGACCCCCGAGGTGAAGCTGCTCGCGCTGACCCACGTGTCAAACGTGCTCGGCACGGTCAACCCGGTCCGCGAGATCTGCCGCGAGGCGCGCCGGCGCGGCATCGTCACCGTGCTCGACGGCTCGCAGGCCGCACCGCACCGCGCGCTCGACATCGCCGCGATCGGCTGCGACTTCTATGCGTTCACCGGCCACAAGATGTGCGGCCCGACCGGTACCGGCGCGCTATGGGCGCGGCGCGAGCTGCTGGATACGATGCCGCCGTTCCTCGGCGGCGGCGAGATGATCAAGGAAGTGCGCTTCGAGGGCACCGTGTTCAACCAGGGCCCGCACAAGTTCGAGGCCGGCACGCCGAACATCGCCGGCTTCGCCGGGCTGGGCGCGGCGGTCGATTACCTCACCGGCATCGGCATGGCGCGGATCGAGGCGCGCGAGAAGGAGCTGCTGGCGCATGCGACCGAAGCGCTGTCTGCGATCGACGGCGTGCGCATCCTCGGCCGCGCGCGCGAGAAGGCGGCGGTGATCAGCTTCCTGGTCGAGGGCGCGCACGCGCACGACCTGGCCACCCTGCTCGACCTCGAAGGTGTCGCGGTGCGCTCCGGCCATCACTGCGCGCACCCGCTGATGCAGTTCTACGGCGTGCCGGCCACATGCCGGGCCTCGCTCGCGTTCTACAACACCCACGAGGAGGTCGACGCGTTCGTGGCCGCCTTGCACAAGGTGCGGCGCCTGCTAGCCTGAACGGCATATCCCGGGGAGTGGCCATGAACGACGCCGACGCGACCGCCCTGTTGCGCGAGATCCGTGACCAGCAGCGGCAGCAGCTGGCGCTGGCGAACGAGGCGCTGGCGCTGCAGCGCCAGCAGTTCGAACTGACCCGCTCGCAGCTGGACCGGGTCGAACGAATCAACGACCGTGCCGAGGCGCTGCAGAACCGCGCCAGCCGCAACCTGCGCGTGATCGGCTGGATCGCGCTGCCGGTCGTGTTGCTGTTGCTCGCGTTCCTGCTGTGGCCGTACCTGCGCTACCTCGCCTACACGTTGTCATGAACGCGCCGGTATCGCTCGCTGCCCCGTTGGCGTTCCGCGCCGCTGGCGAATCCGACGTCGATGCGATCGTCGCGCTGGTGGAATCCGCCTACCGCGGCGATGCGAGCCGCGCCGGCTGGACCACCGAGGCCGACCTGCTCGACGGCCGCCGTACGGGGCCGGATGAGGTGCAGGCTTGCCTGCGCGGCCCGCAGAGCCTGATCCTGCTCGCCGAGCGCACGCTCGACGGCCGGCGCGAGCTGGTCGGCTGTGCGCACATCGCCCGCGAGGGCGACGCCGGTTACTTCGGCATGTTCTCGGTCCGGCCGACGCTGCAGGGCGACGGCATCGGCAAGCGGCTGCTCGCCGAGGCCGAACGCGTGGTGCGAGACGAGTGGCGGCTTCCGGCCATGCGAATGACCGTGATCGATTCGCGCAGCGAGCTGATCGCGTTCTACGAGCGCCGCGGCTACCGGCGCACCGGCGTGTTCAAACCGTTCCCCTACGGCGACGCGCGTTTCGGCCTTCCCAAGCGCGGCGATCTGCGCTTCGAGGTCCTCGAAAAACTGTTCTAGGGCAGAGGCGGCGATGAGCGACTGGACCCGCGTGTGCGCGACCGGCGAGCTGCTGCCCGGCGAGATGAAGGTCGCCTGGATCGGCGACGTCCCGGTGCTGGTGTTCAATCACGACGGCGACTTCTACGCGCTCGAGGACCGCTGCTCGCACGAGGACTTCGAGCTGTCGGCCGGCGACTACGACGGCGACGAGGGCACCATCGTCTGCGTGTTGCACGGTGCGAAGTTCGACGTCCGCGACGGCCGGCCTCTGTGCGCGCCGGCGTACGCACCGGTGCGCGGGTTCCCGACCAAGGTCGAGGACGGCGCGGTGTGGATCTCTACTGACTGAGCGATGCGGCGCACTCTGCGTCGCCGGCCAAGCGCCCGGCCCGCTTGTAAATAGGAATCGATCTCATTAGCATTTCCTTCCGAACGCGGCCGCTGCCGCTCCCCGGAATGGAACCCATGTCCCGTCGACCGACCGTCTCGCCGCTCGCCGGCGCCCTCTCGCTCGCCCTTGCGCTCCCCGCCCTCGCCGAGCCCGCGCCGGGTCCGACCGAGCTCGACCGCGTGGAAGTGCACGGCCAGCGCGACAGCTACCGTGCCGACGCCAGCCGTACCGCAACGCGCACCGACACGCCGCTGATCGACGTGCCGCAGTCGATCAGCGTGGTGACCGAGGAGATGATCGACGACACCGCCATGCGCGGCCTCGCCGACGTGGTGCAGTACGTGCCCGGCACCGGCATCGCGCAGGGCGAGGGCCATCGCGACGCGCCGGTGCTACGCGGCAACACCTCAACCGCCGACATGTTCGTCGACGGCATGCGCGATGACATGCAGTACTTCCGCGACCTCTACAACGTCGAGCGCGTCGAGGTGCTCAAGGGCCCGAACGCGATGACGTTCGGCCGCGGCGGTACCGGCGGCGTGATCAACCGCGTGACCAAGCAGGCCGACTGGAACACGACGCGCGAGCTCAAGCTGCAGGTAGGTTCGTGGGACCGCCGCCGCGCGACGGTGGATGTCGGCAAGGCGGTGAGCGACGCGTTCGCGTTCCGCGTGACCGGGCTGTACGAGGACAGCGAGAACTTCCGTGATGCGTTCGAGCTGGAGCGCTGGGGCATCAACCCGAGCTTCGCGTTCCGCCTCGGCGAGAACACCCACCTGCACGTCGACGCGGAGCACTTCGAGGACCGGCGCGTCACCGACCGCGGCGTGCCGTCGTACGCGGTCGCATTCGAGGGCCGGCGCTATCCGGTCGCCACCGACCGCTCCACTTACTTCGGCGCGCCCGGCCTCAGCCCGTCCGAATTCGAGATGGACGCGGTGAACGTGCTGTTCGAACACGAGTTCGGCAACGGCGCGCTGTTGCGCAACCGCACCCGTTACGCGCGCTACGACAAGTTCTACCAGAACGTGTTCGCCGGCGGTCCGCTGCGCACCGGCCCGGCCGGTACGCCGGTAGTCGCGCTCAGCGCGTACAGCAGCGCGACCGAACGCGAGAACCTGTTCAACCAGACGGACCTGATCTTCTCCGCGCAGACCGGCGCGGTGAAGCACACCGTGCTCGCCGGCCTCGAGTTCGGACGCCAGGACAGCGAGAACTTCCGCCAGACCGGCGCGTTCCCGTCCAACCTCTGCTACAACGGCAACGGCGCGTTTTCTGCCACCACGGCCGCGTTCTGCGTGCCTGTGGCGAATCCGCGCTACACGGGCGCGGTGACGTTCGCCAACAACGGCAGCTCCGACGCCAACAACACCGTCGAAGCGCGCATCGCCGCGGCGTACGTGCAGGACCAGATCGAATTCTCGCCGCAGTGGCAGGCGGTGCTGGGCGTGCGCTTCGACCGCTTCGAGATCGACTTCCGCAACCGCCAGGGCGGCGGCCAGCGGATCACCACCGAGGACGACCTGTGGTCGCCGCGCGCGGGGCTGATCTTCAAGCCGCTGGAGAACCTGGCGCTGTACGCGAGCTACGGCATCACCTACCTGCCGCGCGCCGGCGAGCAGATGGGTTCGCTGTCGGCCAGCAACCGCGCGTTCGATCCGGAGGAATACGAGAACTACGAGATCGGCGCGAAGTGGGACGTCAGGCGCGACCTGGTGCTGACGGCGGCGGTGTTCCGGCTCCATCGCGACAACGTGATCCAGCCGGATCCGGCCAACCCAACCCGCTCGATCCTCGGCGAGGGCGAACGCATCGAAGGCGTGGAGCTCGGCATCTCCGGGCAGATCACCGACGCCTGGCGTGTGATGGGCGGCTACGCCTGGCAGGACGGCGAGATCCTGTTCGGCGCCGACCGCGGCCGCACGCCGGCGAACCTGGCCGGGCAGACCGCGTCGCTGTGGAACCGCTACGACTTCAACGCGCAATGGGGCGTGGGCCTGGGCGCGATCTACCGCAGCGCGATCCACCCGCAGGCCTCCAACGCGGTCACGCTGCGCAGCTTCACCCGCTACGACGCGGCGCTCTACTACACGCCGAGCCAGCACGTGCAACTGCAACTCAACGTCGAGAACCTGTTCGACAAGCGCTACTTCGTCTCCGCGCACAACGACAACAACCTCTCGCCGGGCTCGCCGCGCGCGGCCTACCTAAGCGTGACGCTGTCGTTCTGAGCCGCCGGGTGCGGACTGCGGTCCGCGCCCGGCGCACGAGGGATCCGCCGTGAATTCCGCCATCTCCGCTTCCGCACCGGCCGCGCGCAGCCGCACCTCGGCGCTCGCCTACCGCTGGGTCCGCCAGTTGCACCTGTGGATCGGCGCCTGGGGCGCGCTCGCCGCGATCCTGTACGGCTTCACCGGACTGGTGATGAACCACCGCTTCGGCGACGACGCCTGGCCGCAGGGCGACAGCGCCGAGCGCGGCCGGGTGACGCTGCGGATCCCGCACGAGGCGCGCGCGACTCCCGAAGCGTTGTCGGCATGGCTTCGGACCGCGCATGGGCTCGCCCCGCAGGTGCTGCGCACGTCCAAGCCGGAGCGCGGGCTCGTGGGCGACAAGGCGGTGGACCAGCCGCCGCGCTGGACGCTGAGCGGCGGCACCGCCGCGGACGCATGGTCGGTGGAGTACGTGCCCGGCAACGCCACCGCCGATCTCAAGCGGACCGGGCACACGCTGCTGGCCGCGCTGAATCGCCTGCACAAGGGCGTCGGCGGAGGCGCCGCGTGGCTGCTGCTCGCCGACAGTTTCGCGCTCGGCATGCTGCTGCTCGGCCTGTCCGGCATCTGGATGTGGGCGCGCGGCCGCACGCCACTGCAGATGGCGCTCAGTGTGCTCGCGCTGTCGGTGCTGGTGCTGGCAGCGGTGCTCGGACCGGCGCTGGCCTAGCACCGATCGCGGGCGGGCTACGCGCGCGGCGCCAATTCGATCAGCAGCGCCTCGCCGCCGCCGTCGAGCACGAAGCGCGCGCGCTCCGCACCCGCGGCGAGCAGCGCGGTGTCGCCAATGCCGAGCGCAGGCAGAGGCGTGCCGTCGGCGAACGCGGCGTGGCCCGCGATCAGGTGCACTGTCCAGCAGCTGCCGGGCTCGACGAAGATCACCATCGGCCCGACCAGCGGGCGGTGCCACAGGCGCGCGTCGATGCGTTCGCGCCGCCACATCAGGTTGAAATCGTGGGTGAGCCCGTCGAGCGGCTCGCCCTCGAGTGCGCGTTCGCCGGCGAAGCGCAGCCGGCCGTGCGGCGGCAGCAGCTCGTGCGTCTCGCCGTCGTCGAAGCGCAGGCGCAGGCCGTTGCCGGCCAGCAGCACGAGTTCGCGTTCGACGCCGTCGAATCGCGAGAACGGCGCCGGCGCTTCGACCTCGGCGATGGACAGCCGCCAGTCCCAGTCGCCCTGCTCCGGCCAGCGCGCGATCTCGCGCGTCCAGCCACGCTGGTTGCGCCAGCGCTCGCGGCGGTATTCGTGGGCGGGAATGACGCTGGATCGAAGCTCGGACGGCACGCGGACACCGGATGTGCGATCTGCCGTCAGTCTACGCCGCACGCCGAGGGCACTGCCGCCCGGCCGCATCCCTGCAGCCGGGCGGCCACGTCCTTGTCCGGGTCGCCCCGTGCTCCGGCCGCGCGTCCGTGCGCGATGCCGTGATCGCTCAGCGCCGGGCCGGACGCGCCGGAGCGGCGGCGGTGGCCGGCCTGCGCGCGGCCGGCGCCGCGCCGAGCACGATGCGGTCGCGGTTCTTCTCGACCGTCTTCAGGCCGACACCCTTCACCATCGCCAGCTGCTCCAGGCTGCGGAACGGACCGTGGGCCTTGCGGTGGGCGACGATCGCCTGCGCCTTGGCGGGGCCGATGTTGAGCAGCACGCGGTCGATAGTGGCGGCATCGGCGGTATTGATGTTGACCTTCTCGGCCGCCAGCGCGGCGAACGACAGCGAAGCGAGCGCGATGGACAGCAGCAGCGACTTGATCGTGTTCATGCGGGTTCTCCTTGGTCGGTGTTGGCTTCCCTTCCCGGCGGGTGCGGCCGGCAGGCACAGTGTGCGTAGCGGCGTCGCCGCGGCCCAGCGCAGCAACGCTGTTTTTCGGCCGGAACGAGCCACGGCGCAGCTTGGGAAAAGTCCGACCGGGTAGACTGGAACGCCCGACCGCCGAGGCTTCGCCGCATGGACACCACGCAGATCGACCGCTTCGTCGGCGAGAAGTGGGACGACGAGATCGTTCCCCAGCTCGTCGAGTACATCCGCATTCCCAACAAGTCGCCGATGTTCGACGCCGACTGGGCGGCGCACGGCTACATGGACGACGCGGTGGCGCTGATGGAGCGCTGGGCGCGCGCTCAGCCGATCGCCGGCATGCAGGTCGAGGTAGTGCGCCTGGAAGGCCGCACGCCGCTGATCTACATCGAGATTCCCGCCGCGAACGGCGGCCGCGACGACGACTGCGTGCTGCTCTACGGCCATCTCGACAAGCAGCCGGAGATGACCGGCTGGGATGACGGCCTGGGCCCGTGGACCCCGGTGCTGAAGGGCGACAAGCTGTTCGGCCGCGGCGGCGCCGACGACGGCTATGCGATCTTCGGTTCCCTGGCGGCGATCATGGCGCTGCAGCAGCAGAAGCTGCCGCACGCGCGCTGCGTGGTGTTGATCGAGGCCTGCGAGGAATCCGGAAGCTACGACCTGCCCGCCTACGTGGACCACCTCGCGCCGCGGATCGGCAAGCCGTCGCTGGTGGTATGCCTGGATTCCGGCTGCGGCAACTACGAGCAGCTGTGGTGCACCACCTCGCTGCGCGGCCTGGCCGGCGGCAACCTGACGGTGAAGGTGCTGTCCGAGGGCGTGCACTCGGGTGATGCGTCCGGCATCGTGCCGTCGAGCTTCCGCCTGCTGCGGCAGCTGCTGTCGCGGCTGGAGGACGAGGCCACCGGCCGCATCCTCGTCGACGGCCTGCACGTCGAAGTGCCGGCCGAGCGCGTGGAGCAGGCCCGCGAGGCGGCGAAGGTGCTGGGCAGCGCGATCTACGACAAGTTCCCGTTCCTGCCGGGCATGACGCCGATGCACGACGACCTCGCCGAGCTGGTGCTCAACCGCACATGGCGCCCGGCGCTGTCGATCACCGGCGCCGACGGCATCCCGCCGCTGTCCTCGGCCGGCAACGTGCTGCGACCGTACACGTCGGTGAAACTGAGCCTGCGCCTGCCGCCGACGCTGGACGGCAAGCGCGCCGGCGAGATCTTGCGCGAGGTGCTGCTGCGCGACCCGCCAAACGGGGCGCAGGTCACCTTGGACCTTGAGAAGGCCTCGACCGGCTGGAACGCGCCGGCGCTGTCGCCGTGGCTGTCCAACGCGATCGACCAAGCCAGCCGCGAGTTCTACGGCAAGCCCGCGGTGTACATGGGCGAAGGCGGCACGATCCCGTTCATGGGCATGCTCGGCGAGAAGTTCCCCGGTGCGCAGTTCATGATCACCGGCGTGCTCGGCCCGCACAGCAACGCGCACGGCCCGAACGAGTTCCTGCACATCCCGATGGGCAAGCGCGTTACCGCGTGCGTGGCGCGTGTGATCGCCGAGCACCATCACGCCAGCCAGCGTGGCGAGACCACCGGCGTGGCCGCGGTCGCCGGCGGCGAACAGCACGGCACGCACGGCTGCTGTTGAACGGCGCCCTGCGACGCAGGGGCGACGGCACGCTCGCCCGGCGGCGACTCCCGACTCACCGGGAGTCCGCCACCCGGGCGGGCGTGAAAGACGGTGACCGCCGGCACATTGGCGGCACATGGCGATGCCATTTTCACGCGCGGGTCTTCCGGCGCCGCTCAAGCTGGTCCGGCGAGCTCCCGGCGGCACATGCGAAACGCATGAATCCAACGGGAGTGCCCAGCAGACCGAAAGCCAGGCATGCCCGAGAGTCCCGACTTTGCCGCACTGTTCGAAGTCGCGCCGTACCCCTTTCTGCTGATCGGGACGGACTACACGCTGATCGCCGCCAACCGCGCGTATCTCGCCGCGACCGGGCGCACCGCGGAGGACATCGTCGGCAAGCACATCTTCGAGGCGTTCCCACTCGATCCCGACAATCCTGAGTCCACCAATCTCGGCGAAGTCCGCCTGTCGATCGACCTCGCGATCTCGACCGGGAAGCCGCACACCAGTCCCCTGCTGCGGTACGCCGTGCCGCGCGACACGCCCGAGGGCCGGGTGTTCGACGAGCGCTACTGGAGTGCGGTGCATACGCCGGTGCTCGACGAACACGGCAACGTGCTGTTCGTCTGCCAGAACGCGATCGACGTGACCGATCTGTACCGGTTCGATCCGGTGACGAAGCGCTATTTCCTCAAGGATGCCGCCAACGCGGTCCCGGATGTGACCGAACTGGACCGGCCGCAGTTGCACGAAGCGATTACCCGGATCCTCAACGTCGAGCGCAACCAGCTGCAGACTCTGTTCGACCAGGCGCCCGGTTTCATCGCCGTCCTCATGGGCAAGGACCACGTGTTCGAGATGGTCAACCGGGCCTACTACCAGCTGGTGGGCCACCGCGACATCATCGGCCGGCCGGTGATGGAGGCCCTGCCCGAGGTCGCCGGACAGGGGTTCGAGGAGATCCTCGACCAGGTGTTCGAGACCGGAAAGCCGCTCGTTTTCACCGAGCGTCAGGTGCGGATCCAGCGCGACCCGACGGGGCCGCTGACCGAGCGTTACGTCGATCTCCTCTACCAGCCGATCTTCGGCGACGATGGGCGCGTCATCGGGATCTTCAACCAGGGCAACGACGTCACCGAAGGCTACATGGCGCGGCGCGCGCTCGCGGAGAAGGTCGAGGAACTCGCGCAGGCCCGGCAGACCAACGCGTTCCAGCTGCAGTTGGCCGATCGCCTGCGCGCGCTGCGCGAGCCCGGCGAGATCTTCCGGCAATCGGCCGAACTGATCGGCCGGCACTTCAATGCCAACCGCGTGGTGTACGGCGATTACGACCGCGAGCAGAAGAAGGTCACCTATCACTCGAATTACGTCGACGGCACCGTGGCCGAGCTGACCGGCACGTATCCGTCCGCCCGCTTCGGAGCGGCGAATTTCGATTCGATCGCAAGCGGTGCGCTATGGGTGTCCAACGACCTGTCGCGCGACCCGCGCACGGCCGGCCCGGAAACCTGGCCCACCTTTGAGTCGCTGCAGATACGCGCGGCCGTGGCGGTGCCGCTGACGCGCGACGGCGCGACCATCGCATGCCTGTTCGTCAACACCTCCACCCCGAGGGCGTGGTCGGCGACCGAGCTTGACCTGCTAAAGGATGCGGCCGACCGGGTCTGGACGGCGGTGGAACGCGTGCGGGCGGAAATCGCCCTCAAAGCGGCCGATGAGCGGAAAGACCAGTTCCTGGCGATGCTGGCGCACGAGCTACGCAACCCGCTGGCGCCGATCCGCGCGGCGGCGGACATCCTCTCGATGGCCCCCGCCGACGTCGAGCGCGTGAAGACGGCCAGCGCCATCATCGCGCGGCAGGTCAAGCACATGACCAGCCTCGTGGACGATCTCCTCGACGTGTCGCGCGTAACCCGAGGGCTCGTCAGCCTCGAGAAGCGCAATCTCGACCTCAAGAACGTGCTCGTGGACGCGCTGGAGCAGGTGCGCCCGATGCTGGAAGCGCGCCGTCATCGCCTGACGGTCCAGCTCACACCGAGCGATGCCCATGTATCGGGTGACCAGAAGCGGCTTGTCCAGGTGCTGGCGAACCTTCTGAACAACGCCGCCAAATACACCCCGGACGGCGGCCTGATCGACGTCGCGGTCGAAGTCGACGAGGAGTGCGTCCTCGTCACTGTCGCCGACGACGGCATCGGGATGTCGGCCGATGTCGCCGAGCGGGCGTTCGAGCTGTTCGCGCAGGCCGACCGGACGTCGGACCGTACGCAGGGCGGCCTGGGAATCGGGCTGGCGTTGGTGAAGCGCCTGGTCGAACTCCACGAAGGCTCGGTGCGGGCCAGCAGCCGCGGCGCCAACGCCGGCAGCGAGTTCGTGGTCCGCCTGCCGCGGCTGCGGACCGACCGGCTCCCCCCGCCGCGGAAAACAGACGGCGTGCAACCCGCCACGAAGCCGCTGCGCGTGCTGATCGTCGACGACAACGAGGACGCAGCGGCCACGCTCGGAATGCTGGTCGAAGCGCTAGGCCACACGGCCCTGGTCGAGCACAGCGCGCATCAGGGGCTCGAGCGTGCCATCGCCGAAAAACCGGACGCCTGCCTGCTCGATATCGGCCTGCCAGGCATGGACGGCAACGAACTGGCGTGTGAGCTGCGCCGGAACCTGAAGGCAGCCGACCCCACGCTCATCGCGGTGTCCGGCTACGGTCAGGACGGCGATCGCCAACGCACCGCGGAAGCCGGCTTCGACCATCACCTCGTCAAGCCGGTCGACGCGGGCGCGCTGTCCGCCCTTCTGGCGACCAGCACCCAGCCGCGGACGGGCGCGTCGCCCTAGCATCCGTCGAAAAGCGGGCGCGGCTGCTCCGCGACACCGAAACGTGCTCAGCGGGTCAGGTAGTCGATCACCCGCTGCGCCAACGCCTCGACATCGGTCGCGGTGGTGTCCAGCACCAGCTCGGCGGCCTGCGGCGGCTCGTAGGGCGAGTTGATGCCGGTGAAGTTGGGGATCAGGCCGGCGCGCGCCTTCGCGTAAAGGCCCTTGACGTCGCGCCGCTCGGCCACCTGCAGCGGCGTGTCGACGAACACCTCGACGAACTCGCCGGGCGCGAACAGCTCACGCGCCATGCGCCGCTCGGCGCGGAACGGCGAGATGAAGCTGACCAGCACGATCAACCCGGCGTCGGTCATCAGCTTGGCAACCTCGGCGACGCGGCGGATGTTCTCGACGCGGTCGGCCTCGGTGAAGCCGAGGTCGCGGTTGAGTCCGTGGCGCACGTTGTCGCCGTCCAGCACGAACGTATGGAAGCCCATCGCGTGCAGGCGACGGTCGACCGCATTGGCGATGGTCGACTTGCCCGCACCGGACAGACCGGTGAACCACACGCAGCGCGGGCTCTGGCCCTTGATCCGCGCGCGCGCCGCCTTGTCGATGTCGATGTGCTGCCAGTGCAGGTTGTGCGCGCGCCGCAGCGCGAAGTCCAGCGTGCCGGCGCCGACCGTGGCGTTGCTCTGGCGGTCGATCAGGATGAAGCCGCCGAGTTCGCGCGAGACCGCGTACGGCTCGAACGCGACCGCACGGTCGAGCGCCAGGTGCACCGCACCGATCTCGTTCAGCGCAAGCACGTCGGCGGCGAGCTCGGCCTGCGTATTGACGTCGACCTTGTGGCGGATCTCGGTGACCGTGGCCGACGCGGTCAGCGTGCCCTGGCGCAGCCAGTACGAACGCCCCGGCATCAGTGCGTGCGCATCGAGCCAGAGCAGGTGCGCGGCGAACTGGTCGGCGACTTCGGGCGCATCATCGGCGGCGGCGATGACGTCGCCGCGGCTGGCGTCGGTCTCGTCGGCCAGCACCAGCGTGACCGCCTCGCCCGGTGCGGCGTCCGTACGCTCGCCGTCGGCGCCGAGGATGCGCGCGATCGCGGTGCGACGCCCCGACGGCAGCACCGCCACCGGCTGGCCGACCCGCGCCGCCCCTGCCACCAGCGTGCCGGCGAAGCCGCGGAAATCCTGGTTCGGCCGATTGACCCATTGGACCGGCAGGCGGAAGCCACGCGCATCGCCGTCGCGCTCGATCCGCACCGTTTCCAGGTGCTCCAGCAGCGCCGGCCCGGTGTACCACGGCGTTGCCTCCGAGCGACGCAGCAGGTTGTCCCCGTGCAGCGCCGAGATCGGGATCGCCTGCACGTGCGGAATGCCGAGCTGCGCAGCGAGTTGGCGGTAGTCGCCGACGATGGCATCGAACACCGCGCGGTCGTAGCCCACGCAGTCCATCTTGTTGACCGCGAGCACCACGTGGCGGATGCCGAACAGCGCGCAGATGTAGCTGTGCCGGCGGGTCTGCGGCAGCACGCCCTTGCGCGCGTCGACCAGCACCACGGCGAGATCCGCGGTCGAGGCGCCAGTCGCCATGTTGCGGGTGTACTGCTCGTGGCCCGGGCAGTCGGCGACGATGAACGCGCGCCGGTCGGTGTGGAAGAAACGGTAGGCGACGTCGATGGTGATGCCCTGCTCGCGCTCGGCTTCCAGCCCGTCGACCAGCAACGCGTAGTCGATGTTGTCGCCCTGGGTGCCGTGACGGCGGCTGTCGCGTTCGAGCGCGGCCAGCTGGTCGTCGAACAGGCGGCGGCTGTCGTGCAGCAGGCGGCCGATCAGCGTGCTCTTGCCGTCGTCGACGCTGCCGCAGGTGATGAAGCGCAGGCGCTCGCGGCGCTCGTGCTCGGCAAGCGAAGCGGCGACGGCCGCCGGTACGGAGGACAGCCCGCTCATCAGAAGTAGCCCTCCTGCTTCTTCTTCTCCATCGACGCGGCCGGAT
Organism: Lysobacter sp.; assembly: GCA_035645555.1. Lineage (GTDB taxonomy): Bacteria > Pseudomonadota > Gammaproteobacteria > Xanthomonadales > Xanthomonadaceae > Lysobacter_F. The sequence continues at coordinate 53,528 of DASQMI010000069.1, read as the reverse complement.
CGTGGTCGATCACCCGGCCCTGCCGCTCGGAGCTGGTGGCCGCAAGCGTCTCGGCGATCACCTTTTCCAGCGTGTCGGCGTCGGACTCGATCGCGCCGGTCAGCGGATAGCAGCCGAGCGTGCGGAAGCGCACCTTGCGGCGCTGCGGCGTCTCGCCGTCGCGCAGCGGGAAGCGCTCGTCGTCGACCATGATCAGCGCGCCGTCGCGCTCCACCACCGGGCGTTCGGCGGCGAGGTACAGCGACGGCACCGGGATGCGCTCGCGGTAGATGTAGAGCCAGACGTCCAGCTCGGTCCAGTTCGACAGGGGGAACACGCGCACGCTTTCGCCGCGATGGATGCGCGTGTTGTACAGGTTCCACAGCTCGGGACGCTGGTTCTTCGGGTCCCAGCGGTGCTGCGCGTTGCGGAACGAAAACACCCGTTCCTTCGCGCGCGACTTCTCCTCGTCGCGACGCGCACCGCCGATCGCGGCGTCGAAGCCGAACCTGTCGAGCGCCTGCTTGAGCGCCTGTGTCTTCATGACGTCGGTGTGCACGGTGGCGCCGTGCTCGATCGGATTGATGCCGCGCGCCAGCCCCTCGGGATTGGTATGCACGTGCAGGGTCACCCCGGTTTCGGCGGCGCGCCGGTCGCGGAACGCGATCATCTCGCGGAACTTCCAGCCGGTATCGACGTGCAGCAACGGGATCGGCGGCCTGCCAGGCGCGAACGCCTTCAGCAACAGGTGCAGCAGCACCGAGCTGTCCTTGCCGATCGAATACAGCATCACCGGGTTGCGGAACCCAGCCGCCACCTCGCGCAGGATGTGCAGGCTCTCGGCTTCCAGGCGGTCTAGGTGGGAAAGCGTGCGTTGCATACGGCGGACGGCTAAGCGGGGGTGCAATCGTGCACCAAAATGCCGCCGAACGCTTCCGGTCGCATGACGGGCGCGTCACGAACTGGGTAGGCTGTGCCGACTGCCGCCGCATTCCTTACCCGTCCCTGCATGACCGCCACCGATACCGTTCCGCTGGACGCGCGCGCCGACGCGCGCCTCGCCTGGGCACGCCGCGCCGCCGGCGAACCCGACCTGCAGCTCGAGCGTGCCTCCGCGGACGCCGGCTTCCGCAGCTACTGGCGCGGGCGCGGGCCCCACGGCAGCGTGATCGTGATGGACTCGCCGCCGGACAAGGAGGACGTGCGGCCGTGGCTGCGCATCCGCGAGCTGCTGGTCGACGGCGGCGTGCGGGTGCCGCGGGTGCTGGCGCAGGACGTCGAGGCCGGCTTCCTGCTGCTCGAGGATCTCGGCAGCGAAACCTATCTGCAGGTGATCGACGCCGGCAACGCCGACGCGCTGTTCGACGACGCCGTCGGCCAGCTGCTGAAGCTGCAGGCGATCGCCTGTCCGGAAGGGTTTCCCGTCTACGACGAGGCGCTGCTGGCGCGCGAGCTGCGGCTGTTCGACGAGTGGTTCCTCGGCCGCCACCTCGGGCTGACGCTCGACTGCGAGGCGCTGGAGGTGCTCGACCTTGTCTACCGCCGGCTGATCGACGCGGCGCTGGCGCAGCCGCGCGTGCTGGTGCACCGCGACTTCATGCCGCGCAACCTGATGCCGGCGCGCGACGGTCCGGCGGTGCTCGATTTCCAGGACGCGGTGTGCGGACCGATCGCCTACGACCCGATCTGTCTGTTCAAGGACGCGTTCGTGAGCTGGCCCGAGGCGCGCGTCGATGCGTGGCTCGACCGCTACCACGCGCGAGCGCTCGAGGCCGGGCTGCCGGTGCCGGACCGCGCGCGTTTCCGCCGTGACGCCGATTGGATCGGCGTGCAGCGCCACCTGAAGGTGATCGGGATCTTTGCGCGTCTGTGCCACCGCGACGGCAAGCCGAAGTACCTCGCCGACGTGCCGCGCTTCTTCGGCTATCTCGACACAGTGCTGCCGCGCTATCCGGAGCTCGCGCCGCTGGCCGCGCTCATCGAGCGCATCGTGCGCCCGGCGCTGGCACGTCACCCATGAAGGCGCTGGTGTTCGCCGCCGGCCTCGGCGAGCGCATGCGTCCGCTCACCGAGCACACGCCGAAACCGCTGCTGCGCGCTGGCGGCAAGCCGCTGATCGCCTGGCATCTGGAGAAGCTCGCCGTGCTCGGCGTGCGCGAGGTGGTGGTGAACACCTCGTGGCTGGCCGAGCAGTTCCCGCAGGTGCTGGGCGACGGCAGCGACTGGGGCCTGAAACTGCACTTCGTCTACGAAGGCCCGGTGCCGCTGGAAACCGGCGGCGGCATGCACAACGCGCTCCCTTGGCTGGGCGATGAGCCGTTCGTCGCCGTCAATGGCGACATCTGGACCGATTACGACTTCGCGCGCCTGCCGGCCGAACCGCATGGCGAGGCGCACCTGGTGCTGGTCGACAATCCCGCGCACCACCCGCGCGGCGATTTCGCGCTCGACGACACCGGCCACGTGCGCGCCGATGGCGCCACGCGGCTGACGTTCGCGGGGATCGGCGTCTACCGGCCGAGCGTGCTGCGCCACTGGCGCACGGTGATCGGCAATGCGCCGGGCGCGGACGCGACGCCGCCGCGCTTCAAGCTGGCGCCGCTGCTCGTCGCGGCGATGGCGCGCGATGCGGTCACCGGCGAGCACCACCGCGGGCGCTGGACCGACGTCGGCACGCCCGACCGCCTGAGCGCGCTCGATCGCGCCCTGACCGCTGTGCCATAGCAGCGGCACCGTAAGGAGCGGCTTCAGCCGCGATCCGTGGGGACGACTCGAATAGCGCGACCCGAAGCCGTCGCGGCTGAAGCCGCTCCTACAGCTCGCCGCCGAGCGTCTGCCGCAGGAACGGCACGGTGATCCGCCGCTGTGCGGCGAGCGAGGCCCGATCGAGCTGGTCGAGCAGTCCGGTCAGGCTGGCGAGATCGCGCTGCGCCCGGCGCAGCAGCCAGTCGAGCGCAGCGTCGTCCAGCACCAGCCCGCGGCGCTGCGCGCGCTGGCGCAGCACCTCGCGGCGGCCGTCGTCGTCGAGCGCCGCCAGCGCGATCCGCGCGCACTGCGCCAATCGCGAGCGCAGGTCGGGCAGCGTCAGGCCGAGCGCATCGGGGATGTCGCGTGCGGCGTACAGCACGGTGCTGCCGGCCGCACGCGCGCGGTTGTGCGCGTCGAACAGCGCCACTTCGTCCTCGCGCGCGCCGGCGATCGCTTCCACGCCGTCGAGTGCGATCAGGTCGTGGCCTTCAAGCGCGGCCAGCGCCTGCGCGAGCCGGCCGCGTGCGACCGCCAGCGGCAGGTAGGCCGCGCGCCGGCCGCAGGCCTCGGCCTCGGCACAGGCGCCCAGCAGCACGTGGGTCTTGCCGACGCCGGCCGGCCCGGTCAGGTAGAGCCACTCGACACGCTCGCCGCGCGCGGTGGCGCGCACCAGCGCCGCGGCACCGGTGGGCGGGGCGATCCAGGTTTCCAGGCGCTGGTCGGGCGGATAGCGCAGCGCCAGCGGCAGCTGCGGCGAGGCGCGCGCGGCCGGATCGTCGCGCTCGGGCACGGCGCTCATTCCGATGCGTCCGGCGTGTCGCTGCGCGACGCACCGGTGACGATCTGCGGCCCGTTGCCGATGTACAGACGGCTGTGGGTGTAACGCTGCTCGACATGGCGCAACAGCACGTTCGCCACCGCCGCCACCGGCAGCGCGAGCAGCATGCCGAGGAAGCCGAACAGCTGGCCACCGGCGAGCACCGCGAAGATCACCGCCATCGGATGCAGGCCGATGCGGTCGCCGACCAGCTTCGGGGTCAGCCAGTAGCTCTCGATCACCTGGCCGACGCCGAACACCGCCGCCACCCCGGCCAGGTGCTGCCAGTCGCCGTACTGCACCAGCGCGGCGATGCTACCGAGCACGATGCCGCTGGCGGGACCGACATACGGGATGAAGGTCAGCAGGCCGGCAATCATGCCTATCAGCAGGCCGAGGTCGAGGCCCACCGCCCACAGCCCCGCGCCGTAGAACGCGCCGAGGATCAGCATCACCAGGAACTGCCCGCGCAGGAACGCTCCGAGCACGTCGCTGGACTCGCGCGCCAGCCGCGCGACCCCATCGATGCGGTCGCGCGGGATCAGCGACGCCACCCGCGTCACCAGCGTGTCCCAGTCGCGCAGGAAGAAGAACGTCAGCACCGGCAGCAGCACCAGGTTGGCGAGCCACCCCAGCAGCGCGAATCCGGAACGCGAGACATAAGCCAGCACGGTGGCAGCCACGCCGCCGGCGCGCTCCCAGTGCTGCCGGATCAGCTCGATCAGCCGGTTCATGTCGAGCCAGACGGTGAGCTCCATCCCGGTGCGCGCTTCCAGCCACGGCAGCGCGCTGTCGAGCAGCCAGTCTCGATAGCGCGGCAACGATTCGACCAGGGTCACCACCTGGCGCTCGACCATCGGCACCAGCAGCACCAGCACCACCGTCATCGCCAGCGCCATCACGGTGAACACCAGCGCCACCGCGACGTTGCGCGAGAAGCCTTTCTCCTGCAGCCGGTCGACCATCGGATCGCCGAGCCAGCCGAGCAGCGCGGCAAACGCGAACGGCGTCAGCACCGGCGCCAGCAGCCACAGCAGCCACAGCACCGCGAACGCGATCGCCGCCCACTGCAGGCGGCGCAGGAAGGTCGCGATCTCGCGCAGGGAAACGCTGGCGTCCATGGCGGCTCCGGTGTCAGCGCAGGCGGTAGACGGGCGCTTCGCCCTCGGCGCTCACCGGCTCGATCGGCGCCTGTTCGCCGACCGCGCGACGGAAGCCGGCCAGGCCGCTGACCAGTTCCAGCTGCAGCTCCACGCCCTCCGGCGTCGCCCGCACCGGGGTGATACGCCGCACCACCGCGAGCTTCTGCAGGAAGCCGGACAGCCGCATGTAGTCCTCGGCCGAGCGCAGGCCAACGAAGCGCACCGGATAGGTGCCGGGCGTACCGGTCGGACTACGCTTGGCGTAACGCTTGGCGAGCGCGTCGGCGGCGCCGTCCGCGCCGGCGGCCATCACCTGGCGCGCGTCGGGCTTGCTGACCGACCAGCGGTGCAGGATCTTGCCGCCGTCGACGAAAATCCACTCGCCGATCCAGCCGGCCTTGTCGCGGTAGACCTTGCCGATCAGCTGCATGGGCGGGCTGTAGCGCGCGGAGACCCGCGCGACCGCGGCGGTGTCGCCGCGCCAGATCGCGCCCACCAGCGCCTGCTCGGCGGCGTTGCCGGCGGGCAGCCCGAGCTTGTAGCCACGCTCCTCGGCGCGCGCCAGCGCGGCACGTGCGGCGTTGACCTGCGCCAGCCCGACCAGCCGCGGGCCGCGGCCGTCGTCGATCGCCATCCACAGCACCGGCTTGGGCCGCGGCTGCGGCCACAGCGGGAGCCCGAGCACTGCGGTCAGCTCGTCGACCTTCTCGGCGTCGTAGCGGATCACCAGCGTGGTGCGGAAGATCGGCGCCCCGCTCGGCGAGCGCGCCTCGTCCTGGCGGTAGTCGTAGCCTTCGACGTACTCGCGCGCGCGCCGCAGTTCCTGGCCCACGCCCGGGCGCGAGCTGACCGCGGCATCGCCGGACAGCTTCGACAGCACCTGCGCCAGGCCGCGCGCGAAGCCGGCATTGCGCTCGCCTTCGCCCTGGGTGTGGACCGGGATCTCGGCGGCGTACATGCCGTCCGCGCGCACGCGCTCGCCTTCCACGCGCTGGGCGGCGGCCGGCAGCGCGACCAGCCACGAGGCCGCCAGGAGGAGGAACAGCGAGGTCGTGCGGAAGGCCCGGAGCATCGTGGTCCCGATTCAGGAAATCGCCCGAATGGTGCCGCAGCGGACGTGAGCCGTCCATTCGGCCCGGTCGCGGCGGGCGCGCTTGGTAGAATCGCGGTCTTCGCCGCTCGGGCCTGGCAATGACCCCCACTCCGCTCACCTACCGCGATGCCGGCGTCGACATCGACGCGGGCAACGAAGTCGTCGAACGCATCAAGCCGCTGGTGAAGCGCAGCTTCCGGCCCGAGGTGATGGGCGGGCTCGGCGGCTTCGGCGCGCTGTTCGACCTGTCCGGCAAGTACAAGGAGCCGGTGCTGGTCTCCGGCACCGACGGCGTCGGCACCAAGCTCAAGCTGGCGCAGCAGCTCAACCGTCACGACACCATCGGCATCGACCTGGTGGCGATGTGCGTCAACGACGTGCTGGTGCAGGGCGCCGAGCCGCTGTTCTTCCTCGACTATTTCGCCACCGGCAAGCTCGACGTCGACACCACGGTCGCGGTGGTCGGCGGCATCGCCAAGGGGTGCGAGCTGTCCGGCTGCGCGCTGATCGGCGGCGAGACCGCCGAGATGCCCGACATGTACCCGCCGGGCGAATACGACCTCGCGGGCTTCTGCGTGGCCGCGGTCGAGAAGTCGAAGCTGGTCGACGGCTCCAAGGTCCGCGAGGGCGACGTGCTGCTCGGCATCGCGTCCAGCGGCCCGCATTCCAACGGCTATTCGCTGATCCGCAAGATCTACGATCGCGCCGGCCGTCCGGCCGAGCTCGACCTCGGCGGCGTGAAGCTGATCGACGCGCTGATGGAGCCCACCCGGCTGTACGTGAAACCGGTGCTGGAGCTGCTGGCCGCGCACGACCTGCACGCGATGGCCCACATCACCGGCGGCGGGCTCACCGAGAACATCATCCGGGTGATCCCCGACGGCCTAGGCCTCGACATCGAGGCCTCGAGCATCGTGCTGCCGCCGGTGTTCGACTGGCTGCAGCGCGAAGGCGCAGTGCCCGACGAGGAGATGTGGCGCACGTTCAACTGCGGCGTCGGCTTCGTGCTGGTGCTCGCGCCCGGCGACGTCGCCGCGGTCGCCGCCGATCTCGCCCGCATGGGCCTGCCGCACCGGGAAATCGGGCGCGTGGTCGCCCGCAGCGGCGACGAACGGGTGCGGATCGGCTGAGCCGATGGCGGAACTGCGCATCGCCGTGCTCGCTTCCGGGCGCGGCAGCAACCTGCAGGCGATGCTCGACGCGATCGCCGCCGGCGCGCTGCCGGCCCGGGTGGTCGGCGTGTTCTCCGACCGGCCGGCAGCGGCGGCGCTGGAGCGCGCGCGTGCGGCCGGGGTGCCGGCCTGGGCGCTCGCCCCGCGCGAGTGCCCGGACCGTCCGACGTTCGACCGCCGCCTGTTCGAGGCGGTGGATGCGGTTCAGCCGGACCTCATCGTCTGTGCCGGATACATGCGCCTGCTGAGCGAGGCCGTGGTCGGCGCGCGGCTGGGGCGGATCGTCAACATCCACCCGTCGCTGCTGCCGGCGTTCAAGGGCCTGCACACCCACCGCCAGGCGCTGGCCGCGGGCGTGGCCGAGCATGGCGCCAGCGTGCACTACGTGACCGCCGAGCTCGATGGCGGCCCGGTGATCGCGCAGGCGCGCGTGCCGGTGCTGGCCGGCGACGACGAGGCGGCGCTCGGCGCGCGCGTGCTGGCGCGCGAGCACCCGCTGCTGGTCCAGGCCCTGCGCTGGATCGCCGAAGGCCGGTTGGCGCTCGAGCGCCAGCGCGTGCTGCTGGACGGCGTGCCGCTCGCGCGGCCGCTGCAACTCGACACGGACGACCGACTCCATCCATGACCCGACTGCCGATCCTGCTCGCCGCCCTGTTGTGGCTGTCCCCGCTCACCGCGCACGCGCTGGAGCCTTTCCTCGCCCATTACGAGGTGTACCGCGGCGACCGCCGCATGGGCGAGGCCACGTTGCAACTGCTGCAGACCGGGCCCAACCGCTGGCGCGTGGACCTCAGCGTGAGCGGTTCGGGCGTGGCCGCGCTGACCGGCATCCACGCCGAGCAGAGCACGGTGTTCGATGTCGTCGGCGCGCAATACCGCCCGGTCAGCCAGAGCACCGTGCGCAAGCTGCTATTCTCGCGCCGGCAGACCGTCGGCGTGTACGACTGGAAGCGCCGCGTCGCGCGCTGGACCGGCGACGTGAAGGACACCCGCCGCGGCCCGATCGCGCTGCAGGACGGCGACATGAGCGGCCTGCTCATCAATCTGGCAGTCATCCGCGACGCGCAGCCGGGCGCTACCCTGCACTACCGTTTCGTCGACGACGGCCGCGCGCGCGACCACCAATACGTGGTCGCTACCGAGCCGGAGAGCATGACCGCCGGCGACCTCGGCTTCAGCGCGCTGCGTGTCAGCCGGGTGCGCGGCGGCAACGAAGACATGGCGATCTGGGTGGCGCAGGGCGTGCCGACCCCGATCCGCATCCTGCAACGAGAGAATGGCGAGGACAGTTACGACCTGCGCCTGATCGAATACAAGGGAGCTCCCTGATGTTCCGACGCGTCCGCCTGCCGCTGCTCATGCTCGCACTGCTGATCGCCAGCGCGCCGGCGTGGGCGCTCAAGCCGTTCACCGCCGACTACGTCGCGAGCTACATGGGCATGACCGGCCAAGGCCGGATGACGCTCGCGCGCGAGGGCAACCGCTGGCGCTACACCCTCAACGTGCGCAACCAGGTGGCGGACCTCAGCCAGAGCACCGTGTTCGAGGAGCGCGACGACCAGTGGCGCCCGCTGTCGGGCAGCGACTCGAGCCTGCTGCTGGTGAAGAAGACCAACAAGAACGCGACCTACGACTGGGCGCGCGGGGTGGCGACCTGGAGCGGCGACGTGAAGGCCGACCGCGCCGGTCCGATCGCGCTCAAGCCGGGCGATCTGGACGCGCTGCTGGTCAACCTCGCGCTGGTGCGCGACGTCGCCGCCGGCAAGCCGCTGCGCTACCGCATGGTCGAGGACGGCCGGGTCAAGCAGCTGGTGTACACCGTCGCCGGCCACGAGACCATCCAGGTCGACGGCAAGCCGATGCGCGCCACCAAGGTGGTCAACCAGGACGGCAAGAAGCGCATCACCGCGTGGATCGTCGACGGCCTGCCGGTGCCGGCGCGGATCGTGCAGCAGCGCAAGGACGAGACGCTGGAGCTGCAGGTGCAGCAGGTGCGCTGAAGCCGGTTCAGCCGTCCGCTGCGGCGCGGTGGTCGGCCACCAGCCGCCAGGTGGTGAGCATCGGATCGACCCGCGCCTCCATCACCACCGCGAAGCCATAGCGGGCATAGAACGCAAGATTGGGTTCGTGCTCGGTGGTCAGGTCGACCCCGTGCGCGACCGGATCGGCCGCCGCACGCGCCTGCACGGTCTGCAGCAGCCGCGCGCCGTGGCCGCGGCCGTGCTCGGCGCGCAGCACACCGAGCATATTGAGATGCCAGCGCGGCACCGCCGCCGCCACCGCATCGCCGCGCGCCCACGCCGCCTGCAGCTGCGCGTAGCGCGCGCGGGCGTCGTCGCCGAGCTCGCCCCAGGTCTGCTCGGCGAGCGCCTCCAGCTCCGGCGGGGTCAGGTGCTCGCCGGGCGGGGTCAGTGCCGCCACCGCCACCAGGCGGCCATCGCCATCGCGCGCGCCCAGCACCGGATGCCCGCGCAGCCAGCGCCCGGCGGCGAACAGGCCGATCAGGCGGCGCACCCGCTCCGGATAGCCGGGCGCATCGCCCAGCACGTAGCGCATCACCGCGTAATCGGCGAACGCATCGACCAGCACCGCCTCGGCCTCCTCGGCCTCGGCCCTGCGCAACTCGTGCAGCGTGATTGTGTCTGTCGCCATCCGTACCGTTTCAGTCCACCCGCCGGATCCGGGCGCCAAGCGCCGAGAGCTTGGCCTCGATGTTCTCGTAGCCGCGGTCAAGGTGGTAGATACGGTCGATCAGCGTCTCGCCGTCGGCCACCAGGCCGGCCAGGATCAGCGACGCCGACGCGCGCAGGTCGGTCGCCATCACCGGCGCGCCGCTGAGCTGCGGCACGCCGCGCACCACCGCCATGTGGCCGTCGATGCGGATGTCCGCGCCGAGCCGCTGCAGCTCGAGCACGTGCATGAAGCGGTTCTCGAAGATCGTCTCGTTGATCACGCCGACGCCGTCGGCGACCGCGTCCATCGCCATGAACTGCGCCTGCATGTCGGTCGGGAACGCCGGGTACGGCGCGGTCACCAGGTTCACCGCGCGTGGACGACGGCCGTGCATGTCGAGCGTGATGCGCTCGCCGTCGACGCCGATCTCGGCACCCGCCTCGCGCAGCTTGTCGAGTACCGCGTCGAGCGTGTCGGCGCGGGTACGGTGCGCGGTGATCCGGCCACCGGTCATCGCCGCGGCGACCAGGAACGTGCCGGTCTCGATCCGGTCCGGCAGCACCGCATGGCGGGCGCCGTGCAGGCGCTCCACGCCGTGCACGGTGATGCGCGAGGTGCCGGCGCCCTCGATGCGCGCGCCCATCGCGTTGAGGCAGTCGGCCAGATCGACCACCTCGGGCTCCATCGCCGCGTTCTCCAGCAACGTGGTGCCTTCGGCGAGCGCGGCCGCCATCAGCACGTTCTCGGTGCCGGTGACGGTGACCATGTCGAACACGTAGCGCGCACCTTTCAGCCGCTTCGCTGTCGCCTTGATGTAGCCGTGTTCGACCACGACCTCGGCGCCGAGCGCCTGCAGGCCCTTGATGTGCTGGTCGACCGGACGCGAGCCGATCGCGCAACCGCCCGGCAGCGACACCTCGGCGTGGCCGTACTTGGCGAGCAGCGGGCCCAGCACCAGCACGGAGGCGCGCATGGTCTTGACCAGCTCGTACGGCGCCACCTGGCTGTGCACGGTGGTCGGATCGACCGTCACATGGCCGTTCTCGAACGCCACCTGCGCGCCGAGCTCGCGCAGCAGCTTCGCGGTGGTCAGCACGTCGTGCAGGCGCGGGACGTTGTCGATCTCCACCGGTCCGTCGGCCAGCAGCGTGGCGCACAGGATCGGCAGCACCGCGTTCTTGGCGCCGGAAATGGTGACGTCGCCCTGAAGCGTGCGGCCGCCTTCGACGAGGATCTTCTGCATGGGATAAGGGAATCCGGATTGGAAATTCGGGATGCGGGAACGGAAAACGCTTCTACGAATCCCGGATCACGGATTCCCGGCCCCGGCTTCTTCAGGCGTGAGCGTCTTCAGCGCGAGCGCGTGGATCTCGCCGCCCATGCGCTCGCCGAGCGTGGCGTAGACCATGCGGTGGCGCGCCAGCGGCAGCTTGCCGCGGAAGGCCTCGCTGACGACCACGGCCTCGAAATGCACGCCGTCGTCGCCGCGCACGTGCACCTGTGCGCCGGGCAGGCCGTGTTCGATAAGGGAGCGGATGGTGTCGGCGTTCAAGGCGTGACCCGGATGACGGAACGGTGACCGCGCGGCGCACGCCGCGGGAGGGGCGGCGCAGGAGCCGCTAGAATTGGCGGCTAGCCTAACGGAAAGCCCCCCGGCCCGGAATGGCCGTCGCCCCCCACTTCCGGCCGCAGAGACCCCATGGACGCCGCCCGCCACGACCCCACGATCTCCGACGCCACGCTCGCCGCCAGCGGCCGCCGCGTGTTCGAGATCGAACGCGAGGCGCTCGCGGCGGTAGCCGCGCGCATCGACGGCGACTTCAGCAACGCGTGCCGGCTGATCCTCGCCACCCGCGGCCGCGTGGTCTGCACCGGCATGGGCAAGTCCGGCCATATCGCGCGCAAGATTGCCGCCACGCTGGCGTCGACCGGCACGCCGGCGTTCTACGTGCATCCCGGCGAAGCCGGGCATGGCGACCTCGGCATGGTCACCGACGCCGACATCGTGCTGGCGCTGTCCAATTCTGGCGAGAGCGACGAGCTGTTGATGCTGCTGCCGGTGCTCAAGCGCCAGGGCAACAAGCTGATCGCCATGACCGGGCGGCCCCAGTCGACCCTGGCGCGCGAGGCCGACGTGCATCTGGACGTCACCGTGCCGGCCGAGGCCTGCCCGCTCGCGCTGGCGCCGACCGCCAGCACCACCGCCGCGCTGGCGATGGGCGATGCGCTCGCGGTCGCGCTGCTGGAGGCGCGCGGCTTCACCGCCGACGACTTCGCGCGTTCGCATCCGGCCGGTGCGCTTGGCCGTCGCCTGCTGCTGCACATCGCCGACGTCATGCACACCGGCGACGACGTGCCGCGCGTGCACGCCGAGGCCAGCGTCAGCGAGGCGCTGGTCGAGATGACCCGCAAGCGGCTCGGCATGACCGCGGTGGTGGATGCCGACGGCCGCCTGCTCGGCCTGTACACCGACGGCGACCTGCGCCGCAGCCTCGACAACGAGGCGCTCGACCTGCGCGCCACCCGCATCGCCGAGGTGATGACGCGCGAGCCGAAGACCATCGGCGCCGACGCACTGGCGGTGGAAGCCGCGCAGCTGATGGAAGCGCACAAAATCAACGCGCTGCTGGTGGTCGACCGCGAACGGCGCGTGGTCGGCGCGCTCAACATCCACGACCTGCTGCGCGCGCGCGTCGTGTGAGCGCCCGCCTGGACCCGACCGTGTCGAACGACCTGTTCAGCGCCTGCCCCGCCGACGTCCGCGAACGCATCGCGCGGGTGAGGCTCGCGTGCTTCGACGTCGACGGCACGCTGACCGACGGCCGCCTGTTCTTCGACGACGAAGGCCGCGAGCTGAAGGCGTTCCACGTTGCCGACGGCCAGGGACTGGTGCTGCTGCGCAAGGCCGGGCTGCAGCTCGCGTTCGTCACCGCGCGCAGCGGCCGCATCGCCGGCCAGCGCGCGGCCGAGCTCGGCATCGCGGCGCACATCGGCATCGCCGACAAGCTCGCCTGCGTGCGCGCGATCGCGGCCGAGCACGGCATCGCGATGGACGAGGTCGCGTTCATGGGCGACGACCTGCCCGACCTGCGGGTGATGCGTCACGTCGGCGTCGCCGTGGCGCCGGCCAACGCCCACCCGTGGCTGCACGGCCACGTGCACTGGCAGACCCGCGCGCGCGGCGGCGAGGGCGCGGTGCGCGAGTTCTGCGATCTGCTGCTGACCGTGCAGGGCCATGCCGAGCGCATGCTCGCGGCGCTGCTGGCGCCGGAGCCCGCACCGTGAGCTGGCGCAGCCTGCTGTCGATCGCGCTGCTGCTCGGCGCGCTGCTCACCGGCTGGGCGGTGCTGCGCCAGGGCGACGCTCCGCCGGCGCAGCCGCGTGCGAGCCTGCGCCCCGATTACGTGCTCAACGACTTCGAGCTGGTTGTACTCGACCGCGAAGGACGCGAGGCTTTCACCCTGCGCGCACCGACGCTGGTGCGCGACCCGGCGCAGAAATCGCTCGACATCGCCACGCCGGTATTCACCCTGCCGCCGCAGAAACCCGACGCCGCGCCGTGGCTGGTGCGCGCGAAGACCGGCTGGGTGTCCGCCGAGGGCGACGAGCTGCGCCTGCGCGGCGACGTGGTCGCCAACAGCCGCGATGCCCAGGACCGCCCGCTGCGGATGGAGACGCAGGCACTGAACGTCTTTCCCGAACGCGACCTTGCCAGCACCCGCAGCGCGGTCACGATCACCCAGCCGGGTCTTATACTGACCGGCCGCCGCGGCGCCGATGCCCGACTCGACGCCAAGCGCGTGATCCTTCACGACGTGACCGCCCGCTATGAACGCACTGCCCGCTAGCCTGCTCGCCCTCGCGCTCGCCGCCTCCGCAGGCCCTGCGTTCGCGCGTTCCTCCGACCGCAACCAGCCAATGGACGTGGACGCCAACCACACCAACTGCGCGGTCGGCGACGACAGCGGCCCGTGCACGTTCACCGGCAACGTGCGCATCGTGCAGGGCACGCTGCGCATCAACGCCGCCTCCGCCGACCTGCGACGCGGCGGCGGCGACATCCAGAAGGTGTTCCTCAGCGGCGCGCCGGTGCAGATGGAGCAGCAGCTCGACAACGGTCAGCAGGTCACCGCCAATTCCTCGCGCGTCGAATACGACCTGCAGAGCGAGACCGTGGTGTTCATCGGCAACGCCACCCTCAGCAAGCCGGACGGCTCGCTGAGCGGCGACCGCATCGTCTACAACATGGCCAACGGCCAGGTGCAGGCCGGCGGCGGCGAGAACAGCCGCGTCAAGGTGCGCTTCCTGCCGAAGAACCGCGGAACGAAGGGCGGCTGATGCTGGTCGTCGAAGGGCTCCGCAAGACCTACCGCGCGCGCCAGGTCGTCCGCGACTTCAGCCTCACGCTCGATGCGGGCGAGGTGGTCGGCCTGCTCGGCCCGAACGGCGCCGGCAAGACCACCTGCTTCTACATGATCGTCGGCCTGATCCGCGCCGACGCCGGCCGCATCGTGCTCGACGGCCAGGACATCACCGCCGATCCGATGTACACCCGCGCCCGCCACGGCGTCGGCTACCTGCCGCAGGAACCGTCGGTGTTCCGCAAGCTGAGCGTCGCCGACAACCTGCGGCTGGTGCTGGAGCTGCGCAACGACCTAGATCGCGCCAGCCGCGAGCGCGAGCTGGAAGCGCTGCTCGATGAATTGCAGATCACCCACGTCGCCGACCAGATCGGCGCCAGCCTGTCCGGCGGCGAGCGCCGCCGCGTGGAAATCGCACGCGCGCTGGCCGCCAAGCCGCGGCTGATGTTGCTGGACGAGCCGTTCGCCGGCGTCGATCCGATCTCGGTCGGCGAGATCCAGCGCATCGTGCGCCACCTCAAGAACCGTGGCATCGGCGTGCTGATCACCGATCACAACGTGCGCGAGACGCTGGGCATCTGCGACCGCGCCTACATCCTCAGCGAAGGCGGCGTGCTCGCCCAAGGCGCGCCGGACGCGCTGCTGGCCAATCCCGACGTCCGCCGCGTTTACCTCGGCGAAACCTTCCGCCTGTAATGCTTGGGCTTCCGGGACCCCGCTCCCGCCCGCACCACGCCGGCCGCCGCCGGCATTCCCCGACGGTATGAAGCCCCGCCTGCAGGCCACGCTCGGACAGCATCTGGTGATGACCCCGCAGTTGCGGCAGGCCATCCGCCTGCTGCAGCTGTCCGCCGTCGAGCTGGAGCAGGAACTGCTTGCCGCGGTGGAGAGCAATCCGCTGCTCGACTGGACCGAGTCCTCGCTCGAGGTCGACACCGGCGACGACGCCGAGCGCGAGCCGCTGTCGGCCGGCGACGGCGAGGACGACGCGCCGCTTGCCGACGCCCCGGACTGGGAACCCGACCCGGAGCCGTGGCAGGAGCGCGGCGGCCGCAGCGATTTCGAGGACACGCCGCCGGCCGAACAGGTCGCCGAGGCGGACACGCTGCAGGACCATCTGCTGTGGCAGCTGCACCTGAGCCGCCTGAACGAGCGCGACCGCCAGATCGGCGTGGCGATCATCGAATCGGTCGGCGAGGACGGCTACCTGCGCGAGCCGCTGGACGTCATCGCCGCCACCCTCGGTCCGACGTTCGACGCGCGGCCGGAGGAAGTGGCCACGGTGCTGCACCAGATCCAGCGCTTCGATCCGGTGGGCGTGGCCGCGCGCGACCTCGGCGAGTGCCTGCGCCTGCAGCTGGACACGCTGCCGGCGGACACGCCCGGCCGCGCGCTCGCCTACCGGCTGACCGAGGGCCTGCTGGAACGGCTCCCGAAGATGGGCGTCGACGGCATCGCGACGGAACTCGCCGAGCCGACCGACGCGGTGGACACTGCGGTGCAGCTGCTGCGCTCGCTCGATCCGCGCCCGGGCGCGCAGATCGGCCCGATCCGCAGCGACACCTACGTGGTGCCGGACGTGGTGATCTGGCGCCAGCACGGTCAATGGCGCTGCGCGCTGGCCGACAGCATGCGGCCGCGGGTGTCGATCCACCGCGGCTACGAGAGCCTGATCCGGCGCGCCAGCGGCAGCGATGCCAACTACCTGAAGAGCCAGCTGCAGGAGGCGCGCTGGCTGCTGAAGAGCCTGGAAGCGCGCGGTGAGACGCTGCTCAAGGTGGTCCGCTGCCTGATCCGCGCGCAGGCCGGGTTCCTCGAGTTCGGCGACAGCGCACTGCGCCCGCTGACCCTGCGCGAAGTCGCCGCCGAGGTCGGCCTGCACGAATCGACCGTCTCACGCGCGATCGCGCGTAAGTACGCGCGCACGCCGCGCGGCACGCTGCCGCTGCGTGCGTTCTTCGCCTCGGGCGTCAGCAGCGACAACGGCGGCGAGCTGTCGAGCACCGCCATCCAGGCGATGATCCGCCGGCTGATCGAGGCCGAGGATCCGCGCAAGCCGCTGTCCGACGCGCGCCTGGCGGAGATGCTGAAGGCCGCGGGCGTTCCGGTCGCCCGCCGCACGGTCGCCAAGTACCGCGAGGCGATGGGCCTGCCGTCGTCGCAGGAACGCACGCGGATGGGCTGAGCGGCGTCCGCCGCGCCCTGCAATCAAGCGCTTGCGCGCGGACGTGACCCGTTCGCCGCTCGTCGTGCGATCGCGTTCGCACCCCGCGCTCAGTTGCGCTTCCTGCCCGGCGTGCCATGCTGTAGGCCCGTACGACGTTTGGAGGTGGACGATGCGTGTCGAGACCCACGGCCAGCAGATCGAAGTGACGCCGGCGCTGCGTCAGTACGTGGAGAACAAGCTGCAGCGCCTGGAGCGCCACTTCGACCAGGCGTTCGACGTGCGGGTGACGCTCAGCGTCGAGAAGACCGACCACCGCGCGGATGCCAACGTCAACATCGCCGGGCGCACGCTGCACGCCGACGTCGGCGCGCACGACATGTACGCTGCGATCGACCTGCTGGTCGACAAGCTCGACCGCATGCTGGTCCGCCACAAGGAGCGGCTGGTCGACCACCACCGCGGCGAGAGCCTGGCCCGCAACGGCGCGGGCGCCTGAGCGGGCGGCGCGCAGGGGGAGCGTCGCCGCATGAATGCCAGCATTACCGCTGCCGAGCTGTTCGAGCAGCAGCGCGAACGCCTCGAGCTGCGCTGGGTGGCCGGGCAGCGCGGCGCCGACCGCCTGCTGGAAGCGGTGGAGACGGTCGCACGCCGACCGTCGCTGGCCGGATACCTCAACATCATCTACCCGAACAAGGTGCAGATCCTCGGCTCCGAGGAGCTCGCCTGGCTGGACGCGCTGGATTCGCGGCTGCGCTGGGAGACGATCGAAAAGATCATCCAGTTCCGTCCGCTCGCGCTGGTAATCAGCAAGAGCCAGTCGTGCCCGGAGGATCTGCGCCGCGCTGCGGAGGAGAGCGACACCCCGCTGTGGGTGTCGCCACGGCGCGGTCATGAGCTGCTCAACCACCTGCAGTACCGGCTGGCGCGCACGCTCGCGCCGCGGGTGACGCTGCACGGCGTGTTCATGGAGATCTACTCGATCGGCGTGCTGATCACCGGTGAGCCGGGTTCGGGCAAGAGCGAACTCGCGCTCGAGCTGATCACCCGCGGCCACCGCCTGGTCGCCGACGACGCGCCGGAGTTCACCCAGATCGCACCGGACGTGCTGGACGGCGCGTGCCCCGAGCTGCTCCAGGACATGCTCGAGGTGCGTGGCCTCGGCGTGCTCAACATCCGGCAGATGTTCGGCGACACCGCGGTGAAGCGGAACAAGTACCTGCGCCTGATCGTGCACCTGACCCGGCCGTCGCTGGAACCGCAGCCGAGCGGGCTGGAGCGCATCACCGGCGAGCTCGGCGTGCGTCGCGTGCTCGACCTCGACGTGCCGACGATCACCCTGCCGGTCATGCCCGGCCGCAACCTCGCCGTGCTGACCGAGGCGGCCACCCGCGCGCACCTGCTGCGCGCGAAGGGCGTCGATCCGGCGGCCGCGTTCATGGCGCGCCACAGCCACTTCCTGGAGCGCTCGACATGAGCGCGCCGCAGGACGCGGTCGCCCCGACCCTGGTGGTGGTCACCGGCATGTCCGGTTCCGGCAAGTCGGTGGCGCTGAACACGTTCGAGGACCTCGGTTACTACTGCGTCGACAACCTGCCGGCGGAGCTGCTGCCGCAGTTCGTGCAGGGCGTGCTGAGCGCCGAGCAGGTCGCCGCGCCGAAGCTCGCCGTCGGCATCGACGTGCGCAACCGCTACAGCGACCTCAGCCACATCGCCGACTGGCTGTCGGCGGTCGGCCGGCTCGGCCCGGACCCGCGCCTGCTGTTCTTCGACGCGCGCGACGAGATGCTGATCAAGCGCTACGCCGACACCCGGCGCCGACATCCGCTGAGCCAGCTCGGGCTGAACCTGGCCGATGCGATCGCGCTGGAACGCCAGGTGCTCAAGCCGGTGCGGCAGATCGCCGACGCGGTGATCGACACCAGCGACCTCAACGTGCACCAGCTGCGCCGGCTGGTGATCACCGAATTCGGCATCGGCGGCGCGGCGCGGATGTCGCTGCTGTTCGAATCGTTCGCCTACCGTCACGGCGTGCCGGCCGACGCCGACTTCGTGTTCGACGCACGCTGCCTGCCCAACCCGCACTGGGACAAGGTGCTGCGGCCGCTGTCCGGGCGCGACGCGCTGGTGCGCGACTACCTCGACCGCCAGGACGACGTGAACCGTTTCGCGAACCAGATCGCCGCGTTCCTCGACACCTGGCTGCCGCGGATGAAGAGCGAAGGCAACCGCAGCTACGCCACCATCGCGATCGGCTGCACCGGCGGGCGCCACCGCTCGGTCTACCTCGCCGAGCGGCTGGCCGAGCACGCGCGCGGCACCGGCTGGGACGAGGTCGCGGTGCACCACCGCGAACTGGAGTAATCCGCCATAGCGCGCGCCGGTCCGGCTTTTGTCCGGTAACGTCGCTCTGCTAACGTGCGGGCATGGCCGTCGGCATCCTGCTCGTCACCCACCAAGGCGTCGGCCCGGCGCTGATGAGCGTCGCCACCCGGCTGCTGCACACGCTGCCGCTGCCGACCGAGGCGCTCGAGGTGCCGTTCGACGGCGACCTGGAGGCGCTGCTGCCGCAGGCCAGCGCGGCGCTGCGCCGGGTCGACCGCGGCGATGGCGTGCTGGTGCTGACCGACCTGTACGGCGCCACCCCGAGCAACCTGGCCGCGCGGTTGTCGCGGCTGGGCACGCCGGTGCGGCGGGTGTCGGCGCTGAGCCTGCCGATGCTGCTGCGGGTGATGAACTACGCCGAGCTGCCGCTGGACGAACTGCTGTCGGTGGCCTCGATCGGCGCGCGCAACGGCGTGGTGCTGGACGATGCATGAGGACTACGGATGATCGAACGCGAGCTCATGGTGACCAACCGACTCGGCCTGCACGCGCGCGCGACCGCGAAGCTGGTGCAGCTGCTGTCGCAGTACCGCAGCACGGTCACGCTCACCGCGAAGGGCCGCGAGATCAACGCCAAGAGCATCATGGGCGTAATGCTGCTGGCCGCAGGCCAAGGCACCCAGATCCGGCTGCGGGTCGAGGGCGAGGACGAGCAGGCGGCGGCCGACGCGGTCGCGGCGCTGTTCGAACGCCGCTTCGACGAAGACGCCTGATGGCGGCGCGCGCGGCCAGGACGGGTCGCAGGGGCGCCCGATGAGACAGACCTTCCAGGCGGTCGGCGCCTCGCGCGGCAGCGCGCTCGGCCGCGCGCGAGTGCGGCTGGCGCATGCGCTCGAGGTAGCCGAGGAACGCATCGCACCCGCCCAGGTGGAGCCGGAGATCGAGCGCCTGCACGAGGCGATCGCGACCGTGCGCCGGCAGATGCACGTGCTGCGCGAGCGCCTGCACGGCGCGCTGGTCCACGAGGTCGGCGAGTTCCTCGACCTGTACGCGTTGCTGCTCGACGATCCGGAACTGCTGCAGGGGCTCGACGACCTGATCCGCAGCGGCCCGTACAGCGCCGACTACGCGCTGCGCCTGCAGCGCGACCGCATCGCCGGCGTGTTCGAGTCGATGGACGACCCCTACTTCAAGAGCCGGGTCGACGACATCGACCAGGTGATCGGCCGCATCCACGCCGCGTTGCACCGCACCGACGCCGGACTGGACGGTGCGGCCGGCGAGATCGTGGTCGCCGAGAACGTCGCCCCCGCCGAGCTCGCCAAGCTGCAGGCGCAGGGCGTCGCCGGCATCGTCACCGCCGCCGGCAGCACGCTGTCGCACACCGCGATACTGGCGCGCAGCCTGCACCTGCCGCTGGTGGTCGGCGCCGCGGCGGCGGTGCAGCGGATCAACGACGGCGACGCGCTGATCATCGACGGCGGAGACGGCCGCATCGTGGTCGAGCCCGACGCCGACGACCTGAGCGAGCACCACCGCCGCCGCGACGCGCTGCAACGCGAGCAGCGCGCGCTCAACCGGCTGCGCCGCGAAGCGACGCGCACCCGCGACGGGGTCGACATCCACCTGTACGCCAACGCCGAATCGCGCGACGACGTCGCCCAAGCGCATGCGCTCGGCGCCAGCGGCGTCGGCCTGTACCGCACCGAGTTCCTGTTCCTGCAGCGCCCGCAGCTGCCCGACGAGGGCGAGCAGTTCCGCGCCTACCGCGACGTCGTGCTGGGCATGAACGGCCGCCCGGTGACGATCCGCACGCTCGATCTCGGCGCCGACAAGGCCGACCAGACCGGGCTTGCGCTGCGCGACGAGCCGAACCCGGCGCTCGGCCTGCGCGGCGTGCGGCTGTCGCTGACCCGCGCGGAACTGTTCGAGACCCAGCTGCGCGCGATCCTGCGCGCGTCCGGCTACGGCCCCGTGCGCGTGCTGGTGCCGATGGTCGCCTCCACCGAAGAAGTGCGCGCGGTGCGCGCGCGGCTGGCGGCGGTGGCCGCGACGATGCGCGCCGAGGGCCATGCGATCGCCGCCGAAGTGCCGCTCGGGGTGATGATCGAAGTGCCGGCGGCGGCACTGGCCTTGCCGGGCTTCATCGACGAGCTCGACTTCCTCTCGATCGGCACCAACGACCTGGTGCAGTACCTGCTCGCCGTCGACCGCAACAACGATGCGCTTGGCGATCTGTACACGCCGCTGCATCCGGCGATCGTGCGCCTGCTGCGCGGGGTGATCCGGCTTGCGCACGCGCGCGGCAAGCCGGTGGCGGTGTGCGGCGAGATGGCCGGCGACCCGTCGTTCGCGCCGCTGTTGCTGGCGTTGGGTCTCACCGAATTCAGCCTGCATCCGGGCACACTGCTGGAACTGCGCCGGCGGATCCGCGAGCTGGATCTGGGCGAGCTGCGCCGCGCACGCAACGCGCTGCTGCGCGCGCGCGACCGCGCCGCGATCGAAGCCTGGCTGGTGGGGTGGGCGCGCTGAATCAGCGCCGCGCCGCGCGCCAGGCGCGCATGCGCTGCTGCAGCCGCGGATCGGGCGGCCCCATGCCCGGCGGCGGATCGAGATACTCCAGCCGGCAGGTCAGGGTTGGCGGCGCCGGTGGCGTCGGCAGCGCCAGCACCAGCAGCGGGGCGTCCTCAGCGGGCCGGCAGCGGCGGTCGTCGACCGGACACAGCGCATCCAGGCTCGGGCGCGATGCACCCCTGAGCGTCTCGACGACGGCGAAGCGCACCCACACGTGGCCCGGCACCTGCGACGGCCGTCGCACCCGGTCGACCGGCCGCGCGATCACCACGGTCGGCGAGCCCTCTGCGATGTCCGCGAGCGCCCGGCACTGCAGCGCGAGCGCCGGCATCGCGGCCACCGCGAGCATCGCAGCCAGGACAACGCGGGCGAACGTGCGCATCGGCCGAGGATGGCGGGGCCGGCGCACGCGGTCAACGCTGCGCTCACAGGCTGGGCAGTCACCCTCGACGCGGGCGATAATGCGAGGCATGAACGCCTGAAGCCCGGTCGCATCCCGTCGTGGATGCGGCTCTCGACCCGGAGCGCCGCATGGCCGAAGCCATCCGCCACGACAAGACCGCACGCCAGCTGCGCCTGCTTTCGGACGCGCTCGACAGCGGTCGTCTCGGGCCGGTGCGTCGGCTGGTCAACACGCTCTCCCCCGCCGAGATCGGCAACCTGCTGGAGTCGCTGCCGCCGGACAAGCGCGCGGTGGTGTGGGGTCTGGTCGATCCGGAGGACGACGGCGAGGTGCTGGTGCACGTCGGCGACGAGGTGCGCGAAGGCCTGCTCGCCGACATGGACACCGACGAGATCGTCGCCGCGGTCGAGGACCTCGACATCGACGACCTCGCCGACCTGGTCGAGGACCTGCCGGACACGGTCATCGACGAGGTGCTCAAGTCGATGGACCGCGAGAACCGCGAGCGCCTCGAGCAGGTGCTGTCCTACGACGAGGACACCGCCGGTCGCCTGATGAACCCCGACGTGGTGACGGTGCGTGCCGACACCACCGTCGACGTCGTGCTGCGTTACCTGCGCCTGCGCGGCGAACTGCCCGAGCACACCGACCACCTGTACGTGGTCAGCCGCCGCCACCAGTACCTCGGCCGCATCGCGTTGCAGGCGCTGCTGGTGCAGGACCCGAACACGCCGATCAACCGGCTGATCGACGGCGAGCAGCCGGCGATCAACGTCAACGAGTCGTCGTCCGAGGTCGCGCGGCAGTTCTCCGACCACGACTGGATCAGCGCGCCGGTGGTCGACGACAACAACATCCTGCTCGGCCGCATCACCATCGACGACGTGGTCGACATCATCCGCGAGCAGGCCGAGCACCAGGTGCTCGGCGCGGCCGGCCTCGACGAGGACGAGGACCTGTTCAGCGCGGTGATGCGCGCGGCGCGCCGGCGCCTGATCTGGCTGTCGATCAACCTCGGCACCGCGTTCCTGGCGGCGAGCGTGGTCGGCCAGTTCGAGGCCACCATCGACAAGCTGGTCGCGCTCGCGGTGCTGATGCCGATCGTGGCCGGCATGGGCGGCAACGCCGGCACCCAGGTGCTGGCGCTGATGGTCCGCGGCCTCGCGCTCGGCCAGGTCGGCGCGTCCAACGTGCGCGTGCTGTTGTGGAAGGAGGTGCGCGTCGCGCTGCTCAACGGTGTGGTGCTCGGCACCGTGCTCGGCGTGGTGGTTCTGCTGTGGTTCCAGAACCTCGGGCTGTCGGTGGTGATCGCGATCGCGCTCACGCTCAACCTGCTGTTCGCGGCCACCGCCGGCGTGCTGGTGCCGATGACCATCAAGCGCATGGGCTTCGACCCAGCGCTCGCCAGCAGCATCTTCCTCACCACGGTGACCGACGTGATGGGGTTCTTCACCTTCCTCGGCCTGGCCACGCTCATCCTGCTGGGCTGAGCGCGGCCGCCGCGGTCAGGTCAGCAGCGACTCCAGCACCGCCATCCGCACCGCCACGCCGTTGTGCACCTGGCGCAGGATCAGCGACTGCGCGCCGTCGGCCACCTCGTCGGTGATCTCCACCCCGCGGTTGATCGGCCCCGGATGCATCACCACCGCGTCGGGCTTCGCGCGACGCAGGCGTTGCGCGGTCAGCCCGTAGTCGCGGTGGTAGTCCTCCAGCGAGCTGACCAGCCCCTGCTCCATCCGCTCGCGCTGCAGGCGCAGCATCATCACCACGTCGACGCCGTCGAGCGCGGCATCGAGGTCGTGGCCGACCGCGCAGCCGGCCAGCGTGCCGTCGTCCGGCAGCAGCGACACCGGGCCGCATACGCGGATCTCGCCGGCGCCGAGCGCGCGCAGCGCGTGCAGGTCCGAGCGTGCCACCCGCGAATGCTTCACGTCGCCGACGATCAGCACCCTGAGCTGGTCGAACGCACTGCCCTTGGCCTGGCGCAGCGTCAGCATGTCGAGCAGGCCCTGGGTGGGATGCGCGCTGCGGCCGTCGCCGGCGTTCACGAGCGCGGTGCCGGGGCCGACGTGGCGTGCGAGCTCAGCCACCGCGCCGTCCTCGTGGTGGCGGATCACGAAGCCGCGGATGCCCATCGCCTCGAGGTTCTTCAACGTGTCGAGCGCGGTTTCGCCCTTGCGCGTCGACGAAGTCGAGGCGTCGAACGCCAGCACGTCGGCGCCGAGCCGCTGCGCGGCCAGCTGGAAGCTCATCCGCGTGCGCGTGGACGGCTCGAAGAACAGCGTGCACACCGCCACGCCGGCAAGCGCCGAGCGCAGGTCGTGGCCCTCGGCGAACAGCTGGGCGCGGTCGAGCAGCGCGAGGATGCGCTCGCGCAGCATCCCTTCCAGGGTCAGCAGGTGCGGCATGGCGGCTCCGGCGACGGCGATGCGCGGATTCTACGGGAGCGCCGCGCGACGCCCGAGGTTCACGGCGCGGCCGGCATGTCCTCCAGTGCCACCGCGTCCTGCGGTGAGGCCAGCCAGCGCTCGACGATTACGGCGGCCGCCACCGCATCCAGCGCATCGGCGTCGCGGCGCCGCTTGCGCCCTTCCGCGCGTTCGACCGCGAACCGCTGCGCCGCCTCGATCGAACTGGCGCGCTCGTCGACCAGCAGCACCGGCAGCCGGTAGCGTTGCGCCAGCTCGCGCGCGAACGCATGCGCACGCGTGCGCGAGCTCTGCGAGCCGCCGTCCAGCGTCATTGGGTCGCCGACGATGAAGCCGTCCGGCCGCCATTCGCGGAACAGCCGTTCGATCGCCGGCCAGTCCGGGCCGTGCGCGTGCACGTCGACCACCGCCAGCGCGCGCGCGCCGTGCCCGAACGTGCTGCCGACCGCGACCCCGATCCGGCGCGCGCCGACGTCGAAGCCGAGCACGGTACCGCCGGTGCGGATCGCGCCTGCCATGCGCTCAGGCGTGGCCGGTGTAGTCGGCCAGGTAGGCGAAATCGACGCCGATCCGCCCGGCCGCGGCCTGCCAGCGGTTCTGCAGCGGCAATGCGAACAGCAGCTCAGCATCGGCCGGCGCGGTCAGCCAGTCGTTCTCGGCCAGCTCCTTCTCCAGCTGGCCCGGCGCCCAGCCGGCGCAGCCCAGCGCGACCAGCGCGTGGTCCGGCCCCTGGCCGGCCGCCATCGCCTCGAGGATGTCGCGCGAGGTGGTCAGGTACAGGCGCTCGCTGATCGCCACGGTCGCGTTCCAGCGCGGGCCGCCGTCGTGCAGCACGAAGCCGCGCTCCGGATGCACCGGGCCGCCGGCGACCACCGCCTGCCCGCGCATCGCCTCGTCGCCGCCCTCGATGCCCATCTGGCTGAGCACGTCGCCCAAAGTGAACTCCGAGGGCCGGTTGACCACGATGCCGAGCGCGCCGTCCTGATCGTGCTGGCAGATCAGCGCCACGCTGCGCGAGAAGTCGGTTTCCGCCAGCGCCGGCAACGCGATCAGCAACTGGCTGGTGAGCGGGGTCGGTTCGTCCTGCATGGGGGGATTCTAGCCTCGGGCGGCATGCAGCATACGGTGAGCGGCGTGAGGCGGATGCTGCACCGCCGCGGCTGCTGCCTCCGTGCTCGTGAAACGCGAGGCCCCGCCGTGCGGCGGGGCCTGGCGGCGACACCGGGTGGCGTCAGCGGATTTCGGCCACCTCGACGCCATCCAGCCCGGACGCCAGCGTGCGTGCGTCGCCGCCCTGGGCGAGCTTGATGCGCAGGCGCACCTCGTTCTGCGAGTCGGCGTAGCGCAGCGCGTCGTCGTAGCTGATCTCCCCGGCCTGGTAGAGCTCGAACAGGCTCTGGTCGAACGTCTTCATGCCGAGGTTGACCGACTCCTTCATCACTTCCTTGATCTTGTGGATCTCGCCATCGCGGATGTAGTCCTGCACCAGCGGCGTGCCGAGCAGGATCTCCATCGCCACCCGGCGGCCCTTGCCGTCCACCGTGGGCACCAGCTGCTGCGCGACCACGCCCTTGAGGTTGAGCGACAGGTCCATCAGCAGCTGCTGGCGGCGGTCTTCCGGGAAGAAGTTGATGATGCGGTCGAGCGCCTGGTTGGCGTTGTTGGCGTGCAGCGTGCACAGCACCAAGTGGCCGGTTTCGGCGAACGCGATCGCGTAGTCCATGCCCTCGCGGGTACGCACCTCGCCGATCATGATCACGTCCGGCGCCTGGCGCAGGGTGTTCTTCAGCGCGGCCTCCCAGCTGTCGGTGTCGATGCCGACCTCGCGCTGGGTGACGATGCAGCCTTCGTGCTTGTGCACGAACTCGATCGGGTCCTCGATGGTGATGATGTGGCCGCTGGAGTTCTTGTTGCGGTAGCCGATCATCGCCGCGAGCGACGTCGACTTACCGGTACCGGTGGCGCCGACGAAGATGATGATGCCGCGCTTGGTCATCGCCAGCGTCTTGATCACCGGCGGCAGGTTGAGCTCCTCGACGGTCGGGATCTTGGTCTCGATCCGGCGCAGCACCATGCCGACCTGGTTGCGCTGGTAGAACGCGCTGACGCGGAAGCGGCCGATGCTGGCGACGCCGATCGCGAAGTTGCACTCGTGCGTCTTCTCGAACTCCTCGCGCTGGCTCGGCGTCATCACGTTGAGCACGAGGTCGCGGCTCTGCTGCGGGGTCAGCGGCGTCTGGGTGACCGGCACCAGCTTGCCGTGCACCTTCATCGACGGCGGCACGCCCGCGGTGATGAACAGGTCCGACGCCTTTTCGTGCGCCATCAGCTTGAGGAACGAGGTGAAATCGATGCTGCTCATGGAAGGGCTCCTGCGGAGCCGGGATCCGTGGCCGGTGGTCCGGGATTTCGGGGGAATCCCGGCGCGGTCATGAAACCCGGTTGTTGCCGTGACCGGATCGCGTGACGCGCCTTATTCGAACAGGCGCTTGTCCTTGGCGTACTCGCGGGCGTGGGGACGGGTGACCAGACCGCGCTTGACCAGATCCTGCAGGTGCTGGTCCAGCGTCATCATTCCGTACTGCTGGCCCGTCTGGATCGCCGAATACATCTGCGCGACTTTGTCCTCGCGGATCAGGTTCCGGATCGCCGGAATGCCGACCATGATTTCCCACGCCGCCGTACGGCCGCCGCCGACCTTCTTCAGCAGCGCCTGCGAGATCACAGCGCGCAGCGATTCCGACAGCATCGAGCGCACCATCGGCTTCTCGCCGGCGGGGAACACGTCGATGATGCGGTCGATGGTCTTCGCCGCCGAGCTGGTGTGCAGCGTGCCGAACACCAGGTGGCCGGTTTCCGCGGCGGTCAGCGCCAGGCGGATGGTCTCCAGGTCGCGCATTTCGCCGACCAGGATGTAGTCCGGGTCCTCGCGCAGCGCCGAACGCAGCGCCTCGTTGAAGCCGTGGGTGTCGCGGTGGACCTCGCGCTGGTTGACCAGGCACTTCTGCGAGGTGTGCACGAACTCGATCGGGTCCTCGACGGTGAGGATGTGCCCGTACTCGTTCTTGTTGATGTAGTCGATCATGCCCGCGAGCGTGGTCGACTTGCCGGAACCGGTCGGGCCGGTCACCAGGATCAGGCCCTGCGGCTGCTGGATCAGCTCGCGGAAGATCGGCGGGCAGCCGAGGTCCTCCAGCGTCAGCACCTCGGAGGGAATGGTCCGGAACACCGCGCCGGCGCCGCGGTTCTGGTTGAACGCGTTGACGCGGAAGCGGGCCAGCCCGGGAATCTCGAACGAGAAGTCGACTTCGAGGAACTCCTCGTAGTCGCGGCGCTGCTTGTCCGACATGATGTCGTACACCAGCGCGTGCACCTGCTTGTGGTCCAGCGGCGGCACGTTGATGCGGCGGACGTCGCCGTCGACGCGGATCATCGGCGGCAGGCCCGCCGACAGGTGCAGGTCGGATGCTTTGTTCTTGACCGAAAACGCCAGAAGTTCGGCGATATCCATGCGTGCTCCCCGCGCGCTGGCTGGAATGCGATGTCCCCTTTCCGCAGTATAGCCCCCAGACGACACGGGCTTTCCAGCCCGCCTGAACGGGTTTGCGACGGTGCTCCCAGAGTCCTTCCATGAGGTGATGCGGCGGCTGGATGCGGCCGCGCGCGCGGCCGGCCGCCCACGGCCGAGCCTGATCGCGGTCAGCAAGACGCAGCCGACGGCGAAAGTGGCCGAGCTGGCGGCGCTATGGTCGAGCCAGGGCGCACGCCCGGCGTTCGGCGAGAACTACGTGCAGGAAGCGCTGGCGAAGCAGGACGAGCTCGCCGGGCTGAACGGCACGGTCGAGTGGCACCTCATCGGCCACCTGCAATCGAACAAGGCGCGCGAGGCCGCGACCCGGTTCGACTGGGTGCAGACGGTGGACCGCGCGAAGCTGGTCGACGCGCTGGCGCGCCACCGTCCCGACGCGCTGCCGCCGCTGAACGTGCTGCTGCAGGTCAACATCGACGACGAGGCCAGCAAGCACGGCTGCCGCCCGGAGGAGCTCGACGCGCTCGCCGATGCGGTGGCCGCGCAACCGCAGCTGCGGCTGCGCGGACTGATGGTGATCCCGTTCCCGCACCCGCAGCCGGAGCAGCGCCGCGACGCGTTCCGCCGCACCGCGGCCCTGTTCGAGCGCCTGCGCCGCAGGTTCTCCGATCTCGACACGCTGTCGATGGGGATGAGCGACGATTTCGAGATCGCCATCGCCGAAGGCGCGACGATGGTGCGCGTCGGCACCGCGCTGTTCGGCGCGCGCGCGCGGCGCTAGTGGGTCGCGCGTCGCGCTCGGCTATCCTGCTTCTTTCTCCGTGCACCCATTGCCCATGTCGAATCCGAGTTCTCCGGCCGTCGCGTTCATCGGCGGCGGCAACATGGCCCGCAGCCTGATCGGCGGACTGGTCGAGCGTGGCACGCCGGCCGACCGCGTGCATGTCGCCGAGCCGGTGGCGGCGCTGCGCGAGGCGCTGGCGTGCGACTTCGGCGTGCGGGTGCACGAGCGCGCCGAGCAGGCCGCATCGCAGGCGGACGTGTGGCTGCTTGCGGTGAAGCCGCAGGTGATGCGCACCGTGTGCACGACGCTGGCGCCACTGGCGCAGGCGCAGCGGCCGTTGGTGATCTCGATCGCCGCCGGCATCACCAGCGACCAGCTCGACCGCTGGCTCGGCGGCGGGCAGGCGGTGGTGCGCACCATGCCGAACACGCCGGCGCTGCTCGGCGCCGGCATCACCGGGCTGTTCGCGCGCGACGGCGTGGACGCCGCGCAGCGCACGCAGGCGCAGGCGCTGCTGGAGGCCGCGGGGCCGACAGTGTGGATCGACAACGAGGCATTGATGGATGCGGTCACTGCGGTGTCCGGCAGCGGCCCGGCGTACGTGTTCCTGCTCGCCGAGGCGATGATCGCCGCCGGCGTGGCGCAGGGCCTGCCGGCGGAGACCGCGGCCGCGCTCGCCAAGCAGACCGTGCTCGGCGCCGCGCTGATGCTGACCGGCCAGGACGAGCCACCGGAAACGCTGCGCGCGCGCGTCACCTCGCCCGGCGGCACCACCCAGGCGGCGATCGAGGCGTTCGAAGCCGGCGGCTTCCGCGAGCTGGTCTCGCGCGCGATCGACGCCGCCACCCGCCGCGGCCGCGAGCTGTCGGCGGCGAACGACTGAGGCTCACCCATGCATCGCACGCTCGCTCTCGCCGCCATGCTCGCACTGGCCGCCTGCGGCGGCGCGTCCCCGCCGGCCGGCGCCGACGGCATCGCCGGTCTTCCGCATACCGAAATCGCACGCAGCGGCGCGGCCACCGTGCGCGCAACCTTGCTGCCGACCGACCGGATGGCCGAGCCGATGGCACGCCAGTACGGCATCGCGCGCGGCGAGCACACGGTGTTGCTGCTGGTCTCGGTGCGCACCGGCGCCGAAGGCGAGGAACGCTCGCTGCCGGCGCGCGTGCGCGCCACCGTGACCGACCTGCAGGGGCGCGCAAGACCACTGGTGCTGCGCGAGCTGAAGGTCGGCGAAGGCGACGCTGCGCTGGTCGACCACGCCGGCACGTTCGTGATCGAGCCGCCGGAGACGCTGAGCTTCGCGCTCGACGTGCAACCGCAGGGCGCGCCGCCGCTGCGGATGCAGTTCAGCCGCGACTTCGCGCCGCGCTGACGCTGCCGCCGCGACGCGCGGCCCAGCCCTGCACGATCGCGGCGATGGCGCGCACGCCGTCGGTGAGCGCGGCCGGGCCCGGCTGCAGGATGATCGGCGACTTGATCTCGTGCAGCTCGCCGTCGCGCACCGCCGGGATCGTGTCCCAGCCGGGACGCGCGGCGACCTTCTCAGGGCGGAACTTCTTGCCGCACCACGAGCCGAGGATCAGATCCGGCGCGCGCCGCACCACCTCCCCGGGGTCCTCGAGGATGCGCGCCTTCGCGAGCGACTCGGCCGCACGCTCCGGGAACACGTCGTCGCCGCCGGCGATGCGCACCAGTTCGGCAACCCAGCGGATGCCGGTGATCAGCGGCTCGTCCCATTCCTCGAAATAGACCTTCGGACGCACGGGCAACGTCGCCGCCGCCGCTTCGATCTCCGCGAGCCCACGCGCCAGCTGGTCGGCGTAGGCGTTCGCGCGTTCCGCCGCACCGACCAGTGCGCCGAGCCGGCGCACGTAGTCAAGGATGCCCTCGACGCTGCGGTGGTTGCTGATCCACACCTCTACGCCGTGGCGAATTAGCGCCGCCGCGATTTCGGCCTGGATATCCGAGAAGCCGACCACGAAATCCGGCCGCAGCTTCAGGATCTCGTCGATCTTGGCGCTGGTGAACGCGCTGACCTTCGGTTTCTCGCGGCGCGCCTGCGGCGGGCGCACGGTGAAGCCGCTGATGCCGACGATGCGGTGCTGCTCGCCGAGCGCGTACAGGACCTCGGTCGGTTCCTCGGTCAGGCAGACGATGCGCTGCGGGCCGCTCACGGGTAGAGCATCCGCTTGTGCCACTCGCCGGCGCGGTCAACCTCGTACACCTCGCGCTCGTGCAGACGGAACTCCGCGCCGTACCAGAACTCGATGCACTCCGGGCGCACCCGCAGCCCGGTCCAGCGGGGCGGGCGCGGCACGTCGCGGCCGGCGAACTCGCGTTCGACCTGCGTGTAGCGTTCCTCGAACTCGGTCCGCGACGCCAACGTCTCCGATTGCTTCGACGCCCACGCGCCGAGCTGGCTACCACGCGGCCTCAGCGCGAAGTAGGCATCGGCCTCGGCGTCATCGACGATCTCCACCGTGCCCTCGATGCGCACCTGCACGCCGAAGCGCACCCGCGGCCAGTGGAACAGCAGCGCGGCGTGCGGATTGGCCTGCAGTTCGCGGCCCTTGCGGCCGTCCAGGTGGGTGTAGAACACGAAGCCGCGCGGGTCGTGCGCCTTCAGCAGCACCATGCGCGCCGACGGGCGGGCGTCGAGGCCGGCGGTGGCGACCGCCATCGCGGTCGGGTCGGGTTCGCCGGCGACGCGTGCCTCTTCGAACAGGCGGTCGAACGTGGCGAGGGCTTCGGCGAGCAGGGCGGGAGCGGTGGTCATTCCGCTATTGTGGTCGGATGGGCTCCCCATCGCACCCTTTCCCGTCTCCCGGATACGCCGCGCCGCTGGTCGAGGCGCTGCTCGACGATGCGCTCGACCACGGCTGCCGGGTCTACGCGCTGGCCGGCCTGCAGGGCACCGGCAAGTCCACCCTCGCCGGCCAGCTGGTGGCGGCGGCGGCCGCGCGTGGCCTCCGCGCGGTGGCGCTGTCGATCGACGACTTCTACCTCGACCGGCCGCAGCGGCAGGCGCTGGGCCGCGACGTGCACCCGTTGCTCACCACTCGCGGGCCACCCGGCACGCACGAGGTGGCGCTGGCGTGCGAAGTGCTCGACGGCCTGCGCGATGGCCGCACGGTCGCGCTGCCGCGCTTCGACAAGATCGCCGATGTGCGCCTGCCGCAGGCCGACTGGCCGCGCGCGGGCGGCGTCGACCTGGTGGTCTTCGAGGGCTGGTTCCAGAAGGTGCCGCCGCAGGACGCGACGGCGCTGCACGAGCCGGTCAACGCGCTCGAACACGATGAGGATCCGGACGGCGTCTGGCGCACGTACTGCAACGCCGCGCTCGCGGATGCGTATCCGCCGCTGTGGCAACGGCTGGACCGGCTGACGTTCCTGCAGGGGCCGGGCTTCGAGGTGGTCAGCGACTGGCGCTGGCAGCAGGAGCAGACGCTGCAGGCGCAGCATCCCGACCGCCGGACGATGACGCGCCCGCAGGTGCTGCGCTTCATCCAGCTGTTCGAGCGGGTCAGCCGGCACGCGCTGCAAACCCTGCCGACGATCGCCGACAGCACGATCGCACTGGACGCGCGGCGCACGCCGCTGGGGGTCACCGGCGCATTGAGCACGCGGCTGGCGCCTACAATCCCGGCATGAATCCGGCGCGCAACCTGATCCTGGTCGGCCCGATGGGCGCCGGCAAGAGCTGCATCGGTCGCCGCGTGGCCGAGCGCTTCCGGCTGCGCTTCATCGACGCCGACCGCGAACTGGAAGCGCGCACCGGCGCGAGCATCCCCACCATCTTCGAGCTGGAAGGCGAGCCTGGCTTCCGCGCCCGCGAACGCGCGCTGATTGCCGAGCTGCTGCGCGAGGACGGCCTGACGCTCGCCACCGGCGGCGGCGCGGTGCTGGATGCTGGCACCCGCGCGCTGCTGCGCGCGCGCGGCTTCGTGGTGTACCTGCACGTGGAGATCGAGCAGCAGCTGGAGCGGCTGGCGCGCGACCGCAACCGCCCGCTGCTCGCCCGCGGCGACCGCGAACAAGTGCTGCGCGAACTCGCCGCGGTGCGCGCGCCGCTGTACGCCGAGGTGGCGGATCTCCGCTTCGACACCGGCCGGATGAATGCCGGCGATGCCGCGGCCGCGCTGGCCGAGGTATTGGCGCAGGTGTGGCGCCGCGACGAGGCGGCCGCATGAGCACGCTGCATACCGTTCACGTCGATGGCGAAGCGCCGTATGCGGTGATGATCGGTCCGGGGCTGCTCGACGATGGCGCGCGCCTCGCAGCCGTGCTGCGCGGGCGCCACGTGCTGATCGCGAGCGACCGCAACGTCGCGCCGCTGTACGCCGAGCGCGTCGAGCACGCGCTGCGTTCGGCGCGCGGCGACCTCGCGATCGGCCGCTTCACCCTGCCGCCCGGCGAGTACGAGAAGACGCTCGCCCGCTTCGGCGAATGCCTCGACGCGCTCGCGCACCTCGGCGCCACCCGCGACGCGGCGGTGTTCGCCCTCGGCGGCGGCGTGGTCGGCGATCTCGCCGGGTTCGCCGCCGCGTGCTGGATGCGCGGCATCGACTGCGTGCAGCTGCCGACCACGCTGCTGGCGATGGTCGATTCCGCGGTCGGCGGCAAGACCGCGATCGACCTGCCGGCCGGCAAGAACCTGGTCGGCGCGTTCCATCCGCCGCGCGCGGTGTTTGCCGACACCACGACGCTGCGCACCCTGCCCGACCGCGAACTGCGCGCCGGGCTCGCCGAAGTGGTGAAGTACGGCGCGGTGTTCGACCGCCACTTCCTCGACTGGCTCGAGCACCACGCCGACGCGCTGCTCGCGCGCGACGACGGCGCGCTCGCCGAGGCGATCGCGCGCAGCTGCCGCTACAAGGCCGAGGTGGTGGCGCGCGATCCGCACGAACACGGCGAGCGCGCACTGCTCAACTTCGGCCACACGTTCGGCCACGCGATCGAGGCCGAGCAGGGCTACGGTGCCGGCTTGAACCACGGCGAGGCCGTCGCGGTCGGCATGGTGCTGGCGGCGCGGCTGTCGGCACGGCTCGGGCTCGCCGCGGACGCCGACGCGCAGCGCCTGCAGGCGCTGCTGACCCGCTTCGGCCTGCCGACCGCGCGGCCGGCCGGGCTCGATCCGCAGGCGCTGCTCGCGCGTATGCGGCTGGACAAGAAAGCCGCAGCGCACGGGCTGCGCTTCGTGCTGTGGGACGGCGCGGGCGCAGGCCGGGTCGTGTCGGGCGTGGCCGATGCCGACGTGCTCGCGGTGCTGGCCTGACCGCCGGAGGCGGTCATGCATTGGGGGCAATGCGATCGCGGCTGAAGCCGCTCCTACCGAGATGCGGGCCACGGGTCGCGGCTGAAGCCGCTCCTACGGGATTGGGGCTTGAGGTCGCGGCTAAAGCCGCTCCTACAAGCCGCCGCGGGAATCGCGGCTGAAGCCGTCCAGGCGTGCGGTCCGCGCCAAATCGCGGCCGGGAGGCACCAGCCCGTACAATGCGCGTCCCATGCGCTTGTTCCTGCAACAACGACCGGAAGGCCGCGAGCCGCCGCGCTACGTCCAGCTGATGCTGCAGCCGGACCTGCTCGGCGGCTGGACGCTCGTGCGCGAATCCGGCCAGGTCGGCGGCCGCAGCACGCTCAAGCGCGAGCAGTTCCTCGACCGCGACGCCGCGTTCGCGGCGTTCGAGAAGGCGCGCGATGCGCAGCTCAAGCGCGGCTTCCAGCTGATGTTCGTGCAGGGCGCGGAAGCGCCGAAATAGCCCGCACGCCAACCGGCGCCGTGCGCCCAGGACTCCGATGACCGCACCGTTGAAGAACGACCGCTTCCTGCGCGCGCTGCGCCGCGAACCCGTGGACCGCACGCCGGTCTGGCTGATGCGCCAGGCCGGGCGCTACCTGCCGGAATACCGCGCCACCCGCGCGCGCGCCGGCAGCTTCCTGGCAATGGCGAAGAACCCCGAGCTGGCCTGCGAGGTGACCCTGCAGCCACTGGAGCGGTTCCCGCTGGACGCGGCGATCCTGTTCTCCGACATCCTCACCGTGCCGGACGCGATGGGCCTGGGGCTGTACTTCGCCGAAGGCGAAGGCCCGAAGTTCGAGCGCCCGGTGCGCAGCGCCGCCGACATCGCCAAGCTCGCCGTGCCGGACGTCGGCCGCGAGCTGCGCTACGTCACCGACGCGGTCAGCCTGATCCGCCGCGAGCTCGACGGCCGCGTGCCGTTGATCGGCTTCTCCGGCAGCCCGTGGACGATCGCCTGCTACATGGTCGAGGGCGGCGGCAGCGACAACTTCGCGATGGTGAAGTCGCTGGCACTCAACGAGCCGGCCGCGATGCACCGGCTGCTCGACGTCGTGACCGACGCGGTGATCGCCTACCTCGACGCGCAGCGTCAGGCCGGCGCGCAGGCGCTGCAGGTGTTCGACACCTGGGGCGGCGTGCTGTCGCCGACGATGTACCGTGAGTTTTCGCTGCGCTATCTGCAACGCATTGCCGCCGAGCTGCCGCGCGGCGACGGCGACGCGCGCGTGCCGCTGATCCTGTTCGGCAAGGGCAACGGCGCTTACGTCGAGGAACTGGCGGCCAGCGGCGCCGACGCGGTCGGTGTCGACTGGACCATCGGCATCGGCGAGGCCGCGCGCCGCGCCGGCGGGCGGGTGGCGATCCAGGGCAACCTCGATCCGGCGGTGCTGTACGCGCAGCCGGAGGCGATCGGCCGCGAGGTCGGCCGCCTGCTCGACGACTACGCCGCCGGCAACGGCGGTTCGCGCGACGGCCACGTGTTCAACCTCGGCCACGGCCTGTCGCCGGATATGAAGCCCGAGCACGTCGCCGCGCTGGTGGCGGCGGTGCACGAGCTCAGCGCGCGCTAGCGCTCACGCCGGCGCCGGCCGCGCCCGCGCAGCCGCACACAGCGCGTCCACGGCCTCGGCGAGCATCGCGCCAGTCAGCGGCTTGCGCAGGAAGCCGTCGAAACCCGCCGCGCGCACCTGCGCTTCGACCTCGGCGTCGGCACGCGCGGTGATCGCCACCAGCGGCGCGTCGAAACCGTGCGCGCGCAGCTGCGCGGCGAGCGCGAAGCCGTCCAGCCCGGGCAGGTCGAGGTCGAGCAGGCCCGCATCGAACCGGCGCAGCGCGAGCTCGGCGAGCGCGGCCAGCCCGTGCGGCGCATGCACGACCGCGTGGCCCTGCGCGCGCAGCAGGCCGGCGACGACTTCGGCGACGGTCGCGTCGTCCTCCACCAGCAGCAGAGTGCGCGCGCCGCTCGGCGCGGCCACCGACGTCGGTGCCGGCGGCGCCGGCACCTCGACGGCGGGCAACGGCAGCTCGACGCGGAAGCAGGTGCCTACGCCCGGCGTGCTGTCGACTTCGATGCGTCCGCCCATCGCGGCGGCGAGCTCCTGGCAGATCGCAAGCCCGAGTCCGCTGCCGCCGTAGCGCGCGGCCGTGCGCGCGCCGTCGGCCTGTTCGAAGCGGCGGAACAGCCGCGATTTCTGCTCCTCGTTCAGGCCCGGACCGGTATCGCACACCTGCAGCCGCACGCCGGTGGCGAGCGCGTCCACCTTCAACCGCACCTCGCCGCGCTCGGTGAACTTGACCGCGTTGCCGAGCAGGTTGAGCAGGATCTGGCACACCCGGCTGCGGTCGCCGCACAGGCCGGCCGGCACCGCGGGCTCGACCTCGACCCGAAACGCCAGCCCCTTGCGCTGCGCCAGCGGCGCCATCAGCGCGCTCACCTCTTCGACCAGCGCGCGCGTATCGAACGGTGCCTCGGCGAGTTCGAGCTTGCCGGATTCGATGCGCGCGAGATCGAGCGCGTCGTTGACCAGCCGCAGCAGGTGTTCGCCGGCGCGGCGAATCGACTCGGCGTAGCGGCGCTGCTGCCCATCCAGCGCCGTGGCGAGCAGCAGCTCGCTCATGCCGAGCACACCGGTCATCGG
This sequence comes from Lysobacter sp., assembly GCA_035645555.1. Lineage (GTDB taxonomy): Bacteria > Pseudomonadota > Gammaproteobacteria > Xanthomonadales > Xanthomonadaceae > Lysobacter_F. Next base: position 17,394 of record DASQMI010000069.1, on the reverse strand, counting down.
CGTACGCACCTCGTGGCCGAGCGTGGCGAGGAAGCGCGTCTTGGCGAGCGACGCCTGCCGCGCCAGCTCGCGCTCGCGCTGCGCCTGCAGCCAGGCGATGCGCCGCTGCACGCGGAGGCGGTAGGCGCGCGCGGCCCAGGCGACGGCGAGCAGCGCGGTCAGCGCGAACGCGACCAGCGCCGCCGGCGTGCGCCACCACGGCGGCCGCACGGTGAAGCGCAGCGACCGCTCGGCGGCGAGATCGCCGGTGGCATCGATCGCGCGTGCGCGCAGCAGGTACTCGCCGGGCGGCAGGTTGGCCAGCACGCGCTCGCCGCTGGTGCCGTATGCGGTCCAGCCGCCGTCGTAGCCCACCAGCCAGGTCGAATAGCGGTTGCTGGCCGGGTCCTCGTACGACAGCAGGCGCAGCTGCACGCGCAGCTCGCGCTCGTCCGGCGCCAGCGCGAGCCCGCCGGCGAGCGGCAGCGGCTGCCAGCGGCCCGCGCGGCGCACGTCGACCGCGTCCCACACCAGCTGCGGGGTGCGCGGCGGCGGATCGGCGAACGCGGTGTCCAGCTGCGCCAGTCCGCCGTCCTCCAGCGGTGCGGTCAGCACTCCGTGCGCGTCCAGCACCAGCACACGGTCGATGAATTCCTGGCTGCTCAGGCCGTCCTGGATGCCGAAGCGGCGCACGTGCCGTGCGCGCGGGTCCCAGCGGAACAGGCCGCGCTGCGTGCTCAGCCACACCCGCGCATGGCGGTCCACCGCCACTGCCGCGCCTTCCAGCGCCGGCAGCCCCTGAGCTTCGCCGACGTGCGCGAGCTGCCGCCAGCGGGCGCCGTCACGGCGATAACGCGCCAGTCCGGACAGCCGGTGCAGCCACAGCGCGTCGGCGCCGTCGAAGGCGAACGCATGCACGCGCTCGCCGGCCGGAAGTCCGGGCACCGGTTCCAGCCGCCGCGCGGTCGCGTTCCAGCGCAGGAGACCGGCGTCGGTGGCGATCCACGGCCCGCCGTCCGGACCGATCCGCAGCGCCTCGAAATCCGCCCGCGCGAGCCCATGCCCGGACTCGGGCGTGATCGTCAGCAGCACGCGGCCGCTCGCCGCATCGCGCTGCTGCAATCCGCCGTCGCTGCTGGCGGTCCATAGCGTGCCGTCGGGGGCACTGGCGATCTGCACCATCTGCCCCGGCAGCGCAGCCTCGGCGCCGCTGTCGCCCCACTGCCGCAGCGCACCGTCGCGATCGATGCGGATCAGCTCGCCGAACGCGCCCAGCCAAAGGCGCCCATCGGGATCCTCATGCGCCGCGTAGAAGCGCCGGCCCTCCAGTGCGGCCGCCACTCGCTCCGGCAGCGCATGCACCGCGCCGGCCGGATCGAGCCGGAACACCTCGCTGCGCATTCCGGCCAGCCACACGCCGCCGGCCGCCGCCGGCGCAGCGGCGTAATAGCGCGTCTTGTCGCTGCCGGCGAAACCGGGCGCATACGCCGCCAGCCGCTTCCAGTCCGGCCTCAGGTAGCCCACGCCGGCGCCGCTGATCGGGAACCACAGCGCGCCGTCGGACTGCCGCAGCATCTGCAGCACCGGGCGCGGAACGCCGCTGCCGAGCGGCACCGGCACGCCGTCGCGCGGAACCCGCCAGACCTCGCGCTGGCTGCCGATCCAGTAGCCGCCGTCGCCATCGGCGACCAGCGCCATCACCGCATTCGGACGCTCGAACATCGGCGACCACGCCGGCCGCTGCCAGCGGCCGTCGCGTTCGCGGCGAAACACGCCGGTGGCGGCGCCGACCCACAGCGCGTCGCCGATCGCCGTCACCGAATAGACCAGCGGCGCGGGCTGATCGCCGGGCAGCGCGACGCGTTCGAAGTCGCGCCCGGTCCAGCGCGCCAGCCCGGCGAGCGTGCCTACCCACAGCTGGCCCCGCGCATCGAACGCGAGCGACACCACCGTCTCCGACGGCAGGCTGCGCGGATCGCTCTCGCGCGGCATGAAGCGGGTGATGCGGCCGTGCGCGTCGAGCCGGTGCAGACCGCCGTCGTAGGTGCCGAACCAGATCGCATCGCCATCGCTTGCGAGCGCGAACACGTCGTCGCTGCCCATCTCCGGACGCGCGCCACGGTGGTAGTGGGTGAAGCGGCGGCGCGCGGTATCGAGCATCGCGAGCCCGCGCCCTTCGAGCGCGACCCACACGCGGTCGCGGCGATCGACGTGCACCGCGGTGACGTGCGAGTTGCCGGGCAGCGCGGCCGGATCGCCGGGCGCGTGGCGCCACACGCGCATGCCGACGCCGTCGTAGCGCGCAAGGCCGTCGGTGGTGGCGAACCACACGTATCCCTGGCGGTCCTCGGCGATGCCGTTGACGGTGTTCGACGGCAACCCCTCGTCGACGCCGATCCGGCGCGGGCTCGGTCGCTCCGGCACCGCCGCGGTCGCCGACGTCAGCCACAGCACCAGCAGGACCGCCCATCCTCCTCCGCTCCGCCTCATGCGCATGCGCTCGCCTCCCCTTGGCCTTCCCGCGCGGCGCACAGGCTGGGGCATCGGCGCGCGCCCGGCAAGCGCCGGTGCCGACGTCGCGCCGCTCACCGGACCGCGGCGCGGCGCGCCTAGAATCGGGCCATGACCGCCGTCCTGAGCCTCGCCTGCCTTCTGCTGCTCGCCGTGCCGCCGCTCGCGGTGGCGGCGGAGCCGCTGACGTTCGCGCTCGACCCCGCGCACACCCGCGTGCTGTTCGCGATCGACCACGCCGGTTTCTCGAAGGCGCTCGGCACGGTGTCCGGCAGCACCGGGCGGGTACGCTTCGCGCCGCTCGACGACGGCGTGGACTGGACCGGCGCCGAGCTCGACGTGCGCATTCCGATCGAGCGGCTCGACCTCGGCGATCCGGACTGGAACCGCGCCACGCTCGGGCGCAGCTTCCTCGATGCCGCGCGCTACCCGGAAGCGCGCTTCGTCTCCACCACGGTCGAGCCGCACGATGCGCGCACCGCGCGCGTGTGCGGCGAACTCACCCTGCACGGGGTGACCCGCCCGCTATGCCTGGACGTGGTGTTCAACGCCTACAAGCGCCATCCGCTGCCGCCGTTCCGGCGCACCGCCGGGTTCTCGGCCACCGCCACGCTGGACCGCCGCGACTTCGGCATCGATGCATGGTCGAGCGTGATCGGGCATGGTGTGGAGCTGCGCATCGAAGCCGAAGCGGTGCGCGACCGCGCCGCCGACCGGGAAGGGGACACGCCGTGAGCTGGAAGAACGCCGAGGATCGCTGGGGACCGGTCAGCCAACTGCTGCACTGGCTGATCGTGGTGCTGATCGTGACGATGGCGGTGCTCGGGCTGACCATGGTCGAGCTGCCCGCCGGCGCCACCAAGGTGCGCGTGTACGCGCTGCACAAGTCGCTCGGGCTGACCGTCCTGGCGCTGGCGACGCTGCGGCTGGGATGGCGGCTGTTCGCGGGCGCGCCGCGCCCGCTGGCCGGGATGCCGCCGCTGCAGCGCCGCGCGGCGCAGGTCACCCACGCGGCGCTGTATGTGCTGCTGTTCGCACTGCCGCTGAGCGGCTGGGTGATCAATTCCAGCGCCGGCTTCCCGCTGCAGTGGTTCGGCCTGATCGACCTGCCGGCGCTCACCGCCACCGACGAAGCGCTGCACGAGCGTGCCGAGGCGTTCCACGAGAACGCGTTCTGGCTGCTGATCGTGCTGGCGGTGGCGCACGCGGGGGCGGCGTTCTACCACCACCTGTTCCTGCAGGACGACACCCTGCGCCGCATGCTGCCGGGACGCCGGTCCGCCGGGAGCACATCCGATGCGCCGTGAGCTGCTCGCCGCGGCGCTCGCGCTCGCTTCGCTCGCTGTGCCGGCGCATGCGCGCGACTACGTGCAGGCGCGCGGCTCCGCGCTGACGTTCGCGAGCGCGTTCCAGGGCGAGACGTTCGTCGGCCGCTTCGAGCGCTTCCACACGCGGTTGCGCTTCGATCCACAGCAGCTGGCGCAGGCTCGGCTGGAGGTCGACGTCGCGCTCGCCAGCGCGGCCACCGCCAACGCCGAGCGCGACGACGCGCTGAAGGGCGCGGATTTCTTCGACGCCTCGCGTTTCCCGCACGCGCGCTACGTGGCCACCCGTTTCCGCGCGCTCGGCGGCGGTCGCTACGCCGCCGACGGCACGCTCAGCCTGCGCGGGGTCGACAAGCCGGTGACGCTCACCTTCACCTGGACCCCGGGCGCCACGCCGGTGCTCAGCGGCCGCGCGAGCGTGCGGCGGCTGCAGTTCGGCGTCGGCGGCGGCGACTGGGCCGACACCGGCGTGATCCCCGACGAGGTGGCGGTCAGCGCACGCGTGCTGCTGCAGCCGGCCGCCGGCGCGCCGCGCTAGCCCGGATCTCCGGCGACGAAGCGACGCACCGTATCGGCATCGAACGGCCAGTCCAGCTCGCGCTCGGTGCGGGCGTCGCGCAGCACCGGCACGCGCAGGCCGTAGCGCGCCTCGAGCGCGTCGTCCTCGTCGATGAACACGCTCTCGAACTCGGGGAGCCGGGCCTGCGCCAGCACGTCCAGCGCGAGGTCGCACAGGTGGCAGTCGTCGCGCTGGAACAGGATGAACCGGATCATGCGGTAGGCCGGTGGCGGGAACGGGTGGACGCAGGCGGCGGCGTAGAATAGCCGCCTCCTTCATTTCCGGGCCTGCGCGCGTGGCCGTCAGCACCTTCGACCTGTTCAAGATCGGCGTCGGACCGAGCTCCTCGCACACCGTGGGGCCGATGCGCGCCGCCGCGCGCTTCGTGCAGCGCTGGCTGATCGAGAACGGCGACCTGCCGCGCACCGTGCGCGTGCGCGCCGAGGTGTTCGGTTCGCTCGCGCTCACCGGCCGCGGCCACGGTACCGACAAGGCGGTGCTGATGGGGCTGGAGGGCCATTGGCCGAACCAGATCGACCCGGACGTCATCCCGCCGGCGCTGGAGCGGATCCGGTCGACCAAGCGCATCCGCCTGTTCGGCCAGCACGAGATCGGCTTCGACGAGAAGCACGACCTCATCATGAACAAGCGCCAGAAGCTGCCGTTCCACACCAACGGCATGCGCTTCACGGCGTTCGACGTCGACGGCAACGTGATCGCCACCCGCGACTACTACTCGGTCGGCGGCGGCTTCGTGGTCAACCAGGACGAAGCCGCGGAGGACCGCATCGTCGCCGACACCACCGAGCTGCCGCATCCGTTCCATTCCGGCGACGAACTGCTGGCGCGTTGCGCGCAGCACGCGATGACCATCGGCCAGCTGATGTACGCCAACGAGCAGGTGTGGCGTACGCCGGCGGAGATCGACGCGGCGCTCGACGAGATCTGGGCGGCGATGCAGGCCTGCGTGGCGCGCGGCATCCGTTCCGCGGGCACCCTGCCCGGCGGCCTGCACGTGCCGCGGCGCGCGCCGGCGCTGTACGCCGAGCTGTCCGCGCGCCCGGAGGCGGCGATGCGCGATCCGCTCACGGTGCTCGACTGGGTCAACCTGTACGCGCTGGCGGTCAACGAGGAGAACGCCGCCGGCGGCCGCGTGGTGACGGCGCCGACCAACGGCGCGGCCGGGATCATCCCGGCGGTCCTGCACTACTACGACCGCTTCTGTCCGGGCGCCAGCATCCACGGCGTGCGCGAGTTCCTGCTCACCGCCGCCGCGGTCGGCATCCTCTACAAGGAAAACGCGTCGATCAGCGGCGCCGAGGTCGGCTGCCAGGGTGAGGTCGGCGTGGCCTGCTCGATGGCCGCCGCCGGCCTCACCGCCGCGCTCGGCGGCACCCCGGGCCAGGTCGAGAACGCCGCCGAGATCGGCATGGAGCACAACCTGGGCCTGACCTGCGACCCGATCGGCGGCCTGGTGCAGATCCCGTGCATCGAGCGCAACGCGATGGGCGCGGTGAAGGCGATCAACGCCAGCCGGATGGCGCTGCGCGGCGACGGCAAGCACAAGGTGTCGCTGGACAAGGTCATCAAGACCATGCGCGACACCGGCCGGGACATGCAGGACAAGTACAAGGAAACCTCCCGCGGCGGGCTCGCGGTGAACGTCATCGAATGCTGAACGTGCCCGCTCAGGTCCGGCCGGTCCCTGCCGCTAACTTCGGCATCGGGGTCACCGTCTGGGGAAGAGCGGCACGGCCATGCGCACCGTCGTCATCCTGCTGGGGCTCCTGTGCCTGCTGGCGCCGCGCCTGGTGCGCGGCCTGGAGCCCGACAAGGCGTTCCACCACCACGTCCGGCAGACGTGGTCGATCGAGCAGGGCCTGCCGCAGATCACCGTAGCGGCGATCACCCAGGACCGCGCCGGCTACCTGTGGGTCGGCACCCAGGCCGGGGTGGCGCGCTTCGACGGCGTGCGCTTCACGTCGTTCACTCCCGACAACGAACCGGCACTGCCGGCGGTGTGGATCCGCGCGCTGCACGCCGCCCGCGACGGCCGGGTCTGGATCGGCACCTACAAGGGCGTGGCGGTGCACGACGGCCGCCGCTTCGCCGCGGTCCCGACCATCGACCCGCAGCGCTGGCCGGGCATCGACGTCTACGCGTTCGCCGAGGACGGCCGCGGCACGCTGTGGATCGCCGCCGCCGAAGGCGTGTTCCTGCTGCGCGGCGGGCGGCTGTGGCCGGTGGAGACCTCGCCGCGGCCGGCGCACGCGCTGTGGTGGCGGCCGGACGGGCTGTGGGTCGGCGCGCGCGGCGAAGTGCGCCGGCGCGATCCGGTCGGCCGCTGGCGCGCCTATCCGCTGCCGGCCGCGGCCGCCAACGCGGCCGTGCAACGCCTGCTGCATGCCCAGGGCCGGATGTGGGCGGCCACCGCGCTCGGCCTGTATTCGCTCGGCGAGGACGGCCAGTGGCACGAGTTCACCGCCGTGCCGTCGCTGCGCAACGCGCCGATCGAGCTGCTGTACGCCGACCGCGACGGCAACGTGTGGGCCGGCGGCGACATGGGCCTGGCGCGCATCCGCCACGGCCGCCTGGCCGAATTCGTCCCCGCGCGCGGCGCCGGCGGCATTCCCGGCCTGCGCAGCGCATTCGAGGATCGCGAAGGCAACCTGTGGTTCGGCAGCCAGTGGCTGGGGCTGGTGCGCACCGGCGACGCCTGGACCCGCCGCTTCAGCACCGCCGAAGGCCTGCACGAGCCGATCGTGTGGTCGGTGACGCCCGACGCCCGCGGGCGGGTCTGGGTCGGCACCAACGACGGCCTCGCCCTCTTCGAGGACGGCCGTTTCCGCCTGGTGGTGCGCGGCGACCAGCTGCCGCACCCGCACGCCTACAACCTGCTCGCCGAGCACGACCGGCTATGGATTGGCACCCGCCGCGGGGTCGCCGTCCTGGCGCTCGACGGCGACCGGATCGGCGCGCTGAGCCGGCCGGCGGAACTGCGCACGCTCGACGGCGCGCAGGTCCACGGCTTCGTCCGCGACGCCGAGGGCGGGTTGTGGATCCCCACCAGCGAGGGCGTGTTCCGTCTGCACGGCGGCCACGTGCGCCGCTTCGGCGAGGCCGATGGCTTGGCCGACTCGCGCGCGATGCACCTGCTGCGCACCCGCAACGACCGCGTCCTGGTCGGCAGCCGCACCGGCGTGTACGAATGGCGCGGCAGCCGCTTCGCCGCGCTTGGCGGCAGCGGCGAACGCCCGACGGACATCACCTCGCTGTACGAACTGCCGGACGGTCGCCTGGTGGTGGGCAGCCTGTCGGAGCGGCTGTTCCTCACCGACGGCAAGCGCTGGATCCGGCTCGGGCCGGAACAGGGCATGCCGGCCAACCCGGCGTTCTTCATCACCGAGCTCGGCGGCTACCTGTGGACCGCCGGCCTGCGCGGCATCGTGCGCGTGCCGCTGGCCGACCTGGACGCGATCGGCCTCGGCCGCAGCGAACGCGTGCGCGGCGAGATGGTGCTCAACGAGCGCGGCGATCCGCGCAGCGGCCAGCAGGGCTACTGCTGCAACGGCGCCGGCACGGCGAAGGGTTTCCAGCGCAACGGCCAGCTGTGGCTGCCCAGCCGCGACGGCGTGGTCGCGCTGGACCCGCGCGACATCGTCAAGAACACGGTGGCGCCGCAGGCGGTGATCGAGCGCGTGCAGCAGGGCGACAGCTGGATGCCGGCCGCGACGGTGGCGGATGCGGCGCTGCCCGCCGACGCGCGCGACCTCGGCTTCGAGTTCACTGTGCTGAGCCTGCAGGATCCGGAAAGTGTCACCCTGCAGTACCGGCTGCGCGGCTACGACCGCGCCTGGCGCCAGGCCGATCCGACCAACCGCAGCACGCGCTACACCAACCTGCCGCCAGGCGACTACGTGTTCGAGGTCGCCGGCGCCAACAACACCGGGCTTTCCGCGCAGCCGACCGCGCTCGCGTTCACCATCCGCCCGTACCTGCACGAGACCCGCGCGTTCGCGGCGGTGATCGTGCTGCTGCTGGGCGCGCTCGCCTACGCCGGCTACCGCTACCAGCAGCACCGCCATCGCAAGCAGCGGATCGCGCTGGAGGGCGTGGTGCGGCAGCGCACGCAGGCGCTGGAGGAGGCCAAGCAGCGGCTGGAGGACGTCAGCCGCACCGATCCGCTGACCGGCCTGCGCAACCGCCGCTACGTCACCGACCAGATCCCGGCCGACCTCGCCTACTACGACCGCCAGCTCGCGCTTGGCGTGCATCAGGACGAGGTGATGGTGATCGCGCTGGTCGACATCGACCACTTCAAGGCGGTGAACGACCACTTCGGCCATCGATCCGGCGACATGGTGCTGCAGCAGTTCGCCGAGATCCTCGCCGCGCAGGTGCGCAGCGGCGATTACGTCGCGCGCTGGGGCGGCGAGGAGTTCCTGCTGGTGTTCCGGCCGATGCCGCGCGACCACCTGCGGGTGATCGGCCGCCGTCTGCGCAACGCGGTCAACGGGCACGACTTCGCGGTCGCCAACGGCGACACCATCCAGCTGACCTGCTCGATCGGCTTCGCCGAATATCCGCTGTTCCGCGACGTGCGCGCCCACTTCAACTGGGAGGCGCTGGTGGAGCTGGCCGACCAGGCGCTGTATTTCGTCAAGAGCCGCGGCCGCGACGGCTGGGCGGCGTTCCGCCCGACCGAGCGCACCGACCTGCGCACGGTGCTCGCCGACATCCACAGCGAGCTGTCCAAGTTGCTCGTCGACGGGCGCCTGAAGGCAGTCGGCGAGATCCGCGGCGCGCGGATTCCCGCGCTCGCCCCGGCGCACCAGTGAACACGGCGTGACGCGACATCGCGCATTCGCACGGCGTTGCGGCCGGCGCGCGCACACTCGGAGGCCCGATGCGAGCGAGGCGCGACATGAACGAATTCGTCGAGCAGCAGCAGCTTCAGCCGGGCGACGGCGTGCAGGTGCAGAACCAGGGCAATGTCGCGCAACGCGTGCAGCTGGTCACCGAGGCTGGCACGGTGTTCAGTTCGGTGCTGCCGCCGGGGGCGGGGGTGACCGTGATCATCGGCCACGAGGCGCTGGCGCTGAAGATCGACACGCCCGATCCGGACTACGAGGGGCTGCACCTCGTGCGCGACGAGGTCGAGGAGATCGAGGACAACGGCGAGGACGGCGAGACCACGGGCTGACCCGGACGGCGCGCGGCGCTCGCGCGCCCCGCTCATCGCGCGGGAGCCGCCGGATTCGTGACGGCGTGCGCATCCGGCCGTGACCCGCGTAGACTCGGCCGCCATGCGCGCCCTTGTGCCCCTGCTTGCCCTCGCTCTCGCCCTCGCCTGCGGCCCCGCATCCGCGGAATCCGCCGCCGCGGCCCGCGACGCCCGCATGCCGGCGATGGTCGCCGAACGTTACGTCTCGGCGGCCGAGCCGCAGGACGAGCTGGATTCGCTCGCCAGCTGGAAGGGCCCGGACGGCCGCAACTGGCTGATCGTCACCGCGAAGAGCAGTCACCGTCTGGTGGTGTTCGACGCCGACACCGGCCGGCGCCTCCGCACGGTCGGCGAGGAAGGCAAGGCGCTGGGCGCGTTCCGCCGCCCGAACGGCGTCGCCGTGCACCGCGACCGGCTGTTCGTGGTCGAGCGCGACAACCGCCGGGTGCAGGTGCTGGCGCTGCCGGAGTTCCGCCCGCTCGCCAGCTTCGGCGAGGACGAGCTGCGCAGCCCGTACGGCATCTGGCTGGACGCCACCGAGCCGGGCGAGCTGGTCGCCTACGTCACCGACAGCTTCATGTACGGCGAGCATTACGACGAGTTGCCGCCGCTGGAGGAGATGAACCAGCGCGTGCGCCGCTATCGGTTGCGCTTCGAACCCGACGGCCGCATGCATGCGGGCTACGCCGGCGCGTTCGGCGAGACCGACCGCGAGCAGGCGCTGCGCATCGTCGAATCGCTGGCCGGCGATCCGGCCAACGACCGCCTGCTGATCGCCGACGAATACCGCCCCGCCTCGACCCTGCGCGAGTACCGCTTCGACGGCCGCGCCACCGGCCGCAGCCTGCCGCCGGACAGCTTTGCCGCCGAGGCCGAGGGCGTGGCGCTGTGGACGTGCGGCGATGGCGGCTACTGGATCACGGTCGACCAGCTGGCGCCGTACACCCACTTCCACCTGTTCGACCGGGTGACGCTGGCGCCGGTCGGCAGCTTCACCGGGCGCAGCACCGCGCACACCGACGGCATCGCGCTGAACGCGCAGCCGTCGCAGGCGTTCCCCAGCGGCGCGCTGTTCGCCGTCCATGACGACAAGGCGATCGCCGCGTTCGATCTGGCCGAGATCGCCCGCACGCTGAAGCTCGATCCGGCCTGCACGCGCTGAGCGCAGCCGCGGGCGCGCCGGCTATACTTCCGCGATCCCCCTGCCTGCCCGAACGGCGCCCCGCCGCGCCGACGCCATGTCCGACGTTTCCGCAGAAGCCCAGCGCCGGCGCACGTTCGCCATCATCTCGCACCCCGACGCCGGCAAGACCACGCTGACCGAGAAGCTGCTGCTGTTCGGCGGCGCTATCCAGATGGCGGGCTCGGTCAAGGGCCGCAAGGCCGCGCGCCACGCGACGTCGGACTGGATGGCGCTGGAGAAGGAGCGCGGCATCTCGGTGACCAGCTCGGTGATGCAGTTCCCGTATGCCGGGCGCATCGTCAACCTGCTCGACACGCCCGGCCACGCCGACTTCGGCGAGGACACCTACCGCGTGCTCACTGCGGTCGACTCCGCGCTGATGGTGATCGACGTCGCCAAGGGTGTGGAGGAGCGCACGATCAAGCTGATGGAAGTCTGTCGGCTGCGCGACACGCCGATCATGACCTTCATCAACAAGCTCGATCGCGAGGGCAAGAACCCGATCGAGCTGCTCGACGAGGTCGAGTCGGTGCTGAAGATCCAGTGCGCGCCGGTGACCTGGCCGATCGGCATGGGCCAGCGCCTGAAGGGCGTGGTGCACCTGCTTACCGGCGAAGTGCACCTCTACGAGCCCGGCCGCAACTTCACCCGCCAGGACTCCACCATCTTCGCTTCCATCGACGATCCGCAGCTGGAGGCGCGCATCGGCGCGCAGATGCTGGCCGAGCTGCGCGAGGAGCTGGAGCTGGTCGAGGGCGCGTCGCATCCGTTCGACCTGGACAAGTACCTGCGCGGTGAGCAGACGCCGGTGTTCTTCGGTTCGGCGGTGAACAACTTCGGCGTGCAGCTGCTGCTGGACTTCTTCGTCGAGCACGCGCCCGCACCAAAGCCGCGCGCGACGACCGGCCGCGAAGTGGCGCCCACCGAGGACAAGCTGACCGGCTTCGTGTTCAAGATCCAGGCGAACATGGACCCGCAGCACCGCGACCGCGTCGCGTTCATGCGGATCTGCTCGGGCCGCTTCAGCGCCGGTATGAAGGCGTTCCACGTGCGCAGCGGCAAGGAAATCAAGCTCGCGAATGCGCTCACCTTCATGGCGAGCGACCGCGAGATCGCCGAGAGCGCGTGGCCGGGCGACGTGATCGGCATCCACAACCACGGCACGATCTCGATCGGCGACAGCTTCACCGAGGGCGAGGCGCTCAGCTTCACCGGCATCCCCAACTTCGCGCCGGAACTGTTCCGCCGCGCGCGCCTGCGCGATCCGCTCAAGCTCAAGCAGCTGCAGAAGGGTCTGGCGCAGCTGTCCGAGGAAGGCGCCACCCAGTTCTTCCGCCCGCTGATGAGCAACGACCTGATCCTCGGCGCGGTCGGCATGCTGCAGTTCGACGTGGTCGCCTACCGCCTTAAGGACGAGTACGGCGTGGATGCCACGTTCGAGGCGGTCAACGTCGCCACCGCGCGCTGGATCCGCTGCGACGACGCGAAGAAGCTCGAGGAGTTCCGCGAGAAGAACGCCATGAACCTGGCGCTCGATGCGGCGGGCGAACTGGTCTATCTGGCGCCGACCCGGGTCAACCTGCAGCTCGCGCAGGAACGCGCGCCCGAGGTGCGTTTCCTCGCCACCCGCGAGCATGCGCACGCGGTGGCGATCGACTGAGGCGCGCGCCTAGCCGCGCGCCTGCGCCTGCGCCAGCAGCGGCGCCAGCCACGCGGGCTCGGGCTGGTCGAGGTCGTAGTACTCGAAGATCAGGTGGATGCGGTCGGTGTCGCCGGCGTTCTGCACCGCGTGCACGCCCATGTTGTTGACCTCGACCGCCTCGCCTTCGGCGAAGTGGTAGCCCACCCCATCGACGAAGAACGTCACCTTCTCGTTGGTCAGCAGCGGCACGTGAATCTTGTGCGGCCACTTCGCCGCCGGGTTGGCGTCGCGGTGCGGCTTGATCACGCCACCGGGCGCCATCCGCGCCAGCATCACCCGCGGAAACGCGGCGCGCGCGTAGCCGTAGGGTGCGGTGGCCTGCGCCAGCACCGGTTCGAGCAGCGCGCGCCATTCGGCCCACAGCGGCCGCTCGTACGACTGCCGCCAGTCGACGAAGTTGCTGACGAAGCGGAACACGATGTGCCGGGTGCGGTCGAGCGCTTCGAAGCGGTTCGGCTTGTCGGCGTTCTCCGCGTCCCACACCGCTTCGGGAATGCGCAGCACCGCCGCGCGCAGCGCGTCGATGTCGACCGGACCGAGCCGGCGCACGGCGGGGGTCTTACGCGGGTTGGCCTCGAGCTCGTGCATCGCCGCCTCAGAACGTGTAGCCGAACAGTTCGAGGTCGCGGGCGTACAGCTCGCCGACCCCATCGATGAGCTTCTGGTCGTAGTACTGCCGATAGTCGCCGCGACGGCTGCTGTTCACCCGGTCGAGCGCGCGGCTCGGGACGCCGATGCGCTCGCACACCCGGTCGAACGAGCCCTGCATGTCCTCCACCCGGCCGAGATCGTCGGCCAGCAGCCGGCCGTCGTCGTCCGTCAGCAGCAGGTACTGCGGCTGGAACAGCAGGTGCTGCACCGGCCGCAGGGTGAACAGCACGTGGTGCATCACCGCGCGCGGGTTCTGCTGGAACGCGTCGCTGTCGCGGGTCATGAACGAGCAGTACGAGACGAAGCGGTCGAACGGATTGCGCACGAACGCGAACTTGAAATAGCGGGCGAACGCGTCCTCGCCGAGGAACGGGCGCACCTGGGTGAGGCTCAGATGACCATGGTGCAGCGCGGCCAGCTCCGGCCACGGAAAGCGCTTGTTGACGAACAGCCCCACCTGCTCGAGATCACCCTCGGCCATGTGCTCGCGCAGCGCCTGGCGCACCGAATGGGTGCCGGTCTTCGGAATGGCGACGAAGATGAAGCGGTGCGCGTGCGAAACGATCATGCGAAAACCCCGGGAATCCGCCGCAGTGTAGCAACGGGCGGCGGCGCGACCGTGCGCGAACGCCTGCTGAACCCCGTCCCGCACGGTTCACCTGCATTTGACCGGCCGCGGCCGAAGGTCATCGGCCGATGGCCCACGACGCTGCTGCCGCCGAACCGTCCGCACGCCCCGGCCCGCTGTCGGCGGTACGGCGGCACCCGTGGCGCACGCTTGCGGCGCTGCTGCTGCTCGCCATCGTCGTGCTGGTGCTGCTGTGGGACTGGAACTGGTTCAGGCGCCCGCTCGAGCGCATGGTGGAAGCGCGCACCGGGCGCGCGTTCGACATCCAGGGCGATCTCGACGTCGACCTCGGCTGGGTGACCACCGTGCGCCTGGACCGTCTGCGCTTCGGCAACGCGGCGTGGTCGCGGCAGCCGTGGATGGCGGAGACCGACCGTGCCGAGCTCGACCTGGCGATCCGCCCGCTGCTGACCGGACGCACCGTGCTACCGGGGCTGCGTCTGCGCCGCCCGCGCCTGTTGCTGGAAGCGCATCCGAGCGGCACCGGCGGCAACTGGACGTTCGGCAAGCAGGAGGAATCCCGGGTCGAGTACCGCGGACTGCGCATCGAGCACGGCCAGCTGCGCTTCCTCGACGGCCGCCAGCGCACCGACATCCGCGTCGGCCTGCACACGCTGCCGCCGACGCCGGGCGACGCTGCGCCGATCGCGATGGCCGGCGGCGGCCGCTGGCGCGGCAACGCGTTCCGCATGGAGGGCAACGCCGGTTCGCCGCTACGCCTGCGCGACAGCGCGCGTCCGTACCGCATCGACGTGCGCGCGGTGGCCGGCGCCACCCGCGCCCACGCGCGCGGCACCCTGCTCGACCCGCTGCGGCTGCGAGACTTCGATCTGCGCCTCGCGCTGGCCGGGCGCAACCTCGAAGACCTGTACCCGCTGCTCGGCCTGTCGATGCCGCCGACGCCGCCATATTCGTTCGACGGACGCCTCACCCGCGACATCGACGGCGCGCTCACTACCTGGCGCTACCACGGCTTCCGTGGCCGCGTCGGCGACAGCGACCTGTCCGGCAACGCGGACGTCACTACCGGCGGCGAGCGCCCGTTCCTGCGCGCCGACCTGCGCTCGCGGCGGTTGGATTTCGACGATCTCGCCGGTTTCGTCGGCGCCGCGCCGCGCGAGGACGAAACCACCAATCCCCAACTGGCCGCGCTCGCCGCCCGTCAGCGCCAGCGCGACCGCCTGCTGCCGGACACGCCGTACCGGCTCGACAAGCTGCGCGCGATGGATGCCGACGTGCGCCTGCAGGCGCAGCGCATCGACGCGCCCAAGCTGCCGCTGCAGCGGATGGACGCGCACCTCACGCTGAAGGCCGGCCTGCTGCGGCTGGACCCGCTCGACTTCGGCGTCGCCGACGGCCGCATCCGCTCCACCGTCACGCTCGACGCGCGCCGCAGCCCGATCCGCACGCGTGCGGACATCGAGGCGCAGCGGCTGACGCTCGCGAAGCTGCTGCCGAACGTGAAGCTGGCCAGCGACGCGGTCGGCCGCGTCGGCGGCCACGTCCAGCTCACCGGCACCGGCAATTCGATCGCGCAGATGCTCGGCAGCAGCGACGGCGCGGTCGCCATCGGCATGGGACGCGGCCAGATCAGCAACCTGCTGATGGAATTCGCCGGTATCGACCTCGCCGAGATCGCCAAGTTCAAGCTCACGCGCGACCGCAAGGTGGCGGTGCGCTGCGCCTTCGCCGACTTCGCGGTGCAGGACGGCGTGATGACGACGCGCGCGTTCGCGTTCGACACCGCCGACACCATCCTGATCGGCTCGGGCACGATCGACCTGGCCGACGAGGAGCTCGACCTCACCATCCGGCCGCGACCGAAGGACCGCAGCCTGCTCGCGCTGCGCGCGCCGCTGTACGTGAAAGGCCGCTTCAAGAAGCCGAGCGTGCGCCCGGATTACGGCCGCATCGGCCTGCGCGGCGCAATCGCGCTGGCGCTGGGCACGATCACGCCGCCTGCGGCGTTGCTGGCGACGCTTGAGCTGGGCCCGGGGAAAAACGCCGACTGCGGCGGGCGCTACGCCAGGTAACCGCGCTCAGGCGGCACCGGCGATGTAGCGCTGCAACTGGTCCAGCTCCAGCTGCTGGTCCTCGATCACCGCCTTGACCAGGTCGCCGATCGACACCACGCCGACCACCCGGCCGCCGTCCATCACCGGCAGATGCCGGATGCGCTCCCGGGTCATGATCTGCATGCAGCGCTCGACGGTGTCGTTCGGCGTGACCGTGATGACCTCTGCGGTCATGATCGCGCGCACCGGCGTGTCGGACGACGAGCGGCCCTGCAGCACGATCTTGCGCGCGTAATCGCGCTCGGAAAGGATCCCGACCAGCCGCGAGCCTTCCATCACAAGGGTCGCTCCAATCGACTTCTCCGCCATCAGCCGGATCGCGTCGATCACCGGCGCCTCCGGTCCGATCGCGAACACCTCAGCGGGCTTCGCCTCCAGCAGCTGCCGAACGGTCCGCATGGTCACGTCCTCCTCCGGGTGGGCCTGCGGGCGAGCATACTCCCGCCGCCGGCAGCCAGGTGTCGACCAGGTAGAGGGGCCGCTGCTTGGATTCCTCGTACAGCCGGCCGAGGTATTCGCCGATCAGCCCGAGCGCGATCAGCTGCACGCCGCCGAGCAGCAGGATCACCGCCATCATCGATGGCCAGCCGGCGACCGGGTCGCCCCACAGCAGCGCCTTGATCACCACCCACACCGCGTACACGAACGCCACCAGCGCGGTCAGCAGGCCGAGATAGGTGGTGAGCCGCAGCGGCGCGGTGGAGAAACTGGTGATGCCTTCCAGCGCGAAGTTCCACAGCCGCCACAGGTTGAACTTGCTGCGGCCGGCGAGCCGCTGCGCACGCTGGTAGGGAATCGCGATGCGGCGGTAGCCGATCCAGCCGAACAGGCCCTTCATGAAACGGTGACGCTCGCGCAGCTGGCGCAGTGCGGCGAGCGCGCGCGGCGAAAGCAGGCGGAAGTCGCCGGTGTCGGCCGGGATCGGCGTCTTCGAGAGCCGGCCGATCACCCGGTAGAACGCATGCGCGGTGGCTCGCTTGAGCCAGCCCTCGCCTTCGCGCTCGGTACGGGTGCCGTGGACGTCGTCGTAACCATCGCGCCAGGCGGCAACGAACTCCGGGATCAGCTCCGGCGGATCTTGGCCGTCGGCATCCAGGATGAGCGCCGCGCCGGCATCCACCGCATCGAGGCCGGCGGTCAGCGCCGCCTCCTTGCCGAAGTTGCGCGACAGCCGCAGCAGCGCCACGCGCGGATCGGCATCGGCGATCGTCCGCAAGGCGTCCCAGGTGCGGTCGCGGCTGCCGTCGTCGACGTAGAGCACGCGGCCGTCGATGCCGTAGCGCGCGCGCACCGCATCGAGCGCCGCGGCGATGCGCGGATGCAGCAGCGGCACGCTGTCGGCCTCGTTGTAGGCGGCGACGACGACGGTCAGCAGGTCCTGGCTCATGGGCGTAGGGTAGCCGCTGCGCGCGCGGTTTCAGTCCAGCTCGCGGAGGTACGCGGCGCCACCGATGTAGCGCATCTGGCGCTGGATCGCGCGGGTGCGGCGCTGCACGTACGGCCCCGGCCGCGACACGCTGTAGCGGCGCGGGCTCGGCAGCACCGCCGCCAGTCGCG
>DASQMI010000068.1:0-64078 GCA_035645555.1 Lysobacter sp. | reverse complement strand
CGGTCTGGGTTTTGCCCAGGTGGCCAGCGCGCAGGAATTCGACGACCGCTGGTACGTGACCGGGTCGGTGGGTTTCAACATGCAGGACAACGCCCGTGACACGCGGAACGCGCCGTTCGGTGCGCTGGGCTTCGGCAAGTTCCTGAGCCCGACGTGGTCGCTGGACTTCGAGCTGAACTACCAGAACCCGAACTTCGACGACAACCAGGACCTGCTGTGGAGCCAGTACGGCGCGTCGGTGGACCTGCGTCGTCACTTCGTGCAGGAAGGCCGCAACTGGGGTCCGTACGTGCTGATGGGCCTGGGCTACCAGCGTTCGGAGGAGGAGTTCGACGCGTTCCCGAGCGTGAACTCGCCGGGCGAGCGTGAGGACGGCAACCTGGCGGCGAAGGTGGGTCTGGGCGTGCAGGGCGACCTGGGCCGGATCGGCATCCGCACCGAGGTGGCGTACCGTGTGGACTTCGACGATTCGAGCGTGGCGGCGCCGCAGGAGGATCGTTTCGGCGACGTGCTGGCGTCGGTGGGTCTGGTGATTCCGCTGGGTCCGGAGCCGGTGGAAGCGGCGCCTGCGCCGGCGGCGCCGGCGCCGAACTGCGCGGACAAGGACGACGACGGCGACGGCGTGAACAACTGCGACGACAAGTGCCCGGGTTCGCAGGCGGGTCAGACGATCGGTCCGGACGGCTGCCCGGTGCCGGTGACGATCGACCTGAAGGGTGTGAACTTCGACTACGACAAGGCGACGCTGCGTCCGGACGCGGTGGCGATCCTGAACGAGGCGGTGCAGATTCTGCAGCGTTATCCGGAGCTGCGGGTGGAAGTGGCGGGTCACACCGACTCGCGCGGCACCGATGCGTACAACCAGGCGCTGTCGGAGCGTCGTGCGCGTGCGGTGTACGACTACCTGACCAGCAACGGGATCGACGCGTCGCGTCTGGTGGGCCCGAACGGTTACGGCGAGAGCCGGCCGATCGCGCCGAACGAGAATCCGGACGGTTCGGACAATCCGGAAGGTCGCGCGCAGAACCGCCGCACCGAGCTGAACGTGCAGCAGTAAGCCGCTGCAGCGAGTTGGTCCACGAAGCCCGGCTCCGGCCGGGCTTCGTGTTTCTGCGACGAGTGCCGTCCAGGTTGAGCGGCCGACGCCGCGCCACCTACACTGCAGGCACTCGGATGCGGAGGCGGACCATGCGGCGACTCGTTCTCGCCATCGCGCTGTGCGCGGCCATCGGTATCGCGCAGGCGCAGACCGCGCAGTGCGCGGCACTCGCGGCCCAGGCCGCCGCGCCGCAGGGTTCCATCCCGGTGGCGCCGGAGCTGGCGATGCCGGCCGCGTCGGCGGCCGGCGGCGGCGTGCTGGCGCAGGCGTACGACGACGCGTTGTCGGTCGACCAGGTGTTGCTGCGGCTGCGCCTGCAGGGCTGCGCCAATGTCGCCAGCGCGCTGCCGGCGCGTCCGGGTGCCGCTCCGCTCGGCAGCGGCGCGGCCGGTTACACCCCACGCACTCAGTACGACAACGCGCCGTGGCGCTTCGACATGAGCCAGGGCGGCAAGCGCATGACCGCCGATGAATTCGATGCGTGGATGAAGGCGCGCGGCGTGCGCGTCGCGAAGGGTGCGCAGCCGGCGGTGCCGCCGCCGCCCCCGCCGCCGGAACCGGACAAGTAGGGCGGCGCCAACCGATGGCTTTGGGGCCGCGGCCGTCGCCGCGACACGGGCTTGCGCGCGTGCTGTCGAAAGCCGGGCTGTGCTCGCGCACCGAGGCGGCGCGCTGGATCGCCGAAGGCCGGGTGACGGTCGCTGGCCGCGTCGTCCGCGACGCGGAATTCCCGATCAGCGCGGCGATGCGTGCGCGCATCGCCGTCGACGGACGCGCGCTGCCGGCGGCCGAGCGCCGCTACCTGATGCTCAACAAGCCGCGCGGGCTGGTCACCACCGTGCGCGACGAGCGCGGCCGCGACACCGTCTACCGCTGCTTCGACGGCGCCGAGCTGCCGTGGCTGGCGCCGGTGGGCCGGCTGGATCGCGCCAGCGAGGGCCTGCTGCTGTTCTGCAACGACCCGGCGTGGGCCGCGGCGATCACCGATCCAGCGCTCGGACCGGACAAGACCTACCACGTGCAGGTCGACCGCGTGCCGGCGCCCGCGCTGCTGCAGCACCTGCACGACGGCATCGACTGCGACGGCGAGGTCCTGCACGCGAAGAGCGCGCGCGTGCTGCGCAGCGGCGGCCGCACCGCATGGCTGGAGGTCGTGCTCGA
Organism: Lysobacter sp.; assembly: GCA_035645555.1. GTDB lineage: Bacteria > Pseudomonadota > Gammaproteobacteria > Xanthomonadales > Xanthomonadaceae > Lysobacter_F. Next base: position 61,818 of record DASQMI010000068.1, on the reverse strand, counting down.
CGAGGGGCGCAACCGGCAGATCCGCCGCCTGATGGAGGCGTGCGGACTCGAGGTGATGCGGCTGGTGCGGGTCGCGATCGGCCCGCTCGCGCTCGGCACGCTCGCGAAGGGACAGTGGCGCGAATTGACGGCGGCGGAAGTGGCCGCGCTCGCACCGCCTCACGCCACCGTGGCGAACGGGCCGGGAATCGGCTAGCGTGCGCGCCCCCCTGCGAACGGACGCTCCGCCATGCCCGCATCGGTCTACATCGCCACCAGTCTGGATGGCTTCATCGCCCGCGAGAACGGCGACCTCGACTGGTTGAACACCCACTCCGGCGGAACCGACGACGGCGGCGACTACGGCTACGGCGCGTTCATGGCCGGCATCGACGCGCTGGTGATGGGGCGCGGGACCTACGAGAAGGTGCTGACGTTCGGCGGCTGGCCGTATGGCGACAAGCCGGTGGTCGTGCTCAGCCATCGCCCGGTGGAGTTTCCCGGCCACGTCCCGGCGTGCGTGGAAGCGATGTCGGGCACGCCGCAGGAGATCGTCTCGGCGCTGGCCAGCCGCGGCTGGCACCGGCTGTACGTCGACGGCGGCAAGACCGTGCAGGCGTTCCTCGATGCCGGGCTGGTGGACCGGCTGATCATCTCGCGAATCCCGGTGCTGATCGGTCGCGGCATCCCGCTGTTCGGACCGCTGTCGCGCGACATCCGCCTGCGCCACGTCGACACCCGCGCCTACGCGAACGGGCTGGTGCAGAGCGAGTACGCGATCAACCCGCCGGCGTCCGCCTAGCAGGGGGGCCGGAGCGCAGCGGCGCTCCGGCCGTGCGGCTCAGCCGCGCAGCACGCCCAGTTCGCGGCCGATGCGGGTGAACGCGTCGATCGCGCGGTCGAGATGCTCGCGGGTGTGCGCCGCGGACATCTGCGTGCGGATGCGCGCCTGGCCCTTCGGCACCACCGGGAAGAAGAAGCCGATCGCGTAGATGCCTTCTTCCAGCAGGCGCGCGGCGAAGCGCTGCGCGAGCGGCGCGTCGTACAGCATCACCGGCACGATCGGATGCACGCCGGGCTTCAGGTCGAAGCCGGCGGCGGTCATCCGCTCGCGGAAATAGCGGGTGTTCTCGGCCAGCCGCTCGCGCAGCTCGCCGGCCGCGCCGAGCATCTGGAACGCCTTGATGCCGGCGGCGACCACGTGCGGCGGCAGCGAGTTGGAGAACAGGTACGGACGCGAGCGCTGGCGCAGCATCTCGATGATCTCGCGCTTCGCGGTGGTGAAGCCGCCGAGCGCGCCGCCCATCGCCTTGCCGAGCGTGCCGGTGATGATGTCGATCCGGTCCAGCACGCCCTTCACCTCGGCCGAGCCGCGGCCGGTAGCGCCGAGGAAGCCGGTCGCGTGGCACTCGTCAATGTGCACCAGCGCACCGTACTGCTGCGCCAGCCGGGTGATCTCGTCGAGCGGCGCGATGAAGCCGTCCATCGAGAACACGCCGTCGGTGGTGATCATGATCGTGCGCGCGCCATCGGCCTTCGCTTGCTGGAGCTGCTTCTCCAGGTCGGCCATGTCGCAGTTGGCATAGCGGTAGCGCTTGGCCTTGCACAGGCGCACGCCGTCGATGATCGAGGCGTGGTTGAGCGCGTCGGAGATGATCGCGTCGTTCTCGTCGAGCAGCGGTTCGAACAGGCCGCCGTTGGCGTCGAAGCAGGCCGCGTAGAGGATCGTGTCCTCGGTGCCGAAGAACTCGGCGATCGTCTTCTCCAGCTGCTTGTGCAGGTCCTGTGTGCCGCAGATGAAGCGCACGCTGGCCAGGCCGAAGCCGTGGGTGTCGAGCGCCTGCTTGGCCGTGGCGATGATGTCGGGATGGTCGGCCAGACCGAGGTAGTTGTTGGCGCAGAAGTTCAGCACCGTGCGGCCGTCGGCCAGCGTGATCTCCGCCGACTGCGGCGAGGTGATGATGCGTTCGGACTTGAACAAGCCCTGCTCGCGGATCTCGTCCAGCGTGCGTTCGTAGCGTTCGGTCAGGCTCATGGGAATCGGCGGTGGGGGCGGCGCGCGGCCGCGGGTGGGGGAGCGGGCCCGACGGCTCAGGTCCAGCTGAGGACGACCTTGCCGGACTTGCCGGATTCCATCAGCTCGAAGCCTTTCTGGAAGTCGTCGACCGGCAGCTGGTGGGTCAGCACCTTGTGCAGCGGGAAGCCGGACATCACCAGCTGGGTCATCTTGTACCAGGTCTCGTACATCCGCCGGCCGTAGATGCCGTGGATGGTGAGGCCCTTGAAGATGATCTTGTCCCAGTCGGCGCCGGCGCCCTTCGGCATGATGCCGAGCATCGCGATCTTGCCGCCGTGGTACATGCAGTCGAGCATGTCGTTGAACGCGCGTGGGTTGCCGCTCATCTCCAGACCGACGTCGAAGCCCTCCATGTGGAGGTCCTTCATGACGTCCTTGAGCGAGGTGTTGGCGACATTGACCACGCGGGTGGCGCCCATGTCGGCGGCCAGTTTCAGGCGGAAGTCGTTGACGTCGGTCACCACCACGTTGCGCGCGCCGATGTGCTTGCAGATGCCGGCGGCGATGATGCCGATCGGGCCGGCGCCGGTGATCAGCACGTCCTCGCCGACCACGTCGAACTCCAGCGCGCAATGCGCGGCGTTGCCGTACGGGTCGAAGAACGCGGCGAGCTCGCTCGGGATCTGGTCCGGAATCGGCCACAGGTTGCTGGCCGGCATCACGATGTATTCGGCGAACGCGCCGTCGCGGTTGACGCCGATGCCGACCGTGTTGGGGCACAGGTGCTGGCGGCCGGCGCGGCAGTTGCGGCAGTGGCCGCAGACGATGTGGCCCTCCGCCGACACGCGCTGGCCGACGGTGTAGCCGGTGACGCCCGGGCCGAGCTCGACGATGCGGCCGACGAACTCGTGGCCGATCACTAGCCCCGGCTTGATGGTGCGCTGGCTCCACTCGTCCCACAGGTAGATGTGCAGGTCGGTGCCGCAGATCGCAGTCTTCTCGAGCTTGATCAGCACCTCGTTGGCGCCCGGCGTCGGCACCGGCACCTGCTCCATCCAGATGCCCTTGGTCGGCTCGCGCTTCACCAGCGCCTTCATCAGTTGGGTCATGGAAAGTCCGCGGAACTGCGGTGAGAGGGCGCGAATTATACGCCGCGGCCCACGCACGGCCGGGTCGCGGCGGCGCCGGTGCGGCACATGGCCGCTGGCCGGACCTCGGGCTAGACTCGGCCTCCCTTTGCGTTCGAGGAGGCGTGCATGCGTCGTTCCCTGTTGTGGTGCGCGATCGGCCTGGCCGCGGGTGCGGGCGTGGCGGTGCCGGTGGCGGCGGGTGAGGGCATGTGGGTGCCGCAGCAGCTGCCGGAGATCGCCGGCCAGCTGCGCAAGGCCGGGCTGAAGGTGGATCCGAAGCAGCTCGCCGACCTCACCGGCGATCCGATGGGCGCGGTGGTCGCGCTCGGCGGCTGCACCGCGAGCTTCGTCTCGCCTCAGGGCCTGGTGGCGACCAACCACCATTGCGCGTACGGCGCGATCCAGCTCAATTCGACGCCCGAGAAGAACCTGATGCGCGACGGCTTCAATGCCGCGGCGCTGGCCGACGAGGTCTCGGCCGGCCCGAACGCGCGCATCTACGTGCTCGACTCGATCCGCGACGTCACTGCCGAGGCGAACGCGGCGATCGCCGGCGCGGCCGATCCCTATGCGCGCACGCAAGCGCTCGAAGCGCTGGAAAAGCGCCTGATCGCCGAGTGCGAGGCCGAACCCGGCTACCGCTGCCGGCTGTACAGCTTCCTCGGCGGCACCAGCTACCGCCTGTTCCGCAACCTCGAGATCCGCGACGTGCGCCTGGTGTACGCGCCGCCGGGCAGCGTCGGCAACTACGGCGGCGAGATCGACAACTGGATGTGGCCGCGCCACACCGGCGACTTCGCGTTCTATCGCGCCTACGTCGGCAAGGACGGCAAGCCGGCGGCGTATGCCGCCGACAACGTGCCGTACCGGCCGAAGGTGTGGCTGAAGATCGCCGACAAGCCGCTCGGCCCGGGCGACTTCGTGATGGTGGCGGGCTATCCGGGCTCCACCAACCGCTACGCGCTCGCCACTGATTTCGAGGCCACCGAACGCTGGACGTATCCGACCGTCGGCACGCACTACAAGAACCTGGTTGCGATGGTCGATGCCGAGGGCAAGAAGAACCCCGACATCGCGGTGAAGTACGCCAACACCGTGCGCGGCTGGCAGAACACCATGAAGAACTTCGACGGCCAGCTTGAAGGCTTCAAGCGCATCGGCGCCGGCGAGACCAAGCACCGCGAGGAAACCGCAGTGCTCGATTGGCTGCGCAGGCAGGGCGAGGCCGGCAAGCCCGCGCTCGACGCGCACGCGAAGCTGGTCGCGCTGAGCGAGCAGGCGCAGGCCACCCGCGAGCGCGACCTGGTGGTCTCGCAGCTGCGCAGCACCGGCGTGCTCGGCGTGGCGACCCAGCTGTACCGGCTCGCGATCGAGCGCGCCAAGCCGGACGCCGAGCGCGAGTCCGGTTACCAGCAGCGCGACCTGCCGACCATCGAGGGCGGCCTCAGGCAGTTCGAGCGCCGCTACCACGCGCACATGGACCGCCTGCTGCAGCGCTACTGGCTGCAGGAGTACGTCGAGCTGCCGGCTTCGCAGCGGCTGCCGGCGCTCGACCAGTGGCTTGGCGGCAGCGACGCGCAGGCGATCGAGCGCGCGCTCGACCGGCTGGCGCAGACCCGTCTCGGCGACAACGACACCCGGCTCGGCTGGCTGAAGGCCGAGCGCTCCGCGTTCGAGGCCAGCCAGGATCCCGCGATCCAGTTCGCGGTGGCGATGATGCCGACCATCCTCCAGCTCGAGCGCGAAGTGAAGACGCGCACCGGCGAGGCGCTGGTCGCGCGGCCGGTGTACCTCAAGGCGGTCGCCGATTACCGCCGCAGCCGCGGGCAGTTCGTCTACCCCGACGCCAACCTGTCGCTGCGCATCACGTTCGGCAACGTGATGGGCTACACCAAGCTCGACGGCAGCAAGCAGGTGCCGTTCACCCGGCTGGAGGAGGTCGCGGCCAAGGCCACCGGCGAGGAACCGTTCGACGCGCCGCAGGCGCTGCTCGACGCGGTCAAGGCCAAGCGCTACGGCGGATTGGCCGACCACCGGCTCGGCACGGTGCCGGTCAACTTCCTGTCCGATCTGGACATCACCGGCGGCAACTCCGGCTCGCCGGTGCTCGACGCGCATGGCCGCCTGGTCGGGCTGGCGTTCGACGGCAACTGGGAGTCGGTCAGCTCCAACTGGGTGTTCGATCCGAAGATGACCCGCATGATCGCGGTCGACCAGCGCTACATGCGCTGGATCATGCAGGAGGTTTATCCGGCGCCACGGCTGCTGGAGGAGATGGGCGTGCCGCCGGCACGCTGATCTGCTGGGTTGCGCGAGGAGAGGGCCGGCATCGCCGGCCCTTTCTCTTTGCGGACGGCACACGCGCCTCTGTTAGGCTCAGGTCGTCGCGGATTCCCATGCCAGCCGGCCCCGTTTCCCGACTGCGTTGTGAAGGCCACCGTCGGTGGCCGCCGGCCGCCTCCAAGGCGGCATGACGTTGTGCCGGCTCGCAGCGTTTCCGCGCTCCTTTCCCGAGGAGGAGCTGCGATGAAAGTGCTGGCCTGCGATGGCATCCACGAAGACGGCCTCGACCTGCTCCGCACGGCGGGTTGGGAGGTCGTCGTTTCCGACCCGATCAAGGATTCGGCGCGGCTGGGGCAGGCGCTCGCTGGCGTCGACGCGCTGCTGGTGCGTTCGGCCACGCCGGTGACCGCCGAGGCGATCGCCGACGCGTCGCGGCTGCGCGTGATCGGCCGCGCCGGTGCCGGCGTGGACACCATCGACGTGGACGCCGCCACCGCGCGCGGCATCGCGGTGATGAACGCGCCCGACGGCAACACGCTCGCCGCGGCCGAGCACGCGCTGTCGCTGCTGTTCGCGCTGGCGCGCCACGTGCCGCGCGCCGATGCCGGGATGAAAGCCGGCGAGTGGCCGAAGGCCGGACTCACCGGCTTCGAACTGGAAGGCAAGCGGCTCGGCATCATCGGGCTGGGCCGCATCGGCAGTACGGTGGCGCGCAAGGCGCAGGGCATCGGCATGGAAGTGGCCGCGCACGACCCGTTCCTGCCCGCCGCCGCCGCCGGCAAGGGCAGCGTGCCGCTGATGCCGCTGGATGCGCTGCTGGCGTGGGCCGACATCGTCACCCTGCACATCCCGCGCACCCGCGAGACCACGCACCTGTTGAACGAGGCGCGGCTGCGGACGATGAAGCCGGGCGCCTACCTGATCAACGCCGCGCGCGGCGGCCTGGTCGACGAGACCGCGCTGCTGAAGCTGCTCCACGAGGGCCATCTGGGCGGTGCCGCGCTCGATACGTTCGCCACCGAGCCGCTGCCCGCGGATTCGCCGTTGCGCGCGCATCCCAAGCTGATCCTCACGCCGCACCTGGGTGCGTCCACCGGCGAGGCGCAGCAGGCGGTCAGCACCATCCTCGCGCGGCAGATCCTCGACTTCATCCACACCGGCGCGGTCGCCGGTTGCGTCAACCTGCCGCCGCTGTCGGCGGAAGCCGCGCGCGAGGTCGGCCCGTGGATGCCGCTGATGTCCGCGCTCGGTCGGCTCGCCGCGCGGCTGGTGCAGGCGCCGACCCGGCTGCACGTCACCTACGCCGGACGCACCGAGGCGCTCGACACCCGCCCGCTGACGCGTCTGCTGGTGGCCGCGCTGCTCGGCACCGCGTCCGGCCGCGTGACGCCGGTCAATGCGTTGCAGGAAGCCGCCGCGCGCGGGCTGACCGTCGCCGAGACGGTCGGCGGCAACGGCGACGGCTTCGACCGCCTGCTGCGCGTGCGCGTGGAAGGCGACGGCGAGGCGCGCGAGATCGAGGCGACCCTGCACCGCGGCCCGCGCGTGGTGCGAATGGACGGCGCGGAGATCGAGTTCGATCCGCAGGCGCATCTGCTGCTGATGCGCAACGAGGACCGGCCCGGCATGATCGGCCTGGTCGGCTCGCACCTCGGCGCGGCCGGCGTCAACATCGTCAACTTCTCGCTGGGCGCGAAGGGCGATGGCGAGGCGCTGGCCGCGATCACCGTCGACCGCGCGGTGCCGGACAACCAGCTGCTCGCACTGCGCGCGATCCCCGGCGTGCTCGCGCTGGAGATGCTGTGATGCGCGTGCTGCTGGCCCGCCATGGCGAGACGGCCTGGAATGCGGAAGGCCGCTACCAGGGGCAGGAGGACATCCCGCTGTCGGAGATCGGCTTGCGCCAGGCGCAGGCATTGGGCGAGCGGCTGCGCGGCGTGCCGGTCACGCGCGCGGTCTGCTCGCCGCTGTCGCGCGCACGACAGACCGCGGAGCTCGCGCTTGGTGCGCGCGACCTGCCGCTCACGCTCGATCCGGGCCTGATGGAGATCGCGCACGGCACCTGGGAAGGCCTGCTCGCCAGCGAGATCCGCGAGCGCGACCCCGAGCGCATGCGGGCCTGGCGCGAGGCGCCGCACGAGGTGCTGATGCCGGAAGGCGAATCGCTGCAGCACGTGCTCGAGCGCGCGTGGCCCGCGCTGCTGCGCGCCTGCGACGGACTCGGTCCCGACGACACCCTGCTGGTGGTCGCCCACGATGCGGTCAACCGCGTGTTGCTGTGCCGGATCCTGGGGCTGCCGCTGGCGCGGCTGTGGAGCTTCCGCCAGGCGCCGACCACGCTGAACCTGCTCGAAGGCGACCGCGCCGAGACCCTGGAGGTGGTGCGGCTGAACGACTGCAGCCATCACACGCCGTTGTTCGGCGAGGCGGTGCATCGCGCGCTGTAACGGCGACCGCGGGCCGGGCGCGCGGGCGGCTTCTACAATGCGCGCATGACCACGCTCGCCGACTGGCTCGCCTACATCGAGCGCCAGCACGCCAAGCCCATCGACATGGGGCTGGAGCGCGTGCGGGCGGTGTTCGAGCGCATGCAGCCAGGACCCATCGCCAACAAGGTGATCACCGTCGGCGGCACCAACGGCAAGGGCTCGACGGTCGCGTTCGTCGAGGCGATCGCGCGCGCGGCCGGCTGGCGGGTGGGCGCCTACACCTCGCCGCACCTGCTGCGCTACAACGAGCGCGTGCGCATCGACGGCGCAGAAGCCGACGATGCCGCACTGGTGGCCGCGTTCGAAGCGGTCGAGCGCGCGCGCGGCGACACCCCGCTGACCTACTTCGAGTTCGGCACCTTGGCCGCGTTGTGGCTGTTCGCCGGAGCCGGTTTGGACCTCGCGATCCTCGAAGTCGGGCTCGGCGGACGGATGGACGCGACCAACATCGTCGATGCCGACGTCGCGGTGATCACCACGGTGGATCTCGACCACCAGGACTGGCTAGGCCCCGACCGCGAGAGCATCGGGTTCGAGAAGGCCGGGATCGCGCGGCCGTGGAAGCCGCTGGTGCTGGGCGACGACGACCCGCCGGCGAGCGTGCTGCGCCATGCCTACGCGATCGGCGCCTCGGCGCTGCGCGCGCGCTGCGACTTCTTCTTCGAGCCGCTGGACGCGCAGGGCTGGCGCTGGCGCGAGGTCGGTTTCCGCATCGATCTGCCGATGCCGCAACTGCGCGCGCCGGTGCAGCTGCGCAATGCCGCGGTGGCGATCGCCGCGCTGCGCGCGCTGAGGCAGCCGCTGAAGCGCGAGGCGATCGCCGCCGGCGTGGCGGCCGCGCGCGTGCCGGGGCGGCTGCAGGCGTTCGAGCGCGACGGCATCGCGGTGTACGTCGATGTCGGCCACAACCCGCAGGCGGCGCAGGCGCTGGCCGCCTGGCTGCGCGCGCAGCCGGCGTCCGGCGTCACGCATGCGGTGTTCGCCGCGCTCGCCGACAAGGATCTCGCGGGGGTGGCGCGCGCGCTGGAAGGCGAGGTCGCGCACTGGCATCTGGCTGGGCTCGACGCCGACACGCCGCGCGGGCTTCCCGCCGATGCGTTCGCCGCGCGCCTGCAGGGCTGCGCCGCGGCGCTCGGCAGGCGGTACCCGGACGTGCGCTCGGCGCTCGACGCCGCGCTCGCGGCGGCGCGTCCCGGCGATCGCGTGCTGGTGTTCGGCTCGTTCTTCACCGCGGCGGCCGCATTGCAGGCGCTCGAACGCCGCGGCGGCTGAACGCCGACGCCATCGTGCGCGTTTCCGGACCGCCGACAGGGGCGGCTCAGGACGCGCGGGTATAATTCGCCGGCCTTCCGCCCGGCCAGCGAGACGCGATGGACCCTGCCCTGAAACAGCGACTGATCGGCGCCGTGGTGCTGGTGGCGCTCGCGGTGATCTTCCTGCCGATGCTGATCAAGGGCCCCGCGCCGGAGAGCGGCGTGGCCAACGTGCCGCTGCAGCCGCCGCAGGCGCCCGCGGACGGCGAATTCGAGACCCGCGAGCTGCCGCTGGTGGAACCGGCCGCGGCGCCGCAGGGCGGCGCGCTCGGGATGCCGGCCGAGCGCGAGCCCGAGGCGCTGCCGGCGGTGGACGCCGGCAGCGCGCCGGAAGTCGCTGCCGGCGACTGGGCGGTGAGCTTCGGCAGTTACGCCAGTGCGGACGACGCCGCGCGCGTGGTCGCCGCGCTGCGCCAGACGCAGCTTCCGGGTTACGCCGAGCCGTACACCAGCGCGAGCGGCCGTGCGCTGCACCGTGTGCGGATCGGACCGTTCGCGACCCAGGCCGACGCCGAGGCCGCGCGGGTGCGCGCAGCGGCGCTGCGCAGCGACGTGAGGATCGAGGTGATCGCACTCGATGCCAATGCCGATGCCGCGCGCGCCTCCGCCGATGCGGCGGCAACGGTGAAGGCGCCGTCGGATCCGCCGGCGGCCAAGCCCACCGAGCGCGCCGCCGCGGCGGCCGCGACCAAGCCGGAGCCGGAGCGCAAGCCGGAGCCCAAGCCCGCGCCGGCGCAGCCGCCGAAGCCGGCGACGACCGCGCCGGCCGCCGCCGACGTCGGCTTCGCCGTGCAGGTCGGCGCGTTCGGCGACGCCGCCGAAGCGGCGCGGATGCGCGAACGCCTGCGCGCGGCCGGATTCACCGCGTTCACCGAAACCGTTCGCACCGAGCGCGGCACGCTCAACCGCGTGCGCGTCGGGCCGGTCTCCACCCGCGCCGAAGCCGACCGGCTGAAAGCCGACGTCGCCGCCAAGGCCGGGGTGGACGGCATCGTCCGTCCCCATCCGTAGCGCCGCGACGATGAGCGCGATCGACTGGACGCTGCTGGTGATCGTGGCCGTGTCCGCGTTGTTCGGCGCGATGCGCGGCTTCGTCGGGGTGGTGGCGTCGATCGCCGGCTGGCTGCTGGCGGGCTGGGCGGCGTTGCAGTTCGGCGCGACCGTGGCGGTTCTGCTGTCGGGCGGTCACGATCCGTCGCTTGGCCAGCTGTTCGCGGGCTACGCGCTGAGTTTCGTCGGCGTGCTGGTGGTTGTGGCGCTGATCGCCTGGGTGGCGCGCAAGCTGCTGCAGGCGGTCGGTCTGACGGTGGTGGACCGCGCGATGGGCTTCGGATTGGGCATCGCGCGCGGAATGCTGGTGGGTGCGGTGGTGGTGCTGCTGCTTGGTCTGACCGCGATCCCGCGCGAGCCGAGCTGGCAATCCTCGGCAATCGTCCCCATCTTCAAGCCGGTAGCGCGCTGGCTGCGCGGCTGGTTGCCGGAGTGGGTGGCCGAGCGCGTCGACCTCGGCGACGGCGCCGCCGCCGCGGTCGAGCCGCCTTCTCCGTTGCCGGACCTGCCGGCGCCCGCGATGGAACGCGTTCCCGGCTGAGCCCGGACCCGCGATGCGGCACGACCGCATCGACCCGCACGGCCGCGGCCGTGCATGCAAGCGAGACATCAGGCCATGTGCGGCATCATCGGAATCGTCGGTCATAACGAAGTCGCCGGACAGCTCTACGACGGGCTGACCGTGCTCCAGCACCGCGGGCAGGACGCCGCGGGCATCGCCACCGCCGATGGCGGGCGCATCCGCGTGCACAAGGGCAACGGCCTGGTCAGCGATGTGTTCGATGAAGCGTCGATGCAGCTGCTGCGCGGCCGCGTCGGCATCGCCCATTGCCGCTATCCGACCGCCGGCAGCGAAGGCTCCGACGAGGCGCAGCCGTTCTACGTCAATTCGCCGTACGGCATCGCGCTCGCGCACAACGGCAACCTGATCAACACCGACGCGCTGCGGCGCGAGGTGTTCGAACAGGACAAGCGCAACATCAACACCGAGTCCGATTCCGAAGTCCTGCTCAACGTGTTCGCGCACGAGCTCGACGTGCAGCGCGCGCTGACCCCGGAGTCGGTGTTCCGCGCCATCGAGGGCGTGCATCGCCGCTGCATGGGCGGCTATGCGGTGGTGGCGATGGTGCTCGGGCTCGGCCTCGTTGCGTTCCGCGATCCGCACGGCATCCGCCCGCTGGTGCTCGGCCGGCGCGACAACAACGGCCAGGACGAGTACGCGGTCGCCTCCGAGTCGGTCGCGCTCGACCTGCTCGGCTTCGAGCGCGTGCGCGACGTGCTGCCGGGCGAGGGTATCGTCGTGACCGCGCGCGGCGAACTGCACACGCGCCAGTGCGTCGAGCCGCAGGGGCACACGCCGTGCATCTTCGAGTTCGTGTACTTCGCCCGCCCCGACTCGATGATGGACGAGATCTCGGTGCACAAGGCGCGCATGCGCATGGGCCAGAAGCTCGGCGAGAAGATCCTGCGCCTGCGCCCGGACCACGACATCGACGTCGTGATACCGATCCCGGACACCTCGCGCGATGCGGCGCTGGAAATCGCCAACGTGCTTGGGGTGAAGTACCGCGAGGGCTTCATCAAGAACCGTTACGTCGGCCGCACGTTCATCATGCCGGGGCAGAGCAAGCGCACCCAGTCGGTGCGGCGCAAGCTCAACCCGATTCCGCTGGAGTTCAAGGGCCGGGTCGTGCTGCTGGTGGACGACTCGATCGTGCGAGGCACCACGTCGCAGCAGATCGTGCAGATGGCGCGCGACGCCGGTGCGCGGAAGGTCTACCTGGCGTCCGCGGCGCCGCCGGTGCGTTATCCCAACATCTACGGCATCGACATGCCCTCGGCCGAGGAACTGGTCGCGCACGATCGCACCGAGGAGGAGGTGCAGCAGCTGCTCGGCTGCGACTGGCTGATCTACCAGGACCTGCAGGATCTCGAGCAGGCGGTGTCCGGGCCGAAGCAGCGGATCACCCGCTTCGATTCCTCGTGCTTCAACGGCGAATACGTCACCGGCGTCGAGCCCGGCTACTTCGAGCGCCTGCGCCAGCTGCGCTCGGACGAGGCCAAGAAGGCGCGCCGCGCCTGAGTCCCATGCCGAACCCGTTCGCCGACCTGCGCAGGCAGCTGATCCCGGACGACGACACCGGCCAGGTGTTGCGGCAGATGCTCGACGACGGCGACGACCTCGCGCGGCCGCGCGACATCGCGTTCCACTGCGTGTTCGCCGAGCAGGCGCAGGCCGCGGCGTTCGCCGCGCAGGCTGCGCAGGACGGCCTCACGGTGGACGCGCCGGAGCGCGACGAGGAGGGAATCTGGGAAGTGACGGTGGTGCGCCGCATGGCGGCCGAGCATGCCGCCATCACCGCACTGGAGCGCCAGCTCGCCGCGCTCGCCGCCGCGCACGGCGGCTATCCGGACGGCTGGAGCTGCTCGCCCGCCGATGGCGCTGACTGAGCCGGTGAGCGCGTCGCTGTTCGACGCGGCCCGGGGCTGCCTGCAGGCCGACACCCCGGAGGCCAAGCTCGAGCGCACGTTCGCGGCCGCCGACGCGTTCGAGCGCGGCGCACTGGCGATCAACGAGGCCGGCCCGCCACCGCTGCCGATCGGCCCGCCCGGTCGCCCGCCGCGACCGCGGCTGGTGCCGCCGCGCGACGTGCCCAAGCGCGGGCTCGGCACGCGCGAAGGCAGGGCGGCGTTCGTACATGCGATCGCCCATATCGAGTTCAACGCGATCGATCTGGCATGGGACGCGGTGTACCGGTTCCGCGGCATGCCGCCGGCGTTCTATGCCGACTGGGTGGCGGTCGCGCGCGACGAGGCGCGCCACTTCGCCCTGTTGCGCGCGCGCCTGCGCCAGCTCGGTTCCGACTACGGCGACTTCGACGCCCACAACGGGCTGTGGGAAATGGCCGAGAAGACCGCGCACGACGGCCTTGCGCGGATGGCGCTGGTGCCGCGCGTGCTGGAAGCGCGCGGGCTGGACGTCACGCCCGGCATGATCAACAAGCTTCGCGCGCTGGAAGACCACGCCACCGCCGACATCCTCGAGATCATCCTGCGCGAAGAGGTCGCGCACGTCGCCGCCGGCAGCCGCTGGTTCCGCTGGCACTGCGAGCGCCGTGCGCTGGACCCGCGCGAGACGTTCCGGCGCCTGCTCGGCGAGTACGCGCGCGGCGTGCTGTATGGCCCGTTCAATACCGACGCCCGCCTGCAGGCCGGGTTCGACGCCGAGGAGCTCGCCGCGCTCGCGGCCCACGCCGAGCTCTGAGCGCGACGTCTACAGCGCCGCGAGCTCGAAGCGACCGCCATCCACGCGCAGCACCGAGCCCTGTTCGTACCAGTCGCCGAGCACGATGCGGCGGCATGGGCGACCGTCCACCGCCAGCGCGTGCGTCGCCGGCCGGTGGGTGTGGCCGTGGATCAGCATGTCGATGCCGTAGCGCCGCAGCGTCTCCTCCACCGTCGCCGGTGCCACGTCGGTGATCGTCTCCAGCATCCCCTTCGCCTTCAGCTCGCCTTGCGCGGCCTGGCTGCGCGCGCGCGCCTGTTGGGCGAAGGCGAGCCGCGCCGCCAGCGGCTGCGCCAGGAACCGGCGCTGCCATTCGGGATCGCGCGTCTGGGTGCGGAACTGCTGATAGGCAACATCGTCGGTGCACAGCAGGTCGCCGTGCATCAGCAGCGTCGGACGGCCGGCGAGCACCACCACCGCCGGATCCGGAAGGATCCGCACGCCCGCACGGCGCGCGTAGTCCGCGCCGAGCAGGAAGTCGCGGTTACCACGGATGAATGCGGTCGGCACGCCGTGGGCGCGCAGCGCCTGCAGCTCCGCGGCCACGATGGCACCGGTTTCGGACGGATCGTCGTCACCCACCCACGCCTCGAACAGGTCGCCGAGGATGTACAGCGCGTCGGCCGCACGCGCCTCCTCGCGCAGGAAACGCACGAACAGCGCGGTGGTCGCCGGGCGTTCGGCGTCGAGATGGAGGTCGGAGACGAAGAGCGTCGGCATCCGGCGATTCTAAGCGGCGCGCTCCCGGCGGCGTACTGTCGCGTTCGGATGCGCGCGCAGCTTAACTGCTCGCGTCTTCAACTGCCCTTGCCGCTGTCTGGCCGCTTGCATCACGACACGGTCGCTAGATTCCGTGTCGCCTCATCCACCGAAGTCGCGCCGGCGAGCGGGGCGGTCGATGGAGGGTTCGGCAGGTGGCCGCTGGCCGCTGCGCGGGACACAGGCTTCGCGCTCACTGTCGATCCGCGCCTGCGGGCGCACTTCCCCACGGAGAGCACGACCATGGCAAGCAAGAACCAAGGTGGCAACAACAACAACCGCGGCAACCAGGGCGGCGGTTTCCAGAACATGGACGACGACAAGCAGCGCAAGATCGCCAGCAAGGGCGGCCAGGCCGTCAGCCAGGACCGCGAGCACATGGCCGAGATCGGCCGCAAGGGCGGTGAGGCCAGCGGCGGCGGCAACCGCGGCGGCGGCAGCGGCGGCGGTGGCGGCCGCGGCGGCAGCAACCGCTGACCCGCAAGGGGACCGGGCGCCCACCGCGAGGTGGGCGTCCTTTTGGTTGAAGCAAAGCCGGCCGCATGCGGGCCGGCGCGCGAACCCTTACCCTATGCGGCCCGGCCGTGCAGAGCGGCCGACCCGCAACCGACGCGGCCCGGCCGCGCCGTCTGGCCAAAGGAGTTCGTGCAGTGCCCACCTGGATCGTGACCGGCGGCGCCGGCTTCATCGGCGGCAATTTCGTGCTCGATGCGGTCCGCCGCGGCATCCGCGTCATCAATCTGGATGCGTTGACCTACGCGGGCAACCTCGACACGCTCGCCGGGCTCGATGCCACCCCGGACCACGTATTCGTCCATGGCGACATCGGCAATGCCGAGCTCGTCGCCGCGCTGCTGCGCGAGCACCAGCCGGACGCGGTGATCAACTTCGCCGCCGAAAGCCACGTCGACCGTTCGATCGACGGCCCGGCCGCGTTCGTGCAGACCAACGTGGTGGGGACGCTCAATCTGCTCGAACGCACGCGCGACTACTGGCGCCAGCTCGACGCCGTGCGCCGCGACGGTTTCCGCTTCCTGCACGTCTCCACCGACGAGGTATACGGTTCGCTCGGCGACACCGGCAAGTTCACCGAAGAGACGCCGTACGCGCCAAATTCGCCGTACTCGGCATCCAAGGCGGCGTCCGACCACCTGGTGCGGGCGTTCCACCATACCTACGGGCTGCCGACGCTCACCACCAACTGCTCCAACAATTACGGGCCGTACCAGTTCCCCGAGAAGCTGATCCCGCTGATGATCGCCAAAGGGCTGGCCGGCGAACCGCTGCCGGTCTACGGCGACGGCCGCAACGTGCGCGACTGGCTGTACGTGGGCGACCACTGCGCGGCGATCCGCCGCGTGCTGGAAGCCGGTCGGGTCGGCGAAACGTACAACGTCGGCGGCGATGCCGAGCGCGCCAACATCGACGTGGTGCGCACCATCTGCCGCCTGCTCGACGAGCGCCGCCCGCTGGCCGACGGCCGAAGCCGCGAATCGCTGATCACCTTCGTCAAGGACCGCCCGGGCCACGACCGCCGGTACGCGATCGAAGCCGCGAAGATCAAGCGCGAGCTCGGCTGGCAGCCGACCGTGACGTTCGAGCAGGGCATCGCGCTCACGGTCGACTGGTACCTCGAGCACCAGCCGTGGGTGCAGCGTGTGCTCGACGGCAGCTACCGCCTCGAGCGGATCGGCCAGGGCTGAGGGGCGCCGCATGCAGCGCAAGGGCATCATCCTCGCCGGCGGCTCCGGCACCCGGCTGTATCCGATCACCCAGGCGGTCAGCAAGCAGCTACTGCCGGTGTACGACAAGCCGATGATCTATTACCCGCTCAGCGTACTGATGCTGGCGGGCATCCGCGACGTGCTGATCATCAACACTCCGCACGAGCAGGTGCTGTTCCAGCGCCTGCTGGGCGACGGCTCGCGCTGGGGCATGCGCTTCGAATACGCCGTGCAGCCGAGCCCCGACGGGTTGGCGCAGGCGTTCCTGATCGGACGCGAGTTCCTCGCCGGCCAGCCCAGTTGCCTGGTGCTGGGCGACAACATCTTCCACGGCCCCGGCCTGAGTGCGCTGCTCAAGCGCGCCGACGAGCGCGAGAACGGCGCCACCGTGTTCGGCTACTGGGTCAGCGATCCCGAACGCTATGGCGTGGCGGAGTTCGACGAAGCCGGCCGGGTGATCGGGCTGGAGGAGAAGCCGGCCAAGCCGCGCTCGCATTACGCGGTCACCGGCCTGTACTTCTACGACGGCCGCGCCAGCGACTTCGCCGCGCAGCTGAAGCCGTCGGCGCGCGGCGAGCTGGAGATCACCGACCTCAACCGCTGCTACCTCGACGAGGGCAGCCTGCATCTCGAACGCCTCGGTCGCGGCTATGCCTGGCTCGATACCGGCACCCACCAGTCCCTGCTCGAAGCGGCCACGTTCATCGAAACGATCGAGGCGCGCCAGGGGCTGCGCATCTGCTGCCCGGAGGAGATCGCCTGGAACAACGGCTGGATCAGCGACGCCGAGCTTGAGCGCCTGGCGCGGCCGCTGGCGAAGAACGGCTACGGCGAATACCTGTTGAGCCTGCTCGAGCGGGGGCATGTGCCGTGAAGCTGATCGAGACCGACCTGCCGGGCTGCGTGGTGATCGAGCCGCGGGTGTTCGAGGACGCGCGCGGGTTCTTTTACGAATCGTTCAATCACGACCGCCTGGCCGAGCATGGCTTGGCGCCGACGTTCGTGCAGGGGAACGTGTCGGCCTCCTCGCGCGGCGTGCTGCGCGGGCTGCACTACCAGTGGCCGAAGCCGCAGGGCAAGTACGTGTCGGTGCTGGAAGGCGAAGTGTGGGACGTGGCGGTCGACATTCGCCGCGGCTCGCCGACGTTCGGCCGCTGGACCGCCGTGCTGCTGAGCGCGGAGAACAAGCGGCATTTCTGGATTCCCGAAGGCTTCGCGCACGGCTTCGTCGCGCTCAGCGAGCGCGCGGTGTTCAGCTATCTGTGCACCGCCACCTACGATCCGCAGGCCGACGCGGTGATCCGCTGGGACGACCCCGAGCTTGCGATCGACTGGCCGGTGAGCGAGCCGCTGCTGTCCGACAAGGACGCGCGCGCGCCGCGGCTGGTCGAGGTCGCGCTGGAACGCCTGCCGACGTACACGCCATGAAGCTGCTGCTCATCGGCGCGAACGGCCAGGTCGGCGATGCCCTGCGCCCCCGGTTGGCCGCGCTCGGCGAAGTGATCGTCACCACCCGCAGCGGCACGCTGCCGGATGGCACGGCATGCGAGCGGCTCGACCTCGGCGAGGACGGCGCCGCGCGTCGTGTGGTCGAGACGCACCGCCCGGACGTGGTGGTGAATGCCGCGGCCTACACGGCGGTGGACCGCGCCGAGGACGAGCGCGACGCCGCATTCCGCGCCAACGCCGACGCACCGGGCGAACTGGCGCACGCTTGCGCTGCGCTCGACGTTCCGCTGGTGCATTACTCGACCGACTACGTGTTCGACGGCCGCGGCGAGCGTCCGTACCGCGAGGACGACGACACCGCGCCGCTCGGCGCCTACGGTGAAAGCAAGCTCGCCGGCGAACAGGCGATCCGCACCAGCGGCTGCCGGCACGTGATCCTGCGCACGGCGTGGGTGTACGGGCTGCACGGCCACAACTTCCTGCGCACCATGCTGCGGCTCGCCGCCGAGCGCGACGAGCTGCGGGTGGTGGCCGACCAGGTCGGGGCGCCGACGCCGGCCTGGCTGATCGCCGACGTGACCCGCGCACTGATCGAGCAGGGGCGCACCGACCTCGGCGTGCGCCACCTCACCGCGAACGGGCAGACCAGCTGGCACGGTTTCGCCAGCGCCATCGTCGAGACCGCGCACGCGCGCGGCCTGTTGGCGCGCCGCGTGCCGGTGGTCCCGATCACCACGGCAGAATTCCCGACCCGTGCCCGCCGTCCGGCGTACTCGGTGCTCGACTGCGGTGCGCTCCAGCGCGACGCCGGCATTCAGCTCCCGCGCTGGGACGCGGCCTTGGCGGCCACGCTGCAGCGGGGGTGATTCCCCAGCCTTTGCGTTTTCGATGGGGGTGCCCGCCGCACGGCGGCGCGCCGACGCATCGGGGAAACGCAATGAAAGCAGGCTTCTGGGGAACCGCCGGCGTGGTGCTGGCGGCGGTGTTCGCCGCCGTGTCCGCCACACACGCCGCCGAGCCGATTCCGGTCGAGGATTTCGTCCGCCATCCGACCTACAGCGGAGTGAAGATCTCGCCCGGCGGCGAGTACCTCGCGATGACGGTCGACCGTGGCGACCAAGACGTGCTGACGGTGCTGCGCACGTCTGACCTCTCGATCGTCAAGGTCAACCAGCTGCCCGACGGCAAGAGCGTCGGGCAGTTCCACTGGGTCAGCCCGCAGCGGCTGATGTTCAACTCGATCAAGAAGTTCGGCCGCTTCGCGCAGCCGTTCAATACCGGCGAGTGGTACGCGGTGAACGCCGACGGCAGCCAGCCGCGGCCGCTGGTGTTCTTCGGCACGCGCGACATCACCCAGCGCAACAAGACCACCGACGGCGTCTACAGCCTGCTCGACACACTGCGCGCGGACGATGCCCACGTGCTGATGGCGGTGAGCAAGGCGCGCTCGGAAAAGGGCGCGGGCACCGAGGTGGTGCAGCTGGATGTCGTCGACGGCCGTAGGCGCGAGCTGGCGCGCTCGCCGCGCGAGAACTGCTCGATCGAACTGGATGCCAAGCGCCAGCCGCGCTTTGCGGTGTGCTACGACGCCCAGAACGAACGTGGCGAATTCGAGGAGCATGCCGAGCTGTATCGCCTGGACGGCGCCAAGTGGACGCTGGTCAACCGCTCGCAGGATGCGGGCGTGCGCATCGACATCGTCGGCGCCGCGCCGGACGGACGCATCTACGCGTTACAGGACGACCGCAAGGCGCCGGCCGCGTTCGGCACGCTCGACCCGCAGACCGGGAAATTCACCACGCTGTTCAAGGACCCGGTGTCGGAACCGGCCGGATTCATCCGTGCCAGCGACATGCAGACCATCATCGGCGTGGTCACCGAAGCCGGTGCGCCGAAGGTCACGCTGGTGGACGAGGAGCATCCCGACGCCGGCCTGTACGCTTCGCTTGCGGCCGCGTTTCCCGGCCAGTTCGTCGATTTCGCCAGCGCCACCTACGACGGACGCCGGCTCGTGGTCAGCGTCTACAGCGACCGCAACCCGGGCGAGCTGTACCTGTACGACCGCGACTCCGGCAAGGCGCGCTTCCTAATGCAGAGCCGCAAGTGGATCGATCCGCAGCGGATGGCGACGGTCAAGCCGTTCTCGTTCACCGCGCGCGACGGCCTTCGTCTGTACGGCTACCTGACCATCCCGAATGGATCCGATGGCCGCAACCTGCCGATGATCGTACATCCGCACGGGGGCCCGATCGGCCCGCGTGACCGGTGGGGCTTCAACTGGGAGACGCAGCTTCTCGCCAGCCGCGGCTACCTCGTGCTGCAGGTGAACTATCGCGGCTCCGGCGGGTTCGGCCAGGCGTTCCAGGACATGGGCCACGGCCAGTGGGGCGGCAGGATGCAGGACGACCTCACCGACGCGGTGCGATGGGCCGTCGCGCAGGGCCATGCGGACCCGGAACGGGTGTGCATCTACGGCGGCAGCTACGGTGGCTATGCGTCGCTGATGGGCGCGGCCAAGGACCCGGATCTGTACAAGTGCGCGTTCGGTTATGTCGGCCTGTACGACGTGCAGATCCAGAAGCGGCTCAGTGATACCGCCGACTGGTACGCCGGGCAGAGCTTCTTCGAGCGCACGTTCGGCAAGACCCGTGCCGAGCAGGACGCCGTCTCGCCGGTGCATCACGCGCAGCGGATCAAGGCAGCGGTGTACCTGGCCGCCGGCGCACGCGACCCGCGCTGCCCGCCCGAGCACACGGAGGCGATGCGCGACGCGCTCATCCGCGCCGGCAATCCGCCGGAGGGCGTCATCATCCAGTCCGGCGAAATGCACGGGTTCTACAAGGAGGAGAACAACCTGCGCCTGTACAGCGAGATGCTCGCGTTCTTCGGCCGCCACATTGGCGGCAAGGTCAACGTTGGCGAGGCGCAGCGCGAATCTCGCTGAGCGCCGGAGCCGCAGCCCTATCGCTGCGCGGCCGGCTACGTGGGTGTCTACGACCTGCCGACCCTGCACACGCACGGCGACATCAGACGCTGGAGCTCCGGGAGACCTATCTACGCGAGTGGGTCGGCACGCGCGAGGAGCTTGCCGCCGCGTCCCCGAACCGCATGGCCGACCGGATCAAGGTGCCGGTGTTCCTGGCCGCCGGTGGCGAGGACGAGCGTGCGCCGATCGAGCACTCCAAGCTGATGGAACGCGCGCTGCGCAAGGCCGGCGTGCCGGTGGAGACGCTGTACTACCCGACCGAGGGGCACGGGTTCTACCGCGAGGAGCACCGTCGCGAGTTCTACACCCGCCTGCTCGGATTCCTTTCGCGCCACCTCGGTGGCCAGCCGGCGATGGCCTCGGCGAAGGCCGCGTCGAGCGCGAAATAACGCGCCGGACGGCAGTCGTGAGCGAACGGCCCGATGCGCTATGCTCGGGCCGTTTGCCTGTCCCGGAGCGCTCATGAACTCGTCGCCGCCACCAGTTCCACAGCTCACGTTCCGCGCGGTCGTCCTCGCCATCATCCTGGCCGTCGTGCTGTCCGCCGCCAACGCCTACCTCGGCCTGTTCGCCGGCCTCACCATCGCGACGGCCATCCCGGCGGCGGTGGTGTCGATGGGCGTGCTGCGCCTGCTCGGCGGCGGCACGATCCTCGAGAACAACATCGTGCAGACCGGCGCGTCCGCCGGTTCCTCGATCGCCGCCGGCGTGATCTTCACGATTCCGGCGCTGGTCATCCTCGGGTACTGGGACGACTTCAAGTACTCGTGGGTGCTCGCCATCGCAGGCCTCGGCGGGCTGCTCGGCGTTCTGTTCTCGGTGCCGCTGCGGCGCACGATGATCGTCGAGGACCCACTGCCGTTCCCCGAGGGCAAGGCCGCGGCCGAAGTGCTGAAGGCGGGCGAGAACCCGGGGCCGGGCATCAAGATCCTGGCAGCGTCCGCTGCGCTCGGCGGTGTAATCAAGGCCGCGGCCGCGAGCGGATTCCGCATCATTCCGGACACGGCCGCCGGGGCCGGTTTCTTCGGCCGCTACCTCGGCTACCTGGGCACGAACCTGTCGCCCGCGCTGCTCGGCGTGGGCTACATCGTCGGACTCAATATCGGCATCGTGGTGCTCTCCGGCAGCATCCTGTCCTGGCATATCGCGATCCCGATCTACCACGCGCTGTTCCTCGGCGCCGATCCCGCGCTCGCCAAGGAGATCGCGGATGCCGGAGCCGAAGAGGCGGCGTTCGCGATCTGGTCGGCGAAGATCCGTTATCTCGGCGTCGGCGCCATGCTGATCGGCGGCGTATGGACGCTGTTCTCGCTGCGCAAGTCGCTGCTGTCGGGCATCAAGAGCGGCATCGCGGCGGCGCGCAAGGGCGCAGGCGAGGGCGTGGCCGAGACCGACCGCGACCTGCCGATGAAGTGGATGCTGGTCGCTCTGGTCGTGTTCGTGGTGCCGCTCGCGCTGCTGTACCAGGCGATCGTCGGTGCGTGGACGGTCAGCATCCCGATGACCATCATCATGATCGTCGCCGGGTTCCTGTTCGTTTCCGTCTCCGCCTACCTCGCCGGTCTGGTCGGTTCGTCGAACAACCCGGTGTCCGGCATCACCATCGCCACCATCCTGTTCGCGTCGGTGGTGCTGATGTTCCTGCTCGGCAGCAGCTCGCCGATAGGCGCGGTCGCCGCGATCATGATCGGTGCAGTGGTGTGCTGCGCGGCCGCGGTCGGCGGCGACAACCTGCAGGATCTCAAGGCCGGCTATCTGGTCGGTGCGACGCCGTGGAAGCAGCAGCTGATGCTGGGCATCGGCGCGTTCTCGTGCGCGCTGATCATGGCGCCGGTGCTGAACCTGCTGGCCGAGGCCTACGGCATCGGCGCGCCGACGCCGGAGCGTCCGAACTCGCTGGCGGCGCCGCAGGCCACGCTGATGGCATCCGTCGCGCGCGGCCTGTTCGGCGGCGAACTGCCGTGGGGCATCATCGCCATCGGCGCAGGCGTGGGTGCGGCCATCATTGCGCTCGACGAAACCCTGAAGGCGCGGCGTGCGCGTTTCCGCGTACCGGTGCTGGCGGCGGCGATCGGCATCTACCTGCCGCTCGAGCTGATGGTGCCGATCTTCCTCGGTGGCCTACTGGCCTACGTCGTCGAGCGCCGTCATGGCCTGGCCGGCTCGCAGGACGAGTCCGCGTTGGACCGCATCCACCGCCCGGGCACCCTGTTCGCCGCCGGACTGATCACCGGCGAAGCGTTGATGGGCATTCTGATCGCGATTCCGATCGTCGCCTCCGGGCGACCGGACGTGCTGGCCGCCCCGGAGTGGCTGCAGCTCGGCAAGTACGTCGGGCTGGTCATCATCGCGCTGGTCGCCTGGGCGCTGTACCGCACGGCCACGCGCGGCGCGCCTGCCCGCGCCAGGTAACAACCGGGCTCGCGTGCGCTGTCACACGCGGGCCTTTTTTTTCGACTGTCCATAACGGTGATGCCGTGAACCGTCACGCTGCTCTGTTCCTTGCATTGCTCGCCGTCGCGCCGCTGGGCGCCCACGCTGCGCGTGGCTTCGAGGCGCGCGATCTGGCGACGCTCGACCGCTATTCCGCACCGACGCTGTCGCCAGACGGCCGCCTGCTGGTGTTCGCCAAGCGCGTCGTCGATTACGACGCCAACAAGTCCAGCACCTCGCTGTGGATCGAGGATCTGCGCGCGCGCGATGCCGCCCCGCCGAAGCGGTTGACGCCGGAAGGCTGGAACGTCAACTCGCCGAGCTTCTCGCCCGACGGCCGCACCGTGTACTTCCTCAGCGCGAAATCCGGCAGCCAGCAGCTGTACGCGATGCCGGCGAGCGGCGGAGCGCCGCGGCAGCTGACCGCATTCGAGGGCGACGTCGGCAGCTACCGGATTTCGCCGGATGGTCGCCGGGTCGCGTTTACCGTGGAGGCGTTCGCCGAGTGCGGCAGCGATCTCGCGTGCACGAAGAAGAAGCTCGACGCGCGCGAGAAGGACAAGGCCAGCGGACAGCTGTACGACCGTCTGTTCATTCGCCACTGGGACACCTGGGCGGACGGGCGGCTCAACCGGCTGTTCGTCGCGGAGCTGCCCGAGGGCGATACGCCGGTCCAGCGCGCGGCGCTGGTCGGCGGCGACGTGGTCGGCGACGTGCCCTCCAAGCCGTTTGGCGATGAGAGCGAATACGCGTGGGCGCCTGACGGACGCTCGCTGGTGTTCGCCGCGCGCCTTGCGGATCGCAGCGAACCGTGGTCGACCAACTTCGACCTGTACCGTGCCAACGCGGACGGCAGCGGCAGTGCGCAGAATCTCACCGCCGACAATCCGGCTTGGGACACCGGCCCGGTGTTCAGCGCCGACGGCAGCGTGCTGTATTACCGCGCGATGAAGCGCCCCGGCTTCGAGGCCGATCGGTTCGGCATCATCGCGCTCGATCTCGCCAGCGGGCAGCGCCGCGAGCTCGCGCCGGGCTGGGATCGTTCGGCCGATGCGCTCGATCTGTCCGACGATGGCCGGACTCTGTACGTCAACGCGCAGGAGCTCGGCGAGGAACCGCTGTTCGCGGTCGACGTCGCCACAGGTGCCGTGACCAAGGTGTTGGGCGACGGCTCGGTGTCCGACTTCGACGTGGCCGGACGCACGCTTGCGTTCACCCGAAACACGCTCAAGAGCGGCGACCAGGTTTTCGTCGGCGGCATCCATCGCGCGCCGGTACGCGCGCTGACGCCGAGCGCGGGCGAGATGCTCAAGGACGTGCGCTTTGGCGACTTCGAGCAGTTCAGCTTCAAGGGCTGGAACGGCGAAACCGTGTACGGCTACGTGGTGAAGCCGTGGAACCACCAGCCGGGCAAGCGTTATCCGGTGGCGTTCATCATCCACGGCGGGCCGCAGGGCAGCCTCGGCAACGTCTGGAGCTACCGCTGGAACCCGCAGACCTATGCCGGCCAGGGCTATGCGGTGGTGCTGATCGACTTCCACGGTTCCACCGGCTACGGCCAGGCGTTCACCGATTCGATCAGCCAGCACTGGGGCGACCGTCCGCTCGAGGACCTGCAGAAGGGCTGGGCGGCAGCGCTGAAGCACTATCCGTTCCTCGACGGCGATCGCGCCTGCGCGCTCGGGGCGAGCTACGGCGGCTACATGGTCAACTGGATCGCGAGCCAGTGGGCGGAGCCGTGGAAGTGCCTGGTCAGCCACGCCGGCGTGTTCGACACCCGGATGATGGGCTACTCCACCGAGGAGCTGTGGTTCACCGAGTGGGAGAACGGCGGCACGCCTTGGGACGTGGCGCGCAACTACGAGCGTTTCAATCCGGCGCTGCATGTCGACAAGTGGAAGACGCCGATGCTGGTCATCCACGGCCAGCTCGACTACCGGATCCCGGTCGAGCAGGGCATTGGCGCATTCACCGCTCTGCAACGCCGCGGCATCGAGTCGCAGTTCCTGTACTTCCCTGACGAGAACCACTGGATCCTCAAGCCGCAGAACAGCGTGCAGTGGCACGCCACGGTGAACGGCTGGCTGCGCAAGCACATCGGCGGCGAGAACTAAGTCGATGACGGCCCCCGCGACCGCGCTCATCACCAACGACATCGTCATCCTTGGACTGATCGCGGCGACGCTGGGGGCGGTGTTCTGGACGGCGTCGCATCCGGCGCCGGCGTTCCGCCGCTTCTACGCGGTCGTGCCGGCGCTGTTGCTGTGCTACTTCATCCCGGGGCTGTACAACACGTTCGGTCTGATCGACGGCGCCAACAGCAAGCTCTACAACCCGGTGGCGAGCCGCGTACTGCTGCCGGCCGCGCTGGTGCTGCTGACGTTGACGATCGACCTCAAGGCGGTGTTGCGGCTCGGGCCACGGCTGCTCGCGATGTACGTCGGCGCTTCGCTTACGGTGATGGCCGGTGCCATCGTCGCTTTCCTGCTGTTCCGTTGGCTGCACCCGGCCACCGTCGCCGGCGACACCTGGGCGGGCATGGCCGCGCTCGCCGGCAGCTGGATCGGCGGCGGTGCGAACATGTTGGCGATGAAGGAGATCTTCCAGGTCGACGCGACCACGTTCGGCCAGTTCGCGGTCGTCGACGTCGGCGTCGGCTACGTGTGGATGGCGGTGTTGATCTTCCTCGCCGGTCGCGCCGCGGCGATCGATGCGCGCTACCGAGCCGACACACGCGCGATCGACGAGCTACGCGAACGGCTGGCGGCATTCCAGGCGCAGCACGCGCGAATCGCGAGCCTGTCGGACCTCATGATCATCGTCGGCGTCGCGTTCGGCACGGTGGGCCTCGCGCACGCCATCGCCGGGCCGCTGGCCGCGTGGTTCGCCTCGGACGTGCCGTGGTCGCGCGCGGTCAGCCTGCACGAGCCGTTCGTGTGGGTGGTGCTGCTGTCGACGCTGGCGGGACTGGGGCTCAGTTTCACCCGCGTGCGGCTGCTCGAGGGAGCCGGCGCATCGAAGATCGGTCAGCTGTTGCTGTACTTCCTGATCGCCAGCATCGGCATGCAGATGGACATCCTTGCCCTGTTCGACCGGCCGTGGCTGTTCCTGCTGGGCTTGGTGTGGATCGCGGTGCACATCGCGCTGCTGTGGGCGATCGGGCGGCTGCTGAAGGTGCCGTTCTTCTATTTCGCGATCGGATCGCAAAGCAACATCGGCGGGCCGGCGTCGGCCCCGGTGGTCGCCTCGGCGTTCCATCCCGCACTCGCGCCGGTGGGTGCGCTGCTCGGTGCGCTGGGCTATGCGACCGGCACCGGGCTTGCGTACGTACTGGGACTGGCGTTGCGCGCACTGGCGGCGTGAGCCGGGCGGGCGGCACGAGCTACGCTCGGCGGTCACTGGCCACCGGTTACACGGCGAAGCGGGCACGACCGTGCCCGCGCGGCCAAGGTGTGCTTGAAGCAACGGCGCGCGCTATGCCAAACCCCGGCAGTCGGCCGGGGCGGCAGTTCGAGCGATAGGTTCAGGTGGTGGCGAACGTGCGCTTGCACGGCGTGGGCGACACGATCTGGGCACCGTTGTTCAGCGCATCCAGCCAGTTCTTCAGCGTTTCCTGGTTGGCGCGCTCGGGATGCCCCTCGGGGGTGTACGGGTTCGTGCCCAGCGACTCGTTCGCGTCTTCCATCAATTCGTTGATGGTGCAGTTGCAGGGCAGGAACGTGGCGTCGCCATTCACCAATCCCGACTCCACGTTGAGCGTCATTGCGGCCAGGTGGCCTGACAGCTGGTAGGCCATGTTGGTCGCATTGCGGGCACGCAACCAGGCCTCGAACGAGGCGTAATCAAGCGGATCGAACGCGTTGCCGGAAGCGTCGACGAGGTTGAGGCTCGACAGCAGGCCGAGCTCGGGCGCCATGGTGCCGCCGTCGTTCATGCGCGCCTCGCCGTTCTGGTTGGTCCAGTAGCCCGGGGTGCGTCCGCCGCTGCCCTTGGTGCAGTAGTTGCCGAACTTCACCACCGTGGTCTTGCACGGGATCACCGTCAGCGTGTACGGATTGACCGGAGTGCCGTTGACGCGCGGTGCGGTCTGAACCCAGTTGGTCTCGACCGGCATCGCTTCTTGCACCGAGTAGCCGGGGCCGCCAGGCAGTCCGCTCCAGGTGGCCGTGGTGGGTTTGGTGGAGCTGCTGCCGTTGCCGGTCAGCGTCATCGGCCAGTTCGAGAGCCACGGCTCGTAGGCGTCGCGTACGCCGTTCGCGTTGGCGTCGTAGAACTTCTTCACCACGATGCTGCCGTGGTTCGGGTTGACGGTCGAGGCCGTCTGCGCGAACGCAGGAGCGGCGAGGATGCACGCGGCCAGAACGGTGGGCGCGAGCCAGCGCGCCGCGTTGCCGCAACGGAGAGATGCGTTGTTGTTCATTGGAAGCCTCGTCTTGAGAGATGGCTCCCGCATCCGACCAGACCGGTCGTACCGCATGGAATGGAGCCGATGCACGAGCCGCCCGACGCACCCGATCCGTAGGCGCCACGACGGGCGACAACCAGGAGCGGACACGATGAGCGTCCGCCTCGGCGCGACGCTTTCTGTTGAGCGCGCGATGGTCCGCCGCCGGGGACGAAGGTGCGTCGCCGGTCGTCGATGACCACGCGTCCACGATAGGCAACACCCAGTGAACGACACGTACGAGCGGCCTGCGTCCGACGCGAAGATCGAAGGACGCGCCGTCAGCAGCAGCGCGAACGGCCGCGGCCGTAGCGTGCGGTCATGCGTTCGCGAAAGAATTCCTTGCGGCTCATCGGCATGCGTTCCGGATGCGAGTCGCGCACGTGCGCGACATAGGCGTCGTAGTCCGGGACGCCGATCGCCATGCGTGCCGTCTGGCAGGCGATGCGCCAGAACGCACGCAGGCGCGAGCGCACAGGCTCAACGGGCGACGGCGTCGAGCGCGACATAGTCGGTCTCGCGGGACGTCGGCTCGCGATGACGGCGCGCCTGCAGCGCGGCGCGCAGCCCGAACAGCGCCGCACTGATCAGCACCAGCATGAACAGCGCGCACAGGGCCGCGTCGAGGTAATTGTTGAACACGACGCGTTGCATCTCCTCCAGCGACTTCGCCGGCGCCAGCACGTCGCCGCGCGCGGCCGCCTCCGCGAAGCGGCGCGCGTTGCTGAGGAAGCCAATCTTGGGGTCGGCATGGAACAGCTTCTGCCAGCCGGCAGTCATCGTGCATACCAGCAGCCACGCGGTCGGCAGCAGCGGAATCCACAGATAGCGCTCGCGCTTCATCCGCACCATCACCACGCAGCAGAACACCAGCGCCATGCCGGCGAGCATCTGGTTGGCGATGCCGAACAGCGGCCACAGCGTGTTGATGCCGCCGAGCGGATCGACCACGCCCTGGTAGAGGAAGTAGCCCCAGCACGCGACCGCGATGGCGGTGCAAACCACGTTTGCTGCCCAGCTTTCGGTACGGCGGAACGGCGCGTAGGCCAGGCCGATCAGCTCCTGGAACATGAAGCGCGCCACCCGCGTGCCGGCGTCGATGGTGGTGAGGATGAACAGCGCCTCGAACAGGATGGCGTAGTGGTACCAGAACGCCATCATGCCCTGGCCCGGCACCAGCCTGTGCAGGATCTGCGCCATGCCAACCGCAAGCGTCGGCGCGCCGCCGGTCCGCGACAGGATGCTCGCCTCGCCGATGTCCTGCGCCACCGTCCGCAGCGCGTCGGGCGTGATGGTGAACCCGAGCGTGCGGATCGCCTCGGCGGCGGTTTCCGGCGTGGTGCCGAGCAGCGCGGCCGGCGCGTTCATCGCGAAGTACACGCCCGGGTCGAGTACGCAGGCGGCCACCAGCGCCATCACCGCAACGAACGCTTCCATCAGCATGCCGCCGTAGCCGACCAGCGGGATGTGCGCTTCGCTGGCGATCAGCTTCGGCGTAGTGCCGGAACTGATCAGCGAGTGGAAGCCGGACACCGCGCCGCAGGCGATGGTGATGAACAGAAACGGGAACAGATTGCCGGCGAACACCGGTCCGGTGCCG
This sequence comes from Lysobacter sp., assembly GCA_035645555.1. Classification (GTDB taxonomy): domain Bacteria; phylum Pseudomonadota; class Gammaproteobacteria; order Xanthomonadales; family Xanthomonadaceae; genus Lysobacter_F. Next base: position 32,876 of record DASQMI010000068.1, on the reverse strand, counting down.
TCGATGAAACGGGTGACGGCCGGCATCTGCAGGTCGGGCCGCGCGAGCAGGATCGCCACCGCCAGCAGCACCACGGTGCCGATCTTGAGGAACGTCGACAGGTAATCGCGCGGCGCCAGCAGCAGCCATACCGGCAGCACCGCGGCGACGAAGCCGTAACCGATCAGCAGCCACGCGAGCATGGTCGCTTCGAGATGGAACAGCGCCGCCCACTGCGGGTCGGCGGCGACCTTGCCGCCGACCGCGATCGACAGCAGCAGCAGAGCCAGGCCCAGCACCGACACCTCCAGGATGCGCCCGGGTCGCAGATAGCGCAGATAGAGGCCCATCAGCAGCGCGATCGGAATCGTCATCGCCACCGTAAACGTGCCCCAGGGGCTTTCGGCCAGCGCCTTGACCACCACCAGCGCCAGCACCGCCAGCAGGATCACCATGATCATCAGGATGCCGACCATGGTGACTACGCCGGCGGCCGGGCCGAGCTCGGCGCGAATCATCTCGCCGAGCGAGCGGCCGTCGCGGCGGGTCGAGAAGAACAGCACCAGCATGTCCTGCACGGCACCGGCGAACACCACGCCGACCAGAATCCACAGCGTGCCGGGCAGGTAGCCCATCTGCGCCGCGAGCACCGGGCCGACCAGCGGGCCAGCGCCGGCGATCGCCGCGAAGTGATGGCCGAACACCACCGACTTCGGGGTCGGCACGTAGTCCAGACCGTCGTTGCGCCGCCAGGCGGGCGTTGCACGGGTGGGGTCGATGCGCAGCGCGCGGGTGGCGATGTAGCGCGCGTAGAAACGGTAGGCGATCAGGAACGTGCACACCGCCGCCACCACCAGCCACATCGCGCTGATCGTCTCGCCGCGCTGCAGCGCCAGCACGCCCAGGCAGCCGGCGCCGAGCAGGCCGAGCGCGCCCCAACCGATCCACGACAGCAGGTTCATCCGCTCACTCCCCGTGGCACGGTGTGCGAGCGTGGCGTCGCCCGCGCGCGCGGTCAACTGCGCACGCCTCCGGGCGATGCTGCGATGCAGCGAATTACAGCCAGCGCGCGCGCCTGAGCCAGGCGTACAGGACCACGCAGACCACCACCGTCACCGCGATCAGCACCGGATACCCGAAACGCGCGTGTACCTCCGGCATGAACTCGAAGTTCATGCCGTACCAGCTGGCGATCAGCGTCGGCGCGGCGAGCAGCGCGGCCCAGCCGGCGAGCCGTTTGACCACCTCGCCCTGGCGGATGGTCACCAGCGACAGGTTGACGCTCATCGCCGCGGTCAGCATCTCGCGCAGCGTGTCGGTGCTGTCGTTGATCCGCACCGCGTGGTCGTGCACGTCGCGGAAGTACAGCTGGATCTCCTCGTCGATCAGCACGGTGCGGTTGCGCACGAGCTGACCGAGGATGTCCTGCAGCGGCGCCACTGCCAGCCGCAGCCGGGCCAGCTCGCGCTTGAGCCGGTACAGCTGGTGCACCGTGTCCTTGCGGAAATCCTCGGCGAACACGTCCTGCTCGAGCGCGTTGAGTTCGGCGGAGAAGCCGTCGACGATCGGCATGAAGTTGTCGACGATCTGGTCGAGCACCATGTACAGGCCGGCCGCCGGTCCGCGCGCCATCGCCTCGAGGTCGCGCTCGAAGCGCGCGCGTGCCGGCGCGTAGCTCGACGAGGCGCCGTGGCGCACGGTCACGAGGTAGCGCGCGCCGAAGAACAGGTGGGTTTCGCCGAAGCGGATCGCGCTGTCGATCCGCTGCGCGGTGTGCACCGCGAGGAACAGCGAGTTGCCGTAGGCCTCCAGCTTCGGCCGCTGGTGGGCGTGCTGCGCGTCCTCGACCGCGAGGTCATGCAGGCCGAATTCCTCCTGCAGCTTGGCGAGGATGCCTTCGTCGGGTTCGTACAGGCCGACCCAGACGAAGCTGCCGTCGTCGACGGCGAGCACGTCGCTGATGGCGTCGAGGGTGATTTCGCGGCGGCTGCCGTCGCGGCCGTAGGCCACGCAGTTGATCACGCAGAGCGGCAGGCCGCGGGCGTCGCAGTCGGAGGCGTTCATGGCCGCATCCTGCCGCGCCGCGGCGGCTGCGGCAACGGCGGCGGCGAGGGTACGCCGCCGCCGGCTGCGCCTCACATCACATTGGGCTCGCTGAAGGCCTCGATCTCGCCGGCGAATGCCTCGATCGGCACGCAGCTGCAGAACACGTTCTTGTCGCCGTACACATTGTCCACGCGCGCCACCGGCGGCCAGTACTTGTGCTGCTTCAGCACCGGCAGCGGAAACGCCGCCAGCTCGCGGGGATAGGCGTGCGTCCACTCGCTCGCGGCCACCTGGGTGGCGGTGTGCGGCGCGTTCTTCAGCGGGTTGTCGTCGGCGTCGAGGCGGCCGTCCTCCACCGCGCGGATCTCCTCACGGATCTGGATCATCGCGTCGATGAAGCGGTCGAGCTCGTGCAGGCTTTCGCTCTCGGTCGGCTCGACCATCAGCGTGCCGGCGACCGGGAAGCTCAGCGTTGGCGCATGGAAGCCGAAGTCGATCAGGCGCTTGGCGACGTCCTCGGCGCTGATGCCAGTGGCGTCCTTGATCGGCCGCAGGTCGAGGATGCACTCGTGCGCGACCAGCCCGTTGCGGCCGGCGTAGAGCGTCTCGTAATGCGGGGCCAGCCGCTTGGCGATGTAGTTGGCGTTGAGCAGCGCCACCTGGGTGGCGCGGCGCAGGCCTTCGGCGCCCATCATCGTGATGTACATCCAGCTGATGGGCAGGATGCTGGCGCTGCCGAAGCTGGCCGCGCTGACCATGCCGACCTGGCCGGGCTTGCCGTAGGTCGCGGGCAGGAACGGCGCGAGGTGCGCCTTGACCGCGCACGGCCCCACGCCCGGGCCGCCGCCGCCGTGCGGAATGCAGAACGTCTTGTGCAGGTTGAGGTGGGAGACGTCCGAACCCCACTTGCCGGGCTTGGCCAGCCCGACCAGCGCGTTCATGTTGGCGCCGTCGGTGTACACCTGGCCGCCGTGGCGGTGGACGATCTCGCAGATCTCGACGATGTCCTCCTCGAACACGCCGTGCGTGGACGGGTAGGTCAGCATGATGGCGGCGAGGCGGTCGCCGTACTTCTCCGCCTTGACGCGGATGTCCTCGACGTCGACGTTGCCGTTGGCGTCGCACTTGGTGACCACCACCTGCATGCCGCACATCTGCGCGGAGGCGGGGTTGGTGCCGTGCGCGGATTCCGGAATCAGGCAGACGTCGCGGTGTCCTTCGCCGCGGCTGCGGTGGTAGGCGCGGATCGCGAGCAGGCCGGCGTACTCGCCCTGCGCGCCGGAGTTCGGCTGCAGGCTGACCGCGTCGTAGCCGGTGCACTCGACCAGCATGCGCTCCAGCTCGTCGATCAGCTGGCGGTAGCCTTCGGTCTGCTCGGCCGGCGCGAGCGGGTGGATGTTGGCGAACTCCGGCCACGTTACCGGGATCATCTCGGCGGTGGCGTTGAGCTTCATCGTGCAGCTGCCGAGCGGGATCATCGTGCGGTCGAGCGCGAGATCCTTGTCGGCGAGGCTGCGCATGTAGCGCAGCAGCTCGTGTTCGCTGTGGTGGGTGTTGAACACCGGGTGCTGCAGGAACTTCGACGTGCGGCGCAGCGCGGCCGGCAGCGCGTCCGGCGTGGACGCATCGAGTGCGTCGATGTCGTCGATCTTCGCGCCGAACAGCGCGGCCACGGCGACCACGTCCTCGCGGGTGGTGGTCTCGTCGAAGCTGATGCCGAGGCTGGCGCCGTCGATCGGGCGCAGGTTGATGCGCGCCGCGCGCGCCTTGGCGTGGATGCTGTCCGCGTCGATCCCGGTGACGTGCAGGGTGTCGAAGAAGTCGCCGCCCACCTGGACGCCGGCCTGGCGCAGCGCGGCGGCCAGGATCGCGGTCATGCGGTGCACGCGGCGCGCGATCCGGGTGAGGCCTTCGGCGCCGTGGTAGACCGCGTACATCGACGCCATCACCGCCAGCAGCACCTGTGCAGTGCAGATGTTGGAGGTCGCCTTCTCGCGGCGGATGTGCTGCTCGCGGGTCTGCAGGGTGAGGCGGTAGGCCGGCTTGCCCTCTGCGTCGATCGACACGCCGATCAGGCGGCCGGGCATCGAGCGCTTGTAGGCGTCGCGGCAGGCGAGGAACGCCGCGTGCGGGCCGCCGAAGCCGAACGGGACGCCGAAGCGCTGGGTGTTGCCGACCACGATGTCCGCACCCCATTCGCCCGGGGCGGCGATCAGCGTCAGCGCGAGCAGGTCGGTCGCCACCGTCACCAGTCCGCCGCGGGCGTGCACGGCCTCGGCCAGCGCGCGGTAGTCGCGCACGGTGCCGAACGTGTCCGGATACTGCAGCAGCACGGCGAAGCAGTCGGTGTTCGCGGCGTCCTCGTCGCGGCCGACCACGACCTCGATGCCGAGCGGCTCCGCGCGCGTGCGCAGCACGTCGAGCGTCTGCGGATGCACGCGCTCGGAAACGAAGTACACGTTCGACTTCGACTTGCCGGAGCGCTTGGCCAGCGTCATCGCTTCCGCCGCCGCGGTCGCCTCGTCCAGCAGCGAGGCGTTGGCGATCTCCATGCCGGTGAGATCCGCGCACATCGTCTGGAAGTTGATGAGCGCTTCCATCCGGCCCTGGGAAATTTCCGCCTGGTACGGCGTGTACGCGGTGTACCAGGCCGGGTTTTCCAGGATGTTGCGCAGGATGACGTTCGGCGTGTGGGTGCCGTAGTAGCCCTGGCCGATGAAGCTGCGGAACACCTGGTTCTTCTGCGCGATCGCGCGGATCTTGGCGAGCGCCTCGACCTCGGTGATCGGCGCCGGCAGCGCCAGCGGTTCCTTCGACTTGATGCCGGCGGGCACGATCGCGTCGGTCAGCGCCTCCAGCGAGTCGTAGCCGACCACGCGCAGCATGTGCGCGATCTCGGCATCGTTGGGCCCGATGTGGCGCTCGAGGAAACCGTGGTGGTGCTCGAGGTCGCGCAGGGTGTGCTTGGTGTCGGTCATGGCTGGAGTCGTGGCTCGGCGCAAGGCCATAAGGAAAGGGGCGGTCCCGCCCGCCGGCCTCACGGCCGCCGGGCGCTCGCGGGCTCGCGGCTTGCGCCGCTCGAAATCCCCGCTCGCCCCTCTGTCCTTTTGCCTGAGAGTTTGGAAGCGCGGTCGCGCTTCGTGCCCCTTCGGCGCCGGATCGAACCGGTCTCTCCAGAGTTTCGCGACGCAGCGGTAGGGGGGCCTGAGCGATTGCGGGCGGTTGCGCCTTCGGCAGCGGGGCGAGCCCGCTTCTCCCACTGCATCCTGCGGCCGAATTATAGCCCGGGGCGGTAGGCGGTGCCGGACAGGTCGGCCACGACCACCGGCCCCGTAGGAGCGGCTTCAGCCGCGACCGTAGGTCGCCATGGAATCAAGTCGCGGCTAAAGCCACTCCTACGGTACGGCTATCTGCGCTCGGCCGGCTTCGAGACAGGGGCGGGGTTGCAGTATGGGAATCCGCGTTCATCCGTGTGAGTCCGTGGCAGGGACTCACGCGACCGTCTCCTGCTCGCCCTGCAGCTGCAGCTGCCACAGCTGCGCGTAGTGGCCGCCGCGGGCCAGCAGCTCGTCGTGGGTGCCGTGCTCGACGATCCGGCCGTCGTCCATCACCAGGATCCGGTCGGCGTTCATCACCGTGGACAGGCGATGCGCGATGACCAGTGTGGTCCGGCCCTGGGCGATGCGCTCGAGCTCGGCCTGGATGGCCTTCTCGGAACGCGAGTCCAGCGCCGAGGTAGCCTCGTCGAAGATCAGGATCGCCGGGTTCTTCAGCAGCGCGCGCGCGATCGCCACGCGCTGCTTCTCGCCGCCGGACAGCTTCAGTCCGCGCTCGCCCACCTCGGTCTGGTAGCCGTCCGGCATCGCCAGGATGAACTCGTGGATGTGCGCCGCCTTCGCTGCCGCCTCAACCTCCTCCCGGGTCGCGTCGGGACGGCCGTAGAGGATGTTGTAGTAGATGGTGTCGTTGAACAGCACGGTGTCCTGCGGCACGGTGGCGATCGCCGCACGCACCGACGCCTGGGTGAGGTCGCGCAGGTCGTGGCCGTCGATGGTGATGCGGCCGGCGTCGGGATCGTAGAAGCGGTAGAGCAGGCGCGCCAGCGTCGACTTGCCCGAGCCGGAGTGCCCGACCACCGCGACGGTGTGGCCCGGCGGAACGTCGAACGAGATCCCCTTGAGGATCTCGCGCCGCGGGTCGTAGGCGAAGCGCACGCTCTCGAAGCGCACGTGCGGGCGCCGGGTGCGCAGCGGCTGCGCACCGGGGCGGTCCTGCACGTCCTGGCGCTCGTCGAGCAGGCCGAACAGACGCTCCATGTTGGTCAGCGCCTGCTTGATCTCGCGGTACATCATGCCGAGGTAGTTGAGCGGCGCCGACAGCTGCAGCAGGAACGCGTTGACCAGTACCAGGTCGCCGACCGTCAGCTCGCCGGCCACCACGCCGGTCGCCGCGCGCCACATCAGCGCGGTGAGGCCGAGCGCGACGATGCCGGTCTGGCCGACGTTGAGCACCGCCAGGGTCTTCAGGCTTTTTACCGTCGCCTCCTCGACACCGCGCAGGTTGACGTCGTAGCGCGCGGCCTCGTGGTCCTCGTTGTTGAAGTACTTGACCGTCTCGTAGTTCAGCAGCGAATCGACCGCGCGCGCGTTGGCGTGCGTGTCGGCCTCGACCTTGGCGCGGTAGTAGCGGGTGCGCCATTCGGTCACCGCGAACGTCCAGGCGATGTACGCGGCCAGCGTCGTCAGCGTCACCGCGCCATAGGTCCAGTCGTAGGCGGCGACCAGGAACACCGTCACCAGCACGACCTCGATCGCGGTCGGGATGATGGTGTAGATGGTCCAGTCGAGCAGGTCGGTGACCGCGGTGCCGCCGCGCTCGACGTCGCGGGCCACGCCGCCGGTGCGCCGCTGCAGGTGGAAACGCAGGCTCAGCGCGTGCAGGTGGCGGAACACCTCCAGCGTGACTTGGCGCGCGGTGCGCGCCATCACCCGCGCGAACACCACCTGGCGCAGCTCGGTGAACAGGCTGGAGCCGATTCGCGCGGCGCCGTACGCGGCCAGCAGCAGCACCGGCAGCACGCGCAGCCCGGTCGTAACGTCGAGCGCGTCGACGATGCGTTTGAGCACCAGCGGCACGCCCAACAGCATCAGCTTGGCGGCGAGCAGGCAGGCCAGCGCCACCGCGATGCGCGCGGCATGCGGCTTCAGGTACGGCAGCAGCGAGGCGACGATGCCGAAGTCGCTGCGCGTGGTGCCGCGCTGGCGGACGGAAAGAGGCGTGGGGGCGTCCATCCCGACAGCATGGGTGCGGCCGCCGCTGCTCTCAAGCAGGCACCCGCCTGCGCGGTGCCCTCGGCGGACCGGCTACGCTAGGGCGCCCGTCCGGTCCTGTCCCCCGATGGCCCGCAGCGCCGCCCCATCCCGTGTCCGTCTCGCCTTGCTGCTGGGCGGGCTGGCGATGTTCGGACCGTTCTCGATCGACACCATCTTCCCGGCGTTCCCGCAGATCGGCGCGCAGCTCGGCGCCGACAAGGTGGCGATGCAGCAGACCATCAGCGTCTACCTGGTCGCGTATGCGCTGATGAGCGTGGTGCATGGGCCGGTGTCCGATGCGATCGGGCGCAAGCGGGTGATCCTGGCCGGTTTGTCGGTGTTCGCGCTGGCGTCGGTCGGTTGTGCGCTGGCGCGCGACCTGCCGACCTTGCTCGCGTTCCGCGCATTGCAGGGATTGTCGGCGGGGGTCGGGCTGATCGTCGGCCGCGCGGTGATCCGCGACCTGTTCCACGGCGACGACGCCCAGCGACTGATGAGCCAGGTCTCGATGGTGTTCGGCATCGCGCCGGCGGTGGCGCCGATCATCGGCGGCTGGCTGCTCGGCTGGGGCCGCTGGCCGCTGATCTTCTGGTTCCTGGTCGCGTTCGCGGTGGTGCTGCTGGCGACCGCCGCCGTCGCGCTGCCGGAAACCCATCCGCCGGAGGCGCGGCTGTCGCTGGCGCCGCGGCGGCTGCTGCGCGACTACCTCGGCATCGTCGCCAACCCGAGCTTCGTGCGGCTGTCGCTGACCGGCTCGTTCAACTTCAACGCGCTGTTCCTCTACATCGCCTCCGCCCCGGTGTTCGTGCTGGAGATCCTCGATCTCGACGAGCGCCAGTTCGCGTGGTTCTTCGTCCCGACCATCGGCGGCATGGTGGCCGGTGCGTTCACCTCCGGTCGCATGGCCGGACGCATGAGCGGCACCCGGCTGGCCGGGCTCGGCTTCGCGGTCAGCGCACTCGCCGCCGTGGTCAATCTCGTCTACACCGCATGGGCGCCGGAACCGCGGGTGCCGTGGGCGATCGTGCCGATGTGCCTGAACGCGTTCGGCATCGCGCTCGTGTTTCCCATCGTCACGCTGGCGATCCTCGACATGTATCCGCGCCAGCGCGGCTCGGCATCGTCGCTGCAGGCGTTCGTCGGGCTGGTGATCAACGCCGCGATCGCCGGTGCGCTGTCGCCGCTGCTGAGCCACCACCCGCTGTGGCTGGCGCTGGGTTCGGCGGCGTTCACCGCGCTCGGCATCCTGGTCTGGCGGCGTGAGCTGCGTTCGCGGCAGATGCCGCCGGAGTGCGCCGCCGAGCCGGCCGCGCTGGAGCCGACCGACCGCCTGTAGTCGCCGCTGTCAACGGGTTTCCGCGGCATGGTCGGCTTGCCACAATCGCCGCTCCCCCGCTTCGCAGTACCGCTCATGCAGGACACCGCTTCGCGCATCGCTTCCGTCATCGCCCAGGACATCGGCGCCACGCCCGCGCAAGTACGCGCCGCGGTGGCGCTGCTCGATGAAGGCGCGACGGTGCCGTTCATCGCGCGCTACCGCAAGGAAGTGACCGGCGGGCTCGACGACACCCAGCTGCGCATGCTGGAGACGCGGCTGGCGTACCTGCGTGAACTCGAGGAGCGGCGCGCGGCGATCCTCGCCAGCATCGACGAGCAGGGCAAGCTGAGCCCGGAACTGCGCGCCGACATCGAGGCGGCCGACACCAAGTCGCGGCTGGAAGACCTGTACCTGCCGTACAAGCCGAAGCGCCGCACCAAGGCGCAGATCGCGCGTGAGGCGGGCCTCGAGCCGCTGGCCGATGGGCTGCTGGAGGACCCCACGCGCGATCCGGAAGCGTTCGCGGCCGCCTTCGTCGATGCCGAAAAGGGCGTAGCGGATGCCAAGGCCGCGCTCGAAGGCGCGCGCGCGATCTTGATGGAACGCTGGGGCGAAGACCCGACGCTGGTCGGCCGCCTGCGCGAATGGCTGCAGGAGGTCGGCGTGATCCGCGCCCGCGTGGTCGACGGCAAGGAGGAGGCCGGCGCGAAGTACCGCGACTACTTCGACCACGCCGAGCCGCTGGCGAAGATTCCCTCGCACCGGCTGCTCGCGCTGTTTCGCGCGCGCAGAGAGGAATTCGTCACCCTGGATCTGGAGGTCGGAAGCGATGCCGAGGCAGGGCACAAGCAGGCGGAAGGCCGCGTGGCCGCGCACGTCGGCGTCGCCGATCGCGGCCGCTCCGCCGATGCCTGGCTACTGCAGGCGGTGCGACTCACCTGGCGCGCCAAGCTGCACCTGCATCTGATGCTGGACCTGTTCGCGCAGGCGCGCGAGAAGGCCGAGGCCGAGGCGATCGCGGTGTTCGGCCACAATCTCAAGGATCTGCTGCTCGCCGCGCCGGCGGGCCCGCGTGCGGTGCTGGGGCTGGATCCCGGTCTGCGCACCGGCGTGAAGGTCGCCGTGGTCGATCGCACCGGCAAGCTGGTCGACACCGCGACGATCTATCCGCACGAGCCGAAGCGCCAGTGGGAGGAGTCGCTGCAGCAGCTGCGCGCGCTATGCGCCAGGCACGCGGTGGAGCTGGTCGCGATCGGCAACGGCACCGCCAGCCGCGAGACCGAGCGCCTCGCCGCCGAGCTGATCCGCCGCTGGCCCGAGCTGAAACTCACGAAGGTCGTGGTCAGCGAAGCGGGCGCCTCGGTGTATTCGGCGTCGGAGCTGGCCGCGCGTGAGTTCCCGAACCTCGACGTCAGCCTGCGCGGTGCGGTGTCGATTGCGCGCCGGCTGCAGGACCCGCTCGCCGAGCTGGTCAAGATCGAACCGAAATCCATCGGCGTCGGCCAGTACCAGCACGATGTCGATCAGTACAAGCTGGCGCGACGTCTCGATGCGACGGTGGAGGACTGCGTCAACGCGGTCGGCGTGCACGTCAACACCGCCTCTGCGCCGCTGCTGGCGCGCGTCGCCGGCCTGAGCAGCACGGTCGCCGAGAACATCGTGATGTTCCGCGACACGCATGGCGCGTTCCGCACCCGCAAGGAGCTGCTGAAGGTGCCGCGCCTCGGTGAGAAGACGTTCGAACAGTGCGCCGGCTTCCTGCGTATCGCCGACGGCGACGAGCCGCTCGACGCCTCCGCGGTGCACCCGGAGGCCTACCCGGTCGTCGAGCGCATCGTGAAGGCGTGCGGCCGGCCGATCCGCCAGCTGATCGGCGACAGCGCATTCCTGCGCACGCTGCGTCCGGAGGAGTTCACCTGCGGGCGTTTCGGCGTGCCGACCGTGCGCGACATCCTCAAGGAGCTGGAGAAGCCCGGCCGCGATCCGCGCCCGGAGTTCATCACCGCGCGTTTCGCCGATGGTGTGGAGGACATCAAGGACCTCAAGCCCGGCATGGTGCTGGAGGGCGTGGTCACCAACGTCGCCGCGTTCGGCGCGTTCGTCGACATCGGCGTCCACCAGGACGGGCTGATCCACATCTCTGCGCTCGCCGACCGCTACGTGAAGGACCCGCGCGAAGTGGTTAAGGCCGGCGACGTGGTGAAGGTGAAGGTCCTGGAGGTGGACGTCGCGCGCAAGCGGATCGCCCTGACCCGACGCCTCGACGACACCGCCGAATCGGCACGCGAGCGTTCGCGTCCAAGCGGCGCGCGGCCCGCCGAGCGCAGCGAGCGGGGTCGTCCGGCGCCGGCGTCCAAACCGCGTGCCGAGGCGCCGATCGGCAATGCGCTCGCCGCGGCGTTCGCCAAGGCCAAGCGCGAACGCTGAGCATGCGCAGCGGGTACATGCAGCGCGACAGGACCGGAGGGTAGGGGCGGCTTCAGCCGCGGCGTGCGGGAAGCTGGGTGGTGGAGTCGCGGTCGCGGCTGAAGCCGCTCCTACATACACCGGGCTGACGGGTTGTCAAACGAAAAGGCCGGCTTCCGCCGGCCTTTTTGTTTTCCTTCGGAGCGTGCGCTCAGCCGCGGGTCTTCGCGGCCGGCGCGGGCGCCGCTGCCGGGGTGGCGTTCGCCTGCCAGCCGCAGGTCTGGCCCTCGTTCTGCTGCTGCAGCCACTGCTGCAGCGGGGCGAAGTACTCCAGCACCGCCGAGGCGTCCATGCGCTCGGTGCCGGTCAGCTCCTTCAGCGTCTTCTGCCACGGCTGACTGGCGCCCTTGCCCAGCATCGCCCAGAACTTCTGGCCGGCCTGCTTGTTGCCGTAGAAGCTGCACTGGTGCAGCGGACCCTGGTAGCCGGCCGAGTCGCACAGCGCCTTGTAGAACTGGAACTGCAGCACGTGAGCGAGGAAGTAGCGGGTGTACGGCGTGTTGCCCGGCACGTGGTACTTCGCACCCGGGTCGAAGAACTGCTCGTCGCGCGGCATCGCCGGCGCCACGCCCTGGTACTTCGCCTTCAGCTCCCACCACGCCCGGTTGTAGCTGTCCGGCTTGATCGAGCCGTCGAACACGCCCCAGCGCCAGCGATCGATCATCAGGCCGAACGGCATGAACGCGACCTTGGCGAGCGCCATGCGCATCTGCGCGTTGATCAGCGCCTCGTTGCTCTGCTGCTGCTCGCCGACCAGCCCGATCGAGTTGAGGTACTGCGGCGTCATCGCCAGCACGATGGTGTCGCCGATCGCCTCGTGGAAGCCGTCGTGCGCGCCCTGCTGGAAGATCGGCGGCAGCTTGTTGTAGGCGAGGTAGTAATAGACGTGGCCGAGCTCGTGGTAGATGGTGGTGAAGTCTTCCTCGTTCGGCTTGATGCACATCTTGGTGCGCACGTCGCCGGACATGTTCATGTCCCACGCGCTGGCGTGGCAGACCACGTCGCGGTCGCGCGGTTTGATGAACTGGGTCTTCTGCCAGTAGCTCTCCGGCAGCTTCGGCATGCCGAGCGAGACGTAGAAGTCCTGCGCGCGCTCGGTCATCTGGCGCGCGGTGGCGAGCGAGGCGTCCTGCTGAACCTGGGCCATTTCCGCCGGCGTGCCGATCTTGTCGGCCGGCTGGCGGCCGAGCGCTTCGACGTAGTTGCGGCGGTGCTGCGCGTCGAGCGCGCCGGTGATGTCGAGATCGCCGGCACCCGGGTACGGCGCCAGCAGGTCCCACAAATTGCCCCAGTCCTGCTGCCACATGTTGCCCATCAGGTGCGCGGGCAGCATGCCGCCGGCGACCTGGCCCTTGTCCGGGCCGTACTTCGCCTGCAGGCGGGTGCGCGCGTAGCAGTGCAGCTGCTCGTACAACGGCTTGACCTGGCCCCACAGGCGGTCGGTCTCGGCGGCGATTTCCGCCGGCGACATGTCGTAGCCGGAGCGCCACATCTCGCCGGCATCGGCGAAACCGAGGTCGCGCGCGCCTTCGTTGGCGAGTTCGACGAAGCGCTGGTAGTCGCCGCGCATCGGCACGGCGATGGTGTGCCAGCCCTGCCAGGCGTCGAGCTGCGCGTCGTAGTCGCGGCTGCTGCGCAGCACGTCCTCGAGCTCGCCGAGCTGGCGGCAGGTCTTGGCGTCGCCGCTTCCGGTGCAGTACTGGCCGGCGCCGTACATGCCTTCCATGCGGGTGGCGAGCTGGGTGAGCTCGGCGAGCTTCTTCGGATCCTTCGGCGGCGGCAGCGCGGTGCCGAGCTTCAGCAGCTTGATCGCGCGCGCGGTCTCCGGCGACATCGGCTGCCCTTCGAAGCGGCGGGCCTGCTCGATCCAGGTACGCAGCTGCGCGAGGTAGCGCTCGTTGGCCTTCGCCGAAACCAGCTGGCTGTCGTCGTTGATGTAGGTCGAGGACAGCCACTGCGCCGCGCTGAGCTCCGGGTACATCGCCTTGTACTCGGCGTTGACGCGCGCGATGAACTGGTCGGCGGTCTCGCCCTCGGGCGGTTGCGCGCCGGTCTGCGCGCTCGGCGACGGCGCCTTCTTGCAGCCGCTGACGGCGAGGACGGCGACGATGCTCAGTGCCAGCAGGGCACGGGCGGGTTTCATGGGGCGGACTCCGGGTGGTTCGCGCGCAAGCGCCGGGTCCGGAAGGCTAGAGGGCGCCCGCCCGGCCGCGCAAGGGCGGAAGGTCAGGGCGCGGAGGTCGGCGTGGCGAGCGCGTCGCGGATGCGCTGGCGCAGGCGCGCGGCGCGGCGTGCGATCTTGCGTCGCAGTAGGGTCCGCGACCAGCGCGAGAGCGGCAGCAGTTCCTTGCCGGCCAGGAGCGACTTGCTGTCGATGCACACCAGCTGCAGGGCGCCGTCGCGCTCGACCACCACGAAGTTGCCGGCGTTGAGGTCGAACAGCGGCACCGCGTTGGCGAGCAGCCACGCCTCGAAGCGGTCGACCGCGGCGCACAGCGCATCCGCCGGATGGCGCGGTCGCTCGAACAGCAGCCGGTACAGGCTCGGCGCGGGCGCCCCGTCGGCGTCCGTCACGCAACGCTGACGCAGCGCCAGGCCGTGCGGCATCTGCACCAGCGCCTCGCAGCGCGCGAAGCGCTCGTCGAGCGCGTCGCCGAAGCGCGCATGCAGTCGCCGCCAGGCGCGCCATTCGGTGGCGTTGTCGCCGAAGCGCGGAAAGCGGCGACCGAACGCGCGGCGCAGGCGTTCGCGCGGGCCGGCCGGCGGGCGCTCGTGGAGCGGCCGCTCGAACTTGAGGCAGCAACGCGGATCGTCGGGATCGAGCACGCACACGCGATGGGTGCCGGCGGCGATCAGCGCCATCCCATGCCAGCGGCGCGCGTCGCCGGTGTCGCGCATCACGGCACCCGCAGCCGGCGCGTGTCGTCGACCAGTCCGCGCCGCATCAGCCACGCCCAAGCGTGCTCGGCGTCGTGCTCGACATAGGCCTGCGCCGAGCCGAGCCGGAACGTATAGCCCCAGGCGTCCATGTCGGCGAGCACGCGCGCGCGGCCGACGCCGGGCAGGGCATCGCCCAGCAGCGCCTGCAGCACGCATACGGCGTCCTCTTCCTCGATCGAATCGGTGGCGTCGGTGTGCACCTGCGCGCGGCGCTCCGGCGGCAGCACGATCAGGTGCGCCGCCTCGTGCAGCAGCGAATGCACCGGCGTATCGGCGCGCGCGTAGACGGTGGTGCCGACCAGACCGGCCTCCGGTTCGCCCCAGTAGCTGCCGGGGATCGGCGCGCCGTCGGCGACCTGGACCAGCTGCAGGCCGTAGCGCGCCAGCAGCGCGGCGGAGGCCGTGGTGTCGATGTCGGCAAGCGTCAGCATGGCGGGCGTCAGCCCGGCTGCGACGGGTTCTCCGGCAGCGCGACCGAGATGTCGAGCACCTTGCTGTCGCCGTCGCCGATCAGGTCGACCTTGACCGCGTCGACGTCGACATTGACGTACTTGCGGATCACCTCGAGCAGTTCGCGCTGCAGCATCGGCAGGTAGTCGGGGCCGTTCCGGCCCACGCGCTCGTGGGCGACGATGATGCGCAGGCGTTCCTTGGCGACGGAGGCTGTCTGCTTCTTGGCCAGCAGGAAATCGAACAGGCCCATGGTCAGCCCCCGAAGAGCTTGCTGAAGAAGCCCTTCTTCTCCACGGTGGTGAAGCGCATCGGCCGGCTCTCGCCGAGCAGGCGCGCGACCGCGTCGTCGTAGGCCTGCGCGGCGTCGGATTCGTCTTCCAGGATCACCGGCTCGCCCTTGTTGGAGGCATTGAGCACGTCCGGCGATTCGGGGATCACGCCGATGGTCTTGAGGCCGAGGATCTCCTCGACGTCGCCGACGCTCAGCATCTCGCCGGTTTCCACCCGCTTGGGGCTGTAGCGGGTCAGCAGCAGGTGCTCCTTGACGCGCTCGCCCTGTTCGGCCTTGCGGGTCTTGGAGGCCAGCAGGCCGAGGATGCGGTCGGAGTCGCGCACCGAGGACACCTCGGGGTTGACCACCACCACCGCCTGGTCGGCGAAGTACATGGCGAGGAACGCGCCCTTCTCGATGCCGGCCGGCGAATCGCAGACGATGTAGTCGAAGCCCTCGGCGGCCAGTTCGTCGAGCACCTTCTGCACGCCTTCCTTGGTGAGCGCGTCCTTGTCTCGCGTCTGCGAGGCGGCGAGCACGTACAGGTTGTCGAAACGCTTGTCCTTGATCAGCGCCTGCTTGAGCGACGCCTCGCCGTGCACGACGTTGACGAAGTCGTACACCACGCGGCGTTCGCAGCCCATGATCAGGTCGAGATTACGCAGGCCGACGTCGAAGTCGATCACCGCCACCTTGTGGCCGCGTCGGGCCAGTCCGCATGCGAGGCTGGCGCTGGTGGTGGTCTTGCCGACGCCGCCCTTGCCCGAGGTGACTACGATGATTTCGGCCAATGTCGTTTCTCCCGTCTGTGGTGCGGCGCGCGCCGGAATCGGCCGGCGGGCCGGTGTCGTTCTAGGTGTCCAGCGTGGCGATGCGGATCTGCCCCTGTTCCAGCCAGATTTGCACGGGCTTGCCGCGCACGTCCTTCGGAATGTCCTCCAGCACCTTGTAGTGGCCGGCGATGGCGACCAGTTCGGCGTGGAATTCCAGGCAGAAGATACGCGCCTGTTCGAAACCTTGCGCGCCCGCCAGCGCGCGTCCGCGCAGCGGGCCGTAGATGTGGATCGAGCCGTCGGCGATGACCTCGGCGCCGGCGCCGACCGCGGCGAGCACGGTCAGGTCGCGTTGATCGGCGTAGACCTGCTGGCCGGAGCGCACCGGCGCGGCGTGGATCAGCCCGGGCTGGCCCGCGGCGCGCGCGGCCGGAGCGGTCGCGCGCGGCGGCTCGGCGGGGGCGGGCGCTGCGGCAGGGGCCGGCGCGGGCGGAACCGCCTCGCCGTCGCGCTCGTACTGGGCGCGAAACTTTGCGAGCAGCGGCAGGCCGAGTGCCTCGGCGAGCCGCTCGGTCTCGCTGGTGCCGTACGCCAGCGCCACCGGCAGCACGCCGGCCTCACGCAGGCCGTCCAGCAGCGCCTGCACGGTGGCGACGTCGGGCAGGCGGGTCAGGCCACCCAGGTCGATCACCACCGCGGCGCGCGCGAACAGCTTCGGCGCGCGCGTCACCCGGTCGCGCATCTCGGCGACCAGACGCGGCACGTCGAGCGTGCGGATGCGGAGGTTGGCGATGCCGACCTGGCCGAACTTGAGTTCGCCGGCCTGTTCGTAATCCGCCGCCACGCTCACGGATCGGTTCCGGTCGACAGCGCGGGCATCGCCGCCTGCAGGGCGATCGCGCGCGGGGGCAGGATCCACGGCACGTGCGGCAGCGCCTCGCCGTAGGTCTGCTGCACCCACGGGTAGCTGCACAGCGACTTCAGCAGCATCGCCGCGCGCAGACCGGTTTCCGGCATGACCGACTGCCCCACCTCGTGGAAGCCGAAGCTGCCGTGGAACAGCAGCGCCGGATCGGCGCCGCCTTCCAGCAGCACCTCGCAGGCCATGTGCGGGTAGCGCAGCTCGGCGTAGCTCTGCGCGTCGGCGTAGAACGCGCGCCCGACGCCGCCGCCGCGGCGGCGGCTGGCGACGACGATGCGGTCGATGTAGAAGAACTGCGGATAGCGCTCGCCGAACCAGCGGAAATTGCTGCTGTCGTGTTCGGCGCTGCTGCCGAAGCCGACCATGAAACCGGCCATCTGGCCATCGCGTTCGGCAATGCGGAAATACTCGGCCCGTTCGTAGAAATAGCGCGGGCGCGCGGCGTCCAGCGGCAGGATCGCGGGGCCGGCGGCATTGTTGAGGGCCAGGACGGAATCCAGCTCGTGCTCGCGCACGTCGCGGACGACGATCGACATTCCACACTCCGTAAAGAACGGCCGTCCGCGGTGGTACGGCCGCGGCATTATCGCATGGCCCCGGGCCGGGCCAAGGCGGTCACGCCACCGTGGACGCCGCGTGATGTTCAGCCACCGGCATGACTTTCGGACGGCTCCGGTAGGGGGCGTTGGGGCTAGCATGCGGGAATGCTGAGCCGGCTCAACCACATCCGCCTGCTGCGCTATGCCGGGCTGTTCACCTGGGCGATGGTGGGATGCTGGCTGCTCAACATCTGGCTGGACCCGTCCTACCTGCAGGCCGAATCGCCAGCGGTGCAGGCCGAGATGCGGCTGCTGATCCTGCGCTGGGTGATCGCCTACCTGACCTTTGGCGCGGTGTACTGGTGGATCACCCGCTCGCTCGGGCAACGCCGGCCCGGCGCGGTCGACCACGCGCTGCTGCTGGTGCTGACGCTCGCCGCGATCGGGGTCAGCTATTTCTCCAGCACCGGGCTCGCCAGCGTGCTGCTGATGGTGATGGCCGGACTGCTGCCGTGGTTGTTGCCGCTGCGCGTCGGCGTCGCCTGGCTGGTGGCGAGCAACTTCGCGATCATCCCGGTGTACATCAACGCGGTCGATTTCCCGCCGGTGATCGCCGTGGTGCAGGCATTGCTGTACGCCGGCTTCTCGACGTTCGTGTTCGTCACCGCTCTGGTGGCCAAGCAGCAGGCCGAAGCGCGCGAGGAGCAGCGCCGGCTCAACGCCGAATTGCGCGCCACCCGCGCGCTGCTGGCGGAAAGCGCGCGGGTTAACGAACGCACCCGCATCTCGCGCGAGCTGCACGACCTGCTCGGCCACCACCTCACCGCGCTCAGCCTGAATCTCGAGGTCGCCGGACACCTGTCCGAGGGCCGTGCGCGCGAGCACGTGCAGCAGGCGCATACGCTGGCGCGGCTGCTGCTGACCGACGTCCGCGAGGCGGTCAGCCAGCTGCGCGAGGGCGGGGCGATCGACCTGTCCGCGGCGCTGCGCCCGCTGGCCGAGAACGTGCCGTCGCTGGACATCCACATGGACATCCAGTCGCCGCTGACGCTCGACGACCCGGAACGCGCGCATGTGCTGCTGCGCTGCACGCAGGAAATCATCACCAATGCGGTGCGTCACGCCGGCGCGCGCAACCTGTGGATCCAGGCGCGCCGCGACGGCGAGCGGATCGCGGTGGTCGCGCGCGACGACGGCCGCGGCGCGGACGACCTGGTCGCCGGCAACGGCCTGCGCGGCATGCGCGAGCGCCTGCAGCAGCACGGCGGCACCCTCGACATCGAAACCCGCCCCGAGGCGGGCTTCTGCCTGCAATTGAGCCTGCCGGCCTCGGCCTCCGCCAAGGCGGTCCCCGAAGGAGCACTGCCATGACTTCCCACCCCGTCCCGCGGCCCATCCGCGTCGCGCTGGTCGACGACCAGACCCTGGTGCGGCAGGGCGTCCGCTCGCTACTGGCGCTGGCCGACGGCATCGAAGTGGTCGCCGAGGCCGCCGACGGCAAACAGGCGGTGGAGATGATTCCGCAGGTCCAGCCGGACGTCGTGCTGATGGACATGCGCATGCCGGCGATGTCGGGGCTGGAGGCCCTGCAGACGCTGGCGCGCACCGGCCAGCTGCCGCCGACGATCATCCTGACCACGTTCGACGACGACCAACTGGTGCTCGCCGGCATCAAGGCCGGCGCCAAGGGATATCTGCTGAAGGACGTTTCGCTCGACCAGCTGGTCGGCGCGATCCAGACCGTCGCCGCCGGCGGCTCGCTGGTTCAGCCGGCGGTTACCCAGCGCCTGCTCTCCGGTCTGGAGCACATGCGCAACGACTTCGTCAGCCTCGATCGGCCGGATCCGCTCACCGAGCGCGAAACCGAGATTCTGCGTCTCATGGCCGGCGGTTTTTCCAACAAGGAAATCGCCAATTCGCTCGGCGTCGCCGAGGGGACGATCAAGAATCATGTGTCCAATATCCTGTCCAAGCTTGGCGTCCGCGACCGCACGCGAGCAGTGCTGAAGGCGTTCGAGCTGCAACTGGTCTAGGCGTCGGAGCCGCGCGCGCTGTGCCGGTCCGCATGCCGGCGCCGCGCGCTTTCGATGGGCGGCGACAGGGGTTCCACACGCCCCGGCGGATGCTTCGCCCGGCCCGGCAACCTTGCTACGATGGCGGGTCTGCGCGCTCGGCCCCCTGCGGCCCGGCCCGGACCAGGCCCTGGAGACTCAGTTAATGACCCGTTTGATCGAGATCCTCATTTCGCTGGCGATCGTGACCGTGCTGTTCCTGGGCGTGGCCCTGGTGCTGCCGTCCAAGCGCGAGCTGTCGCACTCGGTGGAAACCAACCGCAAGCTCACCATCGTGTTCGACACGATCAACAGCCTGCGCCGCTTCGACGACTGGCACCCGCTGCTGCTGCGCGACCCGAAGGCGCAGATCCGCCTGTCCGGTCCGGACTCCGGCGTCGGCGCGCGTCTCGAGTACAGCTCCGAGGCGCCGGGCATCGGCAACGGCAGCTGGGAAATCGTCGAGAGCGAGCCGCGCAAGCGCGTCGTCTTCGCGGTGGAGGACATCCAGCGTGGCCGCGACAAGCGCATGACGTTCCTGCTGACCCCGACCGGTCGCAACAACCGCAACGTGCGCATCACCCAGCACTACTCGGTCGATTACGGCTGGAACCTGCTCGGTCGCTACTCCGGCCTGTACGTCAGCAACAACGTCGGTGACGACGTCAAGATCGGCCTGCAGCGCATGTCGAACATGCTCGCCGGCGTGCCGAACTACGACTACGCCGACCTGAGCAAGAACGATCCGAACCAGGTTCCGCGCGTTGCCGACCGTCCGGGCGAGACCCTGCTGACCGTGGCCGCCGCTGTTGAGCGCGACAACGCCAAGGTGCAGAGCCAGATGCGCGGCAACATGGAGTGGATCCGCAAGGTGATGTCGGCGAACGGCCTCGAGGCCGCCGGCCCGGTGCGCATCATCACCAACGAGTTCGGCAGCGAGACCTATTCGTTCGTGGTCGCCCAGCCGGTGCGCCGCGCCGGCGAGGAAGGCGGCAAGGTCGAGGGCATCAAGCTGGAAGGCCCGGTGGAAGTGATCCACAACGAGCCGACCAAGATCGCCACCATCCCGTTCACCGGCCACATGGCCAACCTGCCGACCGTGCGCGACGCGCTGCGTGCCTGGTCGCTGACCCGCGGCTACGAGACCACCGAGCGTCCGTACGAGAACTGGACCAACGGCATCGACTCGGGCTTCACCGAGGAGGGCCAGTACGAAGTGGTGTGGGCGATCAAGTAAGCGCGCCCGTCGACGTCGTACCAAGAACGCGCCGCCCTGCGGCGCGTTTTTGTTTACGCGGTGGTAGCGTGTGCGCATGAGTTCCGCTTACGAATCCGTGCGCCCGCACCGGCTCCTCGCCGCCGGCGGCGCGCTGCTGGCCGCGTGCGGCGTGGCGTTGCTCGCGTATGCCGCACATGCCGACCCGGGCGCGCGCCTGCACAGCGCGGGCCTGATCGCGGCGCTGCACGGGATCGCGACCTGCGCGCTCGCACCGCATGCGCGCGGGCCGGCGCTGCTTGCGGTGGGCGGGCTGCTCGCCGGCAGCGCGCTGTTCGCCGCGACGCTGGCGGCCGCGCATGCGTTCGGCGCCGGCACCGCACCGGCACCGTTCGGCGGCGTGCTGGTGATCGCCAGCTGGCTGCTGTACGCGCTCGTGGGCGGGAGACGCTGAGATGCCCCGGCATGCCCGCGGCTTCGATACCGAGGCGGCGTTCGAGTATTTGAGCCGGCGCGATCGGCGGCTGGCGCGGTGGATGCAGCGGATCGGCCCGATCGCAGCCGATCCGCGCTGGCGCAAGCCGTTCGATCCGGTCGATGCGCTGGCGCGCGCGATCCTGTATCAGCAGTTGTCCGGCAAGGCGGCGGCCACCATCGTCGCGCGCGTCGAGGCGGCGATCGGCAGCGACCGTTTCCATTGCCACACGCTGGCGCGCTGCGACGATGCCGCGTTGCGTGCCTGCGGCGTGTCCGGCAACAAGGTGTTGGCGCTGCGCGACCTCGCCGCGCGCGAGGCGCGTGGCGAGATCCCGACGCTGCGGCAGATGGCGACGCTCGACGAGGACGCGATCATCGCTGCGCTGACGCCGATCCGCGGCATCGGCCGCTGGACGGTGGAAATGATGTTGATCTTCCGCCTCGGGCGCCCGGACGTGCTGCCGGTGGACGATCTCGGCATCCGCAAGGGCGCCCAGCAAGTCGACCGGCTCGAGATGCCGCCGGCGCCGAAGGCGCTGGCCGAACGCGGCGAACGCTGGGGGCCGTACCGCAGCTACGCCAGCCTGTACCTGTGGCGGATCGCCGATCTCGGCGTGCAGGCGAAGACGCCGACCAAGCGCTCGCAGGACTAGCGAGCGCCGCGCGGTCGTCCAGCTAGGCGGCCCGCCAGCACCAGTGCCAGGGCTCGTAGACGATGCCGTGCGGGTTGTCGCGCGGATAGCTCATGACAAAGCCGAACGCGTCGGCGTGGGCACGCAACCAGGCGAACGCGCCGGTGCGCTCGAACGACTCCTCGGCCGGCGGCTCGCCCGGCGTGCCGATGTCGAGCGCGCGACCGGAATGGTGCTCGCTGTAGCCGGGCGCGGCGTTGACGGTGAGGATCTGCTCGACGCTCAGTCCGCGCGCGCGTTTGCGCTCGAAGATGCCGAGCTGGTAGTCGTGGCTGCGGTAGCCGCTGATCGCCTCCAGCACCACGCCGTCGCGGCGAGCTGCGTCCTGCATCCGCGTCCACGCGCGCGCGGCCGGCGCGAGCAGCCACAGCGGGCGGCGGTAACGGTCGAAGCCGGCGAACGCGAGGCGGTCGGGTTCCGGTACCAGCGGCAGGCCGGTGCGCGCGCCGTAGCCGTCGTCCAGGCCAAGCAGGTGCAGGCGCTGCTGCAGGCGCTGCAGCGGCAGCGGCCGCGCCGGTTCGCTGCGCGGCAGCGGGCGCGCCACTTCGCCATCCAGCCGTGCCAGAGCGGCGCCGACGGCGTCGCGGTGCGGCGGCCGCGGCAGCAGCGTGCGCAGGCCGTCGGCACCGAGCGTGGCCAGATAGCGCCCGTCGCGCTTGCGCCTGAGCAGCCAGCGCGCCTGCGCCAGCGCGCGCGCATCGGCATTGCGCCGCGCGGCCAGCAGCCATGCCGGCCACAGCTCGATTTCGGGCGTGTTGAGCAGGACCTGCGGGCGCGCGTGCATCGCCGCAGCGTAGCGAGGCGCGTACGCGGCCGCCAGCCGTTGTGCGGGTTGCCTCGGGTTCGCATCGCCCGTATCATGCGCGGCCTTGCACGCGCGCCGTGCAATCCGGCCAGGTAGCTCAGTTGGTAGAGCAGGGGATTGAAAATCCCCGTGTCGGGGGTTCGATTCCCTCCCTGGCCACCACGTCTTCCACGCCCCGCCGGCAGCGCTGCGCGGGGCGTTTTTCATTGCGGCTCAGGCGAGCGGGGACGCGCAGCCCGCCGCCAGCACCGACGCGGTATCCGCGTGCACGAGATGGCGCACCAGGGTGCGGGCGTCGTCGGCGATCAGCACCGCGATCGGCTGGCCGAGTTCGCAGGCGAGGTGGTACGCCTCGTGCTTGGCGGCCGCGGAGGCCTGCATCAGCGAGTCGAAGCGCTCGACGCCCAGCGGCGATTCGACCCGCGGGCCGAGATAGCTGCAGGTCCTGAACTCGATCCGATACGGCATGTCCGTTTCCCCCAGGCCGTCCGTGCCGGCGCTCGCGGCGCCGCCCGCCGGTGCCGTATGCCCCACGGGCATCCTTTCGATAACGCGGAAGCGGGGCGGATCCCCCCTCACTCCCAGCGGTCGTCGCTCTCGAACTCGACCATGACGTCCAGGTCGAACGCCAGCGCCTCCACCGCCTCGCGCACCTTGCGCGCGGTGGCCTCGTTCGGGGCCTCGATCTCCAGCTCGTGGGTGCCCGGGCCCTGGTCGTCGGGCAGGCCGGCGGAGCTGGAATCCTCGTCGTCCATGCGCGGCATGAGGTCGGCGACCTCCTCCACGTGCTCGACGCCGTCCAGGCTGACGAGGAGATTGCCGATCGCACGGGCGTCGTCGTCACTGCCGATCACGCGCATACGCAGCAGGGGCATGGCGTCTCCACTCCAACTGTCCGTTGTGTCGAGGCTAGGAACGCGCGGGCCAAGGAGACGTGAGGGCCGGCGCAGGCGCGTACAGGGTGTTGAAGAGCCAGCGGACGGGCTGCTAGGTTGCCGCACATCGTCCGGCCAGCCCGTACCTGCCTTGGAGGCTTCCATGCTTTGCCGACCGCATCGTCTGTACCGCGCGATCACCCTCGCGCTCGCGTTGCCGTTGTTCGCCACCTCGTCGTTCGCGTTCGCTCAGGACACGACGGCGACGGCCGATGCCGAAGCCACCGAGCTGGAGGCGGTGACGGTGCTCGGCTCGCGCCGGGTCAACCGCTCCTCCGACACCGATACGCCGGTGCCGGTGGACGTGATCCCGATGACCCAGGCGGCGGAGCAGGGCGGCCAGTTCGACGTCGCGCAGACCCTGCACTACAGCGCGCCGTCGTTCATCTCCACCCGTCAGACCGGCGCCGACGGCGCCGACCTGGTCGACGGTGCCGCGCTGCGCGGACTCGGTTCGGACCAGACGCTGGTGCTGGTCAACGGCAAGCGGCACCACACCACCTCGCTGGTGAACATCTACGGCGCGCGCAACCGCGGCAACACCGGCACCGACCTCAACGCGATCCCGCTGCTCGCGATCGACCGCGTGGAAGTGCTGCGCGACGGCGCCGCGGCGCAGTACGGCTCGGACGCGATCGCCGGCGTGATGAACATCGCGCTCAAGCGCCGCCCGGGCTGCGAGACCGTGTTCGGGTACGGCGAGTACACCCGCGGCGACGGCGAGAACTGGCTGGCCTCCGGCTACTGCGGCCTGCAGTTCGCCAACGGCGGCATCCTCGCGATCACCGCCGAATACCAGGACCGCGGCCGCTCCGACCGTTCCGAGCCCGCCGGCAGCCCGCGCATCATCGGCGACAGCAAGGTCGAAAACCGCACCGTCTACCTCAACG
Organism: Lysobacter sp.; assembly: GCA_035645555.1. GTDB lineage: Bacteria > Pseudomonadota > Gammaproteobacteria > Xanthomonadales > Xanthomonadaceae > Lysobacter_F. Next base: position 8,791 of record DASQMI010000068.1, on the reverse strand, counting down.
GCAACATGCCGCTGGGCGAAGTGGTCGACTTCTACTTCACCGCCGGCATGCAGTCGCGCGATGCGTCCTCGGCCGCGTTCGCGCGCGAGGGCGCAGGCTCGGAGGACATCCCGTCGCGCAACTCGCTGGCGATGTACCCGAACGGGTTCGTGCCGTTCATCAACGGCGACCTCGAGGACCGCTTCGTGATCGGCGGGCTGCGCGGCGACTTCGGCGCGTGGAGCTGGGACCTCTCGCAGACGTACGGCTACAACGAGTTCGACTATACGATCAGCAACACGCTAAATGCGTCGATCGCCAACCTCGACCTCATCAACGGCGGTCGCGGCATCAGCCCGAGCCGGTTCGATGCCGGCGGCTTCTCGTTCGAGCAGAAGACCACCAACCTCGACGTGGCGCGCTATTTCGACGGCGTGCTGAACGGCCTCAACGTGGCCTTCGGTGCCGAGCGCCGCGAGGAGCGCTACCGCATCCGCGCCGGCGAGCCGGGGTCCTACGTCGACGTCGACGGCCCCGACGGCGGCAATCCCGGCAGCCAGGGTTTCCCCGGCTTCCAGCCGTCCGACGTCACCGACCGCACGCGCGACAGCCTGGCCGGCTACGTCGACGTCGAGATCAACTTCACCGAGCGCTTCCTGGTCGGCGTGGCCGCGCGCTACGAGGACTACAGCGACTTCGGCAGCACGCTCGACGGCAAGCTGACCAGCTCGTTCCGGGTCAGCGACACGCTGTTGCTGCGCGGCTCGGCGAGCACCGGCTTCCGCGCGCCGTCGCTGCAGCAGAAGTACTTCTCCTCCACCATCACCGACTTCATCAGCGGCGAGCCGGTGGACGTGGTGATCGCGCCGAACGACAGCGAGCTCGCGCGTGCGGCCGGCATCCCGAACCTGGTCGAGGAAACCTCGCTCGGCGGCACGCTCGGCCTGACCTGGACCCCGCGCGAGAATCTGTCGCTGACGGTGGACGCCTACCGGATCGACATCGACGACCGCATCGTGCTGTCCGGCGAGTTCGATACCAGCGATCCGGCGATCGGCCCGATCCTGGAGGCCCGTGGCGTCGGTCTGGCGCGCTTCTTCGTCAACGCGGCCGACACCAAGACCCAAGGCGTCGATCTGACCGCGTCGCACGAGATGGACGCCTGGGGCGGCCGGCTGGAGACGTTCCTGGGCGTGAACTACAGCAAGACCGAGGTCACCCGCGTCAACGTGCCGCCGGCGCTCGCCGGCCGCGAGGAGGTGGTGATGGGCGAGCGCGACCGCCTGTTCGTCGAGAACGGCGCGCCGCGCACCAAGGGCGTGCTCGGCTTCGACTTCAGCCACGGGCCGTGGAACGCCAATCTGCGGGTGATCCACTTCGGCCCGCAGACGCTGGGCACGTTCTCGGGCACCGCCGCCGGCGTGCCCAACCAGCGCTATTCGGCGAAGACGTCGGCCGATGTCAGCGTGACCTACGCGTTCACCGAGAACGCCAAGTTCACCGTCGGCGGCACCAACATCTTCGACGTCTATCCGACCCGGCAGGATCCGAACGAGACCGACAACGGCCACGTGTTCGAGAGCGTGCAGTTCGGCCTCAACGGTGCGGCCTGGTTCGCGCGGTTCCACTACCGCTTCTGACGCGACCGCAACCGGCCGTAGAAAGAGAACGCCCCGGTCCCGGCCGGGGCGTTCGCGTTGTACGGCGTTCTTTACTTCACCGGCTTCTCGCGAACCGGCAGCGGCACGTTGCACAGGTCGATGTGTCCGGCCGGCACCTGGTACCAGCCGTCGCGGCGGTTGCGGCGCGCCTCGACCAGCTCGGCGAACAGCGGCGTGTCGGTGCGCAGCGCCTGCAGTGCCACGCGCTCCTTCGCCGGCAACTCGCTCGCCAGCCGCAGCGAACGGATCGGCACGCGCTGCTCGGCCTTGTCGTAGAAACCGAGCGGGCCGGTGCCGCGCGGCAGCACCGACAGCCGTTCGATGCCGTGCACGACACGGCCGACCACGGTGATGTTGCGGTCGAGCTGGCGCGGCGACTGCCCGATCACCACGTACAGCTCGGTGCCGTTGCTGGAATCCGGTGCGACATCGCGACCGGCACCGACCGTGCCGTAGCAGTGCGCCAGCCACGCGGTGCCGCGCTGCGGATCGCGCGCGGCCGGGAAACCGGCGCTGAAGCCGACCTGCGGAGCCCAGCCGTCGACGTCGGGCAGCCAGTCGAACGGCGCGCCCTTGGCGGCGAACGTGAACTCCGCCGGCAGCTTGGCCTTGGCCTCGCCGAGCGGCTTGCGCTGCGCCTCGTCCTCCGCGGAATCGCCCCACTGCACCACGAAATTGTCCTGCGAGCGGTTGATGCTGAGGCCGTCCCAGTAGCGGCCGCGGGCCAGCGTGCGGATGTTGGCCACGTGCGCGGGCGCGGCGTGCGGCGCCAGTTCGATCACCACCCGCCCGCTGTCCAGTTCGAGATAGAGCGTGTCTTCGGCATCGAGGTCGCGCCAGTCGCCCGGCGCGGACGCATCGAGGATCTCCTGCATCGAACGCGGCTTCGGCGCCGCGGCGTCGCGGTCCTGGGCGGCGGCGGGCGCGAGGGCGAGCAGGGCGGCGACGAACAGGACGTGGCGACGCATCGGAGCTCCGGGTGGGTGAACGTGCGGCAGCGAGCATACGGCCGCGCCGTCGCCGCCGCACGCGGCGCGGGCTACCGGCGGCAGACGCGCACCGAGTGGTTGCGCGTGGTCGCATGGCCCCATTCGATCGCCTCGCGCTGGCAGGTCCAGCCGCGCACGCCGACCACGCGGCCGTGTTCGTCGTAGTAGTAGGTCACCAGCCCCGGGATCGGCCGCGCCAGACCGAGGCCGGCGACGAGCGCGAGCAGGACGATGGCGACCGACCAGATCAGGCGGGTGGGCATTCCGTTGCTCCGGGGGTGGGGCTAGTGGGTTTTGCGTCCCGAGCCCGATTTCTTGCCGCCGCCGTCCTGCTTGTTGACGGTGGCCCAGGCGATGCGCTCGGCGGTGTTCTCCGACTTGCCGCGCGCGCGTTCGCTCTCCTCGATGTGCTGGGCCTGGCGCTTCTGCTTGTCCGTGTAGGCGGACTTGTCGCCGCGGGGCATGGGCCGTCCTCGGTGGGAGTGGCGGCGGTGTAGCAGGGGGCGTGTCGACGGCGCGACAACGCGTGACTATCGGCACGGGCTCTATAGCGCAGTTCGACATAGCATGGACTCCGAAATAGCGGAGGCCCGCCATGACCGACCTCGAAGCCCACCTGCGGAAATTCCAGAAGGAGCTCAGCGCCGGCACGGTGTCGCTGGCGCTGCTGGGCGTGCTGGGCGCCGCCCGCGAGCCGATGTACGGCTACCAGATCGCCAAGCGGCTGGAGCAGGAAGGGGAAGGCGTGCTCAGCGGCAAGCAGAGCGCCCTGTATCCCGTGCTGCGCAATCTGGAGGCCGCCGGGCTGCTGGCGAGCCACGTGGAGCCGTCGGTGTCCGGCCCGCCACGCCGCTACTACCGCATCACCGACGCAGGCCGCGACGTCCTGCAGACCTGGGCCGCCGCCTGGCGCGCGACCCGCGATTCCGTCGATTCCGTCCTCCAGGGGCTCCCGTCATGACTACCGCACGCCCGTTGCCGACCACCATCCCGGCCTATCTCGACCAGCTGCGCGAGGCGCTGCGGGGCAGCGATCCGGCGCTGATCCAGGACGCGCTGTACGACGCGGAGGAATACCTGCGTTCGGAACTGGCCGAGCAGCCCGGCCGTTCGGAGGCGGAAGTAATCGCCTCCGTCGCCGGCAGCTACGGCGCGCCGGAGGAAGTCGCCGAGATCTATCGCGACACCGAATCGAAGGTGCAGACCGCGCTGCGGCCGCCGGCGCCGCCGCCGCGCCGCTCGTCGCTCGGCCGGTTCTTCGGGGTGGCGGCCGAGCCCCGCACCTACGGGGCGCTGTTCTACATGCTGCTGTCGCTAGCCACCGGCATCTTCTACTTCACCTGGGTGGTAACCGGCCTGTCGCTGTCGGCCGGCATGCTGGTGCTGGTGGTCGGCGTGCCGCTGCTGATCCTGTTCCTCGGCTCGGTGCGCGCGCTGTCGCTGGTCGAGGGCCGCCTGGTCGAGGTGATGCTGGGCGAACGCATGCCGCGGCGACCGCTGTACGCGGCGCGCACGCAGCCGTGGTTCGAGCGGATCAAGGCGATGTTCACCGACCCGCGCACCTGGGGCACGCTGCTGTACTTCGCGCTGATGATGCCGCTCGGCATCGTGTACTTCACGCTGGCGGTGACCGGCCTGTCGGTGTCGCTGTCGCTGATCGCCGCGCCGGTCGCGTTGATGCTCGGCGTCTACGATGTGCTGGACGCGAACGGGATCACCCTGATCGGCGCGGACCCATGGACGTGGCCGCTGTGGATGCTGCTCGGCGTGGTGCTGCTGTTCGCCACGCTGCATCTGGCGCGCGGCATCGGCACGCTGCATGCGCAGCTGGCGAAGCACCTGCTGGTGCGCTGGGCCCAGCACGCCTGATGCGGTAGTAACCGCCAGGGCCGCGCGGCGCACCGCGCGGCGGTGCATTCCGGACGCGGCTGCGGCTCAGAAGTCGAACAGCTCGCCGAGCAGGTTCTTCTTGCGCTTGTGCTTGTAGTAGTCGTCGTCGCGGTAATGCCCGTGCCGCGGCGAATGCGACGGCGCGTGGCCGTGCACCGGCGGGGCGGCGGCCGGCGGCGGCGCGGTCTCGGCGCTGGAACGCTCGATGATCTTGTCCAGCTCGCCGCGGTCCAGCCAGACGCCGCGGCATTGCGGGCAGTAGTCGATCTCGATGCCCTGGCGGTCGGCCATCGACAGCGGCACGTTGCAGTTCGGGCACTTCATCGCAGGCGCTCCGTGGGGTGACCCGCCTCTTATACCCGACGCCGCCCGAACGTCAGCGCACCGCATGCCGCGCGATGAACGCGCGCACCTGCGGATAGACCTGCTCGCGCCAGCGCCGCCCGCTGAAGATGCCGTAGTGGCCGGCGCCGTCGACGGTGAGGTGGGCGCGGTCCTTCGGAGCGATGCCGGTGCACAGCCGGTGCGCGGCACGGGTCTGGCCCTGGCCGGAGATATCGTCGAGCTCGCCCTCCACCGTCAGCAGCGCGGTGCGGCGGATCTTCGCCGGGTCGACCGGCTCGCCGCGCACGGTCCACTCGCCCCTCGGCAGCAGGTGGCGCTGGAACACCACGTCCACCGTCTGCAGGTAGTACTCCGCCGGCAGGTCGGCGACCGCGTTGTACTCGTCGTAGAAGCGCCGGTGCGATTCGGCGTCCTCGAGGTCGCCGCGCACCAGGTGCTGGTAGAAGTCCCAGTGCGACTGGAAATGGCGCTCCGGGTTCATCGCCACGAAGCCCATGTGCTGCAGGAAGCCCGGATACACCCGGCGGCCACGACCCGGATAGTTCGGCGGCACGGTGTGCACGAGGTTGGCCTCGAACCACCACAGCGGCTGGCGGGTGGCGAGCGCGTTCACCTGGGTCGGGCTCTCGCGGGTGTCGATCGGCCCGCCCATCATGGTAAGCGAGCGCGGCGTCGGCTCGCCGCGCGCGGCCATCAGCGAGACCGCGGCCAGCACCGGCACGGTCGGCTGGCACACGCTGATCACGTGCAGCTTCTCCGCGCCGATGTGGCGGATGAATTCCTCGATGTAGGCGACGTAGTCGTCCAGCGTGAACGTGCCTTCGCCCACCGGGACCATGCGCGCGTCGATCCAGTCGGTGATGTAGACCTTGTGATCGCGCAGCAGGGTGCGCACGGTGTCGCGCAGCAGGGTGGCGTGGTGGCCGGACAGCGGCGCCACCACCAGCACCGCCGGGTCGTCGCGCAGCGCGGCGAGGTCGCCGGCGCGGTCGGCGAAGCGCTTGAAGCGCAGCAGGCGGCAGAACGGCTTGCGCAGCACCTCGCGCTCGACCACCGGATGCTCGGTGCCGTCGATGGTCACCGCATGGATGTCGAAGCGCGGCTTCTCGTAATCCTTGCCGAGCCGGTACAGCAGCTCGCAGCCGGCGGCGACGCGGGTGGCGCCGGGCAGGCTGGCGAGCCAGCTGCCGGCGTCGCCGTACATCTTGGCGCCGGCTTCGGCCCAGTAGGTCGCCGGCGCCAGCCAGGCGCGGCCGAGTTCGTGCAGGTGATACAGCATGCGCGGCTACCGGGCCCTTCGACTCGCGATGTTGCGGCGCAGCGTAGCGGATCGCCGCCGCGGATGCGTTAACGCCTCAGCCGGGACGCTCCAGCGCGGCCGCGTGGTCGGCGAGTGCCGGGCCCAGGTACAGGTGCGAGCCGAGCGCGACGAAGCCGGCGCGCGCGAAGCGCTCGCGGTAGAACCGCGCCGGCCGGCGCTGGAACCCGGCCAGGTCGCCCTCGGCCGCGTCCTCGCGGGCGAACGTCTCGAGGAATGCCACGCCGCCGCACAGCGCGGCCAGCCCGGGCAGCCCACGATCGAGCTCGCGGGTGGGCACGTAATGCAGCACGTCGCTGCATACCAGCAGATCCGCCGGCGGGCACGGGCGCAGCGCTTCGAAATCGCCGAAGCGCGCGTAGTGCAGGTTGCGGCGGGCGCCGAAGCGTGCGACCGCGTACTCGCTGCCGTCGAAGCCGAGATAGCGCGCCTTTGGCCGCAGCTTCAGCAGCGGCGCGCGCCACGCGCCCTCGCCGCAGCCGACGTCGAGCACGCTGCGCACGGGCCGTTCCAGGTAGTACTCGGCGGCGGCGACCGCGAGCGCCACCTTGCGCGCGAGCCGGCGCGCGTCGTGGATGTCGCGCTGGCGGTACCAGTGCTCGAAGTAGTCGCGGTCGTAGGTCTTGCCCATGCGTCGTCGAAGGCTGCGGCGGCGTGCCATCCTAATGCGCAGCGCACCGGAGACGCCGATGAACGCCTACGTCTGGGTCAAGACCTTCCACCTCGTGTTCGTGATCGCCTGGATGGCGTCGGTGTTCTACCTGCCGCGCATCCTGGTCAACGTGGCCGAGGCCGGCGACGAGCGCGCGGTGCGCGAGCGGCTGTTGCTGATGGGGCGCCGGCTGTACCGCTTCGGCCACGTGATGTTCGGCATCGCGGTCGTGCTCGGCCTGGTGCTGTGGCTGCACTTCGGCATCGCCGGCGGTTGGTTGCACGCCAAGCTCGCGCTGGTGGCCGCGGTGCTGGCGCACTTCGTGGTCGCGGGCCGCTGGTTGAAGGGCGCGGCGGCCGGGCGCGCGCTGCCGGGCGCGCGCGCATTGCGCTGGTTCAACGAGCTGCCGCTGTTCGCGTTGATCGCGATCGTCTGGCTGGTGCTCGCCAAGCCGCCGTTCTGAGGCGTTAGCGCGCGCGGAACGCGGCCGGGTCCGGCAGTGTCACCGGCACGCCGTCGCGCGTGCAGCCGCCCTTCGCGCACAGCGCCTGGCGCAGGCGCGGCGTGGCCTGCAGCAGCAGGTGGAAGATCGCGTTCTGCTCGAAGCTGCCGCGCACCGCCTCGCTGCCCGGGCCGCGCGCCCAGATGCCGACGTCGTCGCCGCCGTGGGTCTCGTCGCCGGTCGGCACGGTGGCTTCCTGCAGGTAATCCGGGTCGGTGGTGTCCACGCGGGTGAGATCGGGGCGGCCGTGCGCCGGGCGCACCGTGCGCGGCGCGTGGGGCAACCGCTTCGGTCCTTCCGGCTGGCTGTCGCTCGCGCCGGGATAACCCGGCCCGTTGGCATAGCTCAGCGTGGTGTAGGGCAGGCCGAGCAGGTCGCGCGCATAGTCGGCGTTGTCGTCGTCCTCGCGCGCGGTGCCGCGCACCAGCCCGAGGATCGGATTGCCGCGCACCGGGTAGCCGGCGAAGCTCAGCGTATGCGCGTGGTCAGCGGTGACCAGGATCAGCGTGTCCTGCGCCGAAGTCGTCTCCACCGCGGCGCGCACGGCGTCGCTGAGCGCGATGGTGTCGGTGAGCGCGCGGTATGCGTTGCCGTCGTGATGGCCGTGGTCGATGCGCCCGCCCTCGACCAGCAGCACGTAGCCGTCTGGATCGCGCGACAGCCGCGCGATCGCTGCGCGCGTCATCTCCGCAAGCGACGGTTCGCCTGCGACATCGCGCGGGCGGTCGTGCTCGAACTGCATGTGGTTGTGCTCGAACAGCGCCAGCAGCGGCGCATCCAGCGGCGCCTGCGCGAGCTGGCGGGCGTTCCACACGAACGTGCCGCCGCGGCGCTGCCATTCGGCGATCAGGTCGCGGCCGTCGCCGCGGTCGCCGCGCAGCGCCGGGTGTTCGGGATCGGGCTGCGAAGCCGGCATGAAGTTGCGCCGACCGCCGGCCATCAGCACGTCCGGGCCGTCGCCGTACGGCGATTCGACGAACTGGCGGGCGATGTCGACGCAGCCGGCGGCCTTCGCCTCGGCGGGCAGTTCGGTGTCGTTTTCCCAGTAACGTTCCGGCGCGTGCGCGAACGTCGCGGCCGGCGTGGCGTGGGTGAGCCGGGTGGTGGTGACCACGCCGGTGGCGAGCCCGGCGGCCTCAGCGAGCTCCCACAGGGTCAGTACCTGCGCGTCCAGCGCCTGTGCGCAGCGCCCGCGCGCGGCCTGCTGGCCGATCGCCAGCACGCCCTGGCGCGTCTTGATGCCGGTGGACATCGCGCTCATGGTGCCGGCCGAGTCCGGGGTCTGCGAATCGGTGTTGTAGGTGCGGCTGAACCCGGAGTGCGGGAACGCGTCCCAGGCGAGCCGGTTCTCCTCGCCTGGCTCGCCGCGGCGCTGACCCTCGAGGATGCGCGCGGCGGTGACGGTGGCAAGGCTCATGCCGTCGCCGACGAACAGGATGACGTTGCGTGCGCGCG
>DASQMI010000067.1:0-42343 GCA_035645555.1 Lysobacter sp. | reverse complement strand
AGACGGCGAGCGCGTGCTCGTGCAGGCCGAGCATGGCCAGCAGCTCGCGCGGATCACGCACCGCCTCGCGCCACAGGCGCTGCCAGCGCGGCGCGGACGGCGCCTGCGGCTGCATTGGAGCGGGGGCAACGGGTATCATGGCCGGCCTTGGTCGATGCCAGGGTTGCGGGGCGGCGCGGCCGCCGGCGCGGCGCGACCAGTCCTCCATTCTAGCGGCCTTCCGCCCGACGCTGGCGGGCGGTCATCCGGTTCATCTCAAGCAAGACAAGTCCAGCAGGAGTCCAGCATGGCCAGCTACGGCATGAACGACGTCAAGACCGGGATGAAGATCCTGGTCAACAACGAGCCGTGCGTCATCACCGAAACCGAGTACGTCAAGCCGGGCAAGGGCCAGGCGTTCACCCGCATCAAGTACCGCAACCTCAAGAGCGGCCGCGTGGTCGAACTGACCATGAAGGCCACCGACTCGGTGGAAGCCGCCGACGTGGTCGACGTCGACATGCAGTACCTCTACTCGGATGGCGAGTACTGGCACTTCATGAATCCGGAGACGTTCGAGCAGGTTCAGGCCGACAAGCCGGCCATGGGCGGCGTGGAGAAGTGGCTGAAGGGCGAGGAGCAGTGCGTGGTCACGCTGTGGAACGGCAACCCGATCGTGATCCAGCCGCCCAACTTCGTCGAGCTGAAGATCGTCGAAACCGATCCGGGCGTGCGCGGCGACACCTCGGGCGGCGGCGGCAAGCCGGCCACGCTGGAGACCGGCGCGGTGGTGCGCGTGCCGCTGTTCGTGCAGCAGGACGAGGTGATCCGCGTCGACACCCGCTCCGGTGAATACGTCAGCCGCGTGAAGTAAGCCCGCACGCGGCGCCGCCATTCCGACTTTTCGACGAGCATCCCCATGACGAGCGCCGCCCCCGAAGCCTGCGACCTCCTGATCGAAGCCGGCTGGGTGGTTCCGGTGGAACCGCACGGCGCGGTGCTGGAGGACCATGCGGTCGCGGTGCAAGGCGGTCGCATCGTCGCCCTGCTGCCGACGCACGAGGCGCGCGCGCGCTTTTCGGCGCGGGAGACCGTGCGGCGGCCGGACGCGGCGCTGATCCCCGGCCTGGTGAACGCGCACGTCCACAACCCGATGACGTTGCTGCGCGGCATCGCCGACGACCTGCCGCTGATGCAGTGGCTGCAGGAGCACATCTGGCCGGTGGAGGCGGCGGTGATCGGTCCGGAGTTCGTCGCCGACGGCGTGACGCTGGCCATCGCCGAGATGCTGCGTGGCGGCACCACCTGCTGCAACGAGAACTACTTCTTTCCCGACGTGCAGGCCGAGGTGTACCGCCGCCACGGCTTCCGCGCCCGCGTCGGCCTGCCGGTGATCGACTTCCCGACCGCCTGGGCGAAGACCAGCGACGAGTATTTCGAGCGCGCCGCCGAGGTCCACGACCGCTGGCGCGACGATCCGCTGATCGGCACCGCCTATGGGCCGCACGCGCCGTACACGGTGTCCGACGCCAATTTCGAGCGCATCCGCCTGTACGCCGACCAGCTCGACGTGCCGGTGCACTGCCACGTGCACGAAACCGCGCACGAGGTGACCGAGTCCCAGGAGAAGCACGGCCAGCGCCCACTGGCGCGGCTGGACCGCTTCGGCCTGGTCAACGACCGCCTGGTCGCGGTGCACATGACCCAGCTCACCGACGCCGAGATCGCGCTGTGCGCGGAGCGTGGCGTCACCGTGGTGCACTGTGCGGAATCGAACCTCAAGCTGGCCTCCGGCTTCTGCCCCGTCGGTCGGCTGCAGCGGGCGGGCGTGACGCTGGCGATCGGCACCGACGGTTGCGCCAGCAACAACGACCTCGACATGTTCGGTGAAATGCGCACCGCCGCGTTGCTCGCCAAGGCGGTGGCCGAGGATGCCTCGGCATTCGACGCCGCCAGCGCGTTGCGTGCGGCCACGCTCGGCGGCGCGCGGGCGACCGGCTTCGAGGACCGCATCGGCTCGATCGTGCCGGGCAAGCAGGCCGATCTCGCCTGCGTCGACCTGTCGGCGCTGGAGACCCAGCCGGTGCACCACGTGCTGTCGCAGCTGGTGTACGCGGTCGGCCGCCAGCAGGTCAGCGACGTGTGGATCGCCGGCCAGCCCAAGCTGCGCGACCGCCGCCTGGTGGACATCGACACCGATGCGCTGCGCACCAAGGCGCGCGAGTGGCGGCAGCGGATCGCGGCGATCGCCCGTCGCTGACGGCGCGTCGCGCGCGCCTGCGCCATCCTTCGAGGACGCCATGACCGCCCACACCAATGTCCGCCAGTCCGAACTCGACAAGTTCGCCGCGCTCGCCAACCGCTGGTGGGACCCGGACGGGCCGCAGAAGCCGCTGCACGCGCTCAATCCGGTGCGCCTGCGCTACGTCGCCGAGCGCGTACCCCTGGCCGGCGCGCGCGTGCTCGACGTCGGCTGCGGCGGCGGGTTGTTGAGCGAGGCGCTGGCGCGCGAGGGCGCGCAGGTGACGGCGATCGACCTTGCGCCGGAACTCATCAAGGTGGCGCGCCTGCACACGCTGGAAAGCGGGCTCACGGTCGATTACCGCGTGCAGCCGGTGGAGGCGGTCGCCGAGGAGCTGCCGGGCGCGTTCGATGCCGTGACCTGCATGGAGATGCTGGAGCACGTGCCCGATCCGGCGGCGGTGATCGCCGCCTGCGCGCGCCTGCTGCGTCCCGGCGGACGCCTGTTCGTGTCCACGCTCAACCGCACGCCGGCGGCGTTCGCGCTCGCCATCGTCGGTGCGGAGTACGTCGCGCGGCTGTTGCCGAAGGGCACCCACCGCTACGAGGACTTCATCCGTCCGGCTGAACTGGCGGCGTGGCTGCGCTCGGCCGGGCTGCAGCTCGAGGACGTCAGCGGGTTGATGTACGAGCCGTGGCGCAACGGCGCACGGCTGACCCGCCGCACCGACATCAACTACCTCGCCGCCGCATGCAAGCCGAGCTGAACCCCGCCGCCCGTTTCCCCGAAGTCGCGCTGTTCGACCTCGACGGCACGCTGCTCGACAGCGCGCCCGACATGCTCGCGACCGCGAACGTCATGCGCGCCGCGCGCGGGCGGCCGCCGATGACGCTGGAGGCGTTGCGCCCGCACGTCTCCAAGGGCGCGCGCGCGATGCTCGGCGCGGCGTTCCCCGACGTCGCCGTCGAGGAGCGTGAGGCGTGGGTGCCGGAGTTCCTCGAGGTCTACCGCCGCGAGCTCGGCCGCCACGGCGCAGCGTTCGACGGCATCGAGGCGATGCTGGCGGCGCTGGAAGCCGCCGGCAGCCGCTGGGGCATCGTCACCAACAAGCCGGAGTACCTCGCGCGCGAGCTGATGCCGATGCTGGGCTGGGACAAGCGCTGCGCGGTGCTGATCGGCGGTGACACGCTCAGCGCGCGCAAGCCCGACCCGTTGCCGCTCACCGTGGCCGCCGAGCGGCTTGGCGTTGCGCCGTCGGTGTGTGCGTACGTCGGCGACGACGAGCGCGACATCGTCGCCGCGCGCGCGGCGGGAATGCCGTCGGTGGTGGCGCTGTGGGGCTATCGCCTGGATGAGGACGACCCGATCGCCTGGCAGGGCGACGTGCTGGTCGAGCAGCCGCACGCGCTCGCCGATCCCGCGCGGTGGCCGCAGCGGCGATGAGCGCGCCCGATCCGCGGGCGCCGCTCGATCCGGCGCTGGAGAGCTTCATCGACAAGTGGCGCGGACGCTGGCCGGAATGGCCCGTCGCGGAGATCTTCGTGCCGCCCGCACAGCGGGCGCTCGCCCTGGCGTGGGCCACGCTGCTGCAGGAACTGACCGATGCCGCCTGGGGCGGACGTGACGCCCGCCCTGGCGAGGCCAAGCTCGGCTGGTGGCAGGAGGAATTGACCGGCTGGGCCGCCGGACGCCGGCGCCACCCGCTCGGGCAGGCGCTGCAGCGGCAGCCCGCGACGTGGGCGCGGCTGGCGCAGGCGCTCGACACGCTGCCGGCAACGCGCGAGCCCGCCCGCGACGCCGAGCAGGCGATCGCCGCGTTGCAGGCGTTCGCGGCTGCGGCCGCGGAGGCCGAGCAGGCGCTGTTCGGCGGCACGGGCTGCGCGCCGGCGATCACGCTGTCGCTGCTGCATCTGCACCTGGCCCATCATCCCGACGGCGCGGTGCCCGAGGCGCTGCGGGCCGCACACGGCGAAAACGCGCCGCAGGCGTGGGCGAAGGCGCTGCGCCGGCGTTTCGGCGCGCGGGGTACGCCGCGGCCGCGCGGGGTGTGGGCCGCGCTGGCGCACGCGCGCCTGGCCCAGGCGGACCCTGCGCAACCGCTGTCGCCGTGGCGCACGGTGTGGGCCGCCTGGCGCGGCGCGCGCGGCTGAGCGTGCGCATGGGCCGCAGCGTCATGGCGGTGAGGCGCGCCCCGCCCGAGGCGCCGGCTACAATCGCCGGCCCGGTCGTGTTGCCCGCGACCGACCGTGCCGACCTGCGCCCGTGACCCAGCCGCCTTTCTCGCCGCGCCCGCTGCCCGACGTCGCCGCCGACGCGGTCGCGCTCGCGCGTCCGCTGGATTGGGTCGGCATGGCCAATGTCGCGCTGCCGGTACGGATCGCCTGCGGCGGTGCCGAGCCCGTGCAGGTGGCGGCCAGCGCCGACGTCGCAGTCAACCTGCGCCGGGCGGACGCGCGCGGCATCCACATGTCGCGGCTGTACCTGGCGTTGCAGGACGCGTTTGCCGGCGAGGCGATCACCCCGGCCGGGCTGCGTCGCGTGCTGCAGACGCTGGTCGACACCCAGGGCGAGCTGTCCGACGCCGCGCGGGTGACCCTGCGCTTCGACCAGTTGCTGCGCCGGCCTGCGCTGGCGAGCGCTCATGCCGGCTGGAAGCGCTATCCGGTCGAAATCGAGGCCACGCTGGTCGGCGGCCACCTACGCCTGGCGCTGCGCTTCGCGGTCGAATACTCGAGCACCTGTCCGGCGTCCGCGGCGCTGTCGCGCCAGCTCAATGCCGAGCGTTTCCGCGCCGATTTCGCCGCCGCGCGCCCGCTGTCCGCGCAGGTGGTGGGCGACTGGCTGACCTCCGAGCGGGGGCTGGCGGCCACACCGCATGCCCAGCGCAGCCGTGCCGACGTGCGCGTGGAGCTGCGTCCGGCGTTCGACGAGCTGCCGCTGCTGGCGTTGATCGACGCGGTGGAAGCCGCGCTCGGCACGCCGGTGCAGACTGCGGTCAAGCGCGAGGACGAACAGGCGTTCGCCCGCCTCAATGCCGAGAACCTGATGTTCTGCGAGGACGCCGCGCGGCGCATCGCCGCCGCGTTGGCCGGCGACGCGCGCATCGATCGCTTCGACGTCGAGGTCGCCCACCTCGAGAGCCTGCATGCGCACGACGCGGTCGCGCGGGTGAGCGGGCAGGGCGCGCCGGCATAGGCGACGCACGGCGGCATGCGGCCGCGGCGTTCGCGGTAGCATCGGTCGATGGGGAACGGGGGAACATGGCGGCGCCTGCACGGGCACGCCTGGCTGTGGCTGGTGCTGCTGGCGCTGGTCAGCCCGTTCGTCTCCGCGAATGAGCTGGAAGTGGCCCGGCTGCCCGACGGACCGGCCGACGCGGCCGCGGTCGTCCGCGGCGACCTCGACCGCGCGTTCGTGCCGAACCGCAACGGCGAGGCGGTGCTGTTCCAGATCGCCGACCGCCCGGTGTGGTGGCGTATCCGCTCACGCGACGCGATCCCTGCGGGCGACGAACCGCAGCTGGTGCTGGCCAGCCCGTACCTGTCGCAGGTCGAGGCCTGGGTGCCGGGCCGCGCCGAGCCGACCCGCCACACGCTCTACGGCGACGCCGTCGACCCGCGCTACTCCGCGCGGGCGCTGGTGATCGCGCTGCCGGCCGGGATTCCGGTCGGCGAGGCGGTCTACCTGCGCGTGTTCATGCCCGGTGGCGCGCCGGTGCAGGTGGCGGTGGAGCCGCGCGACGCGGTGCATGCGACCGACCTCGAATACGTCGCCTGGCGCGCGATGATCCTCTCGACCATCGTGGTGTTAGCAGTGCTCGCGCTCGCGTACTGGGCCGGCGTGGGCGAGCGCAGCTTCGTTTTCCTCGCGCTGACCCTGGGGTGCGCGGCGCTGTTCATCGCCGGCACCGGCGGCGAGGCGCGGGCGCTGCCCGGCCTGGGCGAGCTGTTCGCCAGCGGCCCGCGGCCGACCCGCGCGATCGGCTGCTTCGGAATACTGTTCAGCAATCTGTTCATGCGCCTTTACCTCGACCTGCGCCGCAACGCGCCGCGGCACGACCGGGTGCTGATGGCGCTGACCGCGCTCGCCGGCGCGCTCGGGGTGGCTTGCGCGATCTCCGACGCCCGCGTACTGCCCACGCTCGGCAACCTGCTGCTGGTGTGCTCGGCGCTCGTGGTCTTCTCCGCGGCCATGCTGTGCATCGCCCGCGGCGACCGTGCGGCGCGTTTCCTGCTGGCGTCGTGGCTGCCGCTGATCGTCAGCAGCGTCCTGCGCGCGCTGCAGATGCTCGGCTTCTTGCAGGACTGGGACCACCTCGACCATCTGCTCGCCGCCAGCTTCGCGCTCGCCGGCCTGCTGCTGACGGTCGGGTTGTCGGACAAGATGCTGCAGTTGCGGCGGGACCGTGACGAAGCCAGCCAGCACGCCTCGTTCGATCCCATCACCGCCGCGCTCAACCGGCGCGCGATCGACCAGCGTCTGGCCGAGGAGGTCAAGGCCGCGCACGCGCACGGCCGCCCGCTGAGCGTCGCGTTCGTCGACATCGACCGCTTCAAGGCAATCAACGACACCTGCGGCCACAGCGTCGGCGACCAGTGCCTGCGCTACATCAGCCTGCGCGTGCGCAATACGCTGCGCGCGCGAGACCTTCTCGCGCGCTTCGGCGGCGACGAGTTGCTGGTGGTGATGCCGGACACCACGCTCGACGACGCGTGCACCGTCGCCGAACGCATGCGCGTAGCGGTGAACTGCCGTCCGCTCGCGCTCGACGATCGCCAGCTGGATTGCACGCTGAGCATCGGCATCGCCGAGCTGCAGCCGGGCGAGAACGCCGAGCGCCTGCTCGCGCGCGCCGACGCCGCGCTGTACGCCAGCAAGAGCGCCGGCCGCGACCGCGTCAGCGGCCATGCCGCCGTTTCCCCGTTGGAGGCTCGGCCATGAGCGCTGCGATCCGATCCGCCGTCGCCCCGCGCGGTGCCGCCAGCGCGCTGCAGACCGGCGACGTGCTGCTGATGATGGGCCGCGGTCCCTTGTCGGCGCTGATCGCCTGGTGCGGCGACAGCGTCTACAGCCACGCGGCGCTGGTCGCCGATCGCGGCGAGCTGATCGAGGCGGCTGCCGAGGGTGTGCGGCGCTATCCGCTTGCGCAGCGGTTGGCCGATGGCGACAACTATTGCTTCATCGACGCGTTCCGGCCGCTCGCCGGCGACGGCAGCACGCTGACCGACGCCGACCGCGCGCGGGTGCTGGCGCATGCGCAGTCGCTGCTCGGCGTCCCGTATCCGCTCGACCGGCTGGCCACGCTCGGCGTGCTGGTCGCGGTGCGCGGCAAGTGGCCGTCGCACTGGCTGGCACGGCTCGCGGTGCGCGAGGCGCTGGATCATCTGGTGCGCGACGATCCCGCGCACATGGTCTGCAGCGAGGTGGTCTACCGCAGCTTCGCCGAATGCGATGCGCAGCCGCGCGGTCGGCTGGCGCCACGCATCGTGCTTCAGCCGCGCGGCACCGCGCCGTTTCCGAAGATCGACTGGAAGGCGCTGTGGGAGGAGATCTGGCCGCTGTTGCGACGGGAGCGGCGGCGTGCGCTGGCGGCGATGGCGCGCGCGCCCGACGGCGCCGACGCGACCGGTGAGCCGGCGTTCGTCAGCGACGAGGAGCTCGCTGCCCACGTCGCCGAACTACGCGCCGCGCTCGGGCTCAGCGCCGAGGGGCCCGGCGCGGTACCCGCAATGGATGGCGCCGCCCTACCGGTGCCGGTGGCGGATCCGAACCCCAAGCTGGTGACGCCGCTGGATCTCGCCAGCACACCGTCGCACGTGCCGCTCGGACGACTGCTGCAGGCGGCCGACGCCGCGGCACCGGCCTAGCGCGCGGCCGCCGCGCCGGCGCGCTCCAGCACCAGCAGCGGGTCGATCCGCACCTCGAACCAGTTCATCCCCCAGTGCAGGTGCGGGCCGGTCGCACGCCCGGTGGCGCCGACCGCGCCGATCACCTGGCCCTGTTCGACGCGCTCGCCGACCTGTACGTCGATCCGCGACAGGTGCAGGAAGTTGGAGCTGATGCCGAAGCCGTGGTCGAGCAGCACCGTGCCGCCGGTCAGGTACAGCGCCGGATCGGCGAACGTCACCATGCCCGGGGCCGGCGCGCGCACCGGCGTGCCTTCCGGCGCGGCGATATCCATGCCGGAGTGCGGCGCACCGGCGCTGCCGTTGTACACGCGCTGGTTGCCGAAACGGCCGCTGATGCGGCCCTCGACCGGCCACGCGAAAGGAGGCAGGAAATCGAGCCGGTCGTCATCGCGCAGGCGTGCCGCGGCCACGCGCGCCTGTTCGGCGCGGATGCGCTCGGCGATCGCCGGCGGCGGATCGACCGTCTGCGGCGGCACGCCGTCGATGCGCTCGACCGGCCAGTCGCGCGGCGTCACCGCGATCACGAGCGGCTGTACGCGACCGTCCTGCGCAGTGACGTCGACGCGCAGCGGCCCGGCCTCGTCGCGCGCGACGCCGAACACCACCGTGCCGTCGGCGGCCGCGCGCAGCGTGCGCGAACCGAGCTGAACCCGGCTGCCGGGCACGACCCGGCCGATCACCAGCGCGCCCTGCGGCACGCTGGCCGGGAACATGGGCGGAGCAACCGTGGGCGCCGACGCCGGCGGGCGCGGCGGCGCCGACGCGCACGCGCAGAGCAGCAGCGCGAGCGTGAGCGCCGACGCGCGCCGGATCATCGGTCGAACGCCAGCCGCTGTCCGTTCGGCGTGCCCACGAGGCGGCTGCCGTCCCAGGCCAGCACGCCGTTGACCCAGGTCGAGGCGATCCGGCTGTGGAACGTGAAGCCTTCGAACGGCGACCAGCCGCACTTCGACAGCACGTCCTCGCGGCGCACCGTGTACGGCGCGTCGTCGATCAGCACCAGATCTGCCGCATAGCCTTCGCGCAGGAAGCCGCGCTCGCGCACGTCGAACAGCTGCGCCGGTGCGTGGGCGAACTTCTGCACCACCTGCGCGGTGGTCAGCTTGCCCTCGTGCACCAGCTCCAGCGCCGCCAGCAGCGCGAACTGCACCAGCGGCAGGCCGCTCGGCGCGCGGGTGTAGGGCTGCGACTTCTCGGCCAGCGTGTGCGGCGCGTGGTCGGTGGCGAGCACGTCGATCACGTCGGCCGCGATGGCGCCGATCAGCGCCTCGCGGTCGGTCGCGTCCTTGATCGCCGGGTTGCACTTGATCAGATGTCCGAGCCGCTCGTAATCGGCGCGGTCGAAGCGCAGGAAATGCACGCAGGTCTCGGCGGTGATGCGCTTGCGCGAACCGTCCGCACGGATCAGCGGCCCGCGCTCGAACAGCGCCAGTTCGTCCGCGGTGGAGATGTGCAGCACATGCAGGCGGGTGTCGTGACGGCGCGCCAGCTCCAGCGCCAGCCGGGTCGACTTCAGGCAGGCCTCGCGGGAGCGGATGTCGGGATGGATCTCGGCCGGGATGTCGTCCCCGTAGCGCGCCTTGTAGCGCGCCAGCTCGGCGTCGATGGTCGGCGTGTCCTCGCAGTGGGTGATGATCGGCGTCGGCGCCTCGCGGAAGATCGCATCGAGCGTCACCGGATCGTCGACCAGCATGTTGCCGGTGGACGCGCCCATGAACACCTTGATGCCGGGCGCGGCGCGCGGGTCGAGCGCGCGGATCGCCGCCAAGTTGTCGTTGGACGCGCCGAGGTAGAAGCCGTAGTTGCCCCAGCTGCGGCCGGCGGCGCGGCGGTACTTGTCTTCCAGCGCGTCCGCGTCGAGCGTCGGCGGCTGGGTGTTCGGCATGTCCATGAACGAGGTGAGCCCGCCGGCCACCGCTGCCGCCGATTCGGTGGCGATGTCGGCCTTGTGCTCGAGCCCCGGTTCGCGGAAATGCACCTGGTCGTCGATCATGCCCGGCAGCAGCCGGCGGCCCCCCGCGTCGATCACCGTCTCGCCCGCGCGCGCGCTCAGGCCGCTGCCGATCTGCGCGATGCGTCCGCCGTCGATGCGGATGTCGCCGTCGAATTCCCGGCCTTCGTTGACCAGCCGCGCGTTGACGATGAGGGTAGGGTGCATGGCGTCCGTTCAGTGGGGCGGCACCGGATCGTGGCCGCCGGGATGGAGGGGATGGCAGCGCAGCACGCGGCGCGTCGCCAGGTAGCCGCCTTTCAGGGCACCGAAGCGGGCGATCGCCTGCATCGCGTATTCCGAGCACGTCGGGTGGAACCTGCAACGCGGACCGAGCAGCGGACTGACCCAGCGCTTGTAGCCGCGCAACAGCAGGATGAGCGTTCGCCCGATCACGAAACGTTGATGCGTCGAGGCATTTGATCGCGGTTGCCGCAGGTGCGGCGGCAGGGTATAACAGCGCGCTTTCCCGTCACAAGGGAACACCGAGGAAACGCCTCTCGTGGCAGCCAAGAAGACCGCAAAGAAGCCTGTGAAGGCCGCCAAGAAGGTCGCCAAGCCGGCGCCGAAGAAGGCGGCCGTCGCCAAGAAGCCGGCCGCCAAGAAGGCCGCGAGCAAGCCCGTCGCCAAGAAGGTCGCCAAGCCGGCGCCGAAGAAGGCGGCTCCGGCCAAGGCGGCGAAGAAGAGCGCGCCTGCGAAGAAGGCCGCGCCCGCCAAGCCGGTCGCCAAGAAGGCGGTGCCGGCCAAGCAGGCGGGCGCCAAGTCGGCGCCGGCCGCGAAGAAGCCGCAGCCGGTCGCCAGGAAGGCGGCGCCGGCGCGCCCGAGCGCCCCGGCTCCGGCGAAGGCGCCGACCGAATCCAAGGCGGTGGAGCCGCGCAAGATCGAGACGCAGGCGGCCAAGCCCGCTGCTCGCGCCGCCGCCAAGCCCGCCGCCCCGGCGGCCAAGCCTGCCGCGCCGGTCGTCAAGCCGGGCGTGGGTGCGGTGCAGACCAACGGCCGCGTCGCGGTCGCCGTCGCCGCCAAGCCGGCCGACCCGCAGCCGCGCACCAAGTTCAAGGTCGTGCCGTACGAGGTCGACGAGGCCACCGGGCGTCCGATCGTGCCGACCGGCTACAAGCCGAGCCCGGACGAGGAGTACATGAGCCCACTGCAGCTCGAGTACTTCCGCCAGCGCCTGCTGGGGTGGCGTGCCGAGCTGGTCGAGGAGTCGAAGCAGACGATCGAGAACCTGAAGGACGAGGTGCGCGACGTCGGCGACGAGGCCGAGCGCGCCACCCGCGAGACCGAGAACTCGCTCGAGCTGCGCACGCGCGACCGCTACCGCAAGCTGATCGCCAAGATCGACTCGACGCTCAAGCGCATCGACAACGGCGAGTACGGGTACTGCGTCGACACCGGCGAGGAGATCGGGCTGGAGCGCCTCGAGGCGCGCCTGACCGCGGAGCGCACGATCGACGCGCAGGAGCGTTGGGAGCACCTGCAGAAGCAGATGGGCGACTGATTCATCCTCCGGTCCCGCGTCAAAAAGCCCCGCCTCGTGCGGGGCTTTTCGTTGGCCGGCGCGCGGCCGTGCGGCTCAGTGCAGCTCGCGCAGGTCGAGCCGGCGCAGCCGCGGCACTTTCCAGGCGGTAAGGGCGACCACCAGCAGGGTCATGCAGCCGCCAAACACCACCGACGGCACCAGACCGAGCAGGCGCGCGGCGACGCCGGATTCGAATGCGCCCAGTTCGTTCGACGAGCCGATGAAGATGCCGTTGATCGCGGCGACCCGGCCGCGCATCTCATCCGGCGTGGCCAGCTGCAGGATGGTCGAACGGATCACCACGGAAACGCCGTCGAACGCGCCCGACGCGGCCAGCAGAAGCATCGACAGCCACAGCTGCCGCGACAGCGCGAAGCCGATGATGCACAGCCCGAACCCGGCGACCGCGACGAGCAGCAGCCGCCCGGCCTGCCGCTGCGGCGGATGCCGGGTCAGCCACAGCCCGACCAGCACGGCGCCGGCCGCCGGCATCGCGCGCAGCAGGCCGAGCGCTTCCGGCCCGGCCTGCAGCACGTCCTTGATGAATGCCGGCAGCAGCGCGACCGCGCCGCCGAACAGCACCGAGAACATGTCCAGCGCCAGCGCGCCGAGCACCACCGGCTGGTTCCACACGAAGCGCAAGCCTTCGCCGATGCTGCGGAACACCGGTGCGCGCTGCAGCGGCACCGGCGGCTCGGTCACGCGCAGGGAGATCACCGCGACAGCGGCCGCCGCGGCCAGTCCGGTCGCGACGAGGTAAGCGAGCGTCTTGCCGCCGAACGCCACCAGCAGGCCGCCCAATGCGGGACCGGCCACCAGTCCGGTCTGCATCACCACGCTGCCGACACCGGCGCCGCGCGCGAACTGCGCGCGCGCCAGCACGCGTGCGAATAGGGCGGTGTAGACCGGCGCGAGGAACGCGCGCACCACGCCGTTGAGCGCAATCGCCACGTACAGCGTGAGCGTGCCCCAGGTCGGCACCGCGCCGGCAGAGGCGGCGGCGAGCAGCGCCGCGGTCGCCGCCAGGCCGAGACAGGCGACCATGCCGAGCCTGCGGCGCGGCAGGTGGTCGACCGCGTAGCCGGCGAACAGCGCGCAGCCGATGTACGGAATCACCTCCGCCAAGCCGATCAGGCCGAGCGACAACGCATCGCGTGTGATCTCGTAGATGTGCCAGCCGACCGTGACTGCGACGATCTGGTAGGAGAGCAGCGCCAGCAGGCGGTAGCCGAGCAGGCCGAGGAACCCGCGGTTGCGAAGCGGCAGCACGGCCTCCGCGGGTGCGCCCGCCGCTCCGCTCACAGCCGCGCCAGCGCCTGCTCGCGGATGTGCGCCAGCAGCGCGGTCAGGCCGTTGCTGCGCGTGGGCGACAGATGCTTGCCGAGGCCGATGTCGGCGACGAACGCCGGTTCGGTGTCGACGATCTCGCGCGCGCTGCGTCCCGAGTACACGCGCAGCGCCAGGTAGATCAGCCCGGACACGATCGCCGAGTCGCTGACGGCGCGGAACGCAAGCTGCTGCGCGTCGCCCTCGGTGACGATCCACACCATCGACTGGCAGCCGTGCAGGCGGTTCTCGTCGGTCTTCCACTCGTCCGGAAACGGCGGCAGCTTGCGGCCGAGGTCGATCAGGTACTGGTAGCGCTCGGCCCAGTCGCCGAAGAACGCGAACTCGTCGCGGATCGCGGCCTGGGCCTCGGCGGGAGTCGGTTCGAGCGGGAAGGCGGAGTCGTTCATCGCAAACAACGGTCAGGCGCGGCGCCAACGTACGCCCTGCGGCGTGTCTTCGAGGAGAACGCCTTCGGCGGCGAGCTGGTCGCGAATCGCGTCGGCGCGGGCGAAATCGCGCGCCTTCTTGGCCGCGGCGCGTTCGTCGATCAGCGCCTGGATGCGCGCGTCGTCGTTCTGCGCGCCACGCGCGAACCACGCTGCCGGATCCTGCTGCAGCAGGCCGAGCGCGAAGCCGGCGCCGAGCAGCTCGCGTTTCAGGCGTGCTTTCTCGGCCGCGTCATCGGTCTTGCGGGCGTCGGCGGCGATGCGCGAAAGCTCCGCCAGTGCCGCCGGCGTGTTGAGGTCGTCGTCCAGCGCCGCCTCCACGCTCGCCGGAATGTCGGCGGCGCCCGGCGCCGGCACGTCCACGTCGGCGAGGTCGCGCAGCGTGCCGTACAGGCGGTCGAGCGTGCGCACGCTCTGCTCGATCAGGGCGTCCGACCAGTCGAGCGGCTGGCGGTAGTGCGCCGAGAGCAGCGCGTAGCGCAGCGCCTCGGGCGGGTGTTCGCGTACCAGGTCGTGCACGCGCTGGATGTTGCCGACCGACTTGGCCATCTTGGCGCCGCCGAACGTCAGCATGCCGTTGTGCAGCCAGAAGCGCGCGAACGGACGGCCGCCGTGCGCGCATTCACTCTGCGCGATCTCGTTCTCGTGGTGCGGGAACTGCAGGTCCACGCCGCCGGCGTGGATGTCGATGGTCTCGCCGAGATGCTTCGCCGCCATCGCCGAGCATTCGATGTGCCAGCCCGGGCGTCCGCGTCCCCAGGGCGACTCCCAGCCGGGCAGGTCGTCGCCGGATGGCTTCCACAGCACGAAGTCGCCCGGGTCGCGTTTGTACGGCGCCACCTCGACCCGCGCGCCGGCCAGCATCTCCTCGCGGTCGCGGCGCGAGAGCTTGCCGTATTCCGGGAACGAGCCCACCGCGAACAGCACGTGGCCCTCGGCCGCGTAGGCGTGCCCGTGTTCGATCAGCCGCTGGATCATCGCGATCATCTCGGCGATGTGCGCGGTCGCGGCCGGCTCGATGTCCGGTGGCGCGACGCCGAGCGCGGTCATGTCCTCGCGGTAGGCGGCGGCGTAGCGGTCGGTGATCGCCGAGATCGGCACGCCCGCCTCGCGGGCGGCGGCGTTGATCTTGTCGTCGACGTCGGTGACGTTGCGCGCGTAGGCGAGCGCCCCGTAACGCCGGCGCAGCAGCGCGGCCAGCACGCCGAACACCACCGGCCCGCGCGCGTTGCCGATATGCACGAAGTTGTAGACCGTCGGGCCGCAGACGTACATCGTCGGCCGCGCGGGGTCGAGCGGCTCGAAGCGCTCGACCCGCCGGGTCAGGCTGTTGTAGAGATGCAGGGCCATGGGGGTGTCGCCAGGGGGCCGTGGATTGTAGCCAAGGCACGGGCGCACAGCCGGGGTTCAGTGGCTGGGCCACGCGCGCACTTACAATTCCGCGATCCCCAGTTCCGGCCCCAAGGATGACCCGTCCGACCTTCCTGCTGATGCTGACCCTGGCCGGCCTCGGCGTGGGTGTGGCCGGTGCACAGAGCGGGGCAGGCACGGGCACGACCGTGGTGCCGGCGGAGAACGTCCGCTACGACTATGCGCAGGTCATGCGGGTCACGCCGGTCTACCAGACGCTGCGTGCGGTGAGCATGGAAGAGCGCTGCGAGGCGAGCGGCGAGGACGCCGAGTCGCGCTTCTCGCGCGTGGTCGGCCGGGTCAAGAACGCGCTCACCCGCGAGCAGCGCAAGCGCGCCAACTGCCGCATGGTGCCGGTGGAGCGCGAGTTCCGGCGGCCGATCGCCTACGACGTCGATTACGTCTATCGCGGGGTCAAGTTCCGCTCGCGGCTGGCCGAGGACCCGGGCAACCGCCTGCGCATCCGCGTGGCCGTGACCCCGGCGCCACGCTGAGCCGCACTTGCGCGGCCGGTTGCCGCGTGAGAGCATCGCCGCCCTCATGAACGCCTACTACGCCGACGCCGATGTCGTCACCTCCGCCTGGATGGCGGCGGGCATGACCTCGCGCGCGCGCCGACGCAGCCGCACACCGGCTGGGTAAGCGGCGCTCGCCGCACGTCGCGTTCGATCGACGCCCAGCCATCGCGCTGGGCGTTCGCGTTTCCGGGCCCCGGCGCTTCCGATCCCGAAGTCCGGAGCCTCCATGAAGCACTTCCTCAACACCCAGGACCTGAGCCGTGCCGAGCTCGACGCGCTGCTGGCGCAGGCGGCCGCGTTCAAGCGCACGCCGTTCGGCAGCGATCTCAAGGGCCGCGCCATCGCGCTGGTGTTCTTCAATCCGTCGATGCGCACCCGCACGAGCTTCGAGCTCGGGGCGTTCCAGCTCGGCGGCCACGCGATCGTGCTGCAGCCGGGCAAGGATGCGTGGCCGATCGAGTTCGACACCGGCACGGTGATGGACGGCGAGGCCGAGGAGCACATCGCCGAGGTCGCGCGCGTGCTGGGGCGCTACGTCGACCTGATCGGCGTGCGTGCGTTCCCGAAGTTCGTCGACTGGTCGCAGGACCGCGAGGACAAAGTGCTGCGCGCGTTCGCGCGGTACTCGCCGGTGCCGGTGATCAACATGGAGACGATCACCCATCCGTGCCAGGAGCTGGCGCATGCGCTCGCGCTGCAGGAGCACTTCGGCACCACCGACCTGCGCGGCAAGAAATACGTGCTGACCTGGACCTACCATCCGAAGCCGCTCAACACGGCGGTCGCCAATTCCGCGCTCACCATCGCCACCCGCCTCGGCATGGACGTGACCCTACTGTGCCCGACGCCGGACTACGTGCTCGACGAGCGCTACATGGGCTGGGCCGAACACAACGTCGCCGAGAGCGGCGGTTCGCTGACCGTCAGCCACGACATCGAGAGCGCCTACCGCGGTGCCGACGTGGTGTACGCCAAGAGCTGGGGCGCGCTGCCGTTCTTCGGCCGCTGGCAGGACGAGAAGCCGATCCGCGACCGGTACAGGCACTTCATCGTCGACGAGCAGAAGATGGCGCTGACCAACGACGCCGTGTTCAGCCACTGCCTGCCGCTACGGCGCAACGTCAAGGCGACCGACGCGGTGATGGATTCGCCGGCCTGCATCGCCATCGACGAGGCGGAGAATCGCCTGCACGTGCAGAAGGCGGTGATGGCGTGGCTGGCCGGACAAGCCGGGATTCGGGATTAGGGATTCGATATTCGAAAGCCTGTTCCTCATTGTCACGGAGCCTATCCATGTCCTCTGCTTCCACGAACTCGCAATCCCAAATCCCGAATCCCGGCCCGAGGGACATCGTCCTGGCGTTCTCCGGCGGCCTCGACACCAGCTTCTGTATCCCCTACCTGCGGGAGCGCGGCTGGCGCGTGCACACGGTGTTCGCCGACACCGGCGGCGTCGATGCCGAGGAGCGCGCCTACATCGAGGCGCGCGCCAGCGAGCTCGGCGCGGCGTCGCACGTCACCATCGAAGGCGGCCCGGCGATCTGGAACGGCTTCGTCAAGCCGTTCGTGTGGGCGGGCGAGGCCTACCAGGGCCAGTACCCGCTGCTGGTGTCGGACCGCTACCTGATCGTCGAGGCGGCGCTGGCGCGTTGCAAGGCGCTCGGTACCCGCGCGATCGCGCACGGCTGCACCGGCATGGGCAACGACCAGGTGCGCTTCGACCTGGCGGTGAAGGCGCTGGGCGACTACACGATCGTGGCGCCGATCCGCGAGATCCAGAAGGAGCACACCGAGGTGCGCGCGTACGAGCAGCGTTACCTCGAAGAGCGCGGCTTCGCGGTGCGCGCCAAGCAGAAGGCCTACACGATCAACGAGAACCTGCTCGGCGTGACGCTGTCGGGCGGCGAGATCGACCGCTGGGAGGCGCCGGGCGAGGGCGCGCGCGGCTGGTGCAAGCCGCGCGCCGAATGGCCCGCGCAGCCGCTGCGGGTGGCGCTGACGTTCGAGCGCGGCGAAGCCGTGGCGCTGGACGGCGTGCGCCTGCCGGGGCACCAGCTGCTGGCGCGGTTGAACGCGCTGTTCGCCGAATACGGGGTTGGGCGCGGGCTGTACACCGGCGACACCACGATCGGTCTCAAGGGGCGGATCGTGTTCGAGGCGCCGGGGCTGACCGCGCTGCTCACGGCACACCGTGCGCTGGAAGAAGCGGTACTGAGCAAGCAGCAGAACCGGTTCAAGCCGGAGGTCGCGCGCAAGTGGGTGGAGCTGGTGTACGAGGGCTTCTTCCACGATCCGCTCAAGGCCGACCTGGAAGCGTTCCTCGCGTCGAGCCAGCGCTGCGTCAACGGCGAAGTCGTGCTGGAAACGCACGGCGGCAGCGTGCAGGCGGTGGCGGTGGCCTCTCCGCACGTGCTCAACGCAAAGGGCGCGACCTACGCGCAGGCCGCCGACTGGGGCGTGGCCGAGGCGGAGGGCTTCATCCGGCTGTACGGGATGAGCTCGACGCTGTGGGCCGAAGTGAACCGCAAGAGCTGACGACGGAACCCGCCGTGCTGCAGACCGTCCTCGCCCATCTCGAAGCGCTGGTGTCGTTCGACACCCGCAATCCGCCGCGCGCGATCGGTACCGGCGGCATCTTCGACTACCTGCGCGCGCACCTGCCCGGGTTCCGTGTCGAACTGACCGACCACGGCGCCGGCGCGGTGTCGCTGCTGGCCGTGCGTGGCGCGCCGACCCGGCTGTTCAACGTGCACCTCGACACCGTGCCGTCGTCGCAGGCATGGAGCGCCGATCCGCTGCGGTTGCGCGTCGAGGGCGAGCGCGCCATCGGGCTCGGTGCCTGCGACATCAAGGGTGCGGCGGCCGGGCTGCTGGCCGCGGCGGCGGCAGCCACCGGCGATGCGGCGTTCCTGTTCACCACCGACGAGGAGGCCAACGACGCGCGCTGCATCGCGGGGTTCCTCGCGCGCGAGCACGGGTACCGCGAGGCGATCGTCGCCGAGCCGACCGGGTGCGAAGCGGTGCTCGCGCATCGCGGCATCGCCTCCGTGCTGATGCGCTTCCGCGGCGAGGCCGGGCATGCGTCCGGCGCCAACGCGCTGAAGGCCAACGCGCTTCACCACGCCATGCGTTGGGGTGCGGGCGCGCTCGAGTTCGTCGAAGGCGAAGCCCACCGCCGCTTCGGCGGGCTGACCGGCCTGCGCTTCAACATCGGGCGGGTCGAAGGCGGCATCAAGGCGAACGTGATCGCGCCGGGCGCCGAGGTGCGGTTCGGCTTCCGGCCGCTCCCCTCGCACGACATCGACGCGCTGCACGACGCGTTCCGCGCCTGTGCCGACGCGGACGCGCTGGCGCACTACGAGGAGACGTTCCGGGGGCCGCCGCTGCCCGCCGGCGACGTCGCCGCGGCGGAAGCGCGCCGGCTCGCCGCGCGCGACCTCGCCGACGAGCTGGGCCTGCCGGTCGGCAATGCGGTCGATTTCTGGACCGAGGCGTCGCTGTTCTCGGCGGCTGGCCTGACCGCCCTGGTGTACGGCCCCGGCGACATCGCCCAGGCGCACACCGCGGACGAGTGGGTCGAACTCGCGCAGCTGGAGCGCTACGCGCAGTCGGTGGTGCGCATCCTCGGAGGCCCGGCATGAGCCCGCACAAGATCCAGACCCGACAGACGATCGTCCGGCTGCTGTCGAGCATGGCCAGCGCGAAGGAGATCAGCCAGTACCTCAAGCGCTTCTCGCAGCTCGACGCCAAGCGCTTCGCAGTGGTGAAGGTGGGCGGCGCGGTGCTGCGCGACGATCTCGACGCGCTGACCTCGTCGCTCGCGTTCCTGCAGGACGTCGGCCTGACCCCGATTGTCGTGCACGGTGCCGGCCCGCAGCTCGACGCGGAGCTGGCCGCCGCGGGCATCGCGAAGCGCACCGTCGACGGCCTGCGCGTGACCTCGCCGGAGGCGCTCGCCGTGGTGCGGCGCGTGTTCCTGGCGCAGAACCTGAAACTGGTCGAGGCGTTGCAGGCCAACGACACCCGGGCGACGTCGATCGTCGCTGGCGTGTTCGAGGCCGACTATCTCGACCGCGAGCGGCTGGGGCTGGTCGGTGAGGTGAAGCGCGTGCACCTGGGGCAGATCGAGGCCAGCCTGCAGGCCGGCTCGATCCCGGTGATCGCCAGCCTCGGCGAGACCGCGCAGGGACAGATCCTCAACGTCAACGCGGATTTCGCCGCCAACGAACTGGTGCAGGTGCTGCAGCCGTACAAGATCGTGTTCCTCACCGGCACCGGCGGTCTGCTGGACGGCGAGGGCAGGGTGATCGACTCGATCAACCTGTCGACCGAGTACGGGCACCTGATGGCGCAGCCGTGGGTGAACGGCGGCATGCGGCTGAAACTCGAGCAGATCAAGGATCTGCTGGACCGGCTGCCGCTGACCTCGTCGGTATCGATCACGCGGCCCGCGGAGCTGGCGAAGGAGCTGTTCACCCACAAGGGCTCCGGCACGCTGGTGCGGCGCGGCGAGCGGGTGCTGCGCGCGAACCGCTGGGACGAGCTCGACCTGCCGCGGCTGCGCGCGCTGATCGAATCTGCGTTCGGCCGCCGGCTGCTGCCGGACTATTTCGAGCGCACGCCGCTGCTGCGCGCCTACGTCAGCGAGAACTACCGCGCCGCGCTGATCCTCACCGAGGTCGAGGGGTTGCCGTACCTGGACAAGTTCGCCGTGCTCGACGAGGCGCAGGGCGAGGGACTCGGGCGCGCGGTGTGGCAGGTGATGCGCGAGGAGACACCGCAGCTGTTCTGGCGCTCGCGCCACGGCAACCCGGTCAACCCGTTTTATTACGCCGAGTCGGACGGCTGCCTGAAGCAGCCGCGCTGGAAGGTGTTCTGGTACGGGCTGGACACGCTGGACCGGATCGCGCGCTGCGCCGACCATTGCCGCGAGCGGCCGGCCACGCTGGAGGACTGACATGCAGGCATCCTGGAGCGAGACCCCGCGGCTGCGCGGCGTGCATGTGAGCCTGGAGCCGCTGGGTGAGGAGCATGTGCCCGCGCTCGCCGCCGCAGTGCGCGACGGCGAGCTGTGGCGCGCGTGGTACGGCGGCGTGCCGGAGCCCGCCGCGATGGGCGAGTACGTCGCGCAGGCGTTGGCGATGCGCGACGCCGGGCGTGCCCTGCCGTTCGCGGTGCGCGACGCGCGCGGGGACATCGTCGGCAGCACGCGCTTCTACGATCTCGATCCGGCGACGCCGCGGCTGCACGTCGGCTACACCTGGTATGCCGCGCGCGTGCAGCGCACCGGGTTGAATACCGAAGCCAAGCTGCTGCTGCTCACCCACGCGTTCGAGGCGCTCGGCTGCGCCGCGGTCGGCTTCAAGACCAGCTGGCACAACCACGCCTCGCGCGCCGCGATCCTGCGGCTGGGCGCCAAGCAGGACGGCGTGCTGCGCCACCACATGCGCCACCGCGACGGCACGCTGCGCGACTCGGTGTATTTCTCCATCATCGATGCCGAGTGGCCGGCGGTACGGAGCCACCTGCGCCACAAGCTGGAGTTGCATGCCCATGACTGAGCGACTTCGCGTCGGCATCATCGGCGCGCGCGGCCACGTCGGCGCCGAGCTGATCCGCCTGCTGGCCGGACACCCGCACTTCGAGCTGGCGTACGTCGGTTCGCGCGAGCTCGCCGGGCAGCCGGTGTCCGCGCACGTGCCGGAGTACGCCGGCGCGCTCTGCTACGAGGCGCCCGCGCCGGATGAGCTGCCGCAGCGCGGCGCCGATGCGGTGGTGCTGGCGTTGCCCAACGGCAAGGCCGGCGAATGCGTGGCCGCGTTCGACGCGGCCGAGGCCGATCCGGTGATCGTCGATCTTTCGGCCGACCACCGCTTCGATCCGCTGTGGTACTACGGCCTGCCCGAACTCACCCGCGCGCGCTACGCCGGCCAGCGCCGGATCAGCAATCCCGGCTGCTACGCCACCGCGATGCAACTCGCGATCGCGCCGCTGTGCGATGTGCTCGACGGTCCGGTGCAGTGCTTCGGCGTGTCGGGCTATTCCGGCGCCGGCACCACGCCGTCGGAACGCAACGACCCCGACAAGCTGCGCGACAACCTGATGCCGTACACGCTGGTCGGCCACGTGCACGAGCGCGAGGTCGGGCACCAGCTCGACCATCCGATCGAGTTCATGCCGCACGTGGCGCCGCACTTCCGCGGCCTGACCGTCACCGTCAACCTGCATCTCTCCCGGCCGCTCACCCGCGAGGCGGCGCTGGAGCGCTTCCGCGGCCATTACGCCGACGAGCCGCTGGTGCGGGTGCAGGAGGATGCGCCGTGGGTCAGCCGCGTCGCCGGCCGTCACCATGTCGAGCTGGGCGGCTTCGCGCTGGCGCCGGACGGTCGCCGGCTGGTGGCGGTCGCGACGCTCGACAACCTGCTCAAGGGCGCGGCCACGCAGGCGCTGCAGAATCTCAACCTCGCGTTCGGGCTCGACGAGTTCGCGGGAATCCCGACCGCATGAGCGCACGCATACCCACCACGCGTGCGCCGGTCGCCACAGGACATACGACATGAGCGAGCTGCTCTGGCAGAAACCCGGGGTCAAGGTTGACGCGCGCATCCAGCGCTTTCTCGCCGGCGAGGACGTGCTGCTCGACCGCGAGTTCCTGCTGCACGACATCGAGGCCAGCGGCGCGCACGCCGAAGGCCTGCAGGCGATCGGCATCCTCGACACGGACGAGCTCGCGGCCTTGCACCGTGAGCTCGACGCGCTCGCCGACGACGTGCGCAGCGGCGCATTCGTGCTCGACGAGCGTTACGAGGACGGGCATTCGGCAATCGAGGCTCGACTGGTCGAGCGTCTCGGCGACACCGGCCGCAAGATCCACACCGGCCGCAGCCGCAACGACCAGGTGCTGGTGGCGACCCGCTTGTGGCTGAAGGCGCGCCTGCGCGAGCTGCAGGCGCTGTGCCGCGAGAGCGCCGAGGTCGCGCTCGCGCGCGCCGAAGCCGAGCACGCGCTGCCGTTGCCGGGCTACACCCACCTGCAGCGCGCGGTCGTGTCCTCGGCCGGCATGTGGTGGGCGGGTTGGGCGGAAGCGTTCATCGACGATGCCGAGCGCGCGGCACAGACGCTCGCGTGGATCGACGCCAACCCGCTCGGCAGCGCGGCCGGCTACGGCGTCAACCTGCCGCTGCCGCGCGCGGCGACCACGCAGCGGCTCGGATTCGGCCGGATGCAGGTGGCGGCCACCTATGCGCAGCTGTCGCGCGGCAAGTTCGAGCTCGCTGCGATCGAGGCGCTGGCGCTGGCGCTGCTCGACCTGCGCCGGCTGGCGTGGGACCTGAGCCTGTTCACCAGCACCGAATTCGGCTTCGTCGCGCTGCCTGCCGAATACACCACCGGCAGCTCGATCATGCCGAACAAGCGCAATCCGGACGTCGTGGAGTTGATGCGTGCGAGCTATGCCAGCGTGGCCGCCGCACGCAGCGAGATAGAGCAGCTGCTGTCGCTGCCGTCCGGCTATCACCGCGACCTGCAGTACTCCAAGGGCGCGCTGGTGCACGGCTTCGGGCGGGGACTCGGCGCGCTCGCGCTGCTGCCGGACCTGCTGCGCAACCTGGAATGGAAGCCGCAGGCGATGCGCGCGGCGATCGACCGCTCGATGTATGCCACCGACGTGGCGATCGACCTCGCGCGCGATGGCGTGCCGTTCCGCGACGCCTACCGGCAGGCGGCGGATCCGGCGCACTGGCCCGACGTCGAGCCGGAAGGCAGCCTGCGCGCACGGGTGTCGCCGGGTGCGGCCGGCGACCTACGCCTCGATCTGCTGCGCGAGCGCCTGCGCGCGGGCTGACGTCGCCGGGCGGCGCTCAGAACGTCTTGAGCGCCTGAAGGGTGAACTGGCGATAGCCGTAGTTGGCGCCGGACAGGGTCGGCGTATCGGTGTAGGTGAAGCCCGCGCGCAGGTACCAGTCGCGCCCGCGTCGCGGGCTGGTCACGATGAATTCGGCCAGCCGCGCGCGCTGCGAGGACTCCGCCCCGGAATCCTGCTGGCGCCCCCAGCCGAGCGCGCCCTGGTAAATCCAGCCGCCGCGGTAGCGGCGCACCTGCACGGTCGGGATCGCCTCGGCGTACCAGCGTGGCGAGTAGTAGTCGAATTCGCCCGGTTCGGTGCTGTGCGCGTAGCGCACGCGCAGCTGCGCGCTCAGCCCCCACTCCGGCTTGATCACCGCGATATAGCGGCCGCGGAAGTGGTAGCGCCGGTTTTCGCCGGTGAAGTCCTGCACGCCGAGCATCGCGGTGAAGATATGGCGGTCGTTGACCGGCAGGTCGAACGCGGCGCCGGCCAGCGTGTAGTACAGCCCGCGGTCGAGACCCTGGCGCGTCTCGATGATCTCGCGTTCGACGAAGTATTCCTGGCGGAAGCGCTCCTCGGTATACAGGCTGGCGTTGCCCAGCCAGGTGTCGCCGTCGGTGCCGAGGTTGCCGTTCCACTTCCAGCGCGCGCCGGTATCCGCGAAACGCAGGTACACGCGTTCGGCGCTGCGGCCATTGCGGTCGGACGGCACGAGCCGCGCGCGCTCCATCTTGATGCCGACGTAGTGCTCGATGTCGTCGAAGCGCGGGTCCCAGGTCAGCGCCACCCGGGTCACCGCGCTGCCGTCCGTATCGCGCGAGACGAACGCCTCGGTGCCGGTCGCCTGGCCGGCCTGCGCGGCGGCCGGGAGCGTCAGCGCGAACACGGCGACCAGCAATCGCCTCATTTGGTCCCCCAGCGCTTGCGCAGTCCGAGCAACTCGGAGACGTAGCCCCAGACGCAGACCGGCTGCAGGATCAGCGAATAGGCGAGCACGTAGAACGAGAACCCGCCGTAGTTGCGCCGCACCTTCAGCGAGCGCTTCTGGAACACCGAGCGCTGGACGCGGAAGATCGTCATGTTCCACAGCATCGCCAGCGGCAGCACCGCGAGCGTCAACGGCCCCGCGATGTAGAAATGGCCGAACAGCGCGAAGACCAGCCCGGGAATAAACGCGAACGTGTAGACCAGGTCGAGCGGAAGGAACAGCAGGTTCCACCAGATGAAAAGCAGTGTCAGCCGCGGCTTCACCAGCAGGCGCGGGTGGGCGCGGAACGCCTCGTACAGCCCGCGCGACCAGCGCTTGCGCTGGCGCGCGAACTGGCCGAGCTGGTCCGGCACGTTGGTGAACAGCAGCGCGTCCTCGCAGTAGCCGATGCGCCAGCCGCGCTCAAGCAGCGCCCACGACACCACGATGTCCTCGCCGACGCTCTCCGGCCAGCCGCCGACCTCGCGCAAGGTGTCGCGGTCGTACAGCGAGAACGCACCCTGCGCCACCAGCGTGCCGTGGTAGAGGCTCTGCATCCGCTTCACCGCGGCGATGCCGTGGAAGTAGTCCCACTCCTGCGCGCGGGTGAGCCAGTTGGTGCGCGAGTTGCGCACCAGCACGGAGCCGGCCACCGCGCGGGTGTTCGGCGGATCGTTGCAGTAGCGCTCGACGATGTTGGTCACCGCCTCGTCGTAGGCCCACGAATCGCCGTCGATGGTGATCACCAGCGCATGCGCGGCCATCGCCAGCCCGCGGTTGAGCACGCCGGCCTTGCCGACGTTGCGTTCGCCGCGGATCACCCGGAACGTGTGCTGCGGCGGCAGCGCCAGGCCGGCGAGCGTGCGTTCGGCAACCTCGACGGTGGCGTCGGTGGAGCCATCATCGAGGATGAGCACCTCCATCGGCCCGCGGTAGTCCTGCGTGGCGAGGCTGCGAATGGTGTCAGCGACGTTGGCGGCCTCGTTGTAGCAAGCCACCAGGATCGAGACGCCCGGATAGCGCGCGAGCGGCTGCCGGGGCGGGCGGCGGTCGAGCAGGATCGACGCCGCCATGAAGGCGTTCATGAAGCCCGGCACGTAGGCGATGAACGTGATGACGAACAGCGACAGCGGCCAGCCGATCACCGAGGACAGGTCGTCCACCCAGGCGCGGGAGAGCCAGACGCTGAGCGCGCACCACGCGATGGCGAGGCCGAGCGCGATGGCGAACTTGGCGGAAACCGACAGGTAGAGACGGCGCCGGCCGGGCAGCGACGCCGGCGGCAGGCGCGCGTCTTCGGCGGCCGAAGGCCGGGTGGCTTCCGTCATGGGGTCCCCTGTCAGGTGAAGCCGGTCCGAGCATACAGGACCGTGCGGACGGAGTCCGCCTGCCTCAAGAACGGCCGCCCGGGCGGCTTCTTGAGCGCGACCGTGCCGAATCGGGCCAACAAAAACGCCGCGGCCCTTGCGGACCGCGGCGCTGAAAGGATGGTCGGGGAGACAGGATTTGAACCTGCGACTTCTACGTCCCGAACGTAGCGCTCTACCAGGCTGAGCTACACCCCGACGGCAGAGCCCGGAATTCTAGCGATGCACCGGCGGCGGAGGCAAGGGGCCAGCGAGTCGCGGTTAAACTGGGCGGTGTCGTCTCGCTCGCGCGTGGAGCCCCACTTGATCAAGCCGCGGACCCCGCCGGGGGTGCTCGAACTGCTGCCTCCGGACCAGATCGCCTTCCAGCGGATGCTCGATGTCATCCGCCGCAACTTCGAGCGCTTTGGCTTCCTGCCGGTGGAGACGCCGGTGATGGAGCTGTCCGAGGTCCTGCTCACCAAGTCCGGCGGCGAGACCGAGCGCCAGGTCTACTTCGTACAGTCCACCGGCGCGCTGGAGAAGGCCGGCGAGGGTCGGCCGGAGCTGGCGCTGCGCTTCGACCTCACCGTGCCGCTGGCGCGCTACGTGGCGGAACACGAGCACGAGCTGGCGTTCCCGTTCCGTCGCTACCAGATGCAGCGCGTGTACCGCGGCGAACGCCAGCAGCGCGGCCGCTTCCGCGAGTTCTACCAGTGCGACATCGACGTGATCGGCAAGGACACGCTCAGCATCCGCCACGACGCGGAGCTGCCGGCGGTGATCCACGCGGTGTTCTCCGAGCTCGACATCGGCGCGTTCACGATCCAGCTCAACAACCGCAAGCTGATGCGCGGGTTCTTCGAGCAGCAGGGCGTGGCCGATCCGGAACTGCAGGCCGCGGTGCTGCGCGAGGTCGACAAGCTCGACAAGCGCGGCGAGGACTACGTGCGCGAGACGCTGACTGGCGAGGGCTTCGCGCTGCCGTCCGACGCCGTGGCGCGGATCCTCGAGTTCATCCGGGTACGCTCGCGCTCGCACGCCGAGGCGATGGCTACCCTGCAGGCGCTCGAGGATGGGGCTGGTGGCAGCGAAGCGCTGCGCGAAGGCGTGGCGGAACTGCGCGAGGTGCTGGAGCTGGTGCGGCTGATGGGCGTGCCGGAGCGCGCCTATGCGCTCAACTTCTCGATCGCGCGCGGGCTGGACTACTACACCGGCACCGTCTACGAGACCACGCTCGACGATTACCCGCAGATCGGCTCGATCTGCTCCGGCGGCCGTTACGAGAACCTGGCCAGCCACTACACCAAGTCGAAGCTGCCCGGCGTAGGCATTTCGATCGGGCTCACCCGGCTGTTCTGGCAGCTGCGCGAGGCCGGCCTAATCGACCGCGCGGCCAGCACCGTGCAGGTGCTGGTCACGCAGATGGACGCGGCGCACCTTCCGCAGTGCCTGGCGATCGCGAACGAGCTGCGCGAGGCCGGGCTCAACAC
Organism: Lysobacter sp.; assembly: GCA_035645555.1. Taxonomy (GTDB): domain Bacteria; phylum Pseudomonadota; class Gammaproteobacteria; order Xanthomonadales; family Xanthomonadaceae; genus Lysobacter_F. The sequence continues at coordinate 15,346 of DASQMI010000067.1, read as the reverse complement.
TGAGGTTGCGCTGGAGCCGGCCAAGCTGGCCAAGCAGTTCAAGTACGCCGACCGCGCAGGGGTCCGCTTCGTGATCGTGCTGGGCGAGGATGAGATCGCGCGCGGCACGGTGAGCGTGAAGGATCTGCGCCGTGCCGACCAGTTCGAGCTGCCGCGCGCGCAGCTTGCGCGCGCCCTGCGCGAGACGCTGGCGCAGGCCGAAGCGCTGGTGACGCCGTGACGACCGGCAACCACACGATGGTTCCGATGACGACGATGCTCACGATCCGCCTCGATGGCCGCTCGCTGACCCGCGCGCAGCTGGTGGCGATAGCGCACGGCGCGCCGGTGGAGTTGGACGAGCGCCAGCTGCCGGCGGTGGCGCGCGCGGCCGCGTTCCTCGCCGAGCAGGTGCGTCGCGAGGAACCGATCTACGGCGTTTCGACCGGTTTCGGCAGCAACGCCGACCGCCTGCTCGGCGCGCACCGTGTGCGCGAGGGCATGCCGGGCGCGCCGACCGACGGCGAGACGTTGCACGAGGAGCTGCAGCGCAACCTGATCGAGACGCACGCGGTATGCGTCGGGGAGCCGTTCGCGCCGGCGGTGGTGCGGGCGATGATCGCGATCCGCATCAACACGCTGATGCGCGGCCACTCCGGCGTGCGGGTGGAGACCCTGCAGGCGCTGACCGCGATGCTCAACGCGGGCGTGGTGCCGGTGGTGCCGCAACTGGGTTCGGTGGGCGCCAGCGGCGACCTCGCGCCGCTGTCGCACCTGGCGATCGTGCTGCTCGGCGGCGGCGAGGCGTTCTACCGCGGCGAGCGGCTGCCGGGCGCCGAGGCGCTGCGCCGCGCCGGGCTCGCGCCGATCCGGCTGTCCTACAAGGAAGGCCTCGCGCTCAACAACGGCACCGCGCAGATGCTGGCGTGCGGCGTGCTCGCGCTCGATGCGCTGGAGAAGCTGCTCGACGTGGCCGACCTCGCCGCGGCGATGACGCTGGATGCGTTCGCCGGCCGGATGGGCGCGTTCGCCGAGGCCGTGCACGCGCTGCGTCCACATCCCGGGCAGGTGCACGTCGCCGCGCACCTGCGCGCGCTGCTGCAGGGTTCCACGCTGGTCGACATCCCGTACCACCTGGTGCCGCGCTTCCGGCCGTGGGGCCCGTACAGCTGGGATACGCCCGACGCGCAGGCGCTGCGCTTCGACATCGGCTGGGACTGGGTGCCGCTCACCCAGCGCCACGGCCGCGAAAAGTTCTACACCCGTTTCCGTCCATTCCGCGGCGGCAAGAAGCACCAGCCGCAGGACAGCTACTCGCTGCGCTGCATCCCGCAGGTGCACGGCGCGGTGCGCGACGCAGCCTGGCAGGCGGCGCGCGTGCTCGACATCGAGCTCAACGCGCTCACCGACAACCCGATCGTGTTCCCGGACGCGCAGGCCGAGTACGTGGAGCAGCAGGTCGTCTCGGCCGGCCACTTCCACGGCATGCCGCTCGCGCTCGCGATGAGCTACGTAAAGGCGGCGATCCCGGTGCTGGCGAGCATTTCCGAGCGTCGGCTCAACAAGCTGGTGGATCCGTCCACCAACGACGGTCTGCCGGCGTTCCTGATCGGCAACGAGGATTCGACCGAATCCGGGCTGATGATCGTGCAGTACACGGCGGCGGCGATCGTCAACGACCTCGCCAGCCGCGCGCATCCGGCCAGCGTGTATTCGATCCCGACCAGCGCGAACGCCGAGGACCATGTCTCGATGGGCGCGAACGAGGCGCGCCATGTGCTGGCGATGATCGACGACCTCGGCAAGGTGCTGGCGCTGGAGCTTCTGGTCGCCGCGCAGGCGCTCGACCTGCGGCGCGACATGATCAATGCGGCACGCGACTTGGCGCGGCGCGCGGATGCCGCGGCGCTGGCGGCCAAGATCGGCGGCGCGCCGCGTGCCGACCATCCGGACTACGTCGCGTTCCTGCAGGAAGTCGAAGGGCTGCGCGCGGAGCTGGCGCAGGCGCCGGAGTTCCGTCCCGGTCGCGCGGTCGCCGCGGCGTATGCGCTGGTGCGCGAGGCGGTGCCGTTCCTCGCCCGCGACCGCGCGCTCGACCGCGACGTCGCCAACGCGGTGGAGCTCGTGCGCAGCGGGCGGATCCTGCAGGCGTTCGCCACCGGCTGATCAGCCGGCGACCGACTCGCCGCGCCAGACCCGGATGCAATCGCGCCCGTCGTGCTTGGCGCGGTACAGCGCTTCGTCCGCACAGTGGAGCGCGGCGTCGATGCCGTCGGCGGCCTGCGGATCGACCTGGTGCACGCCGATGCTCGCGCTCATGCGGATGCGGTGCGGTCCGTGCGGGCACGGGCCTTCGCGCAGGCGGTGGGCGACCAGCTCGGCGATGTGCGCGGCCTGTTCGAGCGTGCGCTCCGGCAGCGCCACCACGAACTCCTCGCCGCCGAAGCGCGCCGGCAGCGCACGGTAGGGGCGCAGTGTCTGCCCGATGATCTGCGCGGCCCAGCGCAGGCAGTGGTCGCCCACCAGGTGGCCGTGGCGGTCATTGATCTGCTTGAAGTGGTCGAGGTCGATCATCAGCAATGCCAGCGGCGTGCCGCCTTCGCGCGCCTCGATCAGCAGCAGCTCGAACGCCTCGCGGAAATGGCTGCGGTTGAAGAGCCCGGTCAGCGTGTCGCGGCGGCTCGACTCGCGCAGCCGGCCGTGCGCATCCTCGAGCTGCTCCAGCGCGCTGCGCAGCTCGGAAGTGCGCAGCTGCACCTGCTGTTCGAGCTGGTGCTTGGCTTCGCGGACGATGCGCTCGTTCTCGTTGCGCAGCGCCGCGTAGCGGTAGCCGAGCGCGACCGACAGCAGCAGCATCTCCAGCGCGGAACCGAACTGCACGCCGTATTCGGTGATGAAGTTCTTCGGCAGCAGGCCGAACGCGATCGCCGAGAACATCGCCGTGCCGCACAGGAACATCGCCCATGCCAGCAGGAACAGCCGCGCCGGCTGGTAGCCGCGGCGCAGCGCCACCAGGCTCGCGGCCACGATCCAGCCGATGGTGACGAACACCGACGCCGAGGCGATCGGGGTCGCCACGTGGTAGGGCAGGTAGGTGGCGAACACGCCGAGCAGGGTGAAGTACGCCATCAGCGCCAGCGCCGCGCGGTCGCCCCAGGACCAGCGCCTGGACAGGCTGAGGAAGGTGCGGGTGAACTGCACCATGCACAGCATCGCCAGGCAGATCGACAGCGGCACGGCGTGATCGGCCATCCACGCCGAGTCCGGCCACAGGTACTCGAACGCCATCCCGTTCAGGGTGAACAGCACCAGGCCGAACGCGCCGATATGCAGCAGGTACCAGAAGTAGCTGGCATCGCGCAGCGTCAGCCACAGCACCAGGTTGTACACGAACAGCGCGAGCAGGATGCCGTAGTACAGACCCATCGCCAGCTGGGCGTCGCGCGCGAGCTCGGTGAACGCGGTCGGCGTGTACAGCACCAGCGGAACCTGCATCGAGCTCTGGCTGCGCACGCGCACGAACACGTCAACCGGCACGCCGGCAGGCAGGTCCAGCCAGAAGTTCGGGTGGCGGTAACGGATGCTGCGCGAGGCGAACGGGTGGTGATCCCCGCCGCGCTGCTTGAGCACGCGCCCGTCGGGATAGCGGGTGAACACCTCGATGGAATCGCTGAGCGCGTACTGCTGCACCATCAGCCAGCGCGGCTCGGCGGCATCGCGGTTGAGCACGCGGGCATGGAACCAGAACGCGCCTTCGGGCCTGAAGCCGAACGCGGAGCTTCCGTCCGGCAGTGGCGCGAAACGGCCGGCGGTCAGCGCGTCGGCCGCCTCGTCGAAGCCGTCGTTGCCCGTGCGGTCGTGGTAGTAGCGCACGTGCTCGGCCAGCGCGGCCTCGCGGGTGCCCGGATCCAGGCGCAGCGACGCCGGCGCGCCGCGCGCGCCCGCGAGCATCCCGCAGCACGCAAACAGCGCCGCCACCGCCCACAGGACGATGCGTCGGCGCGTCCGGTCTCCCCCCATCCCCGGTCTCCGCCCGCCTGCAGGCGGGTCCGAGGGCGAGTGTAAGACCTCGCGCGGCGATGTGACGGATTTCACGGTTGACATCAATGTGCGCTTGTATGTAACGTATTAACGCATTAACACGATAGCACGCGATGAAGCGCAGGCCGCACGAGCTCGATGTCAGCGACGCCCTCGGCGATCTCGTCGAGGCGCTTCGCAGCCTGCGCGATGCCGGCGAGCTGCGCGCGTTCCTCGAGGACCTGTGCACGCCGGCCGAACTGGAAGCGATGGCGGACCGCTGGCGGGTCGTGCCTCTGATCGAGGCCGGGGTCCCGTACCGCGAGATCCACGACCGCACACTGGTCAGCGTCACCACCATCGGACGCGTCGCGCGCACGCTGGAGCGCGGCGCCGGCGGCTACGCAGCTGCGCTACGACATCGACGCTCGGCCGATTGATCGTGCCGCGGGCGCGCTCTGCGCCTCCCGTCCTTCCTGCGTCGAGTCCCCATGAACCCTGCCAGCGTTCCTCCTGCGCGCGACCGCCTGCGCGTCGCCATCCAGAAATCCGGCCGCTTGGCCGAACCCGCGCGCTCGCTGCTCGCATCGTGCGGGCTGTCGTGGCGCGAGAGCCGCGACCGCCTGTTCTGCTACGGCGAGACGCTGGCCATCGATCTGCTGCTGGTGCGCGACGACGACATCCCGGGCCTGATCGCCGATGGCGTATGCGACCTCGGCATCGTCGGCCGCAATGTGCTGCTCGAGCAGGCGCGGGAGCGGGAACAGGCCGGGCGCGCCGGGGGGTTCCGGGAGTGGCACGCGCTCGGCTTCGGTGGCTGCCGGCTGCGGCTGGCGGTGCCGGACGAGTGGAACTGGACTGGCCCGGCCCAGCTGGCCGGCAAACGCATCGCCACCAGCTATCCGGCGCTTACCGGCGCGTGGCTGCGCGCGGAAGGGGTGCAGGCCGAAGTGGTCGTGCTATCGGGCTCGGTCGAGATCGCGCCGCGGCTGGGGCAGGCGGATGCCGTGTGCGATCTGGTGTCGACCGGGTCGACGCTCGCCGCCCACCAACTGAAGCCGGTGGCGACCCTGCTGCGCAGCGAGGCGGTCCTCGCCGGACCGGTGGCGCCGCTCGAGGCCGCGCGCGGCGAACTGGCGGCGTTGCTGCTGCGACGGCTCGAAGGTGCGCTGCGCATCCGCCACAGCAAGCTGCTGATCTGCCAGGCGCCGCGTGCGCTGCTGCCACGGCTGCTCCCGTTGCTGCCCGACGCCGAGCCGCCGACGGTGCTCCAGGTGGACGGCAAGGACGATATCGCGCTGCAGGCGCTCTGCCACGGCGCGGTGACGTGGCAGCGGCTGGAGGAGCTGAAGCGTGCCGGCGCGCGCGGGCTGATGGTGCTGCCGGTCGAGGGGATGCTGTCGTGAGGCGGGTCGACTGGGAGCGTCTGGACGAGGACGCGCGTGTGGTCGTCCTGCGCCGTCCCGCGCAGGCCAGGCGCGAAGACACCGCGCGTGCGGTCGAAGCCATCATCGCGGGGGTGCGTCGCAACGGCGATGCGGCGCTGCGCGAGTACACGCGGCGTTTCGACGGCGTGGTCCCGGAGTCGCTGGCGGTTACCGAGCAGGAATTCCGCGCCGCGGATGCGACGCTCGCCACGACCGTGCGCGAGGCCATCGACGAAGCGCGCGAGCGCATCCGCGCCTTCCACGCAGCGGGCATGAGCGCCGCCTATGCGGTCGAGACCGCACCGGGCGTGCGTTGCGAGCGCATGCTGCGGCCGATCGCCCGCGTCGGCTTGTACGTGCCGGCCGGCTCCGCGCCGCTGCCTTCGACCGCGCTGATGCTCGGCGTTCCGGCCCAGCTCGCCGGCTGCCGCGAGGTGGTGTTGTGCACGCCGCCGCGTCGCGACGGCAGCGCCGATCCCGCGGTGCTGTACGCCGCGCGGCGGTGCGGCATCACACGCGTGGTGAAGGCCGGTGGTGCGCAGGCGATCGCCGCGATGGCGTTCGGGACCGCGAGCGTGCCCAAGTGCGACAAGGTGTTCGGGCCGGGCAACGCCTACGTCACCGAGGCGAAGCGGCAGGTGGCGCTGCTCGACGGCGGTGCGGCGATCGACATGCCGGCCGGTCCGTCCGAGGTGCTGGTGATCGCCGACGACGGCGCCAATCCGGCGTTCGTCGCGGCCGACCTGCTGTCGCAGGCCGAACATGGCCCGGATTCGCAGGTGCTGCTGGTCACCGACAGCGACGCGCTGATCGGCGCGGTGCAGGCGCAGGTCGCGGCGCAGCTCGACCGGCTGCCGCGGGCCGGCATCGCGCGCCAGGCACTCGCGGCCTCGCGGCTGATCCGGGTGGCGACGATCGACGAGGCCATCGCGGTCAGCAACCGCTACGCGCCGGAGCACCTGATTCTCGCGGTGCGCGATGCGCGTGCGTGGCTGCCACAGATCGAGGCCGCGGGCTCCGTGTTCCTCGGCGCCTGGGCGGCCGAGGCGCTCGGCGACTACTGCAGCGGCACCAACCACGTGTTGCCGACCGGCGGCGCGGCGCGCCACACCGGCGGGCTCAACGTCGCCAGCTTCCAGATCGCCATCACCGTGCAGGACGTGGCGCCGTCAGGTCTGCGGGCGATCGGGCCCGGTGCGGTCACGCTTGCGGCCGCGGAGGGGCTCGATGCCCACCGCGAGGCGGTCGCGTTGCGTCTGCAGGCGCTCACGCCATGAACGCCGCATCGCCCATCGAACTCGTGCGCGAGGACCTGCGCGACTTCGGCGGCTATGCCTCCGCGCGCAGCGTCCGCCACGAAGGCGGCATCTGGCTCAACGCCAACGAGGCGCCGCAGCCCAACGCAAGCGATCCCGCCGGCGCACTGCGCCGCTATCCCGACCCGCAGCCGTCCGCACTGCGCGCACGCCTGGCCGCGCTGTACGGCTGCACGCCCGCGCAGCTGCTGGCCGGGCGGGGCAGCGACGAAGGCATCGACCTGCTGATCCGCGCGCTGTGCCGGCCCGGCGGCGATGCCATCGTGGTGACCCCACCGACATTCGGCATGTACGCGGTGTGCGCGCGACTGCACGGCACGCGCGTGGTGGAGGTGCCGCTGGTGGACACGCGCGACGGTTTCCACTGCGACTTCGATGGCGTGCGCGTGGCCGCGGAACGTTCCGGCGCGAGGCTGGTGTTCCTGTGTTCGCCCGGCAACCCCTCCGGCACCGCATTGTCGCGCGAAGCCGTCCTCGCCCTTGCGCGGGCGCTGGACGGACGCGCGCTGGTGGTCGTCGACGAGGCCTATGTCGAGTACGCGCACGTGCCGTCGCTGGTCCATCGGGTCGCGGCGTACCGCAACCTCGCGGTGCTGCGCACGCTGTCGAAAGCGCATGCGCTGGCCGGGGCTCGGCTCGGCTGCGTGATCGCGGACGAGGCGCTGATCGCGGTGCTGCAGCGCTGCCAGGCGCCCTATCCGCTGCCGGCGCCGAGCGTGCGCATCGTCGAGGCCGCGTTGCAGCCCGCGCGGTGCGCGGCTACCGCGGAGCAGGCCGCGCAGGTGCGTGCCGAACGCGACCGCCTCGTCCAGCGCCTGCGCGCCCTGGACACCGTCGGCCAGGTGTATCCCTCGCAGGCCAACTTCGTGCTGGTGCGCTTCCGTGACGCGCAGGCCGCGTTCGACGGTCTGCTGGGCGCGGGGGTGGTGGTGCGCGACATGCGGCACCTGCCGGGCCTGCATGACGCACTGCGCATCACGGTCGGGACGCCCGCGCAGAACGATCGGGTGGTGGCAACGCTGGCGCGGACCGCGGCGGTGGCCTCGCCATGAGTACGCCCGTCCTGTTCGTCGACCGCGACGGCACCCTGATCGAGGAGCCTGCGGACTTCCAGATCGACGCGTACGAGAAGCTGCGCTTCGTCGAAGGCGTCGTTCCCGCGCTGCTGCGCCTGCGCGAGGCCGGCTACCGGCTGGTGATGGTCAGCAACCAGGACGGGCTCGGCACGCCGGCGTTCCCGCGCGAACGCTTCGAAGGCCCGCACGCGCTGATGATGCAGATGTTTGAAAGCCAGGGCATCTGTTTCGAAGAGGTGCTGATCGACCGCTCGCTGCCGGCCGAGAACCTGCCCACGCGCAAGCCCGGCATCGGGCTGGTGCTGCATTACCTGAAGGACCGCGGCATCGACTGGGCCCGCTCGGCGATGGTCGGCGACCGCGATACGGATCTGCAGTTCGCCGCCAATCTCGGCGTCCGCGGCTTCAAGCTGCGCAGCGCCCGGTTCGGCGGAGACTGGGACTGGGCCGGCATCGCGCACACGTTGGTGGCGCGTCCGCGCGCCGCGAGCGTGGCACGCCGCACCCGCGAGACGTGCATCGTGGTGGACGTGGACCTCGACCGCACGGCCGAGCCTGAATGCCGCAGCGGCGTTGCGTTTCTCGACCACATGCTCGAACAGATCGGCAAGCACGGCGGCTTCGCGCTGTCGCTGCGCTGCGAGGGCGATCTGCACGTCGATGAGCACCACACGGTGGAGGACTGCGCGCTCGCGCTCGGCCAGGCGCTGCGCGAAGCGCTCGGCAACAAGCGCGGCATCGCACGCTACGGCTTCGACGGGCCGGACCCGCTGGTGTGGGGTCCTGCCGCACGCTTCACGCTGCCGATGGACGAAAGCCTCGCCAGTGCGGCGCTGGATTTCTCCGGCCGTCCGCTGTTCGTGTTTGAGGGACGTTTCGTGCGCGAACGGGTCGGCGACTTGCCGACCGAGCTGGTGCCGCACTTCTTCCGCTCGCTGTGCGAAGCCGCAGGGCTGAATCTGCACTTGCGGGTGCGCGGCGAGAACGACCACCACCAGATCGAGGCCTGCTTCAAGGCGGTCGCGCGTGCGCTGCGCATGGCCATGCGGCGCGACGGGATCGGCCTGCCGAGCACCAAGGGGGCGCTATGAGCGCAGTGGCGGTGATCGATTCCGGCCTCGCGAACATCGGCTCGGTGGTGTACGCATTGCAGCGCCTCGGTGTGGATCCGGTGGTGACCTGCGAGGCGGCGCGCATCCGCAGTGCATCGCGGGTGATTCTGCCCGGGGTCGGCGCCGCCGGGCCTGCGATGGCGCGCCTGCGCGAGGCCGGGCTGGTCGAGGTGCTGCGCACGCTCAGCCAGCCGCTGCTTGGCATCTGTCTGGGCATGCAGCTCCTCTTCGAGCGTTCCGCCGAAGGCGACGTCGAATGCCTGGGCCTGCTGCGCGGCCGGGTGGCGCGCCTGTCCGGCGAAGCGGGCGCGCGCGTGCCGCACATGGGCTGGAATGCGCTGCGCGACACGCGTCCTGCGCCGTTGCTCGTCGGCATCGACGATGGCGCACACGCCTATTTCGTGCACAGCTACGCGGTACCGGTGGGCGAGTGCACGCTGGCCGCCTGCGCGCACGGCGAGATGTTCTCTGCCGTGGTCGGCGATGGCCGCCGCTTCGGCGCGCAGTTTCACCCGGAGCGCTCGTCGGCGGTGGGCGCCGCGCTGTTGCGCAACTTCCTGCAGGAGGTGCCCGCGTGAGCTTCGTCGTCTATCCGGCGATCGACCTGCGTGAGGGTCGCGTGGTGCGCCTGCGCCAGGGCGACTACGGCCGGGAAACGCGCTATGCCGACGATGCGCTGGCGGTCGCCGAGCGCTATGCGTCGGCCGGCGCCCGATGGCTGCACCTGGTCGACCTCGATGCGGCGCGCCTCGGCGGTTACACGCTCGCGCCGCTGCTGGCGGCGATCCGGCGCAGCACGCCGTTGCGCGTGCAGACCGGCGGCGGCGTGCGCAGCGAGCGTGACGTCGAGACGATGCTGGACGCGGGCGCCGAGCGTGTGGTGGTGGGATCGCTCGCGGTGCGCGACCCCGCGCGGGTGGCGCGCTGGCTGCGGCATTACGGGCCGGAGCGGCTGACGATCGCGCTCGATGTGCGGCGCGTCGCCGGCTGCTGGCGCTTGCCGGTGGCAGGCTGGACCGAAGACAGCGGCATCGCGTTCGAAGCGCTGCTGCGGCGCCACGCCGAAGCCGGCGCGCGCCACCTGCTGTGCACCGACATCGGGCGCGACGGCATGCTGAGCGGGCCGAACCTCGAGCTCTACCGGACGATTCGCGCGCTGGCGCCGGACGTCGCGCTGCAGGCGTCCGGCGGCATCCGCGACATCGGCGACATCCTCGCCGCGCGCGGGGAGGGATGCGCCGGCGCGGTGCTCGGACGCGGGCTGCTGGAAGGCCGGTTCGCGCTTGACGATGCGTTGCGGGAGGTCGCATGAGCGTGTGCAGGCGTGTGATCCCGTGCCTGGACGTGCGCGACGGCCGCGTCGTCAAGGGCGTGCGCTTCCGCGACCACGTCGACATGGGCGACATCGTCGAGCTCGCGCTGCGCTACCGCGACGAAGGCGCCGACGAACTGGTGATCTACGACATCACCGCAAGTCCCGACGGCCGGCGGGTCGACCGCGGATGGGTCGAGCGGGTCGCCCAGGTAATCGATATTCCGTTCTGCGTGGCCGGCGGCATCCGCTCGGTAGAGGACGCGCGCGACGTCTTGGAAGCGGGCGCGGACAAAGTCTCCATCAACACGCCCGCACTGGAGCGCCCGGCACTGATCGAGGAGCTGGCCGCGGCGTTCGGCGTGCAGTTCGTGGTGGTCGGCGTCGACAGCCACCCCGATGCCGACGGCGAGTGGCGGGTGCGCCAGTACACCGGCGACCCGTCGCGAGCCCGTGCGCTCGCCGTGCGCACGCTCGACTGGGTCGTCGAGGCGCAGCGGCGCGGGGCCGGCGAAATCGTCCTCAACTGCATGGGCAGCGATGGCGTGCGCGCCGGATACGACATCGAACAGCTCGCCGCCGTGCGTGCGGTATGCGCGGTGCCGCTGGTGGCGTCGGGCGGAGCGGGGGAGGCGGCGCATTTCGCCGAGGTGTTCGAGCGCGCCGACGCGGATGGTGCACTCGCCGCCAGCGTGTTCCACTCCGGCGCGGTGCGCATTCCCGGACTCAAGCGCACGCTCGCACGGCGCGGCATCGCGGTGCGGCCGGCATGAGCGCGCTGGATCGCGCCGGCATCGATGCGCTCGCCTGGGACCGGCAGGACGGCCTGCTGCCGGCGGTCGTGCAGGATGCCGACACGCTGCGGGTGCTGATGCTCGGCTACATGGACCGCGCTGCGCTTCAACGGACGCTGGAGAGCGGCCACGTGACGTTCTACAGCCGCAGCCGGCAACGGCTGTGGACCAAGGGCGAAAGCAGCGGCCACTCCCTGCTGCTCGTCTGGATCGAGGCCGACTGCGACGGCGATACCTTGCTCGTCTTGGCGCGGCCACAGGGGCCGACCTGTCACCTCGGGCGCCAGAGCTGTTTCCCGGACGCGCCGGGCGACTTCCTGCGCGCGCTCGATGCGCTCATCGCCGTGCGCAATCGCGAGCGACCCGCCGACAGCTACACCACCCGGCTGTTCGATGCCGGCGTGCAGCGCATCGCGCAGAAGGTCGGCGAGGAGGGCGTGGAGACCGCGTTGGCCGCGGTCGCGCAGGACGATACCGCGTTCGCCGGCGAGGCGGCCGACCTGCTGGTCCACCTGCTGGTGCTGGCGCACGCCCGCGGCCTGTCGCTCGACGCCATCGTCGACGTGCTGCAGGCGCGCCACCGCGCATAGCGCCTCGTAAGCACGCCGTCCTGCGGGCATGCGGGCGCGCTACCATCCGGCGCGATGCTTATCGGGAATATGTCAATGCGCCGTCTGTGTCTGGCACTCGTCCTCCTCGTGTTGGTCGGGCATCGGCCCGCCGGCGCCGATGAGCGCAGCTTCATCGTGTCCGGCGTGGTCTACGTCGAGCGCGACGGCAAGCCGGGCCGCGGAGCAGGCGAGCGGGGCGTGCGCGATGCAGTCGTCTCGAACGGCCGCCACCTGGTCCGCACCGATGCCACCGGCCGTTACCGCCTGCCGGTGCGCTTCGGCGACGTCGTCTTCGTCGTCAAGCCCGCGGGCATGCGCTTCGTCGACCGGCCGGATGGATTGCCGCGCTTCTGGTTCCGCTACTTTCCGAGCGCCACCGACGGCCTTCCGTTGCAGGCGGCCCGCGATGCGGAGCACGACTTCGCGCTGCTCCCTGCGGCGCCGGGCCCGGCGGCGACGACCGAGGTGCTGCTGTTCGCCGACACCCAGGTCAAGCACGCGGCCGACATCGACTACTACCGCGTCGACATCGTGGAGCCGCTGCTGGGGCGCCACCAGGCGAGCTTCGGCATCACCCTGGGCGACGTGGTCGACGACCGGCTGTCTCTGTATCCCGCGCTGAACGCGGTCACCGCACGGCTGGGCGTGCCGTGGTTCCACGTGCCCGGCAACCACGACATGGACACCGACGCGCCCGGCGACGATGGCGCGCTCGCCACCTGGCGGAGCGTGATGGGACCGGACACCTATGCGCTGGAGGAAGGCGATACCAGCTTCGTGCTTCTGGACGACGTTATCCACCTCGGCAACCGGCGCTACGTCGGCGGCCTGCGCGAGGACCAGTTCGCGTTCCTCGAGGCTTATCTCGGCGGGCTGCCGAAGCAGCGGCGGATCATCATCGGCATGCACATCCCGCTGTTCGACACCGACGGCCGCGAGACGTTCCGTCGCGCCGACCGCGAGCGGCTGTTCCGTCTGCTGCAGCCGTTCGAACGCGTGCTGGTGCTGAGCGGGCACACGCATACCCTGCGGCACCATTTCCATGGACCGGCGGACGGCTGGCACGGTGCAAAACCCCTGCACGAGTTCAGCGTGGGCGCCGTCGCCGGTTCGTACTGGTCCGGTGTCAAGGACGCGCAGGGCGTGCCCGACGCCACGATGGAGGACGGCACGCCGAACGGCCACGCCACGCTGCGCCTAGCGCGCGGCGGCGACCATGCGCTGGCCTGGCATCCGGCAAGGTTGCCGCCGGGCAACCCCGCGTTCACCGCGGCGATGGCGTTGCATGCACCCAGGGTGCTGCGTCAGAGCGCGTATCCGGCTTGGGGCGTGTTCGCCAACGTGTTCATGGGCACGCCGGACACGCGCGTGGAGTACCGCGTCGATGGTGGCGAATGGCAGCCGATGCGGCGCGTCGAGCGGCCGGATCCGCGCCTGCTCGCGGAGAACGTGCGCGACGACGATGCGCCCGCGCTGCGCGGCTACGACCGCTCACCCGAGGCGATGCCGTCCACCCACCTGTGGCGGGGCGCGCTGCCGACCGGACTCGCGCCCGGCGAGCACGTCGTGGAGGTGCGCGCGTTCGACCGCTGGCAGGGCGAGCAGCGGGCGTCGACGCGCTACCGGCTGCAGCCGAGCCCGGCGCCCTGAGGCGTCAGTCGAGCGCCACGTCGGCGAACGATTCCACCCGCGGATGGCCGTGGGTGAGGTCGCCAAGGCGCGGCTGCGGATAATCCGCGCGCCGGTCGAGCAGCACGGTGCGCAACCCGGCCTCGCGCGCGGCGTCCAGCTCCTCGACCACGTCGGACAGGAACAGGATCTCCGCCGGCGCGTGGCCGATCGCCTGCGCGATGCGCGCGTAGCTGGCGGCCTCGCGCTTGCCGCCGATCTCGGTGTCGAACCAGCCGGAGAACAGCGGCGTCAGGTCGCCGGCGTCGCTGTGGCCGAAGAACAGCCGCTGCGCCGGCACGCTGCCGGACGAATACACGTACAGCGGCAGGCCAGCCGCGTGCCAGCGCTTCAGCGCCTCGGCCGCATCCCAATACATGTGCGCGGTGAAGTCGGCGTTCCGATAACCGTCCTGCCAGACCATGCCCTGCAGCGCCTTCAGTGCGGTGTGCTTGCGGTCCTGGTCGATCCAGCCCTGCAGCACCTCGACGATCATCGCGTCGTCGCACAGCCCGCCCTGTTCGGCGGCGACGGCGTCCAGCCAGCGGCGCACCTCGGGCTCGTGGCCGCGCGCCTGCACGAATGCGGGCAACGCGCGCCGCGCGTAGGGAAACAGCACGTCCTTGACGAACGAGATGCTGCTGGTAGTGCCTTCGATGTCGGTGAGGATGGCGCGGATGGGCATGGAGTTCGGGCTTTCGCGGATCAACCGGCCGGATCGGGCTCGTAGCGCGGGAACTTCTGCGCGATGTCGGTCCCGGTGAAATGGCCGACCCAACCGTCCGGCTCGGTAAAGAACCGGATCGCGACGAAGCTCGGCTCCGGGCCCATGTCGAACCAGTGCGTGGTGCCGTCCGGTACCGCGATCAGATCGCCCGCCTCGCACTTGATCTCGTAGACCTTGTCGCCGACGTGCAGGGTGAACAGACCGGAACCGGCGACGAAGAAGCGCACCTCGTCTTCCTTGTGGAAGTGCTCGTCGAGGAACTTCTTGCGCATCTCTTCGCGGTTCGGGTTGTCCGGCGCGATGCTGACCACGTCGACGGCCTTGAAGCCGCGCTCGGCGACCAACCGGTCGATGTCGGCGCGATAGGCGGCCATGATCTTCTCCGGCGGATCGCCCGGCACCACCGGCTGCGTGGCCTGCCAGCGTTCGAACGTCACGCCGATGCGCGCGAGCTCGCGCGCGATCGCCTCGCCATCGGCGGTGGCCAGCAGCGGCGCGCTGGGGTCGTGGTCGGCAAAGATGCGCAGGCGGCTCATCGCTGCAGTCTCCTCAGTTCAAGCTCGCAGGCGAGCAGGAAATCGAACGCCTCCAGGTGGCGGCGCGCTTCGGCCATGTCGCGGCCCCACGCGTACAGGCCGTGGCCGTCGATCAGATAGCCCCACATCGCCTGGCGGTCGAGCAGGGCATCGACCTGCGCGGCGAGCGTCGGCATGTCCTGGCTGTTGGGCAGCACCGGCAGGTCGATCGCCGTTTCATGGGTGGTGTTGCCGGCGAACGCTTTCAACAGCTCGTAGCCCTCCAGCCGCACGTGCCCGTGGCCGGCGTACAGGCGCGAAGCGACCGTCTGGTTGAGCGAATGCGTGTGCAGCACGCAGCCCACCTGCGGGAAGCGCCGGTACAGCTGGGTGTGCAGCAGGGTTTCGGCGGACGGGCGGTGGTCGGTGGCGACCGGGCGGCCGTCGAAGTCGACCACCATGATGTCGCCCTCGGTCAGTCGGCCCTTGTCGCGGCCGGACACGGTGATGGCCGCATGCCACTCATCCAGCCGCTGCGAGAAGTTGCTGCTGGTCGCCGGCGTCCAGCCGCGCGCGGCGAGCTCGCGGACGTTGACGATGATCTCGCCGGCGCAGTGCGACAGGCGTTGCGGGTCGAAGGGAAGCGGGGCATTCATCATCGGGAGTCTAGCGAATCGGCCCGTGCCGATCATGCGCATGCCGGAAACGCGGACGGCGCGCCGAGGCGCGCCGTCCGGAAGCTGCACGGTCCGCTTGGATCAGGCGTGCGGGCCTTCATGAAAGCGCGGC
>DASQMI010000066.1:0-46957 GCA_035645555.1 Lysobacter sp. | reverse complement strand
GTGGCTGAAGCCGTGCTCGGCCAGCGCCATCGCCTCGCTGGCGGTGGCCGCGCCCGGCAGCCACGGCAGCGCGCTCGCCTGCGCGGCGGCGACCAGCGCCGGCGTGCTGCCGGGCGACACCGCGAAGCGCGCGCCGGCGCGTTCGGCGGCATGGAAATCCGCCGCCACGCGTACGCTGCCGACGCCGACCACCGCGCCCTCGACGTCCTGCGCGATCGCGCGCACCGCCTCCAGCGCCGCCGGCGTGCGCAGGGTGATCTCGATCGCCGACAGCCCGCCAGCCACCAGCGCACGCGCCATCGGCACGGCGAGCGCGGCGTCGTCGATCACCACCACCGGGATGACCGGCGCGAGCGCGAACAGGTCGGCGAGCTGGCGTTGCTTGGTGTCCATGCGATCCGCGGAAGTGGGCGTCAGGCCATGTCGAACACGCTGGCGCCGCGGTCGGCCGGGCCGGCGGCGCGGCGGAACAGCGCGAACAGGTCGCGGCCGATGCCGTGCTCATGATGCGAAAGATCCGCCTGCGCCGCAGGGCGCGCGGCGAACTCGGCCTCGTCGACGAGCGCGGCCAGCGTGCCCGCTACCGCATCCACCCGCACCACGTCGCCGTCGCGCAGCTTTGCGATCGGCCCGCCGACCGCTGCTTCCGGAGTGACGTGGATCGCCGCCGGCACCTGTCCCGAAGCGCCCGACATGCGGCCATCCGTCACCAGCGCGACGCGATGCCCGCGCTTCTGCAGCACGCCCAGCAGCGGGGTCAGCTGGTGCAGCTCCGGCATGCCGTTCGCGCGCGGGCCCTCGAAGCGCACCACCACGACCACGTCGCGCTCCAGCTCGCCACGGCCGAATGCCTCTTTCACCTCGCTCTGATCGTGGAACACGCGGCACGGCGCTTCGATCACCCAACGATCCTCCGGCACGGCGGACACCTTGATCGCCGCGGTGCCGAGGTTGCCGGCGAGCACGCGCAGACCGCCGTCGGGACGGAACGGCTCGCGCACCGGGCGCAGCACGTCGGGATCGGCGCTGGTACGAGGCGCCGGTGCGTACACCACGCGGCCGCCGCCGAGCCTGGCTTCGGCGCGGTAGCGCTCCAGGCCGGAACCGGCGATCGTTTCGACGTCACCGTGCAGCAGCCCGGCATCGAGCAGCTCGCCGATCAGGTACCCCAAGCCGCCGGCGGCATGGAAATGGTTCACGTCCGCGCTGCCGTTGGGATACACGCGTGCCAGCAGCGGCACCACGCGCGAGAGCGCGTCGAAGTCTTCCAGCCGCAGGTCGATGCCGGCGGCGGCCGCCATCGCGATCAGGTGCAGCAGGTGGTTGGTGGAACCGCCGGTGGCGTGCAGGCCGACCACGCCGTTGACGATCGCGCGTTCGTCGACGATGCGGCCGATCGGGCGGTAGTCGTCGCCGAGCGCGGTGATCTGCGCGACGCGGCGCGCGGCCTCGCGGGTGAGCTCGTCGCGCAGCGGCGTGTTCGGATGGACGAAGCTGCTGCCCGGCAGGTGCAGGCCCATCAGCTCCATCAGCATCTGGTTGGAATTGGCGGTGCCGTAGAACGTGCAGGTACCGGGCCCGTGGTAGCTCTGCGCCTCGGCCTCCAGCAGTTCCTCGCGGGTGGCCTTGCCTTCGGCGTAGCGCTGGCGCACGCGCGATTTCTCGTCGTTCGGCAGGCCCGACGGCATCGGCCCGGCCGGCACGAAGATCGCCGGTAGGTGGCCGAAGCGCAGCGCGCCGATCAGCAGCCCCGGCACGATCTTGTCGCACACGCCCAGGTACAGCGCGGCGTCGAACATGTCGTGCGACAGCGCCACCGCGGTGGACAGCGCGATCACGTCGCGCGAGAACAGCGACAGCTCCATGCCGGCGCGGCCCTGGGTCACGCCGTCGCACATCGCCGGCACGCCGCCCGCCACCTGTGCGGTGGCGCCGACCTCGCGTGCGGCCTGCTTGAGCAGCTCGGGGAAGCGCTCCAGCGGCTGATGCGCGGAGAGCATGTCGTTGTACGCGGTGACGATGCCGATGTTGGGCGCGACGTTGCCGCGCAGGGCCGGCTTGTCGACGCCACAGGCGGCGAAACCGTGCGCGAGGTTGCCGCAGCTCAGCCGTGCGCGCTTCGGACCGGCGTCGGCGGCAGCGGCGATCTGCGCGAGATAACGCGCGCGCGATGCGCGGCTGCGCTCGACGATACGGGCGGTGACGTCGGAGACGACGGGATGCAGGCTCATGCGGAACGGGGACTCGAAGCGGACGGGTGTGCTGCGCGCAGCCCGGTCGGTGTAGGGGCGGCGGCGGCCGAACGCAAGCCGACGGATGAACCGCTCATGCGGCGTCGTCGGCCCAGGTGCGGCCGTCGCGCTCGATCAGCGCCACCGCCGCCGACGGACCCCAGGTGCCGGCGGTGTACGACTTCGGCGCATCGCCGCTGGTTTCCCATGCCGCGCGGATCGGATCGATCCACGCCCACGCCGCCTCCACCTCGTCGCGGCGCATGAACAGCATCGGGTTGCCGCGCACCACGTCCATCAGCAGGCGCTCGTACGCGTCCGGGTGGCGCTCGCCGCCGAACGTCTCGGCGAAGCTCATGTCCAGCGGCACCTCGCGCAGGCGCAGGCCGCCCGGGCCAGGCACCTTGTTGGTGATCCACAAGGTCACGCCCTCGTCCGGTTGCAGGCGCAGCACCAGGCGGTTCGGCGTCAGCCCCTGCTCGCCGAAGATCGAATGCGGCACGGCGCGGAAGTGGATCACGATCTCCGAGACCCGGGTGGCCAGCCGCTTGCCGGTGCGCAGGTAGAACGGCACGCCGGCCCAGCGCCAGTTTGCGACCTCGGCCTTGAGCGCGACGAACGTCTCGGTGCGCGAGTCGGTGCGGCCGAGCTCGTCGAGATAGCCGGCGACCGCCTGGCCGTTCACCGCACCGGCGCGGTACTGGCCGCGCACGGTCAGTTGCGCCGCGTTGCGCACGTCGATCGGCTTCAGCGCGCGCAGCACCTTCAGCTTCTCGTCGCGGATGGCGTCGGCCTGCAGCGACGCCGGCGGCTCCATCGCCACCAGGCACAGCAGCTGCAGCATGTGGTTCTGCACCATGTCGCGCAACGCGCCGGAGCGGTCGTAATAGCCGGCACGGCGTTCCAGCCCGACCGTCTCGGCGACGGTGATCTGCACGTGGTCGATGTGCTCGGCCTTCCACAGCGGCTCGAACAGCGCGTTGGCGAAGCGCAGCGCGGTCAGATTCTGGACCGTTTCCTTGCCGAGGTAATGGTCGATGCGGAAGATCTGCGACTCGGCGAACACCCGCCCGAGCGCGTCGTTGATCGCCGCCGCCGACGCGGCGTCGCGGCCGATCGGCTTCTCCACCACCACCCGCGTGCACGCGCGCGCCAGCCCGTGGCGCTGCAGGCGGTCGCCGACGTGCCCGAACAGGTCGGGGCCGACCGCGAGGTAGAACACCTGCACGCGGTCGCAGCCGCCGAGCTCGCCGGAGAGTTCCGGCCAGCCGGCGTCGGAGGTGAGGTCGATCGTGCGGTAGCGCAGCAGCGCGAGGAAGCCGTCGAGCGCGGCGGCCGCGCGCGCGTCTTGGGCCAGCGTGTTCTGCAGCGCGGCGCGCACCCGCGCGCGGTAGTCGTCGTCGCTCAGGGTGTCGCGCGCCAGTCCGTACAGCCGCGTGGCGGGGCCGATCTGGCCGTCGGCGTAGCGGTAGAACAGCGCGGGCAGCAGCTTGCGCAGGGCGAGGTCGCCGGTGCCGCCGAAGATGATCAGGTCGAACGCGTCGAATGCGGGCGCGGGGCTCACGGAGACTCGTGGGTCGAAGCCGGGCCGCTGAACATACCAGCGCACCGCGCGCGCTACCGCGCCGGGTGCGTGCATACGTTTGCAGCACGGGCGAGGGTGGGAACCCGGGTGCCGGCAGGCGCGCCCGGCCCGGCTGCTACAATTCCGCGTCTTTGTCCGGCCCGTGCGTGTTCCCGGGCCGCTTCGACGCTCCCTGCCGCCACCGCGCCCCGAGCGCCGCGCCCGCCATGACCAGCACCGCCGAACTCAGCTCCCCGGCCTCCGCCGACCTCGCCCGCTCCCTCGCCGATCCGGGCTACACGCTCGAGGACAAGTACACCCGCCTGCAGGGCCGCATCTACCTGTCCGGCGTGCAGGCGCTGGTGCGGCTGCCGCTGATGCAGCGGCTGCGCGACCAGGCGCTGGGGCTCAACACCGCGGGCTTCATCTCCGGCTACCGCGGCAGCCCGCTCGGCGGCTTCGATTTGGAACTGTGGCGCGCGCGCAAGCATCTCGAGCAGGCGGGGGTGAAGTTCACCCCCGGTCTCAACGAGGACCTCGGCGCGACGATGGTCTGGGGCACGCAGCAGACCACCCTGTTCCCCGGCGCCACCGTCGATGGCGTGTTCGGCATGTGGTACGGCAAGGGCCCGGGCGTGGACCGCTGCGGCGACGTGTTCAAGCACGCCAACGCCGCCGGCACGTCCAAGCACGGCGGCGTGCTGGCGCTCGCCGCCGACGACCATGCCTGCCGCAGCTCGACCCTGCCGCACGGCTCCGAGCACGAGTTCGTCAGCGCGATGATGCCGGTGCTGAATCCGGCCGGCGTGCAGGAGATCCTCGACCTCGGCCTGATCGGCTGGGCGATGAGCCGCTACACCGGGCGCTGGGTGGGCTTCAAGACGATCGCCGAGACGGTGGAGTCGTCGGCGTCGGTGGACGTCGACCCGCTCGCGTTGCAGATCGTGCTGCCGGAGGATTTCGAGCTGCCGCCGGGCGGACTCAACATCCGCTGGCCGGATCCGCCGCTGGAGCAGGAGATGCGTCTGCACCAGTACGCGGTGAAGGCTGCGCAGGCGTTCGCGCGCGCCAACCGGATCGACCGCGTGGTGATCGATTCGCCCAACCCGCGGCTGGGCATCATCACCACCGGCAAGAGCTACCTCGATGTGCTGCAGGCGCTCGAATACCTGGGGCTCGACGCGCGCGCCTGCGCCGACCTCGGCATCCGCGTCTACAAGGTGGCGATGACCTGGCCGCTGGAGCCGGTCGGCCTGCGCCGCTTCGTGCAGGGGCTGACCGACATCGTGGTGGTGGAGGAGAAGCACGCCTTCATCGAAAGCCAGATGAAGGAACAGATGTACAACTGGCCGGAGCGGCCCTCGATCGTCGGCAAGTACGACGAGGCCGGCGAGTGGATCCTGCCGTCGACCTCGGAACTGACCCCGGCGCGCATCGCGCGGGTGATCGCGCGGCGCATCCAGAAGTTTCACAACAGCGAGCACATCGAGAACGTGCTGCGCTGGATGGCCGAGAAGGAATCCGAACTCGCGCTGCCGCGCGCGCAGTTCCCGCGCGTGCCGCACTACTGTTCCGGCTGCCCGCACAACACCTCGACCGTGGTGCCGGACGGCTCACGCGCGCTCGGCGGCATCGGCTGCCACTACATGGTCACCTGGATGGACCGCAGCACCGACACCTTCACCCACATGGGCGGCGAAGGCGTCACCTGGGCCGGGCAGGCGGCGTTCACCCAGACGAAGCACGTGTTCCAGAACCTCGGCGACGGCACCTACTTCCACAGCGGCTCGCTGGCGATCCGGCAGGCGATCGCGGCCGGCGTCAACATCACCTACAAGATCCTCTACAACGACGCGGTGGCGATGACCGGTGGCCAGCCGGTCGACGGCGTGCTGTCGGTGCCGCAGATCGCCCACCAGGTGCGCGCCGAGGGCGTGCAGACGATCGTGGTGCTGTCCGACGACATCGCGAAGTGGTCGGACCCGTCGATCTTCCCGGGCGGTGTGGAATTCTTCGATCGCAAGGAACTCGACGCGGTGCAGAAGCGCCTGCGCGAGACGCCGGGCGTCACCGTGCTGATCTATGACCAGACCTGCGCCACCGAGAAGCGCCGCCGCCGCAAGCGCGGCAAGATGGTCGATCCGCAGAAGCGGGTGCTGATCAACTCGCTGGTGTGCGAAGGCTGCGGCGACTGTGGCAAGAAGTCGTTCTGCGTTTCGGTGCTGCCGAAGGAGACCGAATTCGGCCGCAAGCGCGAGATCGACCAGTCCAACTGCAACAAGGACTTCTCCTGCGTCAACGGTTTCTGCCCGAGCTTCGTGACGGTGGAAGGCGGCAAGCTGCGCAAGCAGAAGGGATCGAATGCGAAGGATCGGCTGGGCAACCTGCCGATGCCGCAGCTGCCGGCGCTCGACAAGCCGTGGAACATCCTGATCACCGGCGTCGGCGGCACCGGCGTGGTCACCATCGGCGCGCTGCTCGGCATGGCGGGGCACCTGGAAGGCAAGGGCGCGAGCGTGCTCGACCAGACCGGCCTCGCACAGAAGGGCGGTGCGGTCACCACTCACGTGCGGATCGCCAACACGCCGGCCGACATCCACGCCGTGCGCATCGCCGCCGGCGAAGCCGACCTTGTGCTCGGCTGCGACATGGTGGTGGTCAACGACTACTGGGCGCTGTCGAAGGTGCGTGCCGACCGCACCCAGGTCGTGCTCAACAGCTACGAGGCGATGCCGGGCACGTTCACCACCCGCCCGGACATGAAGTTCCCCGCCGCCGACATCGTCGCCGCGGTGCGCACCGCGCTCGGCGGGCGCGATCCGCTGCAGGTCGATGCCACCCAGCTCGCGACCGCGCTGCTCGGCGATGCCATCGCGACCAACCTGTTCATGCTCGGCTACGCCTGGCAGCAGGGCCTGGTGCCGGTGACGCTGGAGGCGCTGATGCGCGCGATCGAGCTCAACGGCGCCGCGGTGGAGATGAACAGGACCGCGTTCGCCTGGGGCCGCCTGGCCGCGGTCGACATGCGCGCGGTGCTCGACGCCGCCGGCCTCGCGCCGAGCACACCGAGCACGGGCAATGCGCTCGAACTGCCGGTGCTCAAGCCGGGCGAGTGGGAAGGCCACGAGTGGGGTGCGAACGTCGCGCCGAAACCCGTGCGCGAGACCGACGAGCTGCGCCACGTGCCGTCGCACGGCGCCGGCGAAGTGGCGTTCCTGCCGCTCGACGACGTGCGGCTGTCGCGCTCGCTCGACGAGGTGATCGCGCGCCGCGTGGCGTTCCTCACCGATTACCAGAACGCCGCCTACGCGAAGCGCTACGCCGACCTGGTGGCGAAGGTGCGCGCGGTCGAAAGCGCGAAGGCACCGGGCAGCACCGACCTCACCGAGGCGGTGGCACGCTACGCGTTCAAGCTGATGGCCTACAAGGACGAGTACGAGGTGGCACGGCTGTACACCAGCGGCGAGTTCCAGCGCCGCCTGGCGCAGCAGTTCGAGGGCGACTTCACGTTGAAGTTCCACCTCGCCCCCCCGCTGCTGGCGAAGAAGGACGCCGAAGGCCGGCTGATCAAGCGCGAATACGGGCCGTGGGTGTTCACCGCGTTCAAGCTGCTGGCGAAGCTGCGCGGCCTGCGCGGAACGAAGCTCGACATCTTCGGCTACACCGAGGAGCGCCGCACCGAGCGCCGGCTGATCGAGCAGTATTTCGCCGGCGTCGAACGCCTGCTGGCCAAGCTGGATGCCGGCAACCTCCGCCTCGCGGTGGAGATCGCGTCGATCCCGGAACACATTCGCGGCTACGGCCACGTCAAGGAAGCGCACCTGCACAAAGCCCAGCGGCGCGAAGCCGAGCTGTGGGCGCAATGGGAGCGCGGCGCGCCCGCGGTGGCGCAGGCCGCGTAAGCGCACGGCGGTGGTGGCCCGGCCGATGCCGGGCCACCGCATGCCGGTCAGAACCCGCGGTCGGTGCCGGGGCCGACGCCGCTGCGGGTGGTCATCCCGCTATCGCGCGCCGGCGGTGCGAACGCATTGTCGCCGCGGTCGAGGTACTCGTCTTCGCGGGTGTGGAACGCCTCGCGCACCGCGTGCTTGGCGCGTTCCCAAGTCAGCCGCGAGCCGCCGCGGAAGCGCTCCCAACCGTCGCGCAGTTCCGCTTCCAGCCGGTCGTCCCAGTCGCGCTCGCCGTAACGGCTGCGCGCGAAGGTGCCGAAGCGGTATGCCGGGCGGTAGTCGTCGAACGTTTCCTCGCTGCTGCGGTACGGGCTGTGCTCGAAGCGCGAGGCGAAGTAGCGGTCGCTCGCCTGGTAGGTGCGATGGGTGCGGTCGGCGCGTTCCCAGGCATCGCGCGCGGGATGCCGCGCCTCGTCCCAGTCCAGCTGCGAGCTGGCGCGCGCGTGCGGCCAGTCGCGGCCGAGATCCTGCTCGACCTCGCTCCAGTCGCGATCGTGATGGTGCTCGCGCGCATTCACTCCGAACTCGTAGGCCGGGCGGTAGTCGCGTTCGAAGTCGCGCTCCGGCTTGACGTAATCGCGGCCGCGGTGCGCCTCGCGCCAGTACTCGACCTCGCCGGTGGGATCCAGGCGCTCGGCGACCGCCTTGCCGGCGGCGGCACCGGCGATCACGCCGGCGCTGGCGCCGATCAGGGTGCCGATCGGGCCGAACACGGTGCCGGCCAGCGCGCCCGCCAGCGCACCGCCGGCGACGCCGCCGACGCCCACGCCGAGCGGATGCGCGCCCGGCGCGCCGGTGATCGGGTCGCGGTTGGAATCGGAAGGTGTAGTGGGGTTCGCCATGACGCGGTCCTCCTGAGGGGGATGACCCCACGATACGGACGCGCGGGGTTACCGGACCGTCGGCACCAGATGAGAAGGGCATGAAAAAGGTGCCTCGACAGCCGATGCACGCGGCCGCCCGCACGCTGCGCCGTGCCTTGCCCGGAGCGACCATGCCGCGCCTGCACGTGCTCACGGCCAACATCCACATGGGCTTCAGCATGGGCCAGCGGCGCTTCGTGCTGCCCGAGCTGCGCCAGGCGATCGCCAGCACCGACGCCGACGTGGTGTTTTTGCAGGAAGTGATCGGCGAGCACAGCGGCCACGCGCGCCGCCATCCGCAGTGGCCGGAGATGGCGCATTACGAATTCCTGGCCGAGCGGTTGTGGCCGCAGTTCGCCTACGGCCGCAACGTCGCGCATCCGGCCGGCCACCACGGCAACGCGCTGCTGTCGAAGTTCCCGATCGTGCACCAGTGCAACCACGACGTCTCGATCGCCGGCCACGAGCCGCGCGGGCTGCTGCATTGCGTGCTCGACGTCGCGGGAGCCGGCGTGCCGGTGCATGCGGTATGCGTGCACCTCGGTCTGCGCGAGCGCCACCGCGCGCACCAGCTCGAGCTGCTCGGCCGGCTGCTGCGCGAGGAGGTGCCGGCGGACGCGCCGCTGATCGTCGCCGGCGACTTCAACGACTGGCGCGCACGCGGCCACCTGCTGCTGCAGGCGCACGGGCTGCACGAGGTGTTCGAGCGCGCCGCGGGCCGCCTTGCACGCACGTTTCCGGCGCGCTGGCCGCTGCTGCCGCTCGACCGCATCTACCTGCGCCGCGCGCGCGCGACCGCGCAGCGCGTGCTGGCGGCACGGCCGTGGTCGCACCTGTCCGACCACGCCGTGCTGTACGCCGAGGTCGCGCTGGGGAACGACGATGCCACGCGCTGAACCGGTCTGGCGCGACGGCCACCGCGTGCTCCTGTTGGAGAACGGCGAGGCGTTCTATGCGCGCGCATTCGCCGCGATCGAACAGGCGCGCCGCGAGGTGCTGCTGGAAACATTCATCCTGTTCGAGGATGCGGTCGGGCTGGCGCTGCACGAGCGGCTGGTGGCGGCGGCACGGCGCGGCGTGCGGGTCGAGGTCACGGTCGACGGCTACGGCTCGCCGCGCTTCAGCGACGCGTTCCTGCGCACGCTCGCCGAGTCCGGCGTGCATTTCCACGTGTACGACCCGCGCCCGACCCTGTTCGGTATCCGCCTGCACATCTTCCGCCGCATGCACCGCAAGCTGCTGGTGGTCGACGGTGCGCGCGCGTTCGTCGGCGGCATCAACTACTCGATCGAACATCTCACCGTGTCCGGCCGCGAGGCGCTGCAGGATTACGCGGTCGAGCTGGAAGGGCCGGTGGTCGCCGACATCCACGACTTCGCCCGCACCGCGCTGCAGTCGCCGCACGCCGGCGAACGCTGGCGCGCCCCGGTCGCCGCGCCGCTGTTGCCGCGCGCCGGCGATGCGCGGGTGCGCTTCGAGGTGCGCGACAACGGCCTGCACCGTGACAGCATCGAGCGCGAATACCGCCACGCGATCCGCGGCGCGCGCGAGCGCATTGTGCTCGCCAACGCGTACTTCTTCCCCGGCTATCGCTTCCTGCGCGAGCTGCTGCGCGCGGCGCGGCGTGGCGTGCGCGTGACGCTGATCCTGCAGGGCCTGCCGGACGAGCCGATCGCGCAGCCGGCCGCGCGCACGCTGTACCACACGCTGGTCGAGGCGGGGGTCGAAGTCTACGAGTACGGCCAGCGGCCGCTGCACGCGAAGGTCGCGGTGATCGACGACGACTGGGCCACGGTCGGTTCCAGCAACCTCGATCCGCTGAGCCTGTCGCTCAACCTCGAAGCCAACGTGTTCATCCGCGACCGTGCGTTCGCGCGCGAACTCAGCGCCCGCCTCGAGGCGTTGATGCGCGGCCACTGCACGCGGATGGAACGCGACCGGTTGCCGATTCCCACGCCGCTGCAGCGGCTGCTCCGGCCGCTGGTGTACCACGCGATCCGCCGCTTTCCGAAGTGGGCCGGCTGGCTGCCGGCGCACACGCCGCGGCTGGTGCGGCTGGGAGCGCCGCGCTGACGCAGTTCCTGCAGCGTGCGCGCAGGAGTTGCAGGCGTGGGCGCCACGGAGTGCGTGAAAGCGCGCCCGCGGCTGGCTGCCGCGCTGGCATGCGGCTTGCGACCGGTGTTCCGCCGCGTGCGGATCCGTTGCCGACGGATCCCCGGGATCGCACGGCGACGTGCGAGCGCGGCGGCACGCGCTTCAATTCCGAAGCGGGCATCGATGAGGAGACACGTGATGGCACAGAACCGCGACAACCAGGGCGGCAGCAACCAGGGCCAGGGCGGCGACATGAGCGTCCGCGAGGCCGGCAAGATCGGCGGTGAGATCCGCAAGGAGCAGTTGGGTCCGGAAGGCTACTCCGAGCTCGGCAAGAAGGGCGGCGAAACCCGCAAGGAGCAGCTGGGACCGGAGGGCTATTCCGAGCTCGGCAAGATGGGCGGCGAGGCGCGAAAGGAGCAGCTGGGTCCGGAAGGCTATTCCGAGCTCGGCAAGATGGGCGGCCAGCGCGTGAGCGAGCTGGTCGAGCGCGGCAAGCAGGCCGAGGGCGGCACCGAGGGCGGCTCGTCCGGCGGCGGCAACAAGCGCTGAGTCGACCTCCCGCGCACGGCCGGCCCCGCGCCGGCCGTGCGCTTTTTGGCGTACCGTGCGCCCCCCGCCTCGTGCGCCTTCCCCGCCCATGCGCTGGCCCGGCTGGACCGAACACCGCACGCTGCTGCTGCCGTTGCCCGAGCCGCCGCCGACGTCGCCGCTGCACCTCGCGGGCCTCGTGCTCGCACCCAAGCGCGAGCTGCACGTCACCTTGATCGGCCGCGCGCTGGGTGCGCGCCTGCACGCGAGCCTGCGCGAGCCGTACCTGGGCGCGGCGGTGCGCGCCGCGTTCGACGTGCTCGACTGGCAGATCGGGTTCACCGGCGAGCTGCGGCTGCTGCGCAAGCCCGCCCGCCGCGACGACGGCACGTTCGGCGCGGTGCACAGCGTGATCGAGCTCGTGCGGCTGCCGGCGATGGTGGGCTTCCACCGCGCGCTCGGGCGCCTGCTGGGCAGCGAGCTTGCGGTGCCGCCGCCGCACGTGACGCGCTACACCGAAGGCCGCGCCGAAGGCATCGGTGTGCCGCGTCCGTCGGCGCTGCGCGCGTTCAGCGTGCGCCGGCTCGATGCAGCGCCGGACTAGCTCAGGCCGCGTGCGCGTACCACGGCGCGTCGAGGTGCGGCGCGTCGGTCGGCGGCGCGGCGAGCAGCGCCGCCAGGCCGTGGTCGTCCAGTTGCGGATGCAGGGTGCGCGCCTGCGCGAGGATCTCCGCGGCGAGCGCGTGCATGCGCGCGACGTTGGCCTCGATGCGGGCGATGAACGCGTCGCGCTCGAGCGTGTCGTGCAGTGCGCGGTTGAGCTCGCGGAACCAGTCGATCCGGTACTGGTCGAGCAGGCGGCCGTCGGCGATGTGCGGCGCGCCGTTGCGTTCGCCCCATTCGCGCAGCACACGCTGCATCGCCGCGTTCATCGCGCTGGCGGCGGCGAACGCCGGACGCAGCCGGCCGAGCGCGACCAGGTCGGTGAG
Organism: Lysobacter sp.; assembly: GCA_035645555.1. Taxonomy (GTDB): domain Bacteria; phylum Pseudomonadota; class Gammaproteobacteria; order Xanthomonadales; family Xanthomonadaceae; genus Lysobacter_F. Next base: position 34,735 of record DASQMI010000066.1, on the reverse strand, counting down.
CCGGTCGGCGAAGAACAGCGGCGCCAGCAGCGACCAGTAGAACGTGTAGTCCCAGATCACTTTGACCGGCATCACCTGCGGATCGCCGAACAGCGGGTACTGGTCCTGGTACAACGACAGCGTGTTCTCGTAGAACGAGAAGAACAGCTGCTGGTACAGCGCGGTGTGTGCGCCGATACGCTCGCCGGCGCGCTCCTTGCGGATCAGGTCGCAGATGTAGGTGTTGGCGATCGCGATGAAGTCGCTGCCCGGCGAATAGAACGGATCGAGGAACACCCCGGCCTCGCCGGTCAGCGCCCAGCGCCGTTCCGAGAACACCTGCTTGCAGCCGTAGGAGAAGTGGCGCAGGAACAGGAAGTCCTGCACGCCGTGCTGCGGCGCCTCCAGCGCACGCGCGAGCTGCGGCTGGTGCAGGCGCAGCCAATCCATCGCCTTGGCGTGGGTGTTCATCGTCGCCAGCGGATGCATCTTCGCGTCGCAGACGATGCCGACCGAATGCGCGCCGGAGGCGAGCGGGATCAGCCACACCCAGTAGCCGGGGCCGCACAGGTGGTTGGTCGAGCGCCAGCGGTCCGGCGGCGTGCAGCGGCCGAGCCAGCCTTCGTCCTGCGACCACGCATTCGGGTCGAGCAGGCCGTCGACCCGCCACCAGACCGCGTTGACGTCATGCGCGTTCGGTTGGGCGAGGTCGAGCTTGCGCTTGAGCAGGCCGGCACGCCCGGACGCGTCGACCAGCCAGCGTGCACGCACGCTCGCGGTGCCGGCCTCGCCCTCGCAATGCACGACATGCGGCGCATCGTCCTCGGCCAGCTCCAGCGTGCGCACCACCGTGCCGTCGCGGACCTCGATGCCGTGCTCGCGCGCATGCGCGGTCAGGAAGTTCTCGAACCGGCCGCGGTCGATCTGCCACGACGGCGTCGGCAACAGCCGGCTGACGCCGAGCTCGGTGCAGCGGTCGATGTCCTCGCGGCCTTCGTTGAAGAAGAAGCGGAAGCCGAACTTGCGGATCTGCTCGCGCTCCAAATGCTCGCGCAGCCCGAGCACGTTGGCGAAGTAATGCGCGCCGATCTCGACGGTGGATTCGCCGACCTTGAACGCCGCCTCGCGCACCGGATGGCGGTGACGTTCGATCACCACGATCCGCAGCGTCGGGTCCTGCTGGCGCAGTTGCAGCGCGAGCGTGAGCCCGGCGAGCCCGCCGCCGAGGATGGCGACGTCGTGATCGGAGGCGGCAGCGTTCATGCGGAACCCGGGTGCGGCGGCGACGCTGCGATCCTAGCGCGTCGACGCGGTCGCTAGCGCGCCGCTTCCACCTGCGGCACCGCGGCGGTGGCGGCGGCGGGCGCGCCGTACACCAGCGGCGGTTCGCGGCGCGAGCGGCGGTAGTTCTGCCATAGGAAGCCGGCGCGGACGATCTTGCCAATCACCCGGGTGGTGATGCGCATGAAGTCGGGCAGCGCGCGGAAATGGCTGGGGCGGAACTCGCCTTGGTAACGCGACTCGATCGGCACGGCGACCACCCGCAGCCCGCGCTGCCAATTGGCCTCGATCAGGATCTCGCTCTCGAACACGAAGCCTTCGGTCTCGATGTCGACCAGCTCCATTGCCGCGCGCGGGTAGTAGCGCTGGCCGCTCTGGGTGTCGATCAGGCGCTGCCCGCAGGCCCAGCCGATGCCCCAGTCGCCGAAGTTGTTGGCCCAGCGGCGGTACGGCGGCTGGCGGTGGCGGTTGAGGATGCGCGCGCCGATCGCGATGTGGTTCGGGTGGGCGGCGGCCGCCTCCAGCAGGCGCGGGATGTCCGCGGCCACGTGCTGGCCGTCGCCGTCCATCGTCACCACGCCGTCGAAGCCCTGGCGCAGCGCCTCGCGGAAGCCGTCGCGCAGCGCCTCGCCCTTGCCCTTGCGCTGCGGGTGGCGGATCAGGGTCACGCCGCGCGCGGCGGCGATCTCCGGGGTGGCATCGTCGGAACCGTCGTCGACGAAGATCACCGGCAGCCCGAGCGCGAGCACCGAATCGAGCACACCGGCGATCGCCTTCTCCTCGTTGAGCGCGGGGATCAGCACGGCGACGCGGCCGAGTGCGGGCGGAACCACCGGGTGTGCGTTCATGCGGTCGCCTCGGCGGGCAGCGGGTGCGAAGGAAAGCAGCGGTCAGCCATGGTCGAGCTCCACTTGCAGGAGCCGGCCCGGGCCGGCGTGGAGATGCGCCTGCGGGACGCCGGACGCCAGCGCGTCGAACAGCGGCAGCATCGGCGCCATCGCGTTGCCATGGCCATGCCGCGCCAGCGGACCCGGCGCGGACTGCGGTTGTACGCCCGGGCTCATCAAGGCTGCGCGCAGGCGCGGCCCGGGGCCGTCGCCACGCGCCAGCACCAGTGCGGCGCCGAGCAGGCGCTCGCTGCGACTGACGTAGGCCAGCGGGCCGGCGGAGGCGCCGTCGTAGCCGACCAGCAGCACCGCGTCGGCGCCGCTGGCGAGTTGCGCCAGCGCCTCGATCAATCCTTGCGCGAACGTCGCGTCGAACGCGCTGATCGCGGTGGCCGGTGCCATCGCGCCGGCGCCGATCGTCCAGTAGCCGGCGGCGGCGTTGTGCACCGAGTTGTGGAAGCGGATCGGCGATATCGTGCCGGGCGCGCTCGCCAGCGTGCTGCACATGTAGTCGGTGATGCCGAGATCGCCGTGGGTGGAGGCGAACACCGACGGCAGCACGGCCGGATCGCGCCCGGCCGCCTGGCAGGCGGCGAGTGCCACGTCCAGCGCCACCGCCACCGTCTCTGGCGCGCGCCGGCGCTCGTTCGGCGGCAGCAGCTGCGGCGACGGCCGACCGGGCGCATCGGCGCGCGGCGCGGCGCCGGCGGCGAACGCGCGCGCGTCCTCCCACGACGGCAGGCCCGGCGCCCAGAAACCGATGCCCTCGATGCGTGCGGCGAGGACGCTCATCGCGCGACTCCCCGGCGGGCGCCGGCGGTGGGGTGCGGCATGCGGACGCTCATGCGCGGGCGAACACCAGCGAGCAGTTGTTGCCGCCGAAGCCGAACGAGTTGTTCATCGCGTAGCGCACGCTGGCGTGCGCGTTGTCGAAGCGGATCTGCGGCCCGCATGCGGGATCGGGCGTACGCGCGTTCAGCGTGCCGGGTAGCAGCCCGTGCTCGAGCGCGAGCAGCGCGACCACCGATTCGACGATGCCGGCCGCGCCCAGGGTGTGGCCGGTCCAGCCCTTGGTCGAGCTGGCGTGCAGCTGCTCCGGGAACAGCGCGGCGACCGCCTTCGCCTCGACCGTGTCGTTGGCCGGCGTGGCGGTGCCGTGCAGGTTGAGGTAGCCCACCTCGGCGGCGTCGATGCCGGCGCGCGCCAGCGCATCGCGCATCGCGAGCTGCGCGCCCAGGCCTTCCGGGTGCGGGGTGGACATGTGGTGGGCGTCGCTGGATTCGCCGTAGCCGCGCAGGCTCAGCGCGGCATCGTCGCCGCGCTCGACCAGCGCGAACCCGCCGGCCTCGCCGAGCGACAGTCCGACGCGGTCGGCATCGAACGGCCGGCACGGCTCCGGCGCGACCAGCTGCAGCGAGTTGAAGCCGTACAGCACGCTGCCGCACAGCGTGTCCACGCCGCCCACCAGCGCGGCGTCGGCGAGCCCGGCGGCGATGAGCCGGTGTGCCTGCGCGAACACCTTGGCGCTGGACGAGCATGCGGTGGCCACGGTCACGCACGGCCCGCGCGCGCCGGTGGCGGCCTGCACGAACGCGCCCAACGAATGCACGGTGTGCACGATCGGCCGTGCCAGGTCGTCGGCGAAGCGCGCCCCGTCGGCGGTGTCCGAAAGCCGGGCGTACGCTTCCTCGGTCGCGCCGATGCTGGCGGTGGAGGTGCCGAGCACCAGCGCGACGCGCTCGGCGCCATGGCGTTCGACCGCGTCGCGGAGCGCGTCGAGCACGCCGTCCTGCTGCAGCGCCAGCCACGCCAGCCGGTTGTTGCGGCATTCGAATTCGGCGAACTCGACCGGAAGCGGCAGCGTCTCCAGCCCGTCGACCCGGCCGATCCAGCACGGCAGCGGCCGGCCGTCGACGTCGGGGCCGAAATCGTTGGGGCGCAACCCGCTGCGGCGCGCCTGCAGAGCGTCCAGCTGCGCCTGGCGACCGCGCCCGAGCGCGGAGGTCGCGGTGTAGGTGCGCACGGCCAGCGGCGCGATCGGGTGAGGCAGGGCGGACGGCACACCGGACTCCGGCAAAAAACGTTGACGAGTATAACGATGCGTTTTCGCCGCAGGTCCCGCGACGCCGGCTTCACATGACGTATGCTGCGGGCGCGATGACCACCCGCACCGCCCACCGCCTGTCGCTCGCCGGCGACCGCGACGTCCTTCATTCGCTTCTGGTCAGCCTGGCCGCGTGCGTGCTGAGCGCGGGGCTGGTGTACGTCGGCTATTTCCTGCACGTGCTGCGGGTGGCGCGGCGCGCGCCGTGCCTGCCGGAGAACGGCGAGTGCGTGCTGCTGTTCGGCAAGCACGCGCCGGGCGGCCGCATCGACCGCGATTTCGAGGCAAGGCTCGACCGTGCCGTGTCGCTCTGGCAGGCGCGTCCGCCGCAGCGCTTCGTCCTGCTCGGCGGCGGCGCCCCCGGCGAGCCGACCGAGGCCGAAGTCGCGCGGCGGGTGCTGTGGTCGCGCGGCATCGGCCCGGACGCGCCGCTGCTGCTGGAGGCGGAATCGCGCGACACCCTGCAGAACCTGCGCAACGCGCGCCGCCTGCTGGGCGAGGGCGTGCGCCGCCGGGTCACCCTGCTCAGCAGCCGCTACCACCTCGCGCGCTGCGCGCTGTTCGCCCGCCAGCTCGGCTACGACTGGGAGCTGTGCGCCGCCGAGCCGCGCCTGAGCTGGACGCCGAAGACGCTGTGGCGGCTGGTCGGCGAGGCCGCGTACGTGTGCTGGATCGACGTCGGCACCCGCTGGGCGCGCCTGATCGGCCACCAGCGGATGCTCGCCAAAGTCACCTGAGCGCCCGGTCGGCGCGCCGCCCGGGCGCGCGGCCGTCAGCGCCTCGCCGCCTGCTGCGGGATGAACTGCTCGCGCACCGCCTTCGCCAGCAGGTCCGGCGGCAGCAGGCCCTGGTCGAGCAGGAAGTCGTTGAAGGCCTTGCGGTCGAAGCGCTCGCCAAGCGCGACCTCGGTTTCCGCGCGCAGCGCGAGGATGCGCGTGTAGCCGTAGAAGTAGCTGCCGGCCTGGCCCGGCGCGTTGACCGTGTAGCGGTCGATCTCCTGGCGCGCCATCGCCTTCGACAGGCCGACGTCCTCGGTGAGCACGCGGAACGCGGTGTCGCGGTCGGTCAGCCCGAGGTTGAGCATCGGATCGAGCATCGCGCGCGCAGCGCGCAGCAGGCGGAACTGCAACGCAAACAACTGCCCGTCGATCGGTTCGTACGGCACCATCTCGGCCTCCGCGTACAGCGCCCAGCCCTCGACGTTGACCGAGTTGAACGCGAACAGCGTGCGCGCCAGCGACACGCCGCGCTCGACCATCGCGGTGAACTGCAGTTCGTGGCCCGGCCGGCCCTCGTGCGCGGTCAGCGTCCACGCCACCGACGGGAAGTTGAAGTCGTCGTACGCGCCGTCGGCGCCGGCGTTCGGATTGCCGAGCGGCAGCACGAACGTACCCTGCTGGCCGGTGTTGCCGACCAGCGGCGCCGGCTGGAAATGCGGCGCCGGCTGCGCGGCGCTCTCGGCCTCGGTGCCCACGCGCATCTGCATCGGCCGGTTCGGCACGCTCACCACCGCGTGCTGCGCGATCAGCCGTTCGAGTTCCGGCATCACCTCGCTGCGGTAATGCGCCTCGATGCGGTCGTTCGGCAGCTGCGCGCGCTTGAGCGCGCGCATCACCGCGACGTAGTCGGTCTCCTTGAGCCCCTTCTCCTTGGCGACCAGCGGCGCCAGCTGCTGCATCGCCGCGCGCGTCTCCATGAAGCCGAGCTTGGCGCGCTCCAGCAGGTCGCGCGGATCGACGTCGATGCCGTAGTTCTTCAGCTGCAGCGCGTACAGCTCCGGCGGCAGCGCGTAGGTGGTGCGCGCATTCGGCAGCACCGTGGCCTGCGACCAGGCGACGTACTCGGTGAGCTGCTTCTCGAGCGCGGCCAGCGCGGGCTCGGCGCCTTCGATCCGGTGCTTGGCGAACAGCGCGCGGATGCCCTTCAGGTAGTTCGGCAGGTTGCGCTGCGCCTGCTCGACCGCCAGACGGGTCGGTTGCAGCAGCTTCGGGTCGTTGCGCTCCTCGTAGCGCTGGCGCGCCAGGGTGGCCAGCGGCGTGCTGCCCTCGGCCAGGCCGACGTAGCGCTGCAGGCGGGTCAGCGCGTGCGCGCGCCGCTCCGGCTGCACCTGGTCAGACAGCAGCGGCTGCAGGCCGCGAAAAATCTGCTCGCCGACGTCCAGCCATGGCCGGGTCATCCGCTCGCCGACCTCGCTCGCCTCGATCGCGTTGTCGGCAGCGCGGATTATGATCTCCAGATCCTGGCGCACGTTCGCATCGCGCTCGGCGGCGAGCCGCGCCTGCAGCGCCGTGCGCGCCTGGGCAGTGGCCTCGCGGAAGCGGCGCTCGGCGTCGGGGCCGAGATCGGCGACGCGGTCGTCGTAGCCGGGGATGCCGAGGAAGGACATCCACTCCGGGCGGAACGGGCCCTGCGCGCGCAGCAGGAGCTGCGCGTGCTCGTTGCTGCGCGCCACCCACGCCGGCGGCGCCTTCGCCTGGGCGGCGGCGGGCGCCTGCGCCAGCGCGGCGGCGGGGGCGAACAGGGCGAGCGAGACGGCTAGGACGAGCGGCTTGAGCATGGGGCACCTCGGCGGCAGCGGGGCCGCCGAGCATGCGCCGCTCCGCGTGAGCCCGGCAGCGCCAAAGGTCACGCGCGCGCGACTCAAGCGGTAGGAGCGGCTTCAGCCGCGATCGGAGCGCCGACGAGCCTACGGGTCGCGGCTGAAGCCGCTCCTACAGGCAGGGGGTCGATTCACTGGCCGGGCTTCAGGCAGCGCGCGAAGAAACCCTCGCTCAGACGCAGCCGGTGCAGCGCATCCTTGCCGGCGAAACCGTGCTTGGCGCCCGGGTAAGCCATCATTTCGAACGGCTGCCCGCGCTGCTGCAGCGCGCTCATCAGCACGGTCGAGTTGGAGAACAGCACGTTGTCGTCGGCCATGCCGTGGATGAGCAGCAGCGGGCGCTTCAGGCCGTCGACGTGTTCGAGCACGCGCGCCTCGCGATAACCGTCCGGATTGCCGGCCGGCAGGTGCATGTAGCGCTCGGTGTAGTGGGTGTCGTACAGCGCCCAGTCGCTGACCGGCGCACCGGCCACGCCGCAGGCGTACGTGTCGGACGCCTTGGCGAGCAGCATCAGCGTCATGTAGCCGCCGTTGGACCAGCCGTGCACGCCGATCCGCGCCGGATCGACCCACGGCTGCGCGCGCAGCCATTTCACGCCTTCGAGCTGGTCCTCCACCTCGACCGTGCCCTGGCGGGGGTACAGCGCGCCGCCGAACGCCGCGCCGCGCCGCGGCGTGCCGCGGTTGTCGAGCGAGAACACCACGTAGCCGTGCTGGGCGAGGTACTGGTTGAACCAGTGGTCGGCGCGCGCCGGCCAGCTGCGCGTCACCGTCTGCGCGGCGGGGCCGCCGTAGACGTAGACCACCACCGGATAGCGCTTGCCCGGGTCGAAATCCGCCGGCCGGATCAGGCTGTAGTGCAGCGGCGTACGGCCGTCGGCCGCAGTCAGCGTGCCGTATTCGACCGGACGGTGCGCGGCGCGGTAGCGCGCGTACGGGTGCTGCGGATCGTCGAGCCGGTTGTCGATCAGCGCGGCGATGCGGGTGCCGTCGTTGCGGTACAGCTCCAGCTGCGGCGGCGTCTCCGGGTTCGACCACTGGTCGACGAACACGCGCGCGTTGCCGGCGAACACGGCCGCATGCCAGCCCGGCGTGCGGGTGATGCGCTCGAGCGCGCCGCCCTTGAGCGGCACGCGATAGACGTGGCTCTCCAAGGACGAATCCTTGCCGGCGCTGAAGTAGACGAAGCCGGCGTCCTCGTCGACCGCGAGCAGCGCGTCCACCGGCCAGTCGCCGGAGGTGAGCGCGGTGGCCTTGCGGCCGTCGGCCGACAGCAGGTACAGGTGCTCGAAGCCGCTGCGCTCGCTGCTCCACAGGATGCGGCCGTCGCGCAGGAAACGCAGGTTGTCGTGCAGCGGCACCCAGGTGCGGCTGCGCTCGGTGACGAGGACGCGCTGCTTGCCGGTGGCCAGCTCGACCTCGATCAGCTCCAGCGTCTGCTGGTCGCGCGACTGGCGCTGGAACGTCAGGTGCGCCGGATCGCGCCAATCGACGCGCGCAAGGTAGATGTCAGGATCCTTGCCGAGGTCCACCGTGCGGATGGGCGGCTGCGGGCGCGCCGGATCGAGTCCGCGCAGCTCGGCCACGTGCAGGGTGATGCGCACGTTCGGGTCGCCGGCGGCCGGATAGCGCTGCTCGATCACGTCGGTGCGGTCCGGGTACACCTCGTAGCGCTTGCGCAGCGGCACCGGGCTTTCGTCGATGCGTGCGAACGCGATCGCCGAATCGTCCGGCGCCCACCAGTAGCCGGTGTGGCGGCCCATCTCCTCGTCGGCGACGAATTCGGCCACACCGTTGCCGATGGTCTCGCTGCCGTCCCGGGTGAGCTGGATCTGCCGGCCGCTGGCGAGCTCGATCACCCACAGGTTGCGTCCGCGCACGAAGCTGACGTAGCCGCCCTTCGGCGAAATTTTCGGATCGGTGGCAAAGCCTTCGCCGTTCGTGAGCTTGCGCACCGCGTCCTTGCCGCTCTTGCGCAGGTCGTACAGGTACAGCTCGCCGCCGAGCGGAAACAGCAGCGCCTGCGCGTCCGGCGCCCAGTGGTAGTCGACGATGCCGGTGAGCGAGGCGATCCGCTGGCGCTCGCGGCGCGCCTTCTCCTCGTCGCTGAGCACTTCGGTGCCGGGCAGCACGTCGTTGGAATCCACCAGCATCCGGGTCTGGCCGCTGGCGATCTCGTACGCCCACAGGTCGAGCCGGTTGCGGTCCTGCGGCTTGCCGCGCAGGAACGTCACCCGCGCGCCGTCGGGGGCGATCTTCGGCTTCAGCAGGCTCGCGCCGGACAGCGCGACGTCGCCGGTGATCGCCTCGAGCGTGAGGCGCGACGGGGCGGGCGAGGGCGGCGACTGGGCGAGGGCGGAGGTGGACACGAGCGCGAGACAGGCGAGCAGGACGGACAGCGGACGAGCCATGCGACGGACCTTGGGCACCGGGCGGCCGGCGGAGTGTACGGCAGACGCCGGCACGCCTTTGCTGTACGCAGACGGCGTGCCTTCGCATCAGATTCCGGCGCGGGCGGCTACGCTCGCAGTGCCGGGGTCGTTCCCCGCCCGACAGGCAGGTTGCCGATGCCGTCCTGCGACGTCCGTGCCGAGCTGCGCGCCGCCACCGCCGGCGCGCATGCACGTGTTGATGCGCTGGTCGGCGACTGGCAGGCGGCCGAGGCCTACGCGGCCTACCTGGGCGGCATGGCGCAGTTCCTGTGCCGCTGCCGCGACGTGCTCGGCGGAACGCGCGAGCTCGACGCGCTGCAGGCGGCGATCGCCGCCGATCTCGCCGATCTCGACGTGGCATGTGGCGTCGAGGTGCCGGATGCGCCGCCGGAGCGCGGCGATGCCGACGCGCGGCTGGGATGGGAATACGTGCTCGCCGGGGCATCGCTCGGCGCGCGCGTGCTGCTGGCGCGCGCACGCGCGCTCGGACACGACGGCACGCATGGCGCACGCTTCCTGACCCTGCACGCCGGCAGCGGCATGTGGGCCGGTTTCCTCGCGCGGATCGCCGCGGCGCCGGTCGCCGAGGCCCGCCTCGCGCGGATCCGCGCGGGGGCATGCGCCGCATTCGGCGCCGCCGAGGACGCATTCCTGCAGGCCCGGCATGCGGTGGCGGCATGACGCGCATCCCCACCATCGCCGATTGCGCGCGCGAGCCGATCCATCTGAGCGGCGCGATCCAGCCGCACGGCGTGTTGGTCAGCTGCAGCCCGCAGGACTGGATCATCCGGCGGGTCAGCGCCAACGTGACCGGGCTGTTCGACGTCGAGTCCGCCGAACACGTGCTCGGCCGGACGCTCGACGAGTTCATCGCCGGCGACGCCTTGCACGAGCTGGAAGAGGCGTTCGCCGCCGCGGGCGGCGAGCCGCCCCTGCAGCCGACGGTGGTGCGCAACGTCGGCTCGAGCGCCGAGCTGTGCGCGCTTACCGCGCATGCCGGCCAGGACCTGCTGCACGTCGAGATCGAGCGCATGCGCACGCGGCGCGCGGTCGACGCGGTAGCGCTCGCGCAGCCGCTGATCGCCGCGATGGCCACCGCAGGCGATCTGGACGATTTCCTGCAGCGGGTGGTCGAGCAGGTGCGCGAACTGACCGGCTTCGGGCGGGTGATGCTGTATCGCTTCCGCCACGATGGCGCCGGCGAGGTGGTCGCCGAGGCGCGCAGCGAAGCGATGGCGTCCTACCTCGGCCTGCGCTACCCGGCCGCGGACATCCCGCCGCAGGCGCGCGCGCTGTACCTGCGCAACCGCCTGCGGCTGATCGCCGACGTGCGCTACGCGCCGGTGCCGATCCTGCCGGTGGAAGCCGAGCCGCTGGACCTGAGCTTCCACGTGCTGCGCAGCGTCTCGCCGGTGCATCTGGAATACCTGCGCAACATGGGCGTGGCCGCGTCGATGTCGATCTCGCTGATCTGCGGCGGCGCGCTGTGGGGCCTGATCGCCTGCCACCACGACGAGCCGCGCTGGATCCCGCCGAACGTGCGTGCGGCGGCCGACTTCGTCGGCCTGTTCGCGTCCATGCGCATCGCCGCGGCCGGGCAGGAGCAGATGCTCGCGCGGATCGAGCAGGCGGAGCGCGCGCGCGAGGTGCTGGTCTCGCGCATGCGGACGGCCGCGTCGCCGGCGGAGGCGTTGGCGGCCGAGCTCGACGCGCTGTGCCGCGTGTTCGCGGGCGACGGCGCCGCCTGCTGGGTGGCCGGCGAGTGGCGCAGCGCCGGCACGGTGCCGCAGGCCGCGCGCCGCGACGACGTGCTGGCGTGGCTGCATGCCGGCGCCGGGCCCGACGTCGTGAGCACCGAGGAATCCTGTGCGTGGTCGACGGCGGCGCCGCGCGATGCGACCGCGGGCGTGCTGGCGATCCGCCTCAACGCGAGCGACTGGCTGCTCGTCTTCCGTGACGAGCAGATCGAGACCGTGCGCTGGGCCGGTGAGCCGCACAAGGCGATCGCGATGCGAGACGACGGTGTCGGCCTTGGTCCGCGACGCAGCTTCGCCGAGTGGCGCGAAACCGTGCGTGGGCGCAGCCTGCCGTGGACGGAACGCGATCTACGCAGCGCCGAGCAGTTCACCCGCCTTCTCGACGACCTGCGTCCGCGCTGAACACGCCGCGCATACGGCCGCGTTCGCGGTGGATACGGCGGTTGCGCCGGTAGAATCCGCGCATGGATGTTTCCCACCTGCTCGATGCGCTGAACCCCGCGCAGCGCGACGCGGTCAGCGCGGCGCCCGGCCATTACCTCGTGCTCGCCGGCGCCGGCAGCGGCAAGACCCGCGTGCTGACCCACCGCATCGCCTGGCTCAACGAGGTGCACGGCGTGCCCACGCACGGCGTCCTCGCGGTCACGTTCACCAACAAGGCCGCCGGCGAGATGCGCGGGCGCGCCGACGCGCTGCTGCGCCACGGTGCGCGCGGGATGTGGATCGGCACGTTCCACGGGCTCGCGCACCGCCTGCTGCGGCTGCACTGGAGCGAGGCGAAGCTGCCGGAAGGGTTCCAGGTGCTGGATTCGGACGACCAGCTGAGGCTGGTCAAGCGCGTCGCGCAGGCGCTGGAGCTCGACGAGGGCCGGTTCCCGCCGCGGCAGATCGCCTGGTGGATCAACGCGCAGAAGGACGAAGGCCGCCGCGCCGAGCACATCCAGCCGAGCGGCGATCTGTGGACCGACACCCTGCGTCGTGCCTACGCGGCCTATCAGGAGCGCTGCGAGCGCGCGGGCCTGGTCGACTTCGCCGAACTGCTGCTGCGCGCGCACGAGCTGCTGCGCGACAACCCGGCGCTGCTGGGACATTACCGCGCGCGCTTCCGCGAGCTGCTGATCGACGAGTTCCAGGACACCAACGCGATCCAGTACGCGTTCGTGCGCGTGCTGGCCGGCGACACCGGCCGCGTGTTCGTGGTCGGCGACGACGACCAGGCGATCTACGGCTGGCGTGGCGCCAAAGTGGAAAACGTGCAGCGCTTCCTGCGCGACTTCCCCGGCGCGGTCACCGTGCGGCTGGAGCAGAACTACCGCTCCACCGCCACCATCCTCGATGCCGCCAATGCGGTGATCGCGCACAACCCGGACCGGCTCGGCAAGAAGCTGTGGACGGACAGCGGTCATGGCGAGCCGATCGACGTGTACGCCGCGTACAACGAAATGGACGAGGCGCGCTTCGTGGTCGAGCGCGTCCGCCAATGGGTCGACGGCGGCGGGAGTTTCGGCGAGGCGGCGATCCTGTACCGCAGCAACGCGCAGTCGCGTGCGTTCGAAGAGGCGCTGATCGCCGCGCAGATGCCGTACCGCGTGTACGGCGGCCTGCGCTTCTTCGAGCGCGCCGAGATCAAGGACACGCTGGCCTACCTGCGGCTGATCGCATCGCGGCTGGACGATGCGGCGTTCGAGCGCGCGGTCAACACCCCCGCGCGCGGCATCGGCGACCGCACGCTCGACGAGGTGCGCCGGCGCGCGCGCCAGGACGGCGTGGCGCTGTGGGAGGCCGCGCGCCGGCTCACCACCGAACACACGCTGGCGGCGCGCGCGCGCAACGCGCTCGCCGGGTTCCTCTCACTCATCGACGCGCTCGACAACGAGGCGGCAGGGCTGCCGCTCGCGGAGAAGATCGATCACGTGCTGGCGCGCTCCGGCCTGCGCGACCATTACGCCAACGAATCGCGCGGACAGTTGGAGTCGCGCACCGAGAACCTCGACGAGCTGGTGTCGGTGGCCTCGCGCTTCACCCAGGGCGAGGACGACGAGGCCGCCGCGGCGATGCCGGAGCTGGTCGCGTTTCTCAGCTATGCCGCGCTCGAGGCCGGCGAAGGGCAGGCGCAGGCCGGCGAGGATGGCGTGCAGCTGATGACCTTGCACAGCGCGAAGGGGCTGGAGTTTCCGCTGGTGTTCCTCGCGGGCCTCGAGGAAGGGCTGTTCCCGAGCGCGAAGACCGTCGAGGAGGCCGGCCGGCTGGAAGAGGAACGGCGGCTCGCGTACGTCGGCATCACCCGCGCGCGCCAGAAGCTGGTGCTGAGTTACGCCGAGTCGCGCCGCATCCACGGCACCGACATGATCGGCGTGCCGTCGCGGTTCCTGCGCGAGATTCCCGCGCGCCTGCTGCACGAGGTGCGTCCGCGCGTGCAGGTGGCGCGCCCGGCGCAGTTCGGCGCGCGGCGCGACTTCGGTCACCCGGCGATCGAGGCGCCGCCGGTGCGGCTCGGCGCGCAGGTGCGTCATCCCAGCTTCGGCCTCGGCACGGTGATGGACGTCGAGGGCAGCGGCGCGCACGCGCGCGTGCAGGTCAACTTCGACGACGCCGGCCCGAAGTGGCTGGTGCTGGCCTACGCGAACCTGCAGCCGGCATGAGTGCCGTCGCCGCGGCTCACGCGGCGACCGCGACGTTGTCGCGCAGCCAGTCGTGCAGCGAGTCGATCGCCATCGGCCGCGCGTACAGGTAACCCTGCAGCTCGTCGCAGCCCTGCGCCACCAGCCAGTCGCGCTGGGCGTGGGTTTCCACGCCCTCGGCCACGGTCTTCAGGCCGAGCGTCTGCGCCAGCCGGATGATCGAATGGCAGATCTCCGCATCCTCGCTGTCGCCGGGGATGTCGCGCACGAAGCTGCGGTCGATCTTGAGCCGGTTGATCGGCAGCCGCTTGAGGTAGGCGAGGCTGGAGAAGCCGGTGCCGAAATCGTCGATCGCCACCTCGAAGCCGAGCTCGCGCAGCGCGCGCATGATCTGCACGCCGGCTTCCGGGTCGCCCATCACCGACGATTCGGTCAGCTCCAGCTCGACCATGCCCGGCGCCAGCCGGTACTGCGCGACCACGTCGCGCGCGTCCTCCAGCAGGCTCTGCCGCAGCTGCAGTGCGGAGACGTTGACCGAGATGCGTACCGGATAGCCGGCGTGCGCCAGTGCATCGGCCGCGCGCGCCGCTTCCAGCATCACCCAGCGCCCGAGCGGAACGATCAGGCCGCTGCGCTCGCATTCGCCGATGAATTCCGACGGCGGCAGCAGCCCGCGTTCGGGATGCTGCCAGCGCACCAGCGCCTCCAGACCGACGGTGGTGCCGTCGGGGCCGACGATCGGTTGGAAATGCAGCACGAACTGCTGCAGGCGCAGCGCCTCGCGCAGCTGCGAGATCAGGGTCAACCGCTGCACCGTGTCCTTGTCGAACGCGCTGCGGTATTCGATCGCGCAGTCGCGGCCCATCTGCTTGGCCTGATACATCGCGAGGTCGGCGTGCATCAGCAGCGTCTCGGCGTTGTCGCCGCCGGTGGGGAAGCGCGCGTAGCCGATGCTGACGGTGACGTACAGCGCCGAGCCGCCGACCTGGAACGGCTGCTGGAACGCCTCCTGCAGGCGCTTCACCACGCGGTCGAGGTCGAGCGTGCGGCCCTCGCGCGCCTGCACCAGCACCACGAACTCGTCGCCGCCGAAGCGCGCGACCAGGTCGTTGGAGCGGGTGGTGCGGCGCAGCCGTCGCGCGACCTCCACCAGCACGGCATCGCCGGCCTCGTGGCCGAGGCTGTCGTTGATCAGCTTGAAGTTGTCGAGGTCGATGAACAGCACTGCGGCGCCGAACACCGCCGTCACCGGATCGGCCAGCGTGCGTTCCAGCCGCTGCCGCAGCGCGGTGCGGTTGGCCAGCCCGGTCAGCGGATCGTGGCTGGCGGCGAACGCCAGCTTCGATTCCAGCCGGTAGCGCTGGGTGACGTCGGTGATCACGCCGACGTAATGGGTCAGGCGGCCGTCGTCATCGCGGACCGGCGACAGCAGCAGCTCGTTCCAGAACGGCGTGCGGTCCTTGCGGTAGTTCTTCATCACCACGTGCGCGGGTCGCTCGTGGGTCAGCGCGTCCTTGAGCAGCGCGATCGCCTGCTGGTCGCGCTGCGGGCCCTGCAGGAAGCGGCAGTTGCGGCCGATCGCTTCGGCGGCGCTGTAGCCGGTGATCCGTTCGAACGCCGGGTTGGCGTACACGATCGGCATGTCGGGCGCCTGCGCGTCGACGATTACCAGTCCGTTGGTGACCGACTCGATGGTCCGCTGCAACAGGCGCAGGCGTTGTTCGGCGCGGCGCTTCTCGGTGATGTCGAGCATGCCGCCGACCATGCGCACGCCGACGCCGTTGCCGTCGCGCACCACGAAGCCGCGGTCGATCACGTCCAGATAGCGGCCGTCGCGGTGGCGGAAGCGGTAGGTTTCCTCCCAGTCGCTGCGGTCCGGATCCTCGATCGCGCCGAGCAGCGTGGCCACCACGCGGTCGTGGTCGTCGGGGTGCACCAGCGTGGCCCATGCGTCCAGCGTCGGCGCCATCTCCTCCTCGCTGTAGCCGAACGTGCGGTAGAAGCCGGTGCTCCACCACAGCAGGCCCTGCTGCAGATCCCAGTCCCAGATCGCGTCGCTGGTGGCGCGCGCGACCAGGCGGAAGCGCTGCTCGCTGATCTCGCGCGCGGTCACGTCCTGCACCGCGACCAGCCGCGCCGGCCGGCCCTCGAACACGATGTCGTGGCCGTACACCGCCATCCGCATCTGCCGGCCGTTCTTGTGCAGGTGCGTCCACACCCGGCCTTGGCGCTGGTCGCAGGCGCCGCTCTTGACCGTGGCGACGAACGCAGCGTGCTCGGACTCGGGGCGCAGATCGAGCATCGACATGCCGATCATTTCCTCGCGGCTGTAGCCGTAGTGCTGCAGTGCGGCCTCGTTGGCCTCGATCAGCCGCCACGTGCCGATGTCGTACACCCACATCGGCAGCGGGCTGTTCTCGAACAGGAAGCGGTAGTCCTCCTGCGCCGCGTGCAGGCGCTCGTGCGCGCGGGTGAACTCGCTGATGTCCTGCTGCACGCTGCGCACCAGCGCGCGCCCGTCGGTGCCGGTGGTGCGCAGGCTGCGCGCGAAGATCGTGCGCTCGTGACCGTCCGGGCGGACGATGCGGAAGCGGTACTCGACCGGCTCGCCGCCCTCGCGCACCGCTTCGATGCCCTCGCGCACCGGCGTGCGGTCCTCGGGATGGATGTGCTCGAACAACCCCTCCAGCGTCGGCCGGTAGCTGGCCGGGTCGCGGCCGTAGATGCGGTACGTCTCGTCCGACCAGCGCACCTCGCCGGTGCGAAGGTCCCATTCCCAGTCGCCGACTCCGGCGATGCGCTGGGTCTGCGCCAGCTTGACCGATTCGCTGCGCAGCGCGCGCACCCAACGCCGCTGCGCACGGTTCACCCGCACCAGATGCACGACCAGGCCCGAGGAGAGCAGGCCAAGCGCCAGCGTCACCGCGAGCACGGGCTCGCGGCGCAACGCCTCGGCCCAGCCCGGCTGCAGCAGCGCCAGCAGCGCGCCGCCCACCGCCAACAGGAAATGCGAGGTGCCGATGGCCCGTCCTCCCCCTCATTCGCGCATCGCGCGGTCCCGCGCCGCCGCCAGGCCATGCAGGCCGGCCGGCGGACGCCCCTCCAGAACGCGCGGTCAGGCGCGCAGTGCTCGGGGGGAGTTAGCGGCCGCTCGGGCGCAGGCTTGAGCGCCCCGGGACGGCCCGCTCACCATTCGAACAGTTTGAAGTAGACCGGCGACACCGGGCCCTCGCCCTCGCTCTCGTCCAACCGGCCGTCGCCGTTGCGGTCGATCAGGTAGTAGGTCGGGCCGCGCGGCGGGGTCACCTTGACCACCCGCAGCTGGCCGGCAACACGGTACTCCTCGACCACGTCGCCGTTCTCCATGGTGCGGGTGCTGACCTGCGCGTCGGTCAGCTCGGCGGTCGGGTCGCGCGGCGCCGGTGCGCTGGCGCAGGCGGCCAGCAGCAGCGCGGCGCAGCAGGCGAACAGGCGGGCAGGGCGCATGGGGGCCTCCGGGTCGATGCGGGCAGCATACGCCGGCGGCCGTGAGCGGCGCGACCGCGGGCGCCGCTTAGAATCCGCCAATGACACGATTGGTTCTGATCGACGGTTCGAGCTACCTCTACCGCGCGTTCCACGCCCTGCCACCGCTGACCAACGCAGCCGGCGAACCCACCGGCGCGCTGTTCGGCGTGGTCAACATGCTGCGCGCCACGCTCAACGAGAAGCCCGATTACGTGGCCTACGTGGTCGATGCGCCGGGGCCGACGTTCCGCGAAGCGCTGGACCCGCAGTACAAGGCCAACCGGCCGCCGATGCCGGACGAGCTGCGCGCGCAGGTGCAGCCGATGTGCGAGATCGTCCAGGCGCTGGGCATCACCATCCTGCGCGTGCCCGACGTCGAGGCCGACGACGTCATCGGCACGCTCGCGCTCGCCGCCTGCCGCGACGGCGTGGAGGTGACCATCTCCACCGGCGACAAGGACTTCGCCCAGCTGGTCCGGCCCGGGATCGCCCTGGTCAACACCATGAGCGGCAGCCGGCTCGATTCCGAAGCCAGCGTGATCGACAAGTTCGGGGTGCCGCCGGACCGGATCACCGACCTGCTCGCGTTGATGGGCGACGCGGTGGACAACATTCCCGGCGTCGACAAGTGCGGGCCGAAGACCGCGGCGAAATGGCTCGGCGAATACGGCTCGCTGGACGCGGTGATCGCCAACGCGCATGCGATCAAGGGCAAGATCGGCGACAACCTGCGCGCGGTACTCGACCGCCTGCCGCTCAACCGCGAGCTGGCGACGATCCGCACCGACGTCGCGCTCGACTGCCGCTACACCGACCTTGCGTTGCGCGAGCGCGATGCCGCGCAGCTGCGCGTGCTGTACGAACGCTACGGATTCAAGCAGGCGTTGCGCGAACTGGACGGCGGCGATGCCGCGCCCGCCGCGTCGGCACGGGTCAGCCTGCGCGGCACCGCCGCCGGTTACGCGCGCGCCGTCACCGTGGCCGAAGCCGCGCCGGATCCGGCGCTGGCGCAGCCCGGCACCTACGAGACGATCCTGGACGAAGCGCAGTTCGCCGCGCTGCTCGCGCGCCTGCACGCGGCCGATGCGTTCGCATTCGACACCGAGACCGATGCGATCGATCCGATGCGCGCGCGGCTGGTCGGGCTGAGCTTCGCGATCGACCCCGGCCACGCCTGGTATCTGCCGCTCGCCCACGACTACGCCGGCGCGCCGCCGCAGCTCGACGCCGCGCGCGTGCTCGACGTGCTGCGCCCGCTGTTCGCCGATCCGGGCAAGCGCAAGATCGGCCATCACGGCAAGTTCGACCTGCACGTGCTGCGCCGGCACGGCATCGAAGTGGCCGGCTACGCCGAGGACACGATGCTGGCGAGCTTCGTGTTCAACGCGACCGCATCGCGCCACGACATGGATTCGCTGGCGCGCCGCTACCTCGGCTACGAGACGGTCAAGTACGAGGACGTCGCCGGCAAGGGCGCCAGGCAGATCGCGTTCTCGCAGGTGGCCGTCGACGACGCCACCCGCTACGCCGCCGAAGATGCCGACGTCACCGTGCGCCTGCACCGCGTGCTGGCGCCGAAGCTCGCCGCCGCGCCGGTGCTGGAGCGCGTCTACCGCGAGATCGAGCTGCCGCTGGTGCCGGTGCTCGCGCGCATGGAGGCGTGCGGGATCCGCATCGACGTCGACGAGCTGCGTCGGCAGAGCGCCGACCTCGGTCGCCGCATGCTGGACGCGCAGCAGCGCGCCACCGAGCTGGCCGGACGCAGCTTCAACCTCGATTCGCCCAAGCAGGTGTGCGCACTGCTTTACGAGGAACTGAAGCTGCCGGCGCTGGTGAAGACGCCGACCGGGCAGCCGAGCGTCAACGAGGAGGCGCTCGAGGCGATCGCCGAGCTGCACGAGCTGCCGCGGCTGATCCTCGACTACCGCGGTCTGTCCAAGCTGCGCAGCACCTACACCGACAAGCTGCCGGAGATGGTCAACCCCGACACCGGCCGCGTGCACACCAGCTACCACCAGGCCGGTGCGGCGACCGGGCGGCTCGCCTCGGCCGATCCCAACCTGCAGAACATCCCGATCCGCACCGACGACGGCCGCCGCATCCGCCGCGCGTTCGTCGCCGCGCCGGGGCGCAAGCTGGTGGCGTGCGACTACTCGCAGATCGAGCTGCGGATCATGGCGCACCTGTCCGAAGATCCCGCTCTGCTGCGCGCGTTCACCTCCGGCGCCGACATCCATCGCGCCACCGCCGCGGAAGTGTTCGGCAAGCCGATCGACCAGGTCAGCGGCAACGAGCGCCGCGCGGCGAAAGCGATCAACTTCGGCCTGATGTACGGCATGAGCGCGTTCGGCCTGGCCCGCCAGCTCGGCATCAGCCGCGGCGAGGCGCAGGACTACATCGCGCTGTACTTCAGCCGCTATCCGGGCGTGCGCGAGTTCATGGAGCGTACCCGCCAGCAGGCGCGCGAATGCGGCTACGTCGAGACCGTGTTCGGCCGCCGGCTGTACCTGGAGAACATCCAGGCGCGCAACCAGGGCCTGCGCGCCGGCGCCGAGCGCGCGGCGATCAACGCGCCGATGCAGGGCACCGCGGCGGACATCATCAAGCGCGCGATGATCGACATCGACGCCTGGCTGCAGGGCGAGCAGGGCCGTGCGCGCATGCTGCTGCAGGTGCACGACGAGCTGGTGTTCGAGGCCGACGTCGACTTCGTCGATGAGCTGGTAGCGGAGGCGACCGCGCGGATGGCGGCCGCGGCCGAGCTGCGGGTGCCGCTGCTGGTGGACGCCGGCGTCGGCGACGACTGGGACCAGGCGCACTAGCATTTTCGGCGAGACCGCACTGCCGAGTACGGGCGGTGAATCGCTCCTGAATCCGGCCCGACGGACGGCGGGAGTCTTCACGAACCGTCAATGCGGCCGGTGGTGATATAGCCCCCGACGGATGCAACGTCCGTCGACGATCTCTCCCCTCCCCTGGAGTGATCCCCCGGAGCGACGATCCCCTCCCCAGGTCCCGCTCCAACCCAGCCCCGCCGGCCCCCCCTGCCTGCGGGGCTTTTTATTGGGCCGCTGCCAGGCTTCGCCTGACAGCTCCCACGATCGGCAGGCGGATCGTGGGCCCCGCGATGTGCTTCCGATCCCCGCGGCTTCGCCGCCCCCTTACCAAGGGGCTGTCCTCCACACAGTCACACAGGGCCGTGCCTCCGCGACGACAGGCAACGGCCAATGGGGCGCTTCGCGAATCCCTACTCCCGAATCCCTAGTCCCGGCTCTTGGAGCCAATCGCGCGGTCGCAGGTAGTCCTGCAGGCGTGCCTCCGCGCTGCCGGGTTCAGGAGTGAAGCCGTACTCCCAGCGCGCCAGCGGCGGCAGGCTCATCAGGATGGATTCCGTGCGGCCGCCACTCTGCAGCCCGAACAGGGTGCCGCGGTCCCACACCAGATTGAACTCGACGTACCGCCCACGCCGGTAGAGCTGGAACTGCCGCTCGCGCTCGCCGTACGGGGTGTCTTTGCGGCGCGCGACGATCGGCAGGTAGGCGTCGAGGAAGCCGTCGCCGACCGCGCGCAGGTAGCCGAAGTCGCGCTCGAAGTCCTCGTGCAGGTCGTCAAAGAACAGCCCACCGACGCCGCGCGTCTCGCCGCGGTGCTTCAGGAAGAAATACTCGTCGCACCAGCGCTTGTGCGCCTCGTAGCGCGCCTGTCCGCCGAACGGGTCGCACAGCGCGCGCGCGGTGCGGTGCCAGTGCAGCACGTCCTCGTCGAACGGATAGAACGGCGTCAGGTCGAAGCCGCCGCCGAACCACCACGCCACCGTCTCGCCGTCGCGCATCGCGCGGAAATGGCGCACGTTGGCGTGCGTGGTCGGCAGGTACGGGTTGCGCGGGTGGAACACCAGCGACACGCCGAGCGCGCGCCACGACGCGCCGGCCAGTTCCGGCCGCGCCGCGCTCGCCGACGGCGGCAGCTTCTCGCCCGACACGTCGGAGAAGCCGATCCCGGCCTGCTCGAACACCGCGCCGTCGCGCAGCACGCGGGTGCGTCCACCGCCGCCTTCGGCGCGGGTCCAGACGTCTTCGCGGAAGCGCGCCGCGCCGTCGGCGTGCTCGATCGCCGCGCAGATGCGGTCCTGCAGCCCGGCGAGGTAGCTGCGGACGGTGTCGAGGTCGGGCGGGTTCATGCGCGCATTCTATCGGCCGCGTGCCGGCCCCCGGCCCAAAACAAAGCCCCGGCGCAGGGCCGGGGCTTCGATGCGTTGCCGCGTGCCGCTTACGGCTTCGGCTTGAGCGTGCGCTCGAACAGCTCGTAGATGCGGCGGTACTGGTCGTACCAGCTCTCCGGGTGCACGTAGCCGTGGCGTTCGAGCGGATACGACGCCAGCTCCCAGTTGTGCTTGCGCAGTTCGATCAGCCGCTGCGCCAGTACCACCGAGTCGCGGTAGAACACGTTGTCGTCGATCATGCCGTGCGCGATCAGCAGGTGGTCGCGGAAGTTCTCCGCGTACTCGATCGGCGAGCTGCGCTTGTACGCCTCCGGGTCCAGCTCCGGCGTGTTGAGGATGTTGCTGGTGTACTCGTGGTTGTACTGCGACCAGTCGGTGACCGGACGCAGCGCGGCGCCGGCCTTGAACACGCCCGGCTTGCGGAACAACGCCATGAACGTCATGAAGCCGCCGTAGCTGCCGCCGTAGATGCCGGCGCGGTCGCGGTCGCCCTGCCTGTTCGCGACCAGCCAGTCGAGGCCGTCGAGGTAATCCTCCAGCTCCGGATGGCCCATCTGGCGGTAGATCGCCGTGCGCCAGTCGCGGCCGTAGCCGGCGCTCGCGCGGTAGTCGAGGTCGAGCACGATGTAGCCCTGCTGCACCAGCAGGTGATGGAACATCTGCTCGCGGAAGTAGTTCGGGTAGCGCTCGCTGACGTTCTGCAGGTAGCCCGCGCCGTGCACGAACATCACGATCGGGTACTTGCGGCCCGGCTCGAGCTGCGCGGGGCCGTAGTACTTGCCCCAGATGGTGCCGGCGCCGTGCTTGGACGGGATCTGCACGTATTCCGGTTCGATCCAGGTGCGCTGCCTGAACTCCGCGGTGCGGGTGTCGGTGAGTTCGCGCGCCGGCCCACCGGTCGCGTCGACCACCGCCAGCTGCGGCGGCAGGTAGCTGTCGGAATGGCGCACCAGCACGCGGCGGCCGTCCGGCGAGAGCGCGAAATCCTCCACGCCGTCGAGCGCGGTCACCTCGCGCACCGCGCCGCCGTTGCGCTCCACCGCGCACACCTCGTAATCGCCCGGCCAGGCGCGGTTGCACAGGAAGTAGAACGTGCGGCCGTCCGGCGACAGCTGCGGTTCGGACGCTTCCCACTTGCCCGAGGTCAGCGCGCGCGGCGTCTTGCCGTCGAGCAGGTAGAGGTGCGAGTAACCACCGTGCTCGGACAGGAACCACAGCGTGTTGTCCGGGGTCCAGCCGAAGTCGTTGAACGCCCAGTTGATCCAGGCCGGGTCGGTGTGGCGGTGGCGCGGCTGCAGCTTGCCGGCGTCGAGGTCGACGGTGGCGAGCCAGCGGTCCTTGTTGTCGATCGCGCGGACCAGCAGCGCCACGCGCGAGCCGTCGTCGCTCCACACGATCGCCGGTCCGCGGCCGAGCGGCCCGTCGAGCGAGACCTGCACGTCGCGGTGGCCCTTCAGCGGATCCTTCTTGGCGGCCTTGCGCAGCGCGGCGAGCGGATCGTCCTGGATGCCGGGCAGCGCGCCGAAGTCGAGCTTGCTCGCCTTCGCCTGCGCGACGTCGACCAGCCACAGCGTGTGCGGCACCGGCGCGTTGCGGCCGACGCGGGTGCGCACCTCCTCGAACTCCTCGTAGCCGGACTCGGTGACGTACTTCGGCATCTTGCCGGTCTGGCCGGCGTTGGCGTCCTTGGCCTGCGTCACCACCAGCAGCCAGCGGCCGTTCGGTGACAGCGCGCTGTCGATGATCTGCACGTCACCGCCGAGATAGACCGGCTGCGGCGCGCGGGTCGGATCGGCGGTGCGCCAGGCGAGCTCCTGCGTGCGCACCGCCTCGCGGCGCTCGCGTTCGCGGCGCAGGGTGTCGAACAGGCGCATCTGGCGATCGCGCAGGTCGTCGGCCTTCGGCGGCTTGGCCGGGTCGTTCTCGGCGCGCACATTGGCGGCCTGCCACACGCCGTGGCCGGCGCGCCAGGCGAACCAGTCGTTGCCGGCGCGGAACACCAGCGTGCCGTCGCTGTTCCACTGCGGGCGCGCTTCCGGCGCGTCGGTGCGGGTGACCTGGGTCAGCGCGCCGCTCTTCAGGTCACGCACGAACACGTCGCCGTTGCGCACGAACGCCATCCGCGCACGCTGCGCATCGAACACCGGCTGCGGGCCGTCCAGCTGCGCCCGCTGTGCGTCCTCCACCTTCGCGGCGGTGCCGCCGTCCACGGCCACCTGCCAGATGTCGCGGATGTTGCCGCCGGTGCGGCGCTGGGTGAACTGCACGCGCGTGCCGTCCCAGGCCCACCAGGCCTGCTCCACCGGCGTGCCGATCCAGTCGGGGTCGGCCATCGCCTGGTCGAGCGTGATCGTAGTCGGCGTCTGCGCGGAAGCGCCTGCGGCGCAGGCGAGCAGGGCGAGGGCCAGCAGTCGTGCGGGGATGCGGTGTGGGCGCATGGAAGGCTCGGCTGGAAAACGAACGGCTGAGCCTAGCAGCCCGGCGCGCCGGGCCGGAGCCCCATCGGTCATGCCGCCGCACCAGGCACAGCGGCGGTCGCATCCGTGCCGCCGGCGGGCGACAATGGCGGTGCGGCGCGCTCCTCCCCCGGACGCCGCCAAAGGAGAGGCCGTGGATGCACTGCTCCTGTCGCGGATCCAGTTCGGGTTCGTGATCTCGTTCCACATCCTGTTCCCAGCGTTCACCATCGGGCTGGCGAGCTGGCTCGCGTTCCTCGAATGGCGCTGGCTGCGCACCCGCGACACGGTGTGGCGCGATCTGTACTTCTTCTGGCTGAAGATCTTCGCGGTGTCGTTCGGCATGGGCGTGGTGTCGGGCATCGTCATGAGCTTCCAGTTCGGCACCAACTGGTCGCGACTGTCCGAGATCGCCGGCAATGTGCTCGGTCCGCTGCTGAGCTACGAGGTGCTGACCGCGTTCTTCCTTGAGGCGACGTTCCTCGGCGTGATGCTGTTCGGCTGGAACCGCGTGTCGGAGCGGCTGCACTTCCTCGCGACGTGCATGGTCGCGCTCGGAACGTTGATTTCGACGTTCTGGATCATCTCGGCGAACAGCTGGATGCACACCCCGGCCGGCTACGCGCTGGTCGACGGCGTGTTCGAGCCAGCCGACTGGTGGCAGGTGATCTTCAATCCGTCGTTCCCGGTGCGGCTGGCGCACATGGTGCTGGCCGCATTCATCACCACCTGCTTCGTGATCGGCGGTGTGGCCGCGGCCTATCTGCTGCGCGGCGTGCACGCGGAGCCCGCGCGGCGGATGCTGCGGATGGCGGTGCTGTTCGCCGCGATCACCGTGCCGCTGCAGATCCTCGTCGGCGACATGCATGGTCTCGAAGTCGGCAAGTACCAGCCGGCCAAGCTCGCCGCGATCGAGGCGCACTGGCATCACGAGCCGGAGGGTGCGGGCGTGCCGCTGGTGATGTTCGGCATTCCGAACGAAGCGGCCGAACGCAACGACTACGAGCTCGCGGTCCCGCGGCTCGGCAGCCTGATCCTGACCCACAGCTGGGACGGCGAGATCGCGCCGCTCACCGATTTCGCGCGCGACCAACGCCCGCCGGTCGCGCCGGTGTTCTACGCGTTCCGGGTGATGGTCGGCATCGGCGTGCTGATGCTGCTGCTGACCCTCGCGTCGCTGTGGGCGTGGCGGCGCGGACGGCTGTTCGACGGCCGTGCGCGCGCCGTGCTGGCGGGCTGGCGCGCGATGACGTTCGCCGGGTTCGTCGCCATCCTCGCCGGCTGGTACACCACCGAGATCGGCCGCCAGCCGTGGGTGGTGTACGGGCTGGTGCGCACGGCCGACGCGGTGACCCCCGCGCTGCCCTACGGCAGCGTGCTGGCGTCGCTGGTCGTGTTCGTGGTGGTGTACGCGATCGTGTTCGGCGCCGGCAGCTGGTACCTGCTGCGGCTGGTGCGCAAGGGTCCGCTGCCGCACGAGCCCGCGCCGCACACCGAGGCCGGCGGACGCACACCGATGCGGCCGCTGTCGGTGCCGGAGACGCGGCTGGACGGCGAGGGCGCGGACGACTTCGCGGAGGGCCGGCCATGAGTCTGGACACCGTGCTGCCGGTGATCTGGTTCGGGGTGATCGGCTTCGGCGTGCTGATGTACGTCCTGCTCGACGGCTTCGTGCTCGGGCTCGGGATCCTGGCGCCGTTCGCCGAGGACGAGCACCAGCTCGACCACATGATGAACACGGCCGCGCCGATCTGGGATGGCAACGAGACCTGGCTGGTGCTCGGCGGCGCCGGGCTGCTCGCCGCGTTTCCGAAGGCGTACGCGCTGGTGCTCTCGGCGCTGTACCTGCCGGTGCTGCTGATGGTGATCGCACTGATCTTCCGCGGTGTGGCGTTCGAGTTCCGCTTCAAGGCCGTGCGCGGCAAGCCGGCGTGGGGCGCGGCGTTCGCGCTCGGCTCGATGCTCGCCGCGTTCGCGCAGGGTGTGATCCTCGGCGCGCTGGTCGAAGGCATGCCGCTGCAGGAGGGCAAGTACGTCGGCGGCGCGTTCGACTGGTTCAGTCCGTTTTCGATGTTGACCGGGGTCGCGGTGGTGTTCGGCTACGCGCTGCTCGGCTCCAGCTGGCTCATCCTCAAGACCGAGGGCGCGCTGCAGACCACCGCGCGCTGGCTGACCCGGCCGCTGGTGCTGGTGGTGGTGGCGTTCATGGGGCTGGTCAGCGCGTGGCTGCCGTTCCTCGACTCGCGGATCATGGCGCGCTGGTTCGAAGGCACCAATTTCCTGTGGCTGGCGCCGGTGCCGCTGCTGGCTCTGGCGAACGCGTACGCGTTGTGGCGCGCGGCGATGCACGAGGGCCGCGACGCGGCGCCGTTCCTGTTGACGCTCGGCTTCTTCGCGCTCGGCTTCGCCGGGCTGGTGGTCGGCATCTGGCCGAACATCGTGCCGCCGGCGCTGACGATCTGGGAGGCGGCGTCGCCGCCGTCGTCGCAGGGCTTCGTGCTGGCCGGCCTGGTCGTGTTGCTGCCGATGATCCTGGGCTACACGTGGTGGTCGTACCGGGTGTTCCGCGGCAAGGTCGCCGCGGACGCCGGCTACCACTGAGCGCGTGAAGACGCGCGCATTCATGCGCGCGGTTCCGTCGACGGCGGCTTTCCCGCACAATCCCGGCACAAGGCCGATCCGCCGTCCATGCACGCCTACGTCTACAAGAGCCTGCGCAAGGCCGACACTTACGTCTTTCTCGCTGCGCGCGACGATTTCGCGCGGCTGCCGGAGCCGCTGCGCGGCCAGCTCGGCGCGTTGCATTTCCTGATGGAGCTCGAGCTGACGCCGCAGCGCCGGCTGGCGCAGAGCGACCCGGCGGTGGTGCGCACCAACCTGGCCGAGCGCGGCTTCCACATCCAGTTCCCTCCGCAGCCGGAGCTGCGCCGCCCCGATGCCTGAGTCCCGCCCCGACCGGCTCCGGTTCGGCGCGGCATCCGCCGCTGCGGTCGTGCTGACCCTGCTGGCCGGGCCGGCGCCGTGGGGCGCGCTCGGTGCGTTGCTGGCGCAGCCGCTGCACCTGCTCGCGCAGCGCGGCTGGCGCGGCAGTCGCGTCGACTGGCGCCGCGATGCGCCGGCGGCCTGCGCGCTGTTCGCGCTCGCCGCGGGCGGTGCGCTGCTGCTGGCGGCGGGGCCGCTGGCCGAGTTGCAGCGGCGCGGTTCGCTCGCCGGCGCGCTCGGGCTGAGCGCGACGTTCGCGCTGCTGCTGCTCGCGCTGTGGCGCAGCTGGCCGCTGTGGCAGGCGCAGGCCGGCGCGGGCGGCGCGCTGCGCGCGCAGTGGGCGCGTCTGCGCGAGCTCGACGTGACGCCGTGGCGCGGGCTACTGGCCGCGCTGCTGGTGGCGCTGCCGCTCGCGGCGATCGTCGCGCTTGCGTGGCCGGGGCTGCTCGCCGGGGCTGCGCGTTGGGCGGTGACTGCACTGCTGGCGCTGCTGCCGCCGGTGCTGTACGCCGGGCTTGCGCGCATCGTGCCGGCACGCGAACGCCCGCGCGCATGGCCGGTGTTCGCTGCGCCCGAGGCGGCGCCGGAAGCGCCGGTCGCCGACGCGCCGCTGGAGCCGCAGCTGTACCAGGCCGCGCGCAGCGGGCGGGTCGACCGTGCGCTTGAGCTGCTCGAACTCGGCGCCGATCCGCATGCGCCGCCGCCGCGCGACGAGCGTGACCAGCGCGGGCTGGTCGCGCTGGCCGCCGTGCTGCCTGACCTGCGCCTGCTGCGCGCGCTGATCGCGCGCGGCGTCGATCTCAACCGCACCGAGGCGGGCCTGACGCCGCTGCTGGCGGCCACCCGCGACAGCTGGCACGGCCGCCCGGAAGCGGTGATGACGCTGCTTGCCAACGGCGCCGATCCGCGCGCGGTCGACGGCGACGGCAACACGCCGCTGCACCACGCCGCGCGCAGCACCGATCCGGGCGTTGCCGCGCTGCTGCTGGATGCCGCGGCCGAGCTGGACGCGCTCAACCAGGACGGCTTCACCCCGCTCGGCATCGCCTGTGCCAGCGGCAACTGGCGGCTGGCGCGCTTCCTGCTCGAACGCGGCGCGCGCCCGGAACCGCGCGACGGCCAGCCGGCGCTGCTGGCCGCGGCCGGCGGCGAGGAGGACGATGCCGCCGGCGTGCAGCTGCTGCTCAAACACAAGGCGAAAGTGGACGCGCGCGGCCGCCACGGCCGCACTGCGGTGCACGAGGCCGCCTACGCCGGCCATGTCGAGATCGTCGAGGCGTTGCTCGCCGCCGGCGCCGATCCCGCGCTGCGCGATGACGCCGGTCGCAACGCGCTGCTCGATGCCGCGCGCGGCGGCCATCTGGCGGTGATCGAGACGCTGCTCGCCACCGCGCGCGACGGCGAGGCGCTGCTGCTCGCGCATGACGCCGACGGCCGCGACGCGCTGATGCTCGCCGCGCTGGCCGAACGCGCCACGCCGGCACTGCTGCATCGGCTGGTCGAGCTCGGACTGGATCCGCAGCGGCGCGACGGCGAGGAGCGTCGCGCGCTCGATCGCGCCGCCGAAGCCGGGCGCTGGTCGCTGGTCGCCGCGCTCGATCGCGACTACGGCCTACCGGCCAGCGTCAGCGGCGAGTTCGACGAGCTGCCGCCGCCGGACCGCGCGCCGATCGCGGTGCTGCGCGACGCGCTCCTCGACGGCCGTTTCGCCGGACTGGAGCGGCTGCTCCCGCTGCTTGCGCCCGGTGAGCTCGACGCGCTGCTGCACGAGGCGGAGATTCTCGCCGCGCCCGACGCGATCGTCTGGCTGCTGCGCCACGGCGCCGACCTCGACGTGCGCGATCCGCACGGCGACACCCCGCTGTTCGTGCTGCTCGATCGCGGCCCGGCGGCACTGGCCGAAATCGAGCTGCTGCTCGCGCGCGGCGCTTCGCCGGCCGGTCGCGGCGGACTGGCGCGCTTCCTCGCCGCCTGCCTGCGCGTGCACGGTCTGGGCGATGCGCGTGCGTTGCAGCGCTGCGCGTTCGCCCTGCTCGACCGCGGCGCCGATCCGTTCGCGCCCAGCGCCGGCGGCGACCCGCCGCTCACGCTCGCGATCCGGCTCGACTGGCAGCCGCTGGCGCTGCGCCTGATCGCGCTCGGGGTCGCGCTCGACGTGCGCGACAGCCGCGGCATGAGCGCGCTGCACCTGGCCGCCGCGCTCGGTCGCGAGGCGCTGGTGAAGGCGCTGATCGCGCACGGCGCGAACCCGGACACGCGGGCCGCCGACGGCCAGACGCCGCTCGGCGTGGCGCTCGCGAGCGGCCGCCGCGACATCGCCGACTGGCTCGACTGGCGCGGCTGGCCGCTGCCGCGGCGCCCGCTGCGCGCGTCCGACCTGCCGGCTGCAGCGATGCATGGCGATGCCGACGCGCTCCGCCGCCTGCTCGCGCTCGGCCTGCCGGTCGACGCCACCGATGCGCAGGGCTGCACCGCGCTGCTGCGCGCCGCCGGCGGCGGCCATCGCGACGTGGTCGAGCTGCTGCTCGCGCGCGACGCCGACCTCACGCTGGCCGCGCATTCCGGCGCCACGCCGCTGTCGGCGGCGGTCAGCATGCGTCACCTCGACGTGGTCGAGCGCCTGCTGCGCGCCGGCGCGCCGCTCGAGCAGCGCCTGCCCGGCGAGCTCACCGCGCTGATGGTGGCCAGCGCGCTCGGCCTCACCGACGTCGCCGCGCGCCTGCTCGCTGCCGGCGCCGACGTCCACGCCGAGGACGCGCAGGGGCGCAGTGCGCTGCACTGCGCGGCGATGTACGGCTTCGGCGCGCGCGACCGCGCGCGCCTGGTCGCGCTGCTCGACACGCTGCTGTTGGCCGGCGCCGAACCGGACCGGCCGGCCGCCGGCGCCACGCCGCTGCTGCTTCTGCTGGGCGCGCGTGCCGAGCCGGGCTCGGCGGCCGACGAGGACGTGCTGATCGCCGGCATCGAGCTGCTGCTCGACCAGGAAGTCCGGCTCGACGCGCAGGATCCGCGCGGCTTCGGCCCGTTGCATCTGGCCGCGCTGCACGGCCTGCTGCGGGTGGTGCAGCGCCTGCTGCGCGCCGGCGCCGACCCGAACCTGCGCGATACCCTCAACCGTACGCCCCGCGACATCGCCACCATGCGCGGCTTCGTCGACATCGCCGCCGAGTTCGTGCCGGCCTCGCCCGACAGCCAGCTGTCGATGGCGCGCTTCCTGCGCGATCCGCGCTGAGCGCTCAGGCCTCGCGCGCCGGCGGTGCGGCCGCGATGTCGCCGAGCACGCCCTCGCCCTGATCGGCCTCGAACAGCTGCTCCAGCTCGCGGCGCGCATCCTTGGCGCTCTGCAGCAGTGCATCCTCGTCGTCGTGCACCAGGTACTGCGCGTTGAGCACGCGTTCGTCGTGCTCGGCGAAGCGCCGGGCGCGCGCGTGCGCCAGTTCCGGCGTCAGCCCGAGCGCGACCAGCACCTGCTCGCCCAACGTCAGGCTGGAGTGGAACGTCTCGCGGATCGCCTTCGCGCCGAGGTCCATCAGCGCCCAGGCGTGGCGGCGGTCGCGGGCGCGTGCGAACACGGTCGCCTGCGGATACAGCCGGCGCACCGTGCGCACCACCCGCAGGTTCGCCTCCGGGTCGTCGACCGCGACCACGAACACGCGCACGTGCGCGGCACCGGCCGAGCGCAGCAGGTCCGGGCGCGCCGGGTCGCCGTAGTAGACCGGGTTGCCGAAACGGCGCACGAAATCCACCTGCTCGGCGTTGTGCTCGATGGCGATGAACGGCGTCTTCTGCGCGGCGAGCAGGCGTGCCACGATCTGCCCGAAGCGGCCGAAGCCTGCGATCAGCACCTGCGGATGGCCGTCGGGGATCGCGTCGTACGCGCGCGCCGGGCGCGGCCGGGTGCGGCCGAGCAGCGCGTTGAGCGCGATCAGCAGCGGCGGGGTGAGCGCCATCGATAGGCCCACCGCGGCGACCAGCCGGTCGCGCAGCGCGCCGTCGAGCAGCCCGGCGCGCGCGGCTTCGGCGAACACCACGAACGCGAACTCGCCGCCGAGCGCGAGCACCGCGGCCAGTCGCAGCGCCTCGGCGCGGTCGAGCCCGCCGGGGCGGCGGCCGAGCGCGACCAGCAGCGCGAACTTCACCGCCATCATCACCGCCACCAGCGCGGCCACCTGCGCGGGCTCGGCGGCCACGCGCGCGAGGTCGATGCTCATGCCGACCGCGATGAAGAACAGCCCGAGCAGCAGGCCCTTGAATGGATCGATCTGCGCTTCCAGCTCGTGGCGGAATTCCGAATCGGCCAGCAGCACGCCGGCGAGGAACGCACCGAGGCCGGCGGACAGCCCGGCTTTCTGCATCAGCCACGCGGCGCCGAGCACGGTCAGCAGCGCCGCGCCGGTGAACACCTCAGGCATCTGCGTGCGCGCGACGACGCGGAACAGCTGGCGCAGCAGCACACGCCCGCCGAGCACGACCGCGGCAATCGCACCGACCGCCTTTGCCACCGCCAGCCACGACAGGCCGGTGTCGGCCGCCGATGCTTGCCCCAGTAGCGGAATCGCCGCGAGCAGCGGAATCGCCGCCAGGTCCTGGAACAGCAGGATCGCGAACGCCAGCCGCCCGTGATCGGAGGTGAGCGCCTTGCGTTCGGACAGCAGCTGCAGGCCGACCGCGGTCGAAGACAGCGCGAGCCCGACGCCGATCACCAGCGCCGGCTTCCAGCCCAGCCCGCCGAGCTGAGCGGCCAGCAGCGCCAGCACGGTGGCGGTCAGCGCGACCTGCAGGCTGCCAACCCCGAACACCGGCCGGCGCATCACCTTCAGCCGCGAAGGCGACAGCTCCAGGCCAATCACGAACAGCAGCATCACCACGCCGATCTCGGACGCCGACAGCACCGGCGCGGCGTCGCGCACCACGCCCAGCCCGTGCGGGCCGAGCGCGACCCCGGCGGTCAGGTAGCCCAGCACCGCGCCGAGCCCGAAGCGGCGGAACACCGGTACCGCGACCACCGCGGCCAGCAGGAACACCAGCGCCAATTCGAGTCCGCCGCCGTGCATGCGATTCCTCCGGAGTCGCCCGAGTCTACCTGCCTGCTGCGACAGCACTGGGGGGAAAACACCCAGGTCGCTCAAGCCTGGCCGCCGGTGACCGCTAATTCCCCGCATGACCCGACTGAGTGCGGGTCGCGGTGGCTGCAAGGCGCCGCACCAAGAAGGTGGGCATGTCCGTACAGCGGCTCCGAACCGATTACCACTTCGCGATCCTGACGCTGTTCGGCGTGCTCGGCGTGCTCGGCATCGGACCGTTCG
The DNA here is from genome assembly GCA_035645555.1 of Lysobacter sp. Lineage (GTDB taxonomy): Bacteria > Pseudomonadota > Gammaproteobacteria > Xanthomonadales > Xanthomonadaceae > Lysobacter_F. The sequence goes on along the minus strand of DASQMI010000066.1, from coordinate 2,602 downwards.
CGATCTACCGCCTGGTGCGCGGCGAATGGCTGGCCGCAGTGGTCGACTCCGCCCTGGTGCTCGGCCTGTGCGCCAACATGGCCTACATCTGGCGCGGCGGCAGCACTGAGCGCGCCGCGGTGGTCACCTCGATCACCAACACCGCCGGCTGCGCGTTCATCGCCATGCACATCGGCCTGCCCGGGGTGCTGTGGGCGTATCCGGCGCTGGTGGCGAACTTCCTGATCGTGCCGCGCGGAATGGCGCTGCTGTCGGCCGGATTGCTGGTAGCACTGGTGGCTGGTGGCGCCGAGGCGCTCGACTCGGGCATCGCGCGTGCGGTGTTCGTGGTCACCTCCGCGCTGATCAGCCTGTTCGCCTACATCTTCGCTCACCGTACCCAGAGCCAGCGGCTGCGGCTGGAGGCGCTCGCCATCCACGACGCGCTGACCGGACTGCACAACCGCCATGCGATGGAGCAGGAGCTCGCGCGGGCGGCCGAGACGTTCCCTCGTCACCAGCTCCCGGTGGCGTTGGCGGTGATCGACATCGACCACTTTAAGCGCGTCAACGACGCCTACGGCCACAAGACCGGCGACCAGCTGCTGGTGCAGTTCGCCGATCTGCTGCAGTCGCGCTGCCGTGCCAGCGACCGCATCTTCCGCTATGGCGGCGAGGAGTTCGTGCTGCTGCTGCCCGGCACCGACGGCGCCGTGCTGGCCGATCTCCTCGAGGCGCTGCGCACCACCGTGGAGGCCCGGCTGCAGGTGCACGGCGAGGCGATCACGGTATCCATCGGCGCCGCCGTCCTGAAACCCAACGAGGCGGTCGCGCAGTGGCTGGCGCGTGCGGATGCGGCGATGTATCGCGCCAAGCGCCTCGGCCGCAACCACGCCGTGGTCGCCGAGTCGCTGGAATCGGGGCCCCGCGTGCCGGCGTAGCGCAGGGCACCGCTACGAAAAACGCCCCGCAGTGCGGGGCGTTCTTCTTTGCGCGCTTGATGCAGCTCAGCGCTTCATCGAAGAGAAGAACTCGTCGTTCGACTTGGTGTTCTTCATCTTGTCGAGCAGGAACTCCATCGCGCCGATCTCGTCCATGCCGTGCAGCAGCTTGCGCAGGATCCAGATCTTCTGCAGCAGCTCCGGCTCGATCAGCAGGTCCTCGCGGCGGGTGCCGGAGCGGTTGATGTTGATAGCCGGATAGACGCGCTTCTCGGCGATGCGGCGGTCCAGGTGCACTTCCGAGTTGCCGGTGCCCTTGAACTCCTCGTAGATCACCTCGTCCATCTTGCTGCCGGTGTCGATCAGCGCGGTGGCGATGATGGTCAACGAGCCGCCTTCCTCGACGTTCCGCGCGGCGCCGAAGAAGCGCTTCGGGCGATGCAGCGCGTTGGCGTCCACGCCACCGGTCAGCACCTTGCCGGAGCTCGGCACCACGTTGTTGTAGGCGCGGGCGAGGCGGGTGATCGAGTCGAGCAGGATCACCACGTCCTTCTTGTGCTCGACCAGGCGCTTGGCGCGCTCGATCACCATCTCCGCGACCTGCACGTGGCGCGCGGCCGGCTCGTCGAACGTCGAGCTGATGACCTCGGCGCGCACGGTGCGCTGCATCTCGGTCACTTCCTCCGGACGTTCGTCGATCAGCAGCACGATCAGGTGCACGTCCGGATGGTTGGTGGTGATGGCGGTGGCCACCTGCTGCATCATCATCGTCTTGCCGGCCTTCGGCGGCGAAACGATCAGCGCGCGCTGGCCTTTGCCCTGCGGCGCCATCAGGTCGAGGATGCGGCCGGTGATGTCCTCGGTCGAACCGTCGCCGCGCTCCAGCTTGAACTTGCGGCGCGGGAACAGCGGAGTGAGGTTCTCGAACAGGACCTTGTTCTTCGACGCCTCCAGCGGCTCGCCGTTGATGGTGTCGACCACCGCGAGCGCGAAATAGCGTTCGCCGTCTTTCGGCCAGCGGATGCGGCCGGACAGGTGGTCGCCGGTGCGCAGGTTGAAGCGGCGGATCTGGCTGGGCGAGATGTAGACGTCGTCGGGGCCGGCCAGGTAGCTGGCCTCGGCGGCGCGCAGGAAGCCGTAGCCGTCCGGCAGGATTTCCAGCACGCCGTCGGCGGCGACGCCTTCGCCGTGCCGGGTCAGCACCTTCAGCAGGGCGAAGATCACGTCCTGCTTGCGCGCGCGCGCCACGCCCTCGTGGATGCTCAGCTGGTCGGCGATCTCCAGCAGTTTCGGCGTTGGCATCCGCTTGAGGTCGCCGAGCGAGTACTGCGGGAAGCCTTCCGGCACCTGCGGCATCTGCTGACGCTGCTGGTGCTGCTGCGCGCCGTCGCCGCCGTCTTCCGGCATGCCGTCGCGGTCGCGGAAGCGGTTGCGGCGGTTGCGGAAGCGCTCGCGGCGGTTGCGGTGGCCGCCTTCGAAGCCGCCGTCGCGCGGCTGGCCGCCGCCGTTGCCGCCGTCGGTCGCGCCGGCACCCGGGCCGGCGTCGCCGCCGTCGCCGGCCGGCGCGGAGCGCTCGGGGGCGGAGGGGGCGTTGTCGGCCATGGCAGGGGGCGGAACGTCGGCGCCGGTGGCGTCGTCGCGCTGGTGCACGCGTGCCTTGCGCACGCGCTTCTCGGCGGTTT
>DASQMI010000065.1:0-42866 GCA_035645555.1 Lysobacter sp. | reverse complement strand
GGACGCGGGCCGCGCGCGCGGCGCACCTCGGCAAACCCGAGCGCGGAGGCGAGCGCCTCCAGCCGCGCGCTCGCCACCGCCACCGGCAGCGCGCGCAGGCGATCGGCGCGTGCCGCCGGCAACGCCGCCAGCAGCGTGCGCAGCGCCTCGCCGCTGGACACCGCCAGCACCGCCGGCGCGTCGAGCGCATCCAGGCGCGCCAGCGCGCGCGCTGACGGCGCGACCGGCTCGCGCCGGTAGACGTCGGCGCGCTGCACTTCGGCCCCGGCCGCGCGCAGCGCGGGCGCCAGCAGATTGCGCCCGCCCGGCGCGGTCACCAGCCCGACCGTGCAGCCGTGCACGTCGCTCAGCGCCGGCAGCGCGAGCAGGCCCTCGCTGTCCATCCGTTCGGGCACCTGCACGCGCGCGATCCCGGCGCGCCGCAACGCGGCGGCGGTGCCGGTGCCGACCGCGCACCAGGCCTGCTCGGCCCGCGCGCGCAGCGGTCGCAGGCGCGCGGCCGCCCGCACCGCGGCGGGGCTGGTGAACAGCACGCGCTCGCAGTCGAGCGCAGCATCGAGCGCACGCACGGTGGCGGCATCGGCGCACGCGAGCAGCCGCCACGGCGACAGCGCGATCACCCCGGCGCCGGCGCGCGCGGCCGCCCGCCGCAGCGGCGCGTGCTCGCCCTGCGGCCGCAACGAGATCACGTACCATCGCGGGGTCGCGCGCCCGGCCATGGCGCCAGCTTCGCACAGCGCTCCTGCCCCCGGAATCCGATGACCGCCCTGCACGATGCCGCGCTCGCGCGGCTCCAACACCATTTCGACGCGATGCCGCCGGTGGCGGCGCTGCAGCTGCGCGTGGACGGCTGCGACGGCCGCATCCTGCGCCTGAGCGCGCCGCTCGCGCTGCACGTCAACGACAAGGGCTGCGCGTTCGGCGGCAGCCTCGCCTCGATGATGACGCTGGCCGGCTGGGGCCTGCTCACCCTGAAGCTGGAGGACGCCGGCCGCGCTGCCGACGTCTACGTCGCCGATTCGCAGCTCCGCTACCTCGCCCCGTTGTACGACGACCTGCGGGTGGAGGCGGCGCTCGCCGCGCCGGCGGCGTGGCCGGAGTTCCTGGCGACGTTCGACACCCGCGGCCGCGCGCGCATCGAGGTCCACGCGCGCGCGCTGTGCGCCGACGGCACGGTCGCGACCGAATCGGTGGCGCGGTTCGCGGCGCTGCGGCGCGCCGACGCAGTAGGCTGAGCCGTCCCCGACCGGAGCACCGCGATGCCCACCGCCCGCCGCGCCCTTGCCTTCGTGCTGCTGCTGCTCGCCGCGTTCGCCAGCGGCTGTGCCAGCGCCGCCGGCAGCCGCAACGACAAGCTCAATGCCGCGCAGTACGCGTGGTCGGCGGCGATCCGCTGGGGCGACTTCGAGGGTGCGTGGAACCTGGTCGACCCGCGCCACCGCGACGCGCATCCGCTGACCGCGCTCGAACTGGAGCGCTACAAGCAGGTGCAGATCTCCGCCTATCGCGAGCTGGGCAGCCAGCGCCCGGACAAGGAAACCGCGCTGCGCGAGATCGAGATCGGCGTGATCAACCGCCACACGCTGGCCGAGCGCACGGTGCGCTACCGCGAGCGCTGGCGCTGGGACCGCGAGGCGAAGGCGTGGTGGATCGAGGACGGCCTGCCGGATCTGTGGGGCGAGCCGTGAGCGGCCGGCTACAATCGCCGCCCCACCGTCCACCGGTCCCGACGTGAGCCTTCCCGAGCTGATCGCGTTCGCCGAACGCCACCCCTACCTGTCGCTGGCGTTCGTCGGCCTCACCCTCGCCATCGTCTACACCGAGATCGCGCGCCTGTTCCGCGGCTACATCGCGCTGCGCCCGGCCGAGCTCACCGCGCTGATCAACCGCGAGGACGCGCTGGTGGTGGATCTGTCTGCGGCCGCCGACTTCGAGCGTGGCCACATCGCCGGCAGCAAGTCGGTACCGCCGAGCCAGTTCGATCCGGACAAGAAGCCGGTCGCCGGTGCGAAGGAGCGTCCGGTGGTGCTGGTCTGCCGCAGCGGCCAGGCCTCCGCGGACGCCGCCAAGAAGCTGAAGAAGGCCGGCTTCGCGCGCGTCTACTGGCTCGACGGCGGCATCCTCGCATGGCAGCAGGCCGATCTGCCGCTGGTGAAGGGCCGCGCCTGAGCCGGCCGCGCGGCGCGACCGGCCGCGTCCGCCCGCCATGCCATAATCGCCGGCCTTTCCGCCTGATCCACCCTTTGGAGTTGTGAGATGTCCGACGAAACCGTCAATGGCGCCGCCCCCGTCGATACCGCGCAGGCCGCGGGTCCGGCGTTCACCGTCGAGAAGCTGTACGTCAAGGACGTCTCCTTCGAGGTCCCGGGCGCGCCGGCGGTGTTCAACGAGGCCGGCCAGCCGCAGCTGCAGATGAACCTGCAGCAGAGCGTGCAGCGCCTCAACGAGCAGGCGTATGAAGTGGTGCTGGGCATCACGCTCAGCTGCGCGATCGGCGAGAAGACCGTGTACCTGGCCGAAGTGAAGCAGGCCGGCGTGTTCGGCCTGGTCGGCTTCGATGCGCAGACCGCCGACGTGCTGCTCGGCACCCAGTGCCCGAACGTGCTGTACCCGTACGCGCGCCAGCTGATCAGCGACCTGGTCCAGGCCGGCGGCTTCCCGCCGTTCCTGTTGCAGCCGATCAACTTCGAGGCGCTGTACGCCGAGAGCCTGCGCCAGCGCCAGGCCCAGCAGTCGCAGGGCGGCCTGGCCGATTCCGAGGTCGCAGGCAGCGCCTGATCCCGCGATGGACGCCGACCGCCTCGGCGCCCCGACGCCCGTCGCCGTGCTCGGCGCGGGCTCCTGGGGCACCGCGCTGGCCGCGCTGATCGTCCGCAACGGCCTTCCAGCCGTACTCTGGGGCCGCGACCCCGACACGGTCGCGGCGATCAACGCGCAGCACGAAAATCCGCGCTACCTCCCCGGCATTCCGTTGCCGGCGCCGCTGCGCGCCACCACCGATCTCGCCGACGCGCTCGCCGGTGCCGGCCTCGTGCTGGTGGTGGTGCCGTCGCACGCGTTCGGCGAAACCCTGCGCGCGATGGCGCCGCTGCGCCCGGCCGCCGCCGGCGTGGCGTGGGCGACCAAGGGCTTCGAGCCCGGCAGCGGACGCTTTCTGCACGAGCTCGCCCGCGACGTGCTCGGCGCGCAGGTGCCGCTCGCCGTGGTCACCGGGCCGTCGTTCGCGAAGGAAGTCGCGCTCGGGCTGCCGACCGCGGTCACCGTGCACTCCGACACCGCCGCGTTCGCGCAGGCGGTCGCCGCGCTGCTGCACGGCGCGACGTTCCGCGCCTACACCGGCGAGGACATGCTCGGCGCCGAACTGGGCGGGGCGATGAAGAACGTGCTTGCGGTCGCCACCGGCGTCGCCGACGGCATGCAGCTCGGGCTCAACGCACGCGCCGGCCTGATCACCCGCGGGCTCAACGAGATGCTGCGGCTCAATCACGCGATCGGCGGCCAGCCGGAGACGCTGATGGGCCTGGCCGGGCTCGGCGACCTGGTGCTGACCTGCACCGGCGACCTCTCGCGCAACCGCCGGCTCGGGCTCGCGCTGGGCCGCGGCCAGTCGATCGCCGAGGCGGTGCGCGAGATCGGCCAGGTGATCGAATCGGTGCAGACCGCCGACGAGGTCATGCGCCAGGGCGAGCGCCACCGCGTCGAATTGCCGATCGCCTACGCGGTGCGCGCGGTGCTGCACGGCGAGATCACGCCCGCCGACGGCCTGCGCCAGTTGCTGGCGCGGCAGCAGAAGCCGGAATACCCGGTCGACCTGTTCGGCTGAGCGCGGCCGATGGCGGAAACGAAAAAGCCCGGCCGGAGCCGGGCTTTTTCGTTTCCGCACGCGTGGATCAGAAGCTCGCGCGCACGCCGACCAGGTAGCGGCGGGCGTCGTTGTCGCCCTCGACCTCGGCCACCAGGCCCCAGGTCGGGTTGAACTTCACCAGCGCGCCGAGCGTGCCGGAGAAGTCGCCGTCGAAGTCGCCGCCGTCCACGTAGTTGACCTTGGCATAGCCTTCCAGGCGATCGTTGATCGCACCGCGCACGCCGACGCTGGCGCGGCCGCCGTCGATCGTCTCGTCGCCGAAGCCGTCGATGTCGACTTCCTGGCGCACGTAGGCCAGCTCGGCGATGAAGTCGGCGCGCTCGCCCATGGCGAGGCGGTAGCCGACGCCGATCTGCGCGTCGTCGACGTCGACGTCCGTGCCGAGCACGTCCTCGCTGACCCGGCCGTAGCTGCCGTGCAGGTAGAACGCGTCGGCGATCGCGACCGAGCCGCGGATCTGGCCGCCGTCGAACTCGAAGTCGCCGGCATCCTCGTCGGTGTCGAGACGGGTGTAGCCGCCCTCGACGTAGGTGTAGCTCAGGTCGGCCGCGGACGCGGCGAACGGGGCGGCGGCGAGCGCCAGCGCGAGCACGAGATGCTTCTTCTTCATTGGGGATACCTCAAACGGATGGGGGAACGCTTCTCGCAAAGCGGCGCGCACTTTAACAACACCTTCACGAACCTGAGTAGGGACAACGCACGCTCCGTTCAGCAGGGCGCAAGGCGCGGCGCGCGGGCGCAAAAAAAGCCCGGCCGGAGCCGGGCTTCTCGGTCTACCGCGCGAGCCTCAGAAGCTGATGCGCGGACCGACGAACCACTGGGTGTCGTCGTCGGCGATCTTGACCTCGCCGGTGAGGCCCCAGGTCGGGTTGAACTTCACCTGCGCGCCGAGCTTGCCGTAGAAGTCGCCGTCGAAGTCCTCGTAATCCTCGTACCCGGCCAGCGCGTAGCCCTCGAAGTTCGAGGTGAACGCACCGCGCACGCCGGCTTCCACGCTGTAGCCGTCGAAGTCCAGGCCGCCGCCGGCATCGAAGTTCTCGTAGGCCACGCGGGTCAGCAGGTCGAGCTTCGGGTTGAGCTCGTGGTTGTAGCCGACGCCGACGCGCCACTGGTCGAAGTCGATGTTGGTGTCGTCGATCTCCTGCTTGCTGAAGCCGCCGAACACATGGAAGTTGGGCGCGACCGCGGCCGAGCCGTTCACCGCCCAGCCGTCGGCATCGATGTTGCTGTCGTCGAGTTCGGTGGCAGCGTAGCCGCCCTCGACGTAGGAATAGGAAACGCCTTCGGCCGCCTGCGCGGCGAACGGAAGGGCAGCGGCCAGGGCGAATGCCAATGCGGTCTTCTTCATGGGATAGCCTTTGTCCTTGTTGTGGGGGACCGCGTCGCGCAGGGCGCGATGCGTGACCGCGAGTATCGGCGCGCGCCCGAAACGCGCCCTGAACTTCGTAAAGTTTTCGTTGCGTGTCGTTGCACGCGATTCAGCGAGCACCGCGCGCCCGCGCGCGCGCCGCACTGCAGGCAACCGGACACGCGCGTGCCGCCACGCCCCGTTGCGGGGCGTGGCGTGGCGTCTGCACCGGATTTACTTCGCGACCGGCTTGCCGTCGGCGTCGACCACCTTGACCTCGCCGAGCTTGAGCGCGCGCACCGGCTGCTCGATCGTCTTGAGATCGCCGACCACCACCCAGGTGAGCGCGTTCGGATCGAGCGTCTTCGCCGCGGCTTGCGCGTCCTGCGGCGTCATCGCCTCGTTGCGCGCCTTGTAACGCAGGATGTAGTCGTCCGGGCGCCCGTAACGCAGGTTGGCCGCGATCAGGCCGAGCACCGCCGAGCCGGTCTCGAAGCTGCCCGGCAGGCTGAGCGTGTTGCTGGCGCGGATCTTGTCGACTTCCTGCGGCGTGGCCGGCTTCTCGCCCGACGCGAACGCGGCGATCTCCTTCTTCAGCTCGCCGATCGACTCCACCGTCTTGTCGGCCTGCACCGCCGCCGCGGCGATCCACGGCCGCTGGCCGAGCGCGTTGGTGGCGCTGCTGTAGGAGCCGTACGCCCAGTGCTTCTGCTCGCGCAGGTTCATGTTGAGCCGCGAGCTGAACTCGCCGCCGAGCACGCCGTTGGCGAAGTCGAAGTCGATCGTCTTGTCGTGCCCGGTCGGCGGGATCAGCTGCGCGACATAGATGTTGGTCTGGATCGCGCCGGGCTGGTCGACCAGGAACACACGGTTGCCGTTCGGTCGCGCGGCTTCGGTCACCTGCGGCAGCTTCGGCGCGTCCGCCGGCGTGGTCCAGTCGCCGAAGCGCTTCTCCAGCAGCGGCACGATCTGCTCCAGCGTGGTGTCGCCGACCACGATGATCCGTGCCTTGTCCGGCTGTAGCCAGTTGCGGTGGAAGTCGAGCAGATCGGCGCGGGTCAACGAGGCAATCGATTCTTCGGTGCCCGAGCCGGTGAACGGAATCGCATACGGGTGGCCGGCGCCGTACAGCAACGGCGGCAGCACGCGCAATGCCGCCGTCTGCGGACGCGCCTTCTCCTGCTTGATGCCGGCGATCCACTGCGCACGCACGCGCTCCATCTCGGCGGCGTCGAAGCGCGGGCGGCGCACCACGTCGGCGAACAGGTCGAGCGACGGCCCCAGCTTGTCGGTCAGCGCCGACAGCGTGACCGACGCACTGTCCAGACCAGCGCCGGCGCCGATCTCGGCACCGAGCGCCTCGCGCCGCGCGGCCAGTTCCAGTGCGCTCAGCTCGCCCGCGCCCTCGTCGAGCATCGCCATGGTGAAGCTGGCGGTGCCGAGCTTCTTGCCGACGTCGGCGGTGTAGCCACCGGGGAACTCGAGCATCAGCTGCACCACCGGCGTCTCGTGGCGCTCGGCCAGCACCACCTGCATGCCGTTGGACAGCGTGGCGCGCTGCAGCGGCGGGAACTTGAGATCCGGATAGCGCTCCGGCATCGGCGGCCCCTTGCTGCGGTCGACATCGCTCTTGACCGTCTTGAAGCGCGGGTCGGGCTTCGGCAGCGCGGCCGGCTGCGTGGCCGGCGCGGCGAGCTGGCGTTCCGGCAGCGCCGCGGCCGGGGTCTCGCTCGGCTTCACCAGCAGCGTGTGCGAACCGCGGCCGAGCCATTTGCGGCCGACCGCCTGAATCTGCGCGGGCGTCGCGCGCAGCAGCACGTCGAGCTCGCGCTGGTAGCAGTCGGGCTTGCGCTCGAACACCGCGCACGCGGCCAGCACGTCGGACTTGCCGCCGAAGCCGCCGATGCGTTCGATGCCGCGCACGAACGCCGCGCGCAGCGCGGTGCGCGCCTGCTCCAGTTCCTCCGCGCTCGGGCCCTGCTCGACCAGGCGCTTGAGCTCCTCGTCGATGATCGCCTCGACCTTCTGCGCATCCACGCCCTGCTTGACGTCGGCGGTGATGAAGAACGTGCCGCTGATCTCGCTGTCCCACAGCGAGGTGCCGACGTTGTCGGCGAGCTTGTCGCCGTGCACCAGCCGCGCGTCGAGTCGCGAGGACGCGCTGCCGCCGAGGATGTGGGCGAGGATGCCGAGCAGCGTGGCGTCGTCGGAGCCGGTCTCGGCCACCGCCCACGCGCGGTAGATGCGCTCCTGCGGCACGCGGTCGCCGACCTCCTCGCGAGTGTCCTGCGTGCGCTTGGGGATGTTCGTCTTCATGTCCGGCAGCGTGGCGCTGGCCGGGATGTCGCCGAAGTAGCGGGTGACCTTTTCCTTCGCGGTCGCCACGTCGATGTCGCCGGCCAGCACCAGCACGGCGTTGTTCGGGCCGTACCAGCTCCGGAACCAGGTCTTGACGTCGTCGAGCGTGGCCGCGTTGAGATCGGCCATCGAACCGATGGTCTGCCAGCTGTACGGGTGGCCCGGCGGATACAGCGCCTCGAACAGCTTGCCGAGGATGCGCCGGCCGTACGGCTGGTTGTCGCCCTGGCGCTTCTCGTTCTGCACCACGCCGCGCTGCTCGTCGAGCGTCTTCTGGTCGATCGCGCCGAGCAGGTGGCCCATGCGGTCGGATTCCATCCACAGCGCGAGATCGAGCGCGCTGGTCGGCACGTTCTGGAAGTAGTTGGTGCGGTCCTGGTTGGTGGTGCCGTTCTGGTCGGTGGCGCCGACCAGCTCGAACGGTTCGAAGAATTCGCCGCGGTAGTTCTCGCTGCCTTGGAACATCAGGTGCTCGAACAGATGCGCGAAGCCGGTGCGGCCCGGCGTCTCGTTCTTGCTGCCGACGTGGTACCAGAGGTTGACCGCAACCACTGGCGCCTTGCGGTCGGTGTGCACGATCACCCGCAGGCCGTTCGGCAGGGTGAACTCCTCGTAGGGGATCGACACGCTCGCGGCCGGTTCGGCGGCGAACGCCGGCGCGGGCGCGAACGCGGCGCCGCCGAGCGCGGCGGCGAGCGCCACGGCCAGCGCGGCGACACGGGGACGGGCGGAACGGGCGGACGTGGCGGTCATGCGGACTCCCTGTCGAAGCTGGACGAACGGCCGATGGTAGGCGCGTCGCCGCGCGGGCGACACCAGCCGTTGGTTGGGTGGGGTGGGCGCGCAGTAGGATCGGTGAACGACGCGGAGGCGCGATGTACGAGCAGACCGGCCGGTATTACGCCCTGTTCGGCCCGCATGCGGCCGTGACCGCGGAGGAGCAACGCTTCTTCGCGCACTGGGCCCAAGGCCGACGGCGCGCGCTCGATTTCGGCGCCGGGCTGTGCGCCTCGGCGGTGATGCTGTCACGGCTCGGTCTGGAGGTGCTCGCGTTCGAGCCGTCGCCGGTGCTGGCGGCGCTGGCGATGGATCGGCTCAACCGCGGCGACGACGCCGCGCGGCGCGTCACATTGGTGGAGGGCCCGCCCGAGACGTTCGCCGAGCCGTTCGCCGCCGACCTGATCCTGCTGCGCAGCGTGCTGATGCTGCTCGACGCGCGCGAACGCGCGATCGCGCTGGCCGCGGTCGCACGCCATGCGGCGCCCGGCGCGCGGCTGGTGGTCGACGTGCGCACGCACGCGCTCGCCTGGGCCGAGCAGGGCGAGGCCACCGAGGAGCGCGCGCTCGGGCACACCACCTACCGCCGCCGCACCCGTTACACGCGCGGGCCGGACGGCTCGACCGGCGTGGCCTGGACGGTCGAGGCCGAACGCTTCGGACGCGCGCAGGGGGTGGCGCACGAGCACTTCCGGGTCCATGCCGACACCGCCGCGGGCCTGACCGGCCTGCTGGCCGCGCATGGTTTCGTGGTCGAGCGGCTTTACGCGGGCTACGACCTCGACCGCGAAGCCACCGACGGCGCGGCGATGCTGGTCGCGGTCGCGCGCGCGGCCTTTGGGGGCGGCGCGTAGACTCTTCGTCCCCATCCGGAGCCCACCATGTCGCGACGCAGCCTCGTCACCGGCGCCAACCGTGGCCTCGGTCTGGAATTCGTGCGCCAACTGCTCGCGCGCGGCGAGCGGGTGCTCGCCACCGTGCGCGAGCCGGCCCGCGCCGACGCGCTGCAGGCGCTCGCCGCCGGGTACCCGGAGCAGCTGCGCATCGCCGCACTCGACGTCGCCGATGCCGACGCGCTGCCGGCGTTCGCGGCGGGGCTGCCGGAGGAGTTCGCGACGCTCGAGCTGCTGATCAACAACGCCGGCATGCTGGTGTCCGGCGAGCGCTTCGGCAGCGTGCGCGCGCAGGACCTGGACGCGACGCTGCGCACCAACACGGTCGCGCCGTTCCTGCTGACCCAGGCGCTGGCGCCGCGGCTGGCGGCCGGCGCGCGCGTGCTCAACGTCAGCTCGTGGCTCGGTTCGATGGCCGGCAGCACGCGCTTCGGCACGCCGAGCTACTGCGTCTCCAAGGCCGCGCTCAACATGGTCACGATGCAGCTCGGCCACGCGCTGCGCGAGCGCGACATCGCGGTGTTCGCGTTCGACCCCGGCTGGGTGCGCACCGACATGGGCGGCGAGCGCGCGCCGCTGACGCCGGCCGAGTCGGTGCAGGCGATGCTGGCGACGCTGGAGCGGCTCACGCTCGCCGACAGCGGCGGCTTCTTCGAGCGCACCGGCGAGCGCAAGCCGTGGTGAGTGCCGTGCACGCCGGCGCCTGATCGTTCGACCGCCACCATGTTCGACGTCCTGCTCTACCAGCCGGAAATCCCGCCCAATACCGGCAATGCGATCCGCCTGTGCGCGAACACCGGCGCGCGGCTGCACCTGATCCGCCCGCTCGGCTTCACGCTCGACGACAAGCAGCTGCGCCGCGCCGGGCTCGACTACCACGAATACGCCACGCTCGCGGTGCACGACGGCCTCGACGCGGCGCTGGCCCATCTGCGCGCAGCCAACGGTGGCGAGCCGCCGCGGCTGTTCGCGTTCAGCACGCGCGGGCGGGTGCGCTTCGATGCGCCGCGCTACCGCGAGGGCGATGCGTTCCTGTTCGGCCCGGAGACGCGCGGACTGCCCGACGCGGTGCTCGATGCGCTGCCGGCCGAGCAGCGCCTGCGGCTGCCGATGCGTCCGCACAGCCGCAGTCTGAACCTGTCCAATGCGGTGGCGGTCACCGTGTTCGAGGCCTGGCGCCAGCTCGGCTACGCCGGCGGCGGGTAGGCTCGCCAAGCCGGCCGGCCGCCGGCAGAATCGCGCGATTCGTTTTCCTCGAGGTGCCCCATGTCCCGTTGGCTGCTGCCCGCCGCGTTCGTCCTGCTCGCCACCGGCTGCGTCTGGGTCAAGCTGGCGCCCGGCGCCAACGCGGTGCGCGTGCTGCCGCAGGGTGCGCCGCCGGCCGGCTGCGAGCAGCGCGGCGAGATCGCGGTGTCGGTCAAGGACAGCCTCGGCTTCTACGAGCGCAACGAGCTGCGCGTGCGCGACGAGCTGGAGACCCTGGCGCGCAACGAGGCGCCCGGCCTGCAGGCCGACACGATCCAGCCGCTGACCGCGCCGCAGGACGGCGCGCAGCGCTTCGCCGCGTTCCGCTGCGGCCGTAGCTGAACGCGTTTACCCGGGCGTACCTGGAGCGCGCCGGGCTCCGAAGAGGCCGCCATCGCGGCGCTCGGGCGCGCCGAACGCGGTCGCCCGGGCCCCGCCCGAGGCTACGGTCCGGCTTGACGCGGCCTTAACCTGGAGTGCGTTGGGGCGCCGAACCGGCTACCCTGTCCGGCTTCCGTGTCCCGGGTTCCCCGCATGCTGTTCCAACACGTCGCCATCGCCGGTCTGGCCCACGTCGACGCCCCGCGGCGGCTCACGTCCGAGGAGATCCACTCGCGGCTGCGGCCGACGCTGGACCGGCTCGGCATCAAGTACAACGTGCTGGAGGAAGTCGCCGGCGTGCGCGAGCGCCGCCTGTGGGACGGCCCGGTGCGCGCGTCGGATGCCGCCACCCTCGCCGGGGTCAAGGCGCTAGCCGATGCCGGCATCGAGGCCGACCGCATCGGCCTGCTGGTCAACACCTCGGTCAGCCGCGACTACCTGGAGCCGTCGACCGCGTCGATCGTCGCCGGCAACCTGCGCCTGCCGGACACCTGCCAGAACTTCGACGTCGCCAACGCCTGCCTGGCGTTCCTCAACGGCATGGACATCGCGGGGCGGATGATCGAGCGCGGCGAGATCGACTACGCGCTGGTGGTCGACGGCGAGACCGCGGACCTCGCCTACGAGAAGACGCTGGAGCGGCTGTCGCGGGCGGAGATCACCGAGCAGGACTTCCGCGACGAGATGGCCACGCTGACGCTGGGCTCGGGTGCCGCCGCGATGGTGCTGGCGCGCGCCGAGCTCGCCCCCGGCGCGCCGCGCTACAAGGGCGGCGTGACCCGCTCGGCCACCGAATGGAACCAGCTCTGCCGCGGCGACCTGCACCACGACCGCATGATCGCCGACGGCCGCATGCTGATGATCGAGGGCCTCAAGCTCGGCCAGAAGACGTTCACCGCCGCCAGGGCCGTGCTCGGCTGGGCGGTCGAGGAGCTCGACCAGTTCGTGATCCATCAGGTCAGCAAGGCGCACACCCAGGCGTTCCTCAAGGCGTTCCGCATCGATCCCAAGAAGGTCATGACGATCTTCGGCGAGCACGGCAACATCGGCCCGGCGTCGGTGCCGATCGTGCTGTCCAAGCTGCGCGAGATGGGTCGCCTGAAGAAGGGCAATCGGATCGCCCTGCTCGGCATCGGCTCCGGGCTGAACTGCTCGATGGCCGAAGTGGTCTGGTAAGCCGCTACGGCTCCAGCGGCAGCTCGTTGAGCGCCAGCCAGTAACGTCCCAGCTGCTGCACGGTGGCGACGAACTGGTCGAAGTCGACCGGCTTGCGGATGTAACTGTTCGCGCCCAGCCGGTAGCTCTCGGCAATGTCGCGCTGCGCGCGCGAGGACGTCAGCACCACCACCGGCAGCAGCCGGGTGCGCGGATCGGCGCGCATCCGCTGCAGCACTTCCAGGCCGTCGATCTTCGGCAGCTTCAGGTCCAGCAGCACCAGCGCCGGCAGCAGCCCGTCCGGCCGCTGCAGCGCGGCCAGCGCCTCCTCGCCGTCGCGCGCGACCTCGAGCGGATGCCCGATGCTGGCGCGCTCGAATGCGATCCGGGTCAGTTCCTCGTCGTCCTGGTTGTCTTCGACGAGCAGGATGTGCCTAGGCATCGTGGCCCCTTGGTCGCGGCAGGGTGAAGCGGAACACCGCACCGCGGCCGACCGCGCCCTCGCCGCGGATCTCGCCGCCATGCAGCGCGATGATGCGGCGCACGGTCGCAAGCCCGATGCCGCTGCCTTCGAACGCGCGGTCGCTGTGCAGGCGCTGGAACGCGCCGAACAGCTTGTCGGCGTAGGCCATGTCGAAACCCGCGCCGTTGTCGCGTACGTAGAACGTCGGCGGCTGCGCCGGCTCGCTGCCGACCACGATGCGCGCCTGCGGCGTCTGCCGGGTGAACTTCCACGCGTTGCCGATCAGGTTGTCGAGCACCACCCGGACCAGCTCGGGATCGCCCTCGGCGACCATGCCCGGCTCGATCACCACCTCGACCTGCCGCTCCGGCTCGGCCTCGCGCAACGCGGCGACCGCGGCGTGCGCCAGCGCGCTGAGGTCCAGCGGCTCCGGTTGCAACGGGCGGCGGCCGATCCGCGACAGGTTGAGCAGCTCGTCGATCAGCCGGCCCATGCGGATCGTGCCCTGCACCACGCGGTCGAGGTACTGGCGGCCGGTCGCGCTGAGCCGCTCGGCTTCGCTCTCCAGCAGCAGGCGGCTGAACCCGGCGATGCCGCGCAGCGGCGTGCGCAGGTCGTGCGAGACCGAGTAGGAGAACGCCTCCAGCTCGCGCACCGCCGCCTCCAGCTCGCGGGTGCGCTCGGCGACACGGTGTTCGAGCTGCCGGTTGAGCCGCACCAGCTGGCGCTGTTCGCGCAGATGGCGCTCGGTGACGTCGCGCACGATGCCGGTGTAGAAGCGGCGCGTGCCGATGTGGAACTCGCTGACCGCCACGTCCATCGGGAACGTGCTGCCGTCCTTGCGCAGGCCGGTCACCTCGCGGCCCTGGCCGATCACCTTGGCGATGCCGGTACGTTCGTAGTTGGCGAGGTAGCCGTCGTGCTCGCTGCGGTACGGCTCCGGCATCAGCATGCGGATGTTGCGCCCGACCACTTCGGCGCGGTCGTAGCCGAACAGCCGCTCGGCGGCCGGATTGAACGCGATCACCTCGCCGCGGCCGTCGATGGTGATGATGCCGTCGATCACGTTCTCGAACACCGCGCGCATCTGCTCCTCGGCCTGGCGCAGCGCTTCCTCGGCGTGCTTGCGCTCGGTGATGTCGCGCACGATGCCGGTGAAATGCACGCGGCCCTCGAGGTGGAACTCGCTGATCGCGAGCTCCATGGGGAAATACGTGCCGTCCTTGCGCAGGCCGACCACCTCGCGGCCGACGCCGATGATCTTCGCCTCGCCGGTGCGCAGGTAGTTGTCGATGTAGGCGTCGTGCTCGCCGCGGTACGGCTCGGGCATCAGCACGCGGACGTTCTCGCCGATCACCTCGGAGGCGGCGTAGCCGAAGATGCGTTCGGCCGCCGGGTTGAACATGGTGATGATGCCGCGCCCATCGATGCTGATGATGCCGTCGACCACGTGGTTGACCACCGAACGCATGCGCTCTTCGGCCTGGGCGAGCTCCTGCAGCGTGGTCTGCTTCGTACCCACCTTCCTCCCCGGCGGCGGCGACGGCACGCCCGGTGCGTGCGGAAGGCATCCGCGGCGGCGTCGGGCATCGGCAGGATAGTTGGCGAAGACGCACGGCCAAGTCAAAGCGGCGTGCGACGCCGTGACCGCCGTCACCTTGGCGGTGGCTCCGGCCGGGTGGCGGCCTCCAGCGCGGCCAGCATGGCGAGCGCGTCGTCGCGATCGCGGCCGCACAGGTCGGCGCGCGGATGCAGGGCGGCGCACACGCGCGGGCGGTCCGGGCGACCGAACAGCCGGCAGCGCATCGCGTCGTCGAGCTGCACGCACGGGATGCCGGCCGGCTTGCCGTGCGGCATGCCGGGAATCGGCGAGCTGATCGATGGCGCGATGCAGCAGGCACCGCAGCGCGCGCGGCAATCCACTCAGTCCGCCGTGACCAGGGCGGCGTCGCGCACGCGCAGCGCCGCGTACACCGGGTCGGGATCCGGACGCACTCCATGCCAGCGCTCGAAGCTGTCGGCGGCCTGCTCGACCAGCATGCCGAGGCCGTCGATGCAGGCCTGCGCGCCGGCCGCGCGCGCCCAGGCGAGGAACGCGATCGCCGCCTCGCCGTAGCTGAGGTCGACCGCCGCGGCGCGGTTGCCGAGCAGCGCGCCCGGCAGGTGCGGCAGCGCACCGCCGCGTCCGGCCGAGGTCGCGTTGACGACCAGGTCGAAGTTGCCGAGCGCGCCAACGTCCTCGAGATAGCGCGAATGCACGCGACCGGGCTCGCCGAGCGCGTCGGCGAGCGCATCGGCGCGCTCCGGCGTGCGGTTGACCACGAACAGGTCGCCGATGCCGGCCTCCAGCAGCGCCGGCGCCACCCCGCGCGCGGCGCCGCCGGCACCGATCAGCAGCACCCGCCGCGCCCGCAGGTCCAGCCCGTGGCGGCCGGTGAGATCGCGCACCAAGCCCGAGCCGTCGGTGTTGTCGCCTTCCCAGCCGCGGTCGCGGCGGATCAGCGTGTTGACCGCACCGGCGCGGCGCGCGCGTTCGCTGATGGCATCGCACAGCGCCGCGGCGGCTTCCTTCAGCGGCAGGGTGACGCTGGCGCCGCGGCCGCCGTGGGCGGCGAATTCGTCGAGCAGGGCAACGAAGCGCTCCGGCGGGGCGTCGATCGCGCGGTACTCCAGCGCGATGCCGGTCTGCTGCGCGAACGCGGCGTGGATACGCGGGGACAGCGAGTGCGCGATCGGATGGCCGAACACGGCGAACTGGGCGGTCATGGTCGGCTCCGGATGGAAGGGCGGCCAGCCTGCCCGAGCGGGCGTCGGCGCGCGGTCATGCCGGCGCGCGCCCGCGCGGTCAGCCCTCGCGCAGCCAGCGCGCGGCGTCGAGCGCGAAGTAGGTCAGCACGCCGTCGGCGCCGGCGCGCTTGATCGCCAGCAGCGCCTCCAGCGCGCACGCGCGCTCGTCCAGCCAGCCATTGGCGGCCGCGGCCTTCAGCATCGCGTACTCGCCGCTGACTTGGTAGACGAACGTCGGCGCGCCGAAGCGGTCCTTCACCCGCCGCACGATGTCGAGGTACGGCAGGCCCGGCTTGACCATCACCATGTCGGCGCCCTCGTCGAGATCGAGCGCGACCTCGCGCAGCGCCTCGTCGGTGTTCGCCGGGTCCATCTGGTAGGTGTACTTGTTGCCCTTGCCGAGCGCGCCGGCGGAGCCGACCGCGTCGCGGAACGGGCCGTAGAAGCTCGACGCGTACTTGGCGGCGTAGGCGAGGATGCGGGTGTGGATGTGGCCTTCGGCTTCCAGCGCCTGGCGGAGCGCGCCGATGCGGCCGTCCATCATGTCCGACGGCGCCACCACGTCGGCACCGGCGCGCGCGTGCGACAGCGCCTGCTTCACCAAGGCCTCGACAGTCTGGTCGTTGACCACGTAGCCGCTGTCGTCGACCAGGCCGTCCTGGCCGTGCGAGGTGTACGGATCGAGCGCGACGTCGGTAATCACCCCGAGCTGCGGGAAGCGCTGCTTGAGCGCGCGCACCGCGCGCTGCACCAGGCCGTCGTCGGCCCACGCGGCGGCGGCGTCGAGCGACTTCGCCTCCGGCGCGGTGACCGGAAACAGCGCCAGCGCCGGAATGCGCAGCTCGCACGCCTGCTCGGCGACACGCAACAGCTCGTCGATCGACAGCCGTTCGATGCCCGGCATCGAACCGACCGGCGCGCGGCCGGCGAGTTCGTGCACGAACACCGGGTAGATCAGGTCGTCGGCGGTGAGCACGTTCTCGCGCATCAACCGGCGCGAGAACTCGTCGCGGCGCATGCGCCGCAGGCGGGTGTGGGGATAGCGCATGGCGCGCAGTGTACGCCAGCGCCCGGGCGGCAATCGCTCAGCGCACCGCAACGCTGCCTTGCGCCGGCAGCGTGCGCACCACCGCCGCGCGCAGGCGCGGCGCACCGGCGTGCAGCTCGGTCCACACCACGTGCGGCACGCCATTGCGCAGCGCCAGCTTGGCGAAGCCGGTGCCACGGCCCTTGCCCTGCGGGCGCGCGAGTTCGACCCGCTGCAGCTCGCGGCGCAGGTCCGGTGTGAAGCGCGCCAGCCACAGCGACTGCCCGGTCGGCGCCTCGCGAAGCCACAGCGCCCACGCCGCGTCGGCGTCGAGCGCGACGTCGACCCGGCCCTGCACCGCCTCGCCCTGGTCGAGCACGTGCGCCGCACCGAAGCGTGCGCCGGCATCGGCGCTGTGCGCGAGCTTGACCGCGGGCGTGCCGCCGGCGGCGGTGTACCAGCCGACCACCGCCTGCGTGCCGGCCGCGTCCACCGCTGGTCCGTTGACCGGACACGCCGGCATCACCCAGCCGTCGGCATGCACCGCGCGCGCCGGCGTCCAGCCGTCGGGGTCGAGCCGGGCGGCGTAGATGTCGCGGATCTCGCCGTCGGCGCGGTCGCGGTAGACCAGCAGCGGACCGCGCGCGGTGATCGCGGCGTCGGTCTGGCAGCAGTCGCAGGTGGATGCGTCGAGCTCGCGTTCGTCGTGGCGCGCGAGCGCGGCATCGAACGAGGCGGTGCGCAGCGTCATCGCGCCGCCGCCGTGGTGGCCATCGTGACCGCCGCCGGTGTGGCGGCCATCGAGCCAGGCGATGCCGACGCGGTCGCGTGCGGCCGGCCACAGCGCGACGAAGCCGTGCTCGGTCGGCGTGCCGTCGGTGTTGACGGTGACCGGCCTGGCCCAGCTGCGCCCGCCGTCGGCGGAGCGGGTCAGCGCGACGTCGTAGGCGTAGGTGCCGGCCGCGGACTTCTGCAGCCAGTGCGCCCACAGCGCGCCGTCGGCGGTCGCCTCGATGTGCGGCGTATCGGCCCAGTTGACGAACCAGTCGCCGCCGCTGGCGATCGTGCGCGGCGCGTCCCAGCGGCTGCCGTCGAACGCGGCCAGCCTCAGCGTGTGGCGGGTGGTGCCGTGGCCTTCGATCCACGACAGCAGCAGGCGGCCGTCGGCGGTGGCGATCAGGTCCGGCTGCGCCGCGGACGCATCGGCGGTCGGCAGCGGCCACGGCTCCGCACGCAATGCGAGCGCGGGCGCCGGTGTCGCCGCGTGTGGCGCCTCCGGCGCGCGTTGCTCGGCGCAGCCGGCGAGCGCCAGCAGCGCGAGCGACGGCAACAAGCGGCGGGCGGGCGGGCGGTGGGACATAGGGCGGCTCCGTGCGGGCGCCCAGACTACCGCGCCGGGGCGGGAGGCCGCGTCAGGCGACCCGGCTGCGGCGCGCGCGGGTGAGGTGCACCAGCAGCAGCGAGATCGCTGCCGGCGTGACGCCGGGGATGCGCTGCGCCTGGCCGATCGTCTGCGGGCGCACGCGCTGCAGCTTCTGCAGCACCTCGGCGGACAGCCCGCGCACCTGCGCGTAGTCGAAGTCGTCGGGGATGGACGTGTTCTCGTGGCGCTGCTGGCGCGCGATCTCCTCGCGCTGGCGCTCCAGGTAGCCGGAATACTTCGCGTCGATCTCGACCTGCTCGGCGACCGCGGCATCGTCCACCGCCGGCCCCAGCGCCGGCACGCGCATCAGTGCCGCGTAGTCGAGCTCCGGACGCTTGAGCAGGTCCAGCGCCGGCGTCTCGCGCGCGATCTCGATGCCGAGCGTGGCGCCGATCGCGCGGCCGAGCGCGTTGTTCGGCGCCGCCCACAGCGCGCGCAGCCGCGCGCTCTCGCGCTCGATCGCCTCGCGCTTGCAGTCGAAGCGCGCCCAGCGCGCGTCGTCGACCAGCCCCAGCTCGTGCCCAATCGGCGTGAGCCGCAGATCGGCGTTGTCCTCGCGCAACTGCAGGCGGTATTCCGCGCGCGAAGTGAACATGCGGTACGGCTCGCTGGTGCCGTGGGTGGTCAGATCGTCGACCAGCACGCCGAGGTAGGCCTCGTCGCGGCGCGGACTCCAGCCCTCGCGGCCCTGCACGAAACGCGCCGCATTCACGCCGGCGAGCAGGCCCTGCGCGGCCGCCTCCTCGTAACCGGTGGTGCCGTTGATCTGCCCGGCGAAGAACAGACCGGCCACCGCCTTGGTCTCCAGCGTGGTCTTCAGGCCGCGCGGATCGAAAAAGTCGTACTCGATCGCATAGCCCGCGCGGGTGATGTGGGCGTGTTCGAAACCGCGGATCGAACGCACCAGGTCCAGCTGCACGTCGAACGGCAGCGAGGTCGAGATGCCGTTCGGATAGATCTCGACCACGTCGAGGCCTTCCGGCTCGACGAAGATCTGGTGCGACGGCTTCTCGGCGAAGCGCACCACCTTGTCTTCGATCGACGGGCAGTAGCGCGGACCGATGCCTTCGATCTGGCCGGTGTACAGCGGCGAGCGGTCGAGCGCGTTGCGGATGATCTCGTGGGTGCGCTCGGTGGTGTGGGTGATCCAGCACGACACCTGGCGCGGATGGTCGGCGGTCGAGCCCATGAACGAGAACACCGGACGCGGATCGTCGCCGGGCTGCTCCTCCATCACCGTGTAATCGAGCGTGCGGCCATCGATGCGCGGCGGCGTGCCGGTCTTGAGCCGGTCGACCACGAACGGCCCCTCGCGCAGCTTGTGCGCGAGCGTCACCGCGGGCGGATCGCCGGCGCGGCCGGCGGCGTAGGTGGTCTGTCCGACGTGCACCTTGCCGGCGAGGAACGTGCCGGCGGTCAGCACCACCGCCGGTGCGTGGAAGCGCAGACCGGTCTGGGTGATGACGCCCTCGACCCGGCCGCTCTCGAACACGATGTCGTCGACCGCGGCCTGGAACAGGGTGAGGTTCGGCTGCGACTCCACCGCGCGGCGGATGAACGCGCGGTACAGCGCGCGGTCGGCCTGGCAGCGCGTCGCGCGCACCGCCGGGCCCTTGCTCGCGTTGAGCCGGCGCCACTGGATGCCGGCCGCGTCGGCGGCGCGCGCCATGATCCCGCCGAGCGCGTCGATCTCCTTGACCAGATGGCCCTTGCCGATGCCGCCGATCGCCGGGTTGCAGCTCATCGCCCCGACCGTCTCGACCGAATGGGTCAGCAGCAAGGTGCGCGCGCCGGCGCGCGCCGCGGCCAGCGCGGCCTCGGTGCCGGCATGGCCGCCGCCGACCACGATCACGTCATAACGATAGAAGGTGTCGCTCACGATGACCCTCGCTGCATGCCGGCACCGTCGGTGACTACGCTCGCGCATCCTGCGCTCGCCAAGTCACCCCGCCCTCGGCGCGTGGCGCTGGCGGCCGGCGCATTGTCGCGCCTTTGCCGGCGGCGCGCCGCACGGCGACCGCGCCGCCGGTTGGCACGCTTCCTGCACCTTTTCTTCCTGCACCCAGCGGGGCAGCGCACCAGCGCGATCGGACTTGGAACGGGGGCCGATCACGCGCCCGCAGGGGAAGCCGGGGGACCGAATGTCGGGGGACGTTCGGTCCCTTCTTTTTTGCGGCGTCCGGGGCCGGAAACGGCGTCGGCGCCGGACGGAGTCGGAACAGGGGGGATCCGGGTTACTCCGTCAGGCGCCGACATAGCTGTTCTGACCCGACCCGCGTCGCAAAGCGACGCAGCAGGTCATACGGTTCAGCTTGCGACCCGGACCCGGCGAATGCAAGTGCTCAGCGCTCGGAGCTGCGCTCCTGGTCACGCTCCACCCGACGGATGGTCTCCCGCAGGCGGCCACCGCCGCCTTCCAGGCGCGGCCGCGGCGGCGGGCCTTGCACCCGCGGCGCCGGCGTCGGCATCGGCATGGCGGCCTCGCCATCCGGGCGACGCGCGCTCTGGCGGCGACGCAGCTCATCGAGGTTGCGCCACGGGCCACCGTCGCCGAGGTCGTTGCGCTGATCCGGTCGCGGCGGCCGCGGCCGCGGATGCGGCCGGTACGGATAGCCGTAGCCGCCGTGCCAGTACGGGTCGTACGGGCCGTAGTAACGGTACGGACCGTAATAGCCGTACGGCCCGTAGTACGGATAGCCGTAGCGGTAATGCGGGTAGTGGCCGTAATGACCGTAATAGCCGCCGTACACCCGCACTTCGGTCTGGGGACGCCCGTAGTAGTAGTCGCCGCCGCCGGAGCCGCCGCGGTACGAGTACAGGTCGGTGGCGCAGCCGGTCAGCAGGCCGGCGGCGAGGATGGAAGCAGCGAGCGTGCGCAGCATGGCGGATCCCCCGAGGTTGCCTGCAGCTTCGGCGCGCGGCATTGAATTCGCGCTTAACTCGCGCCGCCCCGCCTGAATCGTTGCGGGCCGGCCGGGCGCCTGCCAGCATGCGCGCTCCCCCGCGTCGTCCTGCCGCCCGATGAGCACTCTGCACCGCGCCTCCGGCCGCTGGCGGCTGGGCCTCGCGCTTGCGCTCGCCACCGCCGCGCTGTGGTCGACGTTGCCGGTGGCGCTGAAGATCACCCTCGAGCAGCTCGACCCGTACACTCTGACCTGGTTCCGCTTCCTGCTCGCGTTCGCGCTGATGCTGGGCTGGCTGGGCGCGCGCGGCGGCCTGGCGCCGCTGCGCGGGCTGTCGCGCCGGCATCTCGGGCTGCTCGCGGTCGCCGCGCTCGGGCTGATCGGCAATTACGTGTTCTACCTGCTCGGCGTGCAGCACACCTCGCCCGGCAACGCGCAGCTGCTGATCCAGCTGGCGCCGTTGCTGATGGCGCTGGGCGGCATCCTGGTGTTCGGCGAGCGCTTCGCCGCCGGGCAATGGCTCGGGCTTGCGGTGATGGTCGGCGGGCTGGCGCTGTTCTTCGCCGACCAGCTCGGCCACGACGCGCTGCCGCCGGGCCGTTACGTGCTCGGCTCGACGCTGGTGGTGATCGCCGCGGTGGTGTGGGCGGCGTACGCGCTGGCGCAGAAGCAGCTGCTGATGCGGCTGTCCTCGCCGCTGATCCTGCTGGTGATCTACGCGGTGGCGAGCCTAGTGCTGCTGCCCGTGGCGCGCCCGGCCGCGCTGCTGCGACTGGATGCGCTGCACTGGGGCCTGCTGCTGTACTGCGCGCTCAACACGCTCGCCGCGTACGGCTGCTTCGCCGAGGCGCTGGCGCACTGGGAAGCGTCGCGGGTGTCGGCGATCCTGGCCACCACCCCGCTGCTGTGCATCGGCGTGGTGTTCTTGGTGCACGGACTGTGGCCGCAAGCGATCCGCGCCGAAACCGTCGGCGCGCTCGGCTTCGCCGGCGCCGCGCTGGTGGTCGCCGGCTCCAGCCTCACCAGCCTGCTCGGCCAGCGCCGATCCGCCTGAACCATCCTTCCGCCGCGAGAACCGCCATGTCCGCGTTCACCGTCCGCCCGCTCGAACCCGCCGATCACGACCAGTGGCTGCCGCTGTGGCAGGGCTACCAAGCGTTCTACCGGGTCGCGCTGCCCGAGGAGGTGACCGCCACCACCTGGCAGCGCTTCCACGATCCCGCCGAACCGATGCGCGCGTTCGGCGCGTTCGACGGCGAGCGCCTGCTCGGCATCGTGCATTGCATCTTTCACCGCACCTGCTGGTCGATCGCACCGTCGTGCTACCTGCAGGACCTGTTCACCGCCGAGGACGCCCGCGGCCGCGGCGTGGCGCGCGCGCTGATCGATACGGTGTGCGAGGCCGCGCGGGCGGAAGGCGCCGCGCGCGTGCACTGGCTCACCCACGAGAGCAACGCCACCGCGCGCGCGCTGTACGACCGCATCGCCGAAGCGTCCGGCTTCGTCCAGTACCGCATCAACCTGCCGCCCCGCTGATTCCGCCATGTCGATCTCCACGCACGCCAGCACGCCACCCACGTACGACGCCATCGAGGCCGCGGCCGCGCGCATCGCGCCGCACGCGCACGTCACCCCGGTGCTGCGCTCGCGCTCGCTGGACGAGCTCGCCGGCTGCGAGCTGCACTTCAAGGCGGAGAACCTGCAGCGCATCGGCGCGTTCAAGTTCCGCGGCGCGTGCAACGCGGTATTCGGCCTGGACGAGGCGAGCGCGCAGCGCGGTGTGGTCACCCAGAGCTCGGGCAACCACGGCGCCGCGCTCGCGCTCGCGTGCCGGCTGCGCGGCATCCCCGCGCACGTGGTGGTGCCGCACAACGCGCCGCAGGTGAAGCTGGCGGCGATCCGCGCGTTCGGCGCGCACGTCGTGACCTGCGAACCGACCATCGCCGCGCGCGATGCGGCGATGGCGCAGGTGCTCGCCACCACCGGCGGCGAGGCGGTGCATCCGTACAACGACGCGCGGGTGATCGCAGGCCAGGGCACCGCGACGCTGGAGCTGCTGCGGCAGAGCGGCGGACTCGACGCGGTGATCGCGCCGGTGTCGGGCGGCGGGCTGCTGTCGGGCACCGCGCTGGCCGCGCACGGCGTGGATCCGGCGATCGAGGTGTGGGGCGCCGAGCCCGCGCAGGCGGCCGATGCGCACGCTTCGCTCGCGCGCGGCGAGCGGGTCACCGACATGGTGCCGGACACGATCTGCGACGGCCTGCGCGCCCAGCTCGGCACGCTGACGTTCGCGATCCTGCGCGAGCACGCCGCCGGCATTCTGCTTGCGGGCGAAGCGGAAATCGTGGCGGCGATGCGGCTGATCTGGGAGCGGCTGAAGCTGGTGGTCGAGCCATCGGCGGCGGTGCCGCTCGCGGTCGTGCTGCGCGAGCGCGAACGCTTCGCCGGCCGCCGCGTCGGCATCGTGCTGAGCGGCGGAAATGTGGACCTCGACACACTTCCAGCGCTGTGGTCGCTCGGCGCGCTTTCACGAAGCTGAGGGCAGCGCCCAGCGGCATTCGCCGACGCGCGCGCGCGGGCGTATCGTTGGCCCTGTCGACGGGAGGCCTGCCATGCCGTACCTGCATGCCGTCCATTGCGAGCACGACCCGATGCTGGTGGTGCTCTCCTACGTGATCGCGGTGCTCGGGTCGCTGACCGCACTGCAGACCGCGCTCGCGATGCCGAACACGCCGGGGCCCGCTCGTGTGCGCGCGATGCTGTGGGCGGGTGCGGCGATGGGCTTCGGCGCGATCTGGTCGATGCACTTCATCGCCATGCTCGGCTGCCGGATGGACATTCCGGTCAGCTATGACCTCGGGATCACCGCGCTGTCGGCGCTGATCGCCTGGGCGTCGTGCTGCGCCGGTTTCGCGGTCGCCGGCGGCGAACGCTACGGACGTTACCGGCTGTGGCCGGCCGGCCTGCTGACCGGGCTCGGGGTCAGCGGCATGCACTACACCGGCATGGCCGCGATGCAGATGCCGGCGACGATCCAGTGGAATCCGCTGCTGGTGGCGCTGTCGGTGGCGATCGCGATCAGCGCCGCGCTGATCGCGCTGTGGCTGGCGTTCCATCCACGCGGCGGCGTGCAGATGGTGGGCAGCGCGCTGGTGATGGGCGTGGCGGTCTCGGGCCTGCACTACACCGGCATGGCGGCGGCGACGTTCGTGCCGCTGACCGGCGAACCGCCGCCGTCGCCGATGGCGCTGACGCCGGCGCGGCTGGGCATGCTGATCTTCGCGGTGATGGCCGGCGCGCTGATTGCCGGGCTGCTGGCCGGCATCGCGCGCGAGCGCCAGCTGCTGCGCTGACAGGATCGCCGATCCGGACCGGTACTGGCGGCCCCTGCCCGCCGAGGCCGCCGTGAGCGACGCCCGCCAAAGCCGCCATTGCCGTGATCGAGCGCTACTACGCCGCGTTCAACCGCGGACACTGCGACGGTGCGCGACGGCCGCATCGCTCGGGTGAGCACTACTACAACCTGCAGCACTGGATCGCCCGGGTCGCCGGCTGACGACGCCTTCGCGCATAAGCGCTAGCCTGCGCGCGCCTGCCATCCCACCTGCCCGCCATGCGCCTGCCTCTGCGCCCGCCAGCGTTGTGGATCGCCGCGCTCGCCGCGCTGCTGGCGCTCGCGTTCCTCGGCAGCCGCGGCATCTGGGATCCGGACGAGGGCCGCTACACGAACGTCGCGCTGCACATGCTCGACAGCGGCGACTGGCTGAACCCGCGCCGCAACCACGAGGTCGGGCACTGGACCAAGCCGCCGCTGACCTACTGGGCGATCGCTGCCAGCGTCGGCGCGTTCGGCGCGCAGCCGTGGGCGGCGCGGCTGCCGTCGGCGCTCGCGTACCTGCTGTGCGTGGCGCTGGCATGGCGGGTGGCGCGGCGGCTCGCGCCCGGGGCGGAGGCGCAGGCCGCGCTGGCCTACGCCACCATGCTGGTGCCGTTCGGCGCGGCGCAGCTGATCACCACCGACTTCCTGCTGGCGGCGTTCACCGGGCTGGCGGTGTACGCGTTCGTGGAGGCGCGCTTCGGCCCGGCGGCGCGCAGCGTGCATTGGCTGGCGCTGATGTGGATCGCGTTCGCGCTCGGCTTCCTCACCAAGGGTCCGCCGGCGCTGGTCGGCCTGTTGGTGGTGCTGGCATTCGACCGGCTCGCGCCCGACGCGCACCGGCACCGCGCGCTGCACGCCACCGGCCTGCTGCTGTTCGGCGCGCTCGCGCTGCCGTGGTACGTCGCAGTGATCCTCGACCACCCCGGGCTGCTGCGCTACTTCCTCGGCGACGAGCTGCTCGCGCGGGTCGCGTCCAACGAGTTCGGCCGTCATGGCGAGTGGTACGGCTGGCTGCAGGTGTACGCGCCGACGCTGGTGCTCGGCACGCTGCCGTGGACGCCGGCGCTGTGGCGCTGGGCGACGGCGCTGCCGGCCGCGCTGCGGCGCTGGCGCATACCGGCGGCGCGGCGCGCGGACGCACCGGCGCTGTTGCTGGCGCTGTGGGTGCTGCTGCCGCTGCTGCTGTTCTGCCTGGCGCGCTCGCGGCTGCCACTGTACGTGCTGCCGCTGTTCCTGCCGCTGGCCGTGATCGTCGCCCGCCAGCGCCATGTCGAAGGCCGTGCGCTGCCGCGGCCGCGGTTGGTGCTGGCGTGGGCGCTGCTGCTGCTCGCGCTGAAGGCGGCCAGCGCGTACTGGCCCACACACAAGGACGCCTCGGCGTGGGCGGCGGCGATCCGCGCGCGTGCCGGCACGGCGGTCGCCGAGGTGGTGTTCGTCGAGGACATGGCGCGCTACGGGTTGCATCTGCACCTCGGCCCGGGCACCCAGATTGAGAAGGTCAGCGTCGAGCCGGTGCCGACCTCGGCGTTCAACCCCGAGTTCGACGAGACGCTCGCGCAGGAGCTGGCCGAGCACGAACCGGACGTGCTGTGGGTGTGCAAGCAGGCACGCTGGCCGGAGCTGCGTGCGCGCATCGAGGCACTCGGCTATCGCGCGGATCCGCTCGGCACGCCGTACCGCGGCCGGGTGCTGTTCCGCATCACCCCGCTGCGCGCGGCGCACGCGCGGCCGCGACGCTGATCGCGGCGATCCCGCCGATCACCAGCAACGCGCCCACCGCGGCGTGCCCGCGCGGCCAGGCCTCGCCCAGCCACAGCGCGCCGAACAGGGTGGCGAACAGGATCTCCGCCGCCTGCATCGCCTCGGCGGCGGCGAGCGCGGTCGGCTCGCGGCGCACCATGCCGGTGGCCTGGAAGAACAGCACAGTCGCGATCACCCCGGCGCCGAGCGCCACGCCGCCGGCGAACGCCACGTGCGAGAGCGCCGGCGGCCCGTGCTGCGTCCACGTCACCGCCGCCACCAGCCACCACATCGGCTGGCTGGCGAGCGTCATCCCGAACACGCGCTGGGTCGCGTTGAGCGACACCCCCGCGTGCTCGAGATGCAGCAGCAGCCCGCGGTTGCCCAGCGGATACGCGAACGCGGCGAAGGTGACGCAGGCGAGCGCGATCCAGCCGGCGCGGTCCAGCCGGCCGCCGGCGTGGCCGAGCTGCATCAGCAGCACGCCGGCGACGATCACCAACCCCGCGCCGAGCGCCGCGCGCGGAATGCGCGCGCGATGGTCGCGGTACAGCAGCGGCGCGCACAGCATCCCGGCGATGACGGTGAGCTGGAACGTGCCGGCCACCAGCCAGGACGGCCCGCTGTCGGCGGCGTAGGCGAGCGCGAGATAGAACAGCACGAAGCCGATCCCGCTCCACTGCAGCCACGCCCACGGATGCGCGCGCATCGCGCGCCACACCGGCGCGATCCCGCCCTGCCACGGCATCAGCGGCAGCATCAACGGCAGCGTGATGAGGTAGCGCAGCGCCGCCGTCCACGCCCAGTGCGCGCCGTCCACCGCCGCGGCACGGTTGAGCACGTAGGTGGTGGTGAAGAACAGCGCCGCGAGCAGGCCGACCGCGACCGCGAGCAGGGCGGTGCGGCGGTGCGCGCTCACCGCCGCCGCACGCGCAGGCTCGACACCGGCACGCGCACCTCGTCGACACCGCCGATGCGGATCGGCGCGCCCGGCGGCGGGCCCCACGCGTGGGCGTAGATCACTTCCCACGTCACCGGCAGCTGGCCCTCGGGCGTGCGCATCGTCGCGTACGCCGCTTCCGCGCGGGCGAAGCGCGCGCGTCCGGTCAGGCTGCGCCGGCGCGTGGTCAGCGCGTTGGTGGCGCCGAGCGCGCGCAGCTCGCGCATCAGGCTGGCGAGGTCCGGGTGCGCGAGCTCGAACACGTCGCGGTCCAGCACCGGGTCGCGGAATCCGGCGCTCATCAGCGCATCGCCGAATTGCGCGATCGACGCGAACGGGCTGACGTGCGGCGCCTCGTCGGCGTGGGCGAACGCCTCACGCAGTTCGACCAGCGTGTCGGTGCCGAACGTCGACAGCAGCAGCAGGCCGTCGGGCTTGAGCACGCGACGGAAGCCGGCGAACAGCGCCGGCAGATCCTCGATCCACTGCACGCACAGGTTGGAGAACAGCACGTCGACGCTGGCGTCGGGCAGCGGCAGCGCACGCGCGTCGGCGCACGCCAGCGCCGGCGTGCGCGCCCACGGCAGGCGCTCGCGCAGCGGGCGGGCGGCGAAGCGTTCGCGGGCGTGGCGCAGCATCGGCAGCGCAAGATCGAACGCCAGCACCTGTGCGCGCGGCCAGCGTCGCTGCAGGGCGAGCGCGGCATGCGCGGGGCCGCAGCCGATGTCGAGCACCACGGCCGGCTCGCGATCGCCGAGATAGTCGAGCGATTCCAGCAGCCGCGACTCCACCTCGCGCTGCAGCGCGGCCGCACTCTCGTAGCTTTCCGCCGCGCGCGAGAACGCGCGCCGCACCTGGCGGGCGTCGAACACGCCGTTCATGCCGCTGCCCCGGCGCAGGCGCGCTGCGCGAAACGGGCGATCGCGTCCGCCACCTCGGCGGCGGCGCCGAGGAACGGCGCGTGGCCGGCGTTGGCGATCACCACGCTCTCGGCGCCGGGCGCGAGCGCCGCAGCCGCCGGCATCGCGCCGGCCGGCACCAGCCGGTCGCGGCGACCGCTGATCCACAGGCTCGGTACGCGCAGCTGCGGCAGCTCGGCGCGCACGTCGGCGCGATCGAGCAAGGCGAGGCCGTCGAGCAGCGCGCGCGGCGCCGGCTCGCCGCGCGCGAACGCCTGCGCGCGCAGCCGGCGCAGTTCCTCCTGCGCGGTCGCCGAGCCAAGCGCCTCCAGCGCGAGGAAGCCGTCGAGCGTGCCGCGGAAGTCGCGCTGCAGCGCGTCACCGAACTCGCGGAACAGGCTCGGCCGCACGCCGTGCGGCCAGTCCTCGCCGGCGACGAAGCGCGGCGAGGACGCCACCATCACCAGCCCGCGCGCGCGCGCCGACGCGTGCTGCGCGGCGCGCAACGCGAACAGCCCGCCCAGCGACCAGCCGAGCCAGACCGCGTCGGGCACCGCATCGGCCAGCAGCGGCGCCAGCGCGTCGGGATCGAGCGGCAGCGCGCTGTCGCGCGCATGGCCGTGCCCGGGCAGGTCGATCAGATGCACGGTGTGGCGGTCCGCCAGCCGTTCGACGAGCGGCGCGAACAGGCCGCCGTGCATGGCCCAGCCGTGGATGAGCGCGAGCGCCGGGCCGCGCCCGTGGGTGTCGATGTGCAGGTTCATGCGTGTGCGGATTGCAACGCGCGCAACGCGGCGAGCGCGTCGTCGGCGCGATCGAGCGGGACCAGGAGATGGTCGTGGCGCAGCCCGGCGAGCACGTTGCGGGCGATGCCGCGCGAAGCGAGCGCCTGCGCGAATGCGGCCGTCAGCCCGACCGCGTCGAGTGCGGAGTGCACGCGCAGGCGGAGCCATGCGCAGGGGAACTGCGCCGCGTCGGCGGCGATGTCCAATGCGGCCAGGCGCTCGCGGCGCAGCACGTAGCTCACCGCCTCGCCCTCGTGTACCACCGCGTCGGCCGCCGCGGCGAGCGCGGGCTCGAACGTCGGCCGCTCGAGGTAGACGTAGTCGCCGTCGCGGCGCTCGGCGTCGAGCGTCGCCAGCAGGCGCGCCAGGTCGCGCTCAGGCATGTTGCGGGCTCGCGTGCTGTTCGCAGGCGCGCGCCAGCGCGTCGACCAGACCGTCGACCTGCGGATCGGTGTGCGAGGCGGACAGGGTGACGCGGATGCGCGCCTGGCCTTCGGGCACGGTCGGCGGACGGATCGGGCTGACCCAGTAGCCGGCTTCGAACACCGCACGCGCGACCGCCAGCGTGCGCGCGTTGTCGCCGAGCAGCACCGGCTGGATCGGCGTCTCGGATTCCATCAGCGGCAGGCCGCGCCGCTGCGCGCGCGTGCGGAAGCGCTCGACCAGCTCGTGCACGCGCTGGCGCAGGTTCGGCTGGCGCTGCGCGACGCGCAGCGCGCCGAGGCTCGCGGCCGCCAGCGCCGGCGGCAGCGCGGTGGTGTACAGGTACGGGCGCGCGGTTTCCTGCAGGTGCTGGATCAGCGCCTCCTCGCCCAGCAGCACCGCACCGTAGCCGCCAAGCGCCTTGCCCAACGTGACCAGCAGCAGCGGCACCTGCTCGGCGCTCCAGCCGGCGTGCGCCACGCTGCCGCGGCCGTCCGGGCCGATCACGCCGATCCCGTGCGCATCGTCGACGTAGAACAACGCGCGCTGGATGCGCGCGGCCAGCGCCAGCGGCTTCAGCGGCGCGATGTCGCCGTCCATGCTGAACACGCCGTCGGTGATCAGCAGCGCGGCGCCATCGGGCGACGCGCGCAGCTGGCGCAGCGCGCCCTCGGCGTCGGCGTGCGGATAGCGGCGCAGCCGGCAACCGGCCAGCCGCGCGGCATCGATCAGGCTGGCGTGGTTGAGCTTGTCCTGCACGCAGACGTCGCCCTCGCCGAGGAGCGACTGCACCACCGCCAGGTTGGCCATGAAGCCGCTGCCGAACAGCAGGCCGCGCGGATAGCCGAGCCAGTTCGCCAGCTCGCGCTCGAGCTGGTCGTGCACCAGCGTGTGGCCGGACACCAGGTGCGAGGCGGTGCCGCCGAGGCCGTAACGCTGCATCGCCTCCTGCGCGGACTGCTGCGCGAGCGGGTGCTGGGCGAGGCCGAGATAGTCGTTGCCGTTGAAGCCGACCAGCCACTGGCCGTCGACCTGCACGCGCACGCCCTGGCGGCGTTCGACCGTGCGGCGCAGCCGCACCGCGTGGGCGGCGAGCCGGCGCGCGCGCGCATCGGCGACGCGCTGGCGCAGGTCGGGCCGCTGCGCGGTCATGGCTACGCCGCGCAGACCGGCAGGTCGGCCGGCGCGACGATGTCGGCGTGCACGGTGCCGCTCGTCTCCACCACCGGCATCGGCTTCAGGCCCAATCGCGCGAACAGCGCCTGGTCGCGCTCGACGTCCGGGTTGCCGGTGGTGAGCAGCTTCTCGCCGTAGAAGATCGAGTTGGCGCCGGCGAGGAAGCACAGCGCCTGCAGCTCGTCGCTCATGGTCTCGCGCCCGGCCGACAACCGCACCATCGACTTCGGCATCAGGATGCGCGCAACGGCAATCGTGCGGACGAACTCGAACGGGTCGAGCGCCTTCGCGGTGCCCTTCTCCGCGAGCGGCGTGCCCTCCACCTCCACCAGCCGGTTGATCGGCACCGAATCCGGATGCGCCGGCAGGTTGGCGAGCGTCTGCAGCAGGCCGGCACGCTGGCGGCGCGACTCGCCCATGCCGACGATGCCGCCGCAGCAGGTCTTCAGCCCCGCCTCGCGCACATGCTCGAGGGTGTCGAGGCGGTCCTGGAACTCGCGGGTGTGGATGATCTCGCCGTAGAAGTCCGGCGCGGTGTCGAGGTTGTGGTTGTAGTAGTCCAGGCCGGCCGCCTTCAGGGCCTGCGCCTGTTCGGCGCTCAGCATGCCGAGGGTGGCGCAGGTTTCCAGGCCGAGCGCCTTCACCTCGCGGATCATCGCCGCGACCTTCGGGATGTCGCGGTCCTTCGGCGAGCGCCAGGCCGCGCCCATGCAGAAGCGCGAGGCGCCGGCGGCCTTGGCCTGCTTCGCCTTCTCCAGCACCTGCTCGACGTCCATCAGCTTGGTCGCCTGCACGCCGGTGTGGTAGCGCGCCGCCTGCGGGCAGTAGGCGCAGTCCTCGGGGCAGCCGCCGGTCTTCACCGACAGCAGCGTGCTCACCTGCACCTCGGCCGGGTCGAAGTTCGCGCGGTGCACGCTGGCGGCGCGGTGCAGCAGTTCGGGGAACGGCAGCGCGAACAGCGCCTCGACCTCCTCGCGGGTCCAGTCGTGACGGATCGCGGGCGGTTCACTGAGCACGGGCATGGCGGGAATCCGAGGGACGCGGAGGAACGGGCCGGGCAGTCTGGAAAGCATGGACCGTGCTGTCAACCAAACCGGGGCCGCGGCGGTTGACGGCGGTCTCCGCCGCGCGGTCCGCCGGCTGGCCGCGCTGCTCGGCGCGGAGCCCTGCCTGCTGTGCGGCGAGGCCGGCCTGCCCGGCCAGCCGCTGTGCAGGCCGTGCCGCGACGCGCTGCCGTGGAACGCGCAGACCTGCGCGCGCTGCGCATTGCCACTGCCGCCGACGGACGCGGACGCGGGCGGGGTCTGCGGGGCCTGCCTGCGCCGGCCGCCGCCGCAGGCCGCGGCGCGCGCGGCGTTCGTCTACGAGGGCGGGCTGCGCCGGCTGCTGCCGCGCGCCAAGTTCCACGGCGACCTCGCCGCCGCGCGGCTGCTGTCTGGCCTGATGGCCGAACGCTGGCGCGACGTTCCACGACCACAGGCGCTGGTGCCGGTACCGCTGCATGCGGCCCGGCTGCGTCGGCGCGGCTACGACCAGGCGCTGGAATTGGCAAAACCGCTGGCGCGCGCGCTCGGCATGCCGCTGCGGGCCGACGCGCTGCGGCGGGTGCGCGACACCGCCGCGCAATCCGACCTCAGCGCAGCGCAGCGGCGGCGCAACCTGCGCGATGCGTTCGCGGTGCGCGCGGACGCGACGCTGCCCGCGCACGTCGCGGTGTTCGACGACGTGATGACCACCGGCGCCACCGCGCATGCGGCGGTGCGGGCGCTGACCCGCGCCGGCGTGGCACGGGTCGAGTTGTGGGTGTGCGCGCGGGTGCGCTGAGCGTGGCCTACTTGCGCGGCGCGGGCTTCGGGATGTCGGCGCGCGGGCGCTGGCCGGAGCCGATCACCGCCACCGCGCGCAGTTCCACCGGCGCGCCGTTGGCGAGCAATGCGCTGGTGCCGACCGCACTCCACGCCGGGTAGTGATCCGGGAAGTACTCGTGGTGGATCGGCGCGAATTTGGCGAACTCCTCGCGGAACTGCGCGCTGTCCTTCGGGGTGGCGTGGAAGCTGGTGAGCTCGACCACGTCGGCCATCGTCGCGCCCGCGGTGGCCAGATGCCGCTTCAGTTCCTCGAACATCCAGCGCACCTTCGCCTCGTACGTGTCGCCGCGCGCGGCCGGGATGCCGGAGACGATCACGGTGTCGCCGACCTTGACCACCGGCGTGTAGTGCCAGTCGTGGTACGCCGCTTCCAGGCCTCGCGGCGCGAAGTGCTCGCGGGTGGGCGCGTCCTGCGCGGACGCGGGCGCGGCGATGACCGCGAGCGCGGCGGCGAACAACAGCGAAGTCGGTTTCATCGGGTGCTCCTGATCGAATGCATTCAACGCGCCGACGGCGCGTCCTCGTCGCTCCAGCTCTCGGGCCGGGGCTTGTGCAGCATCAGCGCGGGGGCGCGGCCGCGTTCCTCGCGCACCTCCACGCCGCTGTTGTCGTCGAAACGGTAACGCGCGGCCAGTCCCGGCACGCCGCGCGGCCAACGTCCGGCGGCGCGCGCGGCGAGTTCCGACGCCGACAGCGCGCGCGTCCACAGTGCCAGCTCGTCGAGCTGGCCCTTGTAGTCCTCGTACTGGTTGAACACGTAATCCCACGCGGTCATCACTTCCGAGCCGAACGCCCAGCCGCCGATTTCCGGCGGATCGTCCGGGTGCGGCAGCTCCCGCCAGAACGCGCGCATGTCCACGCGCTGCGGGATGTCGGTGGCGGCTACCCGCGCGCCGTCGATCCACAGCTCGAGCGTGGCGCCGTCCGGTTGCCGCCAGCGCCGCACCGCGGCGACGTGGTGCCAGCGGCCGTCGAGCAGCGACGGCACCGACGCGGCCGGCCAGGCCTGCACCGCCCACACGCCGCCGGCCGGCAGGCCGGCGCTGCCGTCGGCGAACAGCCAGCGCAGCCGGCCGCCGCCGTAGAACTGCAGGGCGAAGCTGCCCTCGCGGGTGGCGCCTTCGGTGAAGCCACGTGGCCGCGTCATCCCGTCCAGCAGCCAGTTGCCGGTGAGCCACCAGCCGCCGCTGCTGTACGGCCTGGGGTCGGCCTCCGACCAGTTGCGCAGCTGCAGCTTGCTGGCGCGCCAGGTCGGGCCGACCGGGTAGCCGGCGTCCGGCTTGATCCACAGCTCGAAAGTGAATTCGCCGGCGCCGAACTCGGCCGGCAGGGC
This sequence comes from Lysobacter sp., assembly GCA_035645555.1. GTDB lineage: Bacteria > Pseudomonadota > Gammaproteobacteria > Xanthomonadales > Xanthomonadaceae > Lysobacter_F. The sequence goes on along the minus strand of DASQMI010000065.1, from coordinate 9,698 downwards.
CGGCAGGTCGACGAAGTCGTGCTGCTGCGGCGCGTTCTCGAGCAGACGCACCGAGCCCGCGTGGGCGGCGGGGGCCAGCAGGGCGAGGCTCAGGACGAACGCGTGGCGCAGACGCATGGGGATGGGCGGCGGAGGCGGGTCGGCCAGCGTCGCCCGCGCCGTGCGGCCGGCCGTGTGCCTGAAGTCACCGCGATGCGCCGAAGCGTGCTCAGGGCGCGACGGGCGGAACGTAATCGAGGGTCAGCCCGAGCAGCCACAGCAGGCCGAGCACCAGCGGCACGTGCACCACGAACTGCACGAACGTGAAGCCGACGATGTCGCGGGCCTTCAGCCCGAGCACGCCGAGCAGCGGCAGCATCCAGAACGGATTGATCAGGTTCGGCAGCGCCTCGGCGGCGTTGTAGATCTGCACCGTCCAGCCCAGGTGCACGCGCAGCGCGTTGGCCGCTTCCATCACGTACGGCGCCTCGATGATCCACTTGCCGCCGCCGGACGGCACGAAGAAACCGAGCACGGCCGAATACGCGCCGATCACCGGCGCGAACGTGTCACGGGTGGCGACCTGCACGAACAGCTCCGACAGCCGGTGGGCGAGCGTCGCGCCGTCCGCGCCGGGCACCTGGGTCAGCACGGTGGCGATCACCCCGTACAGCGGGAACTGCACCAGCACGCCGGCGGTGCCCGGCACCGCGTTGGCCACCGCGTCGAGAAACCCGCGCGGGCGCCCGTGCAGCAGCAGGCCGAGTGACAGGAACAGCAGGTTGTAGGTATTGAGGTCGGCGATCACGTGCGCCCACGGCCGCGCGGCGAACTGCGCGGCCAGCCAGCCGAACGCCAGCAGCGACAGCAGCACGGTCAGCAGCGGGCTGTATTCCAGCCATTCGCCCGGGCGCGTGCGCGCCGGCGTCGGCGCCGGATGCAGGCTGCGCGCATCGACGAACGCCTCGGCGGTGCGCGCCTGCGCGGCGCCCGGCGCGGTCCACCACGCGATCGCTGCCGACACCACGATCAGCACTGCGGTCAGCGCGATCGACTGCCACAGGAAAATCGTCTGGGTGAACGGCAGCACCCCGGTGATCTCCAGCAGCCCGGGCGGCATGCTCTTGGGGTTGGCCTGCAGCTGCGCGGCGGACGAACTGATCCCCATCGCCCACACCGAGCCGAGCCCGAGGTAGGCCGCCGCACCGGCGGCGCGGTAATCCATCGCCAGCTCCGTGCGCCGCGCCAGCGCGCGCACCAGCAGCCCGCTGAACACCAGCGAGAAGCCCCAGGACAGCAGCGAGGTCAGCATGCTCGCGATGGCGACGAACGTCACCGCACCGCGTCCCGTGCGCGGCCAGCGCGCCAGCCGGTCGATCGCACGCTCCACCGGCGGCGCGCTCGCCAGCACGTAGCCGCCGATCACCACAAACGCCATCTGCATGGTGAACGGGATCAGGCTCCAGAAGCCGCTGCCGAACGCGTCCACCGTCGCCTGCACGCTGGCGCCGCTGGCCAGCGCCGCGGCCGCCACCGCCACCACGCCGAGCGCGGCGAACACCCATGCATCCGGGAACCAGCGTTCGGCCCAGGCCGCGCAGCGGATCGCCGCGCGCGCGGTCCACGGCTCGTGCATCGTCGTCGCGTTCACGCGTGCTCCTCGTCAGGGGGTCGCGCCGCGCTGCCACAGCGCGGCGGCGATGCCGGCGAACACCGTGGCGCCGACCCACTGGTTGTGCAGGAACGCGCGGAAGCAGCCGTCGCGGTCGCGGTCGCGCGCGCGCCAGAACTCCCACGCGACCAGCAGCGCGACCACGCCCAGCGCGATCCAGTACGGCAGGCCGAGCTGCGCGTTGCGCCCGACCAGCGCCAGCGCGGCGAGGAGCAGCGCGTACAACACGCCCTGCGCGACCAGGTCGAGATCGCCGAACAGGATCGCGGTCGACTTCGCGCCCATGCGCACGTCGTCGTCGCGGTCGACCATCGCGTACCAGGTGTCGTACGCCGTGGTCCAGAAGATGTTGGCCACGTACAGCAGCCACGCCAGCGCCGGCACCTCGCCGCGCACCGCGGCGAACGCCATCGGGATGCCCCAGCCGAACGCGAGCCCGAGATAGACCTGCGGGAAATAGGTGTAGCGCTTGAGGTAGGGGTACGTCGCCGCCAACGCCACGCCCACGAAGCTCAGCAGCACGGTCAGCCGGTTGAGCGTCAGCACCAGCGCGAACGCGAGCAGCATCAGCGCGGCGAACAGCAGCAACGCCTCGCGCCCGCGCACCGCGCCGGTGGCGAGCGGGCGGTGGCGGGTGCGTTCGACATGCGGATCCAGCCAGCGGTCGGCGTAATCGTTGATCACGCAGCCGGCCGAGCGGGTCAGCCACACGCCGGCGCTGAACACCGCCAGAGTCCACAGCGGCGGCACGCCGTCGGCGGCCAGCCACAGCCCCCACCAGGTCGGCCACAGCAGCAGCAACCAGCCGATCGGCCGGTCGCCGCGCACCAGCGCCCAGTACAGCCGCGCGCGCTGGCGCCACGCCGGCTCGTACGGCGGTTCGAATCGCTCGTAACCCATCCGCGAAGCTTAATGCCCGTCGCCGCCGTGCCGCTGCCCCGGCCGCGCGCGAATGCGGCTAGAATGCGCCTCCCGCGGCGCCACGCCGCGGCCGCAGCATCCGCGCGCCCGTAGCTCAGCCGGATAGAGTAGCGGCTTCCGAAGCCGTTGGTCGGGGGTTCGAATCCCTCCGGGCGCGCCATCCTTGCCTTCGACGCCACGCGGCATTCGCCCCTCTGGCGACGCTTCCCGAGACTCCGAACCGACGGCGACGGGCAACGCCAGCCCGCTCAGCGAGCGCCTGCCGGAGAGCGGCCGTCGGTCGCCGGTGCCGTTGCCGGCGGCAACAAGCCCAGTTGCCTCATCAACCCGAGCGAATCGGCGCAGGTCCATTCTTCGGCGATCTGCCCATCCGCCAGTCGGAACAGCGTCGTGCCGGTGATTTGCACGGCGCGCCCGGTAGCCGGAATGCCATTGCCGGTGCCGGTGTTGGTCCCGCGCGCCGTCCAGCGCACCGCCACCAGATCGCGCTCGGCCACCTGCTTGTCGACCGTGATGTTCAGATCCGGAAACGCCGCGCGCCATCCCCGGGCTTCGGCCATGCCATCGGCGTGGGTGAAGGTGCGCCTGCCGCCGTGGCCGACGAAGTCGGGGCTGTACGGCACTTCGAATCGACCCTGATTGAGACCCTCCTCGTACACCCTGCGGGTGATCGACTTGTTGAGCTCGAGAGTCTCGGCGCGAACGCCGTCGGACGCATTGGCGTTCCGCGGAATCACGGCGGTGATAACGACGATGGTTGCCACGGCGGACAGCAGGAGGTTGCTCGTTTTCATGACCAGCTCCGAAACGCGGAAGTGCGCGGTGCGGATGATGGGCGAGCCGTGCGGTCGCTCGCGCTGCCCTGGTGTCGGGCGGACGCGGCGGTGGGAGGAGTGGAGGCTGCGCGGTGACGAGCGTATGTCGTGGATCGGCGCAAAACGCGTTCTTTCTGCGATCGAGGCGCGCGCGGCGACGCCGGAGCAACGCGCGTCCACGGGCAACGCCGGGCTTCAGGCAGCGGCTGGGCTGGCGCAACTGCAATGAGCGGTCGAGATCGCCTGTGCTGCGCGAAAGGAGCGCGGTCGACTGCGAGCCCGCCCAGCGAGCGTGCGGAACCGCGCTCAGCGAAACAACATGTCCAGCGCCGCCCGATAGCGGCGGCTGCCGTTCACCTGTGCGCCATTCTTGAGGAGAACGACGAAGTCGCCATTGAACAGTGGCTGCACTTCGCGAATCTGGGCGATGCTGACGATCGCCGCCCGCGAAACCCGGACGAAGCGCTGCGGGTCGAGGCGGGACTCGAGGCTCGCCATCGTCTCCCGCAGCAGGTGCTGTTTCGCGCCGGTATGGATCTCGACGTAGTTTCCGGCGGCGACGATGCGATCGACCTCGTCGATGTCGAGCAATCGAACCCGGCCTTGGGACCGGATCGCGAGTCGCGAAGGGTAACGCTGCAGTTCTCCGCGATCGATCGACTTCAAGGCTTCGGAAACGCGGCGGACGAAGCCGTCGTCGGGCTGGGCCAGATGCGACCGAGCGCGCTGCAGTGCGCGGCGGAAGCGTTCCGGATCGATCGGCTTGAGCACGTAGTCGAGCGCTTGCGCATCGAACGCCCGCACCGCGTGATGATCGAATGCGGTGACGAAGACGACCGCCGGCATGCGGTCGACCCGGATGGCTTCGATGACCGCGAACCCATCGAGTTCGGGCATCTGCACGTCAAGGAAGACGAGGTCGGGCGAAAGCGCGCTGATCGCCGCGATCGCAGCTGCACCGTCACCGCACTCCCCCACGACTTCGATGTCCGGTTCCTGCCGCAGCAGCCGCAGTATCCCGCGGCGGGCGACCGGCTCATCGTCGACGATCAGTACGCGGAGGGTCATGGGACGGTGCGCCAGGGCAGCTCGATCTCGGCGATGACGCCGCCGTCAGCGGAATTTCGCACGTCGAAGCGGTGCCTGTCCGCGTACAGCAAGCGCAGCCGCGCCCGGGTGTTCGCCAGGCCGACGCGTTCGGTCGTTGCCGGTGGCAGACCTCGGCCGTCATCGACGACGTACAGCAGGAGGGAGTCACCTTGGCGGTCCGCCCTGATTTCCACGCACCCCGGTCCGGCGCGCGTGGCCAGTCCATGGCGCAACGCGTTCTCGACCAGGGGTTGGAGGATCAGGTTCGGTACCCGCGCTTGGAGAACCTGGTCAGGAACGAGGATCCGGTAGCTCAGGCGCCCGCCGAAGCGGGCCTGCTCGATCTCGAGGTAGCTCTCGACGAAGCCGATCTCTTCGCCGAGCGTCACCTCATGCACCTCGGTGCTGTCGAGCGAGCGGCGCAGCAACGCGCTGAGCTGCAGGAGGATCCGATCCGCCGAGTCGACGTTCTCGTGCATCAGCACCGAGATCGTATTGAGGGCGTTGAACAGGAAATGGGGCTGCAGCTGGGTGCGCAATGTCTGCAGGCGGGCATCGGCCAGCTGCGCTTCGAGGCGCAGTTGCCGGCGGTCCTTTTCGCGCGCGGTTCGCACGAGGCGCTCCACATGGGCGGCGGCGACGATCAGCCAGTACACCGGCAGGTTCAGCAGAAGCGTCGTGCCAAGCAGCCGGCTGAAGGTGCCGAGCCAGGTGGGTTCGACCTGGGTCGCACCGACGACGGGTGCCGCCAACGCGAACAGCGCCAGGTTGACCAGGGCGCAGGCCGCCGAAGCGACGCCGTGCACCGCAAGCGCGCCAACGAGGTGTGGTCGCTGAAGCGGGAAGCGCGCCGCGAGGCGCAGCGCGAGCGGCGTGAGGGCGGCCCACACCGCGGCCCAGACGAGCCAGATGGCACTCGCACGTGCCCACGCCAACGGTTCGCCGCGCACCTGTGCGGCAAACCAGGCCTGCCCGGCGAAGAGCATCGCGACCAGCGTCCACGCCGCCAGAATGGCGATGCCGCGGCGGCCGATTCCGGACCCGTGCTCCACCGGTCGCGCCCCTTCGAGCTCTTCTCTAACGAGCTGTGCCACCGGCCGGGCTGCCTCCCGTCGCCGACCCCGTCGCCGGCGTTGGCAGCATACCCAATTGACTCATCAGCCCATGCAGGTGGCGCACGTCGATTCCTCGGCAACGCGCCCGTCGACCTTCATGGCTCAAGCCGTCGCTGGGAAGCGAAACCCCGTGCCGCTGCGGGTACAGCGCACGGTCCAGTGCACAGCCGCCAGGTCCCGCTCGGCGAGCGTGTTGCCGACGGTGAGCTTCAGGTCCGAAGGCGCTTCGCAAAAGCCATTGGCGCAGGTTCAGGTTCTCCTCGTCTACGCGGTGCGCAACGGCTTTGTCGTGTCCAGGCGAGGGCCGCACGACGTCAGCGGCGCAGGCGCCGCAGGGCATGATGCCGGTGAGCGTCATGACCGTGGCGAGAGCGGACAGCAGGATGTTGCAGTACTTCATGGCGAGTTCCCGCGATGCGTGGGGCCATCATCCTTGGGTCGCAGGTTCCTGAGGCTCCGGGGAGTGACGACTGGGGGCCGCAGCGGGGTGAGTGGTGGCTGCAGCCGGGGAGACTCGAGATCGGAGCGCGCGCCAGCGCCGGCCTGCGTGTTCGTCTGTGGTCGACCCGCCCGATTCGCACCTACCGCTAGCTCGACGATCCGCACTCGCCACCGGTGTGGGCACTCGCCACCGGTGTGGCGGCCACACGCGCATGCGTACCGCCCGTGACGTCACGCCCATGACGTCGCGGCCGACCCCCTGTAGCGTCCGCTGCGATCGCTGGCGCTGCAGCGCGGACGCGCGCTGTGGCGCATCGGTCCCACCTCGTTCAACGTCCACGGAACCGCGCGCGCGTGATCGACCACGCCCCGCAGGTGCCGATCCCGGAGTCGCGCATGCGCCGTCGAATCCCGCTGGCCGTGTTGACCACGCTGTGGCTGTCCGCGTGCGTTGCGCACGCGCAGACGCCCCCTGCCTCGCCGAGCCCGTCGCCCGCGGTCGCCGGCCTCGAGCAGGCGTACGAGCGCACCCGCAGCGCCCCGGTGCTGCTGTTGCTCGCCCAGGCTTATGCGGACGCAGGTCAGCTGGAACAGGCCGCCAACGCGGTGGAGCGGCTGGTCGCACAGCGGCGCGGCCTGCTGCCGCCGCCCCACAGTCCGTTGTGGCCGGCTGCCGAGCGGAACGATCGCCTGGCGCGCGCGCTCGCCACGCTGGAACGCGCCGCGCCGCGTACCCGAAACGGCCGCACGGCACGCCGCTTGCCGCGCGAGGGCGTGATCCCCGAAGCGATCGAATACCACGCCGCGACGGCCGAGCTGCTGCTCGGCGACGCGCACGGGCGGCGGGTCATCGCGGTGGACCACCACGGCAAGCGCAGGACATTGGTCGACAAGCTTGCCGGGACGCCGTTCGGCATCCGCCTCGGACCCGACGACGTGCTCTGGATCGCCCAGCAGGCGAACGGCACCGAACCCAGCGCGCTGGTGCGGGTGGAGCTCGGCACCGGCGCGCGCGTGGCGTACACGCACGCGCAGGCGAAAGCGTTGAACGACATCGCGATCGCACCGAACGGCGACGTCTACGTGACCGATTTTGGCGCCGGCGCGTTGTTCCGGCTCGACCGCAACGCCGGTCGCCTCGACCCGGTCGTCGCGCCCGGCGGCCTGCGCTCGCCGAACGGCGTGTGCGTGGCTGCGGACGGCAAAGCGGTGTACGTCGCCCAAGGCGTGACGCCGGTGGCGGTCGATCCGGCCAGCGGCGCCGCCACTCCGCTGACGCATCCGCCCGAGCTCGACCTGCTCGGCATCGACGGTCTCTACTGCCGTGCCGGCGAGCTGCTCGCGATCCAGAACGTGACGTTCGCCGGGCGCGTCCTGCGCCTCAAGCTCGACGGGCCGCACACGGTTTCGGCATTCGAGGTGCTGGACGCGAACCATCCGGAATTCGACCTGCCGACCACCGGCACCTTCCGCGGCGATACCTTCCTGGTGCTCGCGAATTCGCAGATCTACCTGTTGCCGGGCGAAACCGCGCCGCGAAAGCCGCCGTCGAAGCGCATCGTCATCCTGTCCTACCCGCTGCCGCGCTGAGCGGCGGCGCGCAACCGGCGTCAATCGGCGCGCGCGCGCGCCTCGAAGCGCTCCAGGGTCAGCTCGAAATACGGCTTGCCGTCGTGGGCGATGCGCAGCGTGCGCGGCCAGCGCACGCCGCGGCTTTCGATCACGCCCGCGAACTCGAACTGCTGCGCGACGGGCGCGCCGCCGTCGGCAGCGTCCACCTGGTTGGCGCCGAGCGCGAGCGCGCCGTCGCGGTCCACGCACAGCACCGTCTCCGGTGCCGGCGCACGGCGGGCACGCACGCAGCGCAGGCCCTCGCGCAGCGGCGGCACCGGGGTCAGCTCCACGTCCGCCCCGCCGTGTCCGAGCACCGCCAGCATCAGCCCGTACAGTCCAAACTGCTGCCGTTCGTGATGCAGCATGGCCGGCTTCATTGGCGTGCGCTCGCCATCGCGTTCGATCCAGCCAGCATCGGCCGCGACGATCATGGTGCGCGCCTTCGCCGGGCCGTCCGCCAGCCGCCAGCTGGTCGAGCGCACCTCGCGGAACGGCGTCAGCGCGGTCGACACGCCGATCTCGATCACCTGCCCCGGCGCGAACACCTTCGCGGTCCCGCCCCAGTGCAGCTCCCACGCGGCAGCGGGCGCGGCGGGGGCGGGCAGGCGCGTCAGCCCGGCGCATCCGGCCAGCAGGCCGGCCAGCGCCACCCCGGCGATCCGCCGGCACGCCGGCGTCGCGGACCGGCGCATCGCCGTCAGCGCTTGCACGCCGCGCAGATCCGCTCGACCCGGTAGCCCTTGGCGCGCAGGCGCTCGACCAGGCCGTCGCTGCCGGCCAGGTGCAGCGCGCCGACCACCGCGAGCGTGTCGTCGTCGCCGGCTTCGCGCAGGCGCGCCTCGAGCTGCCCCAGCCAGGCGGTGTTGCGATCGAGATTCACCCGCCGATAAAGCTCCGGGTACTCGGCGCGCATTTCCGCCAGCGCCTTCTCCAGCACGGCCACCTCGCCGCGGCGCCAGCCGGCGTGCAGTTGCTCCGCCTCGTTGGCCTGCGCGGATTCCAGCGCTTCCTCCAGCATCTGCCGCTGCAGCGCCGGCGACAGTCCGTCGAGCGCGGCGATCGCGTCGTCGACCGTCTCCAGCCCGCCGCTCGGCTTGCCGGCCTCGCGCGCGCGGTCAGCGAGGTGGCGATCCAGCCCCAGCTCCGGCTGCATGCCGAGCTCGGACAGCTGCATCTGCGCGACCAGCAGGCCGACGAACCACGGCTCCATCGCCTGCAGCATGCCCTCGGGAATGCTGGCCTTCGCCAGCGCGTCGCGGTTCTCCGCCAGCCATTCGCGCAGGCGCGCGGCCAGCGCCGGCGGCAGTTCGCTGTCGAGCGCGGTGCCGTCGCGGCGCAGCGCCGCCATCAGCATCGCCTGCGCCGCCTCCGGCGAGGCCATCGCCTCCGGCGCCACCTCGAACAGCACCTGTTCGGCATCGGCCAGCGCGGCGTAGACCTCGCCGGACAGCGGGTAGTCGGTCGGCCGCAGCAGATGGAACGACCCGAGCAGGTACACCGAGTTGTCGGCGTCGCTCACCTTCCACAGCAACGGCACCGGGGCGGGGTCGGCGGCGCGGGCGGGTGCGGCGGCGATGCCGAGGGCGAGCGCGACGGCGGCGAACAGGGTGTGCAAGCGACGCATGGGGGTGATCCTTGGGAAAGCGGACCCGGCGATGCTTGCGGGCGCGGCGCCGGCGTGCAAGTGGCGGCGGGTGCGCGTTCCGGGCCAAGGGGCGATCGCGTATGCTATGGGGCTGGTCCGGCCGCGCCCTGGCGCGGAACCCCCTGGCTGCCGCGGCCCGCGGCGCTCCCTCCTACGAATGCAATGCGCCCGGCGCGGCGCGATAGCAGGTGGATCGTGCGCAACTACGACCTGGAGTTCCTCAAGAAGTTCTCGATGGTGATCGGCTTCCTGATGCTGGTCACGCTGGCCCTGATCGTCGCCGCGTGGTTCGTGCACAAGCGGCTGCCGCCGGAGGAGAACCCGGCGCGGGTGCGCGCCACCGAGCAGCGGATCGCCCCGGTGGGCGCGGTCTATGCCGGCCAGACCGGCGCCGCGCAGGCGGCCGC
>DASQMI010000064.1:0-57496 GCA_035645555.1 Lysobacter sp. | reverse complement strand
GGTCATCAGGCACTGCGCGGTGGTGGTCTTGGGGAACGCGATCACGTCGCGGATCGACTCGGTGCCGGCCATCAGCGCGGCGATGCGGTCGATGCCGAACGCGATGCCGCCGTGCGGCGGCGCGCCGTAGCGCAGCGCCTCCAGCAGGAAGCCGAACTTGAGCTCGGCCTCGTCGCGGCCGATGCCGAGCAGGTCAAACACCGCGCTCTGCATGTCGGAACGATGGATGCGGATCGAGCCGCCGCCGATCTCGTTGCCGTTGAGCACCATGTCGTAGCCGCGCGACACCGCGGTGGCGGCGTTCACACGCAGGTCGTCGATGTCGTCCACCGCCGGCGCGGTGAACGGGTGATGCAGCGCGACGTAGCGACCGGCTTCCTCGTCCCATTCGAACATCGGGAAATCGGTGACCCACAGCGGCTTCCAGCCGTCCTCGACCAGGTTCAGATCCTTGCCGAGCTTCAGGCGGAGCGCGCCCATGAAGTCGCTCGCGGTCTTGTAGCTCGCCGCGCCGAAGAAGATCGCATCGCCGGTGTTGGCCTGGGTGGCGCGGAGGATGGCATCGAGCGTGGCGTCGTCGAGGAACTTGGCGATCGGCGAGCCGATGCCGTCGCGGCCCTTGGTCGCGTCCTCGACCTTCATCCACGCCAAGCCCTTGGCGCCGAACTTGGCGGCGTGCGCCGCGTAGTCGTCGATCTGCTTGCGCGACAGCTGCGCGCCGCCCGGCACCCGCAGCGCGACCACGCGGCCGTCGGCAGCGTTGGCCCAGTCGGCGAACACCTTGAACTCGCTACCCTTGACCAGCTCGGCGATGTCGACCAGTTCCAGCGCGATGCGCAGGTCCGGCTTGTCGGAGCCGTAGCGGCGCATCGCCTCGGCGTAGGTCATGCGCGGGAACGGATCGGCGAGCTCCACGCCGATCACCTCGCGGAATACGTCGCGGATCATCGCCTCGACCGTGTCCTGCACGTCGCGCTCGCTCACCCACGCGAACTCCATGTCGAGCTGGGTGAATTCGAGCTGGCGGTCGGCGCGCAGCGCCTCGTCGCGGAAGCAGCGCGCGATCTGGTAGTAGCGGTCGAAGCCCGCCATCATCAGGATCTGCTTGAACAGCTGCGGGCTCTGCGGCAGCGCGTAGAACTCGCCCGAATGCATGCGCGCCGGCACCAGGAAGTCGCGCGCGCCCTCCGGCGTGGCCTTGGTGAGGATCGGCGTCTCGATGTCCTGGAAGCCGCGCGCGTCCAGCCAGCGGCGCAGCGCCTGCACCAGCCTGATGCGGGTGCGCATCATCCGCTGCATCTCCGGGCGGCGCAGGTCCAGATAACGGTACTTGAGGCGGATGTCCTCGCCCGGGTTCTCGTGGGCGTGGAACGGCAGCGGCTCGGCCTTGTTGAGCACCTCGATGCGGGTGGCCACCACTTCGACCTTGCCGGTGCGGATCTTGTCGTTGACGGCATGGCGCGCGCGCACCACGCCCGTGACGCGCAGGCAGTCCTCGTAATGCAGCCCGGCCGCGGCCGCCAGCACCTCGGCATTGCCCTCCGCGTCGGACGGCTCGGCGACGATCTGCACGATGCCTTCGTGGTCGCGCAGGTCGACGAAGCACAGGCCGCCGAGGTTGCGGGCGACGTCCACCCAGCCGCACAGGGTGATGGTCTGGCCGATCAGCGCCTCGTCGACGAGGCCGCAGTAATGGGTGCGCATGGAGACTCCGGGTTACGTCGTGGACGCGGCGGCGCGCCGGGCACGGCACGGCGGCGGGCGTCACGGGAACGGCGTATGGTAGCCGGTCGCGCGCGGGCGGCGGCCGTCCGCTGCCGGAAACCAAACGGCCCGCCGGTGGACGGCGGGCCGGGAGGGCGCGACCGGACGCGGGCTCAGGCGGCGGTCGAGGCCGGCTTGGACTCGCTGGCGGGCTTGCTGTCGCTCTTCGATTCGCTGGAGCCGCCGCTGTCGCCGGCGAGGTTGCGCTTCTTCTCGCCGTCCTTCTTGAAGTCGGTCTCGTACCAGCCGCCGCCGGCCAGACGGAACTGCGGCGCGGTCAGCTGCCGGCGCACGCCCGGCTTGGCGCAGGACGGGCATTCGGTCGGATCGGGGTCGCTGAGCTTCTGCAGCCGGTCGAAGCTGTGGCCGCAGTCGGCGCATTCGAAGGCGTAGATCGGCATGGGGATGGCTCGATGGCGATAAGGCTGTCGCGTCGGTGGGGGCGACGCGGGCGGTTTTCAAGACGTCAGGCGGCGTCCATCAGCGCCAGCCACTCGGCCTCGGCCTGGGCCAGTTCGGCGGCGCGGGCGTCGCGTTCGCGCGCCAGCTCGGCGGCGCGGGCGGGGTCGCGATGGGTGGCCGGGTCGGCCAGCGCCGCGTCGAGCGCCTTCAGCTGCGCCTCGAGCTCGGCCACCCGCGCCTCGGCGCGCGCGACCTTGTGCGGATTCGGCTTGCGCGCGGGCTTGTCGGCTTTCGGCGCGGGGACGGGCGCGGCCGGCGCGGGGGTGACCGCGGCGCGCGCGCGCGCGCCGTCGCCCGAGCTGTCGCGGTTGCGCAGCCAGGCGGCATAGGCGTCGAGGTCGCCGTCGAACGGCTGCGCGTGGCCATCGGCGACGCGCCAGAACGTGTCGCAGACCAGGCCGATCAGGTGGCGGTCGTGGCTGACCAGCACGATCGCGCCCTCGAAATCGGCCAACGCCTCGGCCAGCGCCTCGCGCATGTCGAGGTCGAGGTGGTTGGTCGGCTCGTCGAGCAGCAGCACGTTCGGCTGCCTCCACGCGACCAGGGCGAGGGCCAGCCGCGCGCGCTCGCCGCCGGAGAAGCCATCCACGCTCTCGAACGCGCGGTCGCCGGGGAAGTTCCACTTGCCGAGGAAATCGCGCAGCGCCTGGGTCGGTACGCCGGGCGCTATCTCCGACAGATGATCGATCGGCGTGGCGCCCTTCTTCAGCGATTCCACCGTGTGCTGGGCGAAATAGCCGATCCGCAGATCGGGATGCGCGCCGCGCTCTCCGGCCAGCAGCGGCAGCTCGCCGACCAGCGACTTCACCAGCGTGGACTTGCCGGCGCCGTTCGGGCCGAGCAACGCGATGCGGTCGCCCGCCTCCAGCATGAAACTGACGTCGCGCAGCACGACGTGGCGTCCGCGCTCGTCGGCGCTCGTGCCCGCATAGCCGCAATCGGCATCGACCAGCCGCAGCAGCGCATGCGGCAGCTTGTTCGGCGCCGGGAACTCGATGCGCAGCGCGCGCTCGGCGCGCACCGGCTCGGTGCCGGCCAGCTTGGCCAGCCGCTTCATGCGGCTCTGCGCCTGCTTCGCCTTGCTCGCCTTCGCCTTGAAGCGATCGATGAACGACTGCAGGTGGGCGCGCTCCGCCTGCTCCTTCTCGAACGCGATCTGCTGCTGGCGCAGCTGCTCGGCGCGCTGGCGCTCGAACGCGGTGTAGTTGCCGGTGTACAGCCGCGCCTTGCCCTCGTGCAGGTGCAGGGTGTGGGTGCAGATGCCGTCGAGGAACTCGCGGTCGTGGCTGATCACCAGCAGCGTGCCGGGGTACTTCAGCAGCCACTGCTCCAGCCACAGCACCGCGTCGAGGTCCAGGTGGTTGGTCGGCTCGTCGAGCAGCAGCAGGTCGCTCGGCGTCATCAGCGCGCGCGCCAGATTCAGTCGCACCCGCCAGCCGCCCGAGAACTCGCGCACCTTGCGCGCATGGGTGTCCGGCGCGAAGCCGAGCCCGTACAGCAGCTTCGCCGCGCGCGATTCGGCGTCGTAGCCGCCGAGCTCCTCCAGCCGGTGATGCGCCTCGGCGACCGCGTCCCAGTCCTCGCGTGCGCTGGCCTCGCGCTCGGCGGTGATCGCAGCGTGCACCGCGGCGTCGCCGGACAGCACGAAGTCGAGCGCGGCGTCGTCGAGCGCCGGCGTCTCCTGTGCCACGCTGGCGATGCGCGCCTTGCCGGGCAGGTCGAGATCGCCGGCATCGGCTTCGAGCCCGCCTTCGATCGCCGCGAACAGCGACGACTTGCCGGTGCCGTTGCGGCCGACCACGCCCACCCGCCAGCCCGCGTGCAGCGCGAGGTCGACATGGGACAGCAGCAGGCGTTCGCCGCGGCGGAGGGCGAAATTGCGGAAGGCGATCATCGGCGAATTATGCCTGCCCGGCCACGTCGCCCGCCGCGCCACCCACCGTTTCGCGTGCCGCGGCGAGACGCGGCACGCCGCGCCGTCACCCCAGCGGCACGAACACGTCGGTGCGCAGCAGCGTCTCCGGCGTGTGCTCCGGGTCGTCGAGATAGGCCTCGTGGATCGGCGCATCGCGCAGCGTCTGGCCATGCGCCGGCAGCCACTCGGCGATGATCCGGTCGATCAGCGGCTCCAGCCCGGCGAACGGCCCGACGTGCCGGACGCGCGCGTAGCGGCCGCCGCCCAGCGTCTGCGCGCGCACGCCGGCGTCCGGGTCGTCGGCGAAGCCGGCATCGAACGCCAGCATGCAGTCGAACACGCAGTCGGCGCCGGCTTCGCTGCGGTCGCTCCACGGCACGCCGTACAGCCCGGCAAGGCGGTCGAGCAGGCCGCGTGCGCCGGCCCAGGCGAACAGGCGCCCGTACGCCTGGTCGAGGTCCTGCGCCGGCCCGACGCTGCGCAGCGCGGCGACCCGGAACGGCTCCACCGACACCACCTCCACCCGCAGCGGCACCGCGGCGGACACAGGCGCCGGTGGACGCGACAGCCGTTCCATCTCGGCGGCGATCCGCGCCGGATCGCGACGCAGCTCGCTCGGCGTGGCGCCCAGTGCCTCGCGGAACGCACGCGCGAACGCCTGCGGCGTCTCGTAGCCGACCGCGAGCGCGGCGTCGGTGACTGCGGCACCCGGTGCGGCCAGCAGCCGCAGCCCCCGCAGCAGGCGCAACCGTGCCACCGTGCGGCCGACGGTCTCGCCGGTGAGCGCGCGGTACACACGGTGGAAGTGGAACGGCGAGAACGCCGCCGCCTCGGCGAGCCGCGCGAGGTCCGGCAGCTCGCCACCGTCGGCGATCGCGCGTTCCAGCAGCGCAACCGCGCGGTCGATGCGGCCGAGGTGGGCAGTGCGGGTCGCAGTGTTCATGACAGCCTCCGGCGTGGGTGCGTCCAGCCTGGCTCCGGACGGACGCATCGGCGGTTCCGATCTTGCGCAAGCGGCCTTGCTGGCATGTGCACCGGCCAGCCAGCACACTCGCATCATCCACCCGCGCGAGGATCCGATGTCGCATCCGTTGATCGCCACCCTGGTCGCCGCTTTCGTGCTCGCCTTCGTGCTGGGCACCCTGGCGCAGCGGCTGCGGCTGTCGCCGATCGCGGGCTACCTGCTCGCCGGGGTGGTGGTCGGGCCGTTCACTCCCGGCTTCATCGGCGACCGCACGCTGACCCCGCAGCTGGCCGAGGTGGGCGTGATGCTGCTGATGTTCGGCGTCGGCCTGCATTTCTCGATGCGCGACCTGCTGGCGGTGCGTGCGGTGGCGGTGCCGGGCGCGCTGCTGCGGATCGCGCTGGTGACGCCGATCGGCTGGGCGCTGGCGAGGTTCGGATTCGGCTGGCGCGACGCCGCCGGGGTGCTGTTCGGCCTTGCGCTGTCGGTCGCGAGCACGGTGGTGCTGATGCGCTCGCTGGAGGACCGACGCCTGCTCGATACCGGCACCGGCCGGCTCGCGGTCGGCTGGCTGATCGTCGAGGACATCGCGATGGTGCTGGCGCTGGTGCTGCTGCCGCCGCTGGCCGGGCTGCTGGAAGGCGACGCGCGCGGCGACGGCGTGCTCGGCCCGCTGGCGTGGACGCTGGTCAAAGTCGCCGCGTTCGTGGCGCTGATGCTGGCGGTGGGCCGCCGGGTCATTCCCTGGCTGCTCGAGCGGGTGGCTGGCACCGGTTCGCGCGAGCTGTTCACCCTGTGCGTGCTGGCGATCGCGCTCGGGGTGGCGTTCGGCTCGGCCGAGCTGTTCGGGGTGTCGTTCGCGCTCGGGGCGTTCTTCGCCGGCAGCCTGCTCAACGAATCCGAGTTCAGCCACCAGGCGGCCAACGAGACGCTGCCTCTGCGCGACGCGTTCGCGGTGCTGTTCTTCGTCTCGGTGGGCATGCTGTTCGACCCGAGCATCCTGCTCGACCGCCCGCTGCACGTGGCCGCCACGTTCGCGCTGGTGGTGGCGGTCAAGGCGGCGCTGACCTGGGCGCTGGTGCGCGGCTTCGGCGGCGAACGCACCGCGGCGGCGACGATCGCGGTGAGCCTGGCGCAGATTGGCGAGTTCTCGTTCGTGCTCGCCAGCCTCGGGTTGCAGCTGCGCATCCTCCCGGGTGAGGGCCACGACCTGATCCTGGCCGCGGCGCTGCTGTCGATCGTGGTCAATCCGCTTCTGCTGGCGTGGATGGAACGCCGCGAGCACGCCGCGCGGGCGCGCGAGCCGCGCCCGCCGAGCCCGTTGCCGCCGACGCTGGAGGGGCATGTGCTGGTGATCGGCTACGGCCGTGTCGGCAGCGAGCTGGCGCGGCTGCTGCGCTCGCGCGACGTCACCGTGGTGGTGGTCGACGGCGAGGAGGACCGCATCGAACGCGCGCGTTCCAGCGGGCTGCTCGCCATTCGCGGCAACGCCGCCGACGCGCGCGTGCTCGCCGAGGCGCGGCCGGAGCACGCGCGCATGGCGTTGCTGGCGATCCCGAACGCACTCGAGGCCGGCGAAGTGGTCGCGTCGCTGCGCGCGGCCAACCCGGCACTGGCGGTGATCGCGCGGGCGCACAGCGATGCCGGCGTGCGCCACCTGCTCGAGCACGGCGCCGACGGCGCGGTGATGGCCGAACGCGAGCTCGCGCACAGCCTGGCCGAGATGGTGCTCGCCACCCCCGACTACCGCGGCTCGCGACAACTGCCGCCGGCGGCGCTGTAGCCGTGGCGCAGCTGCTGTTCCTGACGGGCGCCGGGATGTCCGCGGAAAGCGGCATCCCCACGTTCCGCGACGCGCTCACCGGGCTGTGGGCGCGCTTCGACGCGGAACGGCTGGCCACCGAGGCGGCATTCCGACGCGACCCGGCGCTGGTGTGGGGCTGGTACCGCTGGCGCGCGGCGCAGCTGCGCGAGGTGCAGCCGCACGCGGGCCACCGGGCGATCGCCGAACTTGCCGCGCGACACGACGTGGCCGTCGTCACCCAGAACGTCGACGACCTGCACGAACGCGCCGGCAGCCGCGACGTGGTGCACCTGCACGGCCACCTGCTGCGCTCGCGCTGCATCGGCTGCGGCGCCGAGGTCGCGCCGGACCCGATCGTGCAGCCGCCGGCGCCTCCCGCGGACGGCGCGGCCGAGCCGCCGCCACGCTGCGCGCGTTGCGGCGACCTGTTCCGCCCCGGCGTGGTGTGGTTCGGCGAGGCATTGCCGGAAGCGGCGTGGCAACGCGCGCAACAGGCGATCGCCGAGTGCGAGCGCGTGGTGGTGGTTGGCACCTCCGGGCTGGTGCAGCCGGCCGCTTCGCTGCCCGCGCTGGCGCGCGCGCTCGGCCGACACGTGCTGGAGATCAACCCGCAGCGCAGCGCGATCAGCGACGTCGCGCACGAGCACTGGCCGCTCGCGGCGAGCGTCGGCTTGGGGCGACTGCAGGAAATTTTCGCCGCTAACGACCTTTGATTGTCTAAGGCGCTAAGGCGAAGCTTGCGCGTCTGCAAGACCGGTGTCGTCTGCGGCGTAGTAGTAGGCGACATTCACCGTCTTCACGTCGCGCGTCTGAAGAACGAATGCCTCACCGGGAATCTCGGTCCATGCGTCCATGCCTTCTCCGCCTGCCAACTGATCATCATCCAGCAGGCGCCGTGCCGCATAGTCGCGGAACACAACCCGCTCGAGCACCCCATCCCGACCGATCCGATAGTCAGCGAGGAAGCCGGAGTACAGGTAGGTCTTTCCTCCGTGGTTAACCTCTGCAGTTAACACGACGAACTCGACACCATCCTGCTGATTCAAGATGCCGCTCCACGACGCGGTATCGCGGGATTTTAGATGGGGGTTGAGTAGCCGCCCTGCTTGGAAGCCAGCGCCCACGAGGGCAAGCAGATAGATCGCAATACGAATCGGGTAGCGCTCCAGCGACACGAGCGCTGCCTGCGCCTCTGGCACATTGAGCTGGCCGGCAAGCAAGGCGAGCGCTTGGGCGGTAGCGGGCCCCGGCACCTTCAGTAACCGATGACCTAGCTCGGCAATCGCGAGACCGGCAGCATGCAGCCCGATCGCAGCGACCAGCGCCAGGATCAGTCCGAGGCTGAAGTGCTGATCGAAAGGCGTGACCGGGCTTGCCGGCGAGTGCAGACGGGTCAGCCCGAGGACGAAGGCGATCCCAGGCAGGAGAAGAAGCAGCGCTACCAGTGCAGAGAGACCGAGCCCCATCCTAGGCGCTCCGTACTACTTCAGGTACGGGCCTTCGAAGCAGCTGGCGCACTTCTGAAGCGCAGCCCTTCGACATTATGGACCTTGCCACGCTCCTGCGAATTGCAATCCTGGATTACGGCAGCAAACACCTTCCGCGCTTTGGCCGGGTCGCTCAGCACTTTCCGTGCGCGTTCGGACATAGGCGCTTTGGCCGATACGATTTTCATTGATGTGCCTCGCAGGGCCGCAATCACAACCGACTATACACCTGCGGCTGCAGCCGCTCCTCACGCCAAGTCGACCTGCCCTCTCTCCCGACTGAACACCAGTTGGCCGCCGTCGGCCTCGACCTGCACCGTGTCGCCGGAGCCGAACTCGCCGGCGAGGATGCGCTGCGCCAGCGGATTCTCCAGCTGCGCCTGGATGGCGCGCTTGAGCGGCCGCGCGCCGTACACCGGGTCGAAGCCGACGTTGGCGAGCAGTGCGAGCGCCTCGTCCGACAGCGTGATGCGGATGCCGCGCTCGGACAGGCGCTGCTCCAGCCGCCTCAGCTGGATGCGCGCGATGCCCTTGATCTGCGCCTTGTCGAGCGGATGGAACACGACGATGTCGTCCAGCCGGTTGATGAATTCCGGCCGGAAGTGCGCCTGCACCACGCCCATCACCGCGGCCTTCATCTGGGTGTACGCCTCCGGCGAGTCGTCGCCGCCGTACTCCTGGATCATCTGCGAGCCGAGGTTGGACGTCATCACGATGACGGTGTTGCGGAAGTCCACCGTGCGGCCCTGGCCGTCGGTCAGGCGGCCGTCGTCGAGCACCTGCAGCAGGACGTTGAACACGTCCGGATGCGCCTTCTCGACCTCGTCGAGCAGGATCACGCTGTACGGGCGGCGGCGCACCGCCTCGGTGAGGTAGCCGCCCTCCTCGTAGCCGACGTAGCCGGGCGGCGCGCCGATCAGCCGCGCGACGGCGTGCTTCTCCATGAACTCGCTCATGTCGATGCGCACCATCGCCTCGTCGGTGTCGAACAGGAACGCGGCCAGCGCCTTGCACAGCTCGGTCTTGCCGACGCCGGTGGGACCGAGGAACAGGAAGCTGCCGTTCGGCCGGTTCGGATCGGACAGCCCGGCGCGCGAGCGGCGGATCGCATCGGAGACGACTTTGATCGCCTCGTCCTGGCCGACCACGCGCGCGTGCAGCGCCTCCTCCATCTTCAGCAGTTTCTCGCGCTCGCCTTCCAGCATCTTGCTGACCGGGATGCCGGTCCAGCGCGAGACCACCTCGGCAATCTCCTCCGCGGTGACCTTGTCCTGCAGCAGCCGGAAGCCTTTCTGTTCGGCTTCCTGCGCGGCGGCGAGCTGCTTCTCCAGTTCGGGAATGCGGCCGTACTGGATCTCGCTCATGCGGGCGTAGTCCTGCCGGCGCTGCGCGGCTTCGAGTTCGAGCTTGGCCTGCTCGATCTGCTCCTTGATCTTGGTGGCGCCCTGCAGCGTCGCTTTCTCCGCCTTCCACACCTCCTCGAGATCGTGGTACTCGCGCTCGAGCTGCCCGATTTCCGCTTCCAGATCGGCCAGGCGCTGCCGCGATGCCTCGTCCTTTTCCTTCTTCAGCGCTTCGCGCTGGATCTTCAGCTGGATCAGCCGGCGCTCCTTGCGGTCGAGCTCCTCCGGCTTGGAGTCGATCTCCATGCGGATGCGGCTGGCCGCCTCGTCCATCAGGTCGATGGCCTTGTCCGGCAGCTGGCGGTCAGCGATGTAGCGGTGCGAGAGCTGGGCGGCGGCGACGATCGCCGGGTCGGTGATCTCCACGCCGTGGTGCACCGCGTAGCGCTCCTTCAGCCCCCGCAGGATCGCGATGGTGTCCTCGACCGATGGCTCGCCGACGAACACCTTCTGGAAACGGCGCTCCAGCGCGGCATCCTTCTCGACGTACTTGCGGTATTCGTCGAGCGTGGTGGCGCCGATGCAGTGCAGCTCGCCGCGCGCGAGCGCGGGCTTGAGCATGTTGCCGGCGTCCATCGCGCCTTCGGCCTTGCCGGCGCCGACCATCGTATGCAGCTCGTCGATGAACAGGATGACCTGGCCTTCGTTCTTGGCGAGGTCGTTGAGCACGCCCTTCAGCCGCTCCTCGAACTCGCCGCGGTACTTGGCGCCGGCGATCAGCGCGCCCATGTCGAGCGCGAGCACCCGCTTGCCGCGCAGGCCCTCCGGCACCTCGCCGTTGACGATGCGCTGGGCCAGACCCTCGACGATCGCGGTCTTGCCGACGCCGGGCTCGCCGATCAGCACCGGGTTGTTCTTGGTGCGCCGCTGCAGCACCTGCACGGTGCGCCGGATCTCCTCGTCGCGGCCGATCACCGGATCGAGCTTGCCCTCCTCCGCACGGCGGGTGAGGTCCACCGTGTACTTCTCCAGCGCCTGGCGCTGGTCCTCGGCGTTCTCGCTCTGCACCTTCTCGCCGCCGCGCAATTTGTCGATCGCGGCCTCGAGCTTCGCCTTGGTCGCGCCGGCCGCCTTCAGCGCCTGGCCGGCGGGTCCGTCGTCCTCGATCGCGGCCAGCACGAACATCTCGCTGGCGATGAACGCATCGCCGCGCTGCTGCGCGTACTTGTCGGTGAGGTTGAGCAGCCGCGCCAGCGCGTTGCTGATCGCGATGTTGCCGGCCTGGCCCGAGACCTTCGGCAGCTTCTCCAGCGCCTCGCCGAGGCGCTCGCGCAGCAGCGGCACGTTCGCGCCCGCCTGCACCAGCAGCGGCCGCGTGCTGCCACTGGCCTGATCGAGCAGCGCCGCCAGCACGTGCACCGGCTCGACCATCGCGTGGTCGCGGCCGACCGCCAGCGACTGCGCGTCCGCCAGCGCTTCCTGGAAGCGCGAGGTCAGCTTGTCCATCCGCATTCGGGCGTCCCCCGAAAAAAGTCGACTGAGTCGCAGATAGGGCTGCGGGCCGCGGTTTCAAGCGCCGCGGAGCGCCGGGCACCCGCGCCATCCGCACCCATCGACCTAACGCTTACACGCGCCTGTCCATCCTTGGGTGATGGCGACGACCTCTGCCTCCGCCCTGCCCGCGCCGCCGCCGCTGACCGACGGCTGCGCGCTGTTCCTCGACGTCGACGGCAGCCTGCTCGAATTCGCGCCCACCCCGGACCGCGTGCAGGTGCCGACCGCGCTGCTGGGGGTCCTCGAACGCGTGCACCGCCGTCTCGGCGGTGCGCTCGCGCTGGTCAGCGGGCGCTCGCTGGCGCAGCTCGATCGGCTGTTTGCGCCGTTGCGACTGCCCGCCGCCGGCCTGCACGGACTGGAGCTGCGCGACGCGCCCGCACCGCCGCGTCCGCCCCAGCTCGGCACGGTGCGCGAGCGCCTCGAGGCGGTCGCGCGCCGCTTCCCCGGCGCGCTGGTCGAGGACAAGCGCGTCGCGCTCGCGCTGCACTGGCGCGCCGCGCCGCAGGCCGCCGAAGCGCTGCGCGCAGCGGCCGACGAGGCGGTCGGTGCGTTGCCCGGCTACCGCCTGCAGCACGGCGACCACGTGGTGGAACTGCGCCCGCACGGTGCCGACAAGGGCTCGGCGGTGCAGCAGCTGCTGGCGCAGCCGCCGTTCCGCGGTCGTCATCCGGTGTTCGTCGGCGACGACATCACCGACGAGGACGGCTTCCGCGTGATGCGCGAGCGGGACGGCGTCGCGGTGCTGGTGGGCGAACGCCGGCCGACGGCGGCGACCCATGCGCTGACACACCCGGCCGCGGTGCGCGCGTGGCTGTGCGAGGCCGCGGGCGAGGACGCGCCGGTGCCCGAGGAGGCGGCTGGATGAGCGCGCCGGTCTATCCCGCTTCGCTCGACCTCGGCGTGGTCGGCAATGGCAGCGTGGCGATGCTGATCGATCCGCGCGGGCGCGTGGTCTGGGGCTGCGTGCCGACGTTCGATGGCGACCCGGTGTTCTGCGCGCTGCTGTCGCCGACCCAGCACGAGGGTGGCGACTATGCGATCGAGCTGGAAGACTGCGTCGCCTCCGAGCAGAGCTACGTGTCGAACACCGCGGTGCTGCGCACGGTGCTGCGCAGCGCGCGCGGCGATGCGATCGAGATCGTCGACTTCGCGCCGCGTTGGCGCGAGCACGAGCGCTTCTACCACCCGGTGATGTTGATGCGGCGCGTGCGGCCGCTGGCCGGACAGCCGCGGGTGCGCGTGGTGCTGCGGCCGCTGTGCGAATACGGCGCGCGCCGGCCGGAGATGACCTGGGGCAGCAACCACATCCGCTACGTGCTGCCGGATTTCATCCTGCGGCTCACCAGCGACGTGCCGGTGCGCTTCGTACGCGAGTCGCTGCCGTTCATCCTCGATCGCGAGCTGCACCTGATCCTCGGCCCCGACGAGACGCTGACCCGGCCGGTGGCGAGCTACGTGCGCCTGGCCGAGGAAACCACCGTCGCCTACTGGCGCGAATGGGTGCGCAACCTGTCGGTGCCGCTGGAGTGGCAGGACGCGGTGATCCGCAGCGCGATCACGCTCAAGCTGTGCCAGAACGAGGAGACCGGCGCGATCATCGCCGCGGTTACCACCTCGATCCCGGAGGCGCCGCACACGGTGCGCAACTGGGATTACCGCTACTGCTGGCTGCGCGACGCCGCGTTCGTGGTGCGCACGCTCAACCGCCTCGGTGCGACGCGCACGATGGAGGAGTACCTGCGCTACGTGTTCAACCTCGCCACCCACGACGGCACCCTGCAACCGCTGTACGGGGTCGGCTTCGAGCGCGAGCTCGCCGAGGAGGAAGTGGCCACGCTGGCCGGCTATCGCGGCATGGGCCCGGTGCGGCGCGGCAACCTCGCCTGGCTGCAGAAGCAGCACGACGTGTACGGGTCGGTGGTGCTGGCGTCCACCCAGCTGTTCGTCGACCGCCGGCTGGCATCCCCGGGCGACCCGGCAATGTTCGCGCGGCTGGAACCGATCGGCGAATGCGCGGCACGCCTTTACGACCAGCCGGACGCCGGCCTGTGGGAGTTCCGCGGCCGCGCCGAGACCCATACCTACTCGGCGGCGATGTGCTGGGCGGCTTGCGACCGGCTGGCGAAGATCGCGCGCCATCTCGGCCTGCACGAGCGCGCCGGGTACTGGCAGGGCCACGCCGAGCGCATGCACGCGCACATCGTGCAGGCGGCGTTCAACCCGCAGCGCGGGCATTTCGTCGATGCATTCGGCGGCGAGCGCCTGGACGCGTCACTGCTGCTGCTGGCCGACCTGGGCTTCGTCGCGCCGCACGATCCGCGCTTCGTCGCCACCGTCGAGGCGATCGGCCGCGACCTGCGGCGCGGGCACGGTCTGTTCCGCTACGTCGCCCCCGACGATTTCGGCGTCCCCGAGACGAGCTTCACGATCTGCACGTTCTGGTACATCGACGCGCTGGCCGCGATCGGCCGCATCGACGAGGCACGCGAGCTGTTCGAACGCGTGCTGACCCGCCGCAACCACCTCGGCCTGTTGTCGGAGGACCTGGCGTTCGACGACGGCGAGGCCTGGGGCAACTTTCCGCAGACCTATTCGCACGTCGGCCTGATCACCGCGGCGATGCGGCTGAGCCGGCCGTGGCAGGACGCGATATGAGCCGGCTGGTGATCGTCTCCAACCGCGTGGCGCTGCCCGGCGAGTCGCGTGCCGGTGGGCTGGCGGTGGCGCTGCGCGCGGCCCTGCAGGAAACCGGCGGGCTGTGGTTCGGCTGGAGCGGACGCCTGGATCCGGACCGCTCCGGGCGCATCCGCGAACAGTCGGAAGGCGGCATCCGCTACGTCACCGTCGACCTGTCCAAGCGCGACCACGATGACTACTACAACGGCTTCGCCAACCGCACGCTGTGGCCGCTGCTGCACTTCCGCATGGACCTGGTGGACTACAGCCGCGAGACGTACGCCGGCTACCTGCGCGTCAACGCGCTGTTCGCCGAGACGCTGGCGCCGCTGCTCGAGGACGACGACATCGTCTGGGTGCACGACTACCACCTGATCCCGCTCGCCAAGCTGCTGCGCGAGAAGGGCGTGCGCGCGCGGCTGGGATTCTTCCTGCACGTGCCGATGCCGTCGTCGGACCTGCTGGCGGCGTTGCCTGACCACCGCCGGCTGTTCGAGGGGCTGTCGCAGTACAACCTGGTCGGCTTCCAGACCGAACGCGACCTGGAGCGCTTCCAGGACTACGTGCGACTGTTCGGCGGCGGCCGTGTGGTCGAACACGGGCTGCTGGAGGCGGCGGGCGGTCGCCGGCTGCGCGCCGGCGCGTTCCCGATCAGCATCGACACCGCGCTGATCGCGCGCCAAGCCGAGGCCGCGGTCGGCAAGGCCAGCGTCAAGCGCCTGCAGGCGAGCCTCGCCAACCGCGCGCTGGCGATCGGCGTCGACCGGCTCGATTACTCCAAGGGCCTGCCGGAACGGTTCCGCGCATTCGAACGATTTCTCAAGCGACACCCGCACCATGCCGGCCGGCTGACGTTCCTGCAGATCGCGCCGGTCTCGCGCGGCGACGTCGCCGAGTACCGCGCGCTGCGCAACGAGCTCGAGCAGCTCGCCGGCCATATCAACGGCAGCCACGCCGAGCCGGACTGGACCCCGGTGCGCTACGTCAACCGCAACTATCCACACCCCTCGCTCACCGGCTTCTACCGGCTGGCGCAGGTCGGGTTGGTGACGCCGCTGCGCGACGGCATGAACCTGGTCGCCAAGGAATTCGTCGCCTCGCAGAACCCCGAGGACCCGGGCGTGCTGGTGCTGTCGAGTTTCGCTGGCGCCGCGCGCGAGCTGGACGCGGCGCTGCTGGTCAACCCGTTCGATATCGACGGCGTCGCCGATGCCATCGCCACCGCGTTGCAGATGCCGCGGCCGGAGCGCCGCGAGCGCTGGCTGGTGATGATGAAGCGGCTGCTCACCCACGACATTACCTACTGGCGGCGCAGCTTCATGGAGGCACTGCGCCACAGCGAGGGCCAGTTCGACTTCGATCCGCTGATCGCCGCCCCGCACTGGAGCACCGGCGAACGCCTGAGCGGCATCCGCCCGAGCTGAACGCCCGGAGCGCGCTCAGTGGCGTGCCGGTGTCGCTCACGCCACCGGCCGCTCGATCCAGGCCAGGGTCGCCATCCGGCCGGTGCGGCGGTCGCGCCGGTGCGAGAAGAAGCGTGAATCGGCGAGGGTGTCGAAGCCGCCACCGTGGATGCGCGTTGCATCCACGCCCGCACGCAGCAGCCGGCGCTGCGCGAGCGCATACAGGTCCACTCGCCAGTGACCGGGCCGGGTCGGCGTGAATGCAACGGCGGCGGCCGGATCGTCGCCGACGAACGCGTCGTAGACGTCCGCACCGATCTCGTAACTCGCCGGCCCTGCCGCCGGCCCCAGCCACGCGACCAGCGCACCCGGGGCGCTGCGCATCGCCACCACCGTCGCCTCCAGCACGCCGGCGGCCAGCCCGCGCCAGCCCGCGTGCGCCGCAGCGACCTCGCTGCCGTCGGCGGCGGCGATCACCACCGGCAGGCAGTCGGCGGTGAGGATCGCCAGCACCACCCCCGGGGTGGCGGTGACCGCGGCGTCGGCCTCGGGTTCGCTGGCACGCGGCGCGTCGAAACGCGCCACGCCGGTGCCATGCACCTGCCGCAGCCAGCACGGCGCGGACGGCAGGCGCGCATGCTCGCGCAGCAGCGCGCGGTTGCGCTCCACGCGCGCGGGGTCGTCGCCGTCGGCGGCATAGCGATTGCCGAGGTTGAAGGTGTCGAACGGCGGCGGCGACACGCCGAGCCCGTGGCGCAGCGTGGTCAGCGCGCGCACGCCGGGCGGCGCCGGCCAGTCGGGGTCGAGCCACGCGCTCATGTGCGCCCCGCTTCGACGGCGGCCCGGCTGTCCTCGTGCAGCAGCGCGATCAGACGCTGCATGTCCTCGGGCATCGGCGCGCTGCAACGCACCGGCTCGCCGCTGACGGGATGGGCGAACTCGAGCGTCTCCGCGTGCAGCGCCTGCCGCTTGAACCCGCGCAGGCCTTCGACCAGCTCGGGCGTGGCGCCGCGCGGCAGCTTCAGCGGCCCGCCGTACAGCGGATCGCCGACGATGGGGTATTTGAGGTGCGCCATGTGCACGCGGATCTGGTGCGTGCGCCCGGTCTCCAGTCGGCATTCGAGCAGCGTGTGCGCGCGGAAGCGCTCGCGCAGGCGGTAATGGGTGATCGCCTCGCGGCCGTCCTCGCGCACGGCCATGCGCAGGCGGTCGCGCGGATGGCGGTCGATCGGCGCGCGCACCGTGCCGCCGGAGACCAGCGCGCCCACCACGATCGCGAGGTACTGGCGGTGCACCTCGCGCTCGGACAGCTGTTCGACCAGCGCAGTGTGCGCCGGCAACGTGCGCGCCACCACCATCACCCCGGAGGTGTCCTTGTCGAGCCGGTGGACGATGCCGGCCCGCGGCAGGTTTGCGAGGCCGGGATCGCGGTGCAGCAGCGCGTTCACCAGCGTACCGGCCGGATTGCCGGCGCCGGGATGAACCACCAGCCCGGGCGGCTTGTCGATCACGAACAGGTGCTCGTCCTCGTACAGCACCTGCAGCGGGATGTCCTGCGGGGCGTCGTGGGTCTGCGTCTCCAGCACCGCGCTGACGGTGACCGTCTCCCCGCCCAGCACCGGGTCGCGCGGCCGCACCACGCGGCCGTCCAGGCGCGCGTCGCCGGACTTGATCCACGCGGCGAGTCGCGAACGCGAGTAGTCGGGAAACAGTTCGGCGAGCACCGCATCGAAGCGGCGCCCGGCGGCGTGGTCGGGAACGGTGGCGTGCAGGACGGTCGGTTCGGTCATGGAATACGGCAGGAAGCCGGTTCAGGCGCCGCTCGCGCGGTCGGTGGGGGCGACCTGTATTATTGGCCGTTCACGCCCTCCGTGCCGGCTTCGACCTCATGACCCCTCGCACCGCCTCGCTGCGCCTGCTGCTGCTCCTGCTGATCGTCGCGCTCACCGCCAGCGGCTGCGCACGCATCCGCGGCATCTTCAAGGACGACGACGGCAACGAGAACCAGCCGGTCGAGACGCTGTACGAGAAGGGCCACAACTCGATGCGCAACGGCAACTGGGACAACGCCGAGCAGACGTTCCGCCGTCTGGTCGCGCAGTACCCGTACGGGCCGTACACCGAGCAGGCGCTGATCGAGACCGCCTACGCGCAGTACAAGGCGGGCAAGCACGACGATGCGATCAGCACCATCGACCGCTTCATCCGCACCTACCCGACCCATCGCCACATCGCCTATCTGTACTACCTGCGCGGGCTGGCCAACTCGCGCCGCGATGCGCTGTTCCTGCAGCGGATGTGGCGACTGGACGTGAGCCGGCGCGACCTGGCCACCCCGCAACAGGCGTACAACGACTTCGCGCTGCTGACCGAGCGCTACCCCAACAGCCGCTACGCCGCCGACGCGCGGGAGCGCATGGTCGCGCTGCGCAACCTGTTCGCCCGCCACGAACTCGACGTCGCCCTGTACTACCTGCGCCGCGGCGCCTATGTGGGCGCGGTGCAGCGCGCCAAGACGCTGCTGGAAACCTATCCGCAGAGCCAGTACCAGAACGACGCGGTCGCCGTGCTCGCCAGCGCCTACCGCGGCCTCGGCAACGAGACCCTGGCCGCCGACGCCGAGCGCGTGCTGAAGACCAACGCGCCGGAGCACCCGTACTTCGCCGGCGACTGGCCGGACTACCCGAGCGCGCTGCGCAAGCTGAACCCGTTCGCCGGCGAGAAATCGCCGGTCGACAGCCAGTACGAGCGCTGAGCGCACCTGGGATTGGAGAACGCCGCGGCCCGCCGCGGCGTTTTCGTTTGCGGCGCCGGCCTGCAACGCTGCGTGGCGATGGCGGGCATTGCCGGCGGTACGAGCGGGCCGCATCGTGCACCGACCGTCCCCGGAGTGCCCGCATGTCCCGTTCCGATACCGCCCTTCGCTATGCCGCGTTCACCGACCGTCCGGAAGGCGGCAACCCGGCCGGGGTCGTGCTCGACGCCGGCGCCCTCGACGACCGCCAGCGGCTGGCGATCGCCGCCGGGCTCGGCTATTCGGAAACCGTGTTCCTGGCCCCGCGCCGGGAACGCGAGTACGACGTGCGCTACTTCAGCCCGCTCGCCGAGGTGCCGTTCTGCGGCCACGCCACGGTGGCGGCGGCGGTCGCGCTCGCCGAACGCGAAGGCCCGGGCGCGCTCGTGTTCCACATCCGCGCCGGCACCGTGCCAGTGGAGACGCGGATCGAGAACGGGCAGGCGCGCGCCACCCTGACCAGCGTGCCGCCGCACGTCGAGGAGGCGCCGGAGGCGCTGCTCGACGGCGCGCTGCGTGCGCTCGGCTGGTCGCACGCCGAGCTCGATCCCAAGCTGCCGCCGCGGATCGGTTACGCCGGCGCGCGCCATCTGATCCTGGCGGCCGCCACCCGCGCTCGACTGGCCGCGCTCGATTACGACTTCGACGCGCTGAAGGCACTGATGCTGGACGCCGACCTCACCACCGTCGACCTGGTCTGGCGCGATTCGCCGCACGTGTTCCACGCGCGCAACCCGTTCCCGGTCGGAGGCGTGGTCGAGGATCCGGCCACCGGCGCGGCGGCCGCCGCGTTCGGCGGCTACCTGCGCGCGCTCGGTGCGGTGACGCCGCCGGCACGCATCACCATCCACCAGGGCGTCGACATGGGCCGGCCGAGCCTCATCGAGGTCGACATCGACCGCGACCGACCGGAGATCCGGGTCAGCGGCAGCGCGGTGGCGATTGCCTGAGGCTCAGGCGCGGTAGCCGTTGCTGATCGGATAGCGGCGCTCGCGCCCGAACGCGCGCCGCGAGACCTTGGGGCCCGGCGCGGCCTGGTGCCGCTTCCATTCGCTGATCCGCACCAGCCGCAGCACGCGCTCCACGGTCGCGGCATCGAAACCGGCGGCGACGATCTCCGCGGCCGACTGCTCCTGGTCGACGTGGCGGTACAGGATCGCGTCGAGCACGTCGTACGGCGGCAGCGAATCCTGATCCTTCTGGTTCTCGCGCAGTTCCGCCGACGGCGCGCGTTCGATCACCCCGAGCGGAATCACGGGGTCGCCGACCGTGTTGCGCCAGCGCGCCAGCCGGTAGACCTCGGTCTTGTAGACGTCCTTCAGCGGTGCGTAGCCACCGGCCATGTCGCCGTAGATGGTGGCGTAGCCGACCGCGTACTCGCTCTTGTTGCCGGTGGTCAGCAGCAGGCCGCCGAACTTGTTGACCAGCGCCATCAGCATGGCGCCGCGGACGCGCGACTGCAGGTTCTCCTCGGTGACGTCGGCATCGCGGCCGGTAAACGTCGCGGCGAGCGTGTCCAGGTAGCCCTGGAACGGCTTCTCGATCGGCAGCGTGAGCATGCGCACGCCCTGCTGCGCGCACTGCTCCGCGGCGAGATCGTTGGACAGATCGGCGGTGTAGCGCGACGGCAGGCGCACCGCGGTGACGTGCTCGGCGCCCAGCGCATCGACCGCGACGGCGAGCACCAGCGAGGAGTCGATGCCGCCGGAAAGTCCCAGCCAGACGTCGGTGAAGCCGTTCTTGCGGCAGTAGTCGCGCGTGCCGCGCACCAGCGCGCGCCAGGTCAGCGCTTCGCGCGACTCGTCGCCGTCCTGGGCCCACTGCAGCGGCAGGAAACGTCGGGCGCCGGCGTCGTAATCGACCACCAGCCACTGGTCGACGAACGCCGCCGCGGCCGGATGCACCCGCCCGTCGCCGTCGGCGGCCACCGAGGCGCCGTCGAACACCAGCGCGTCCTGCGCGCCCACCAGGTTGAGGTAGGCGATGCCGACGCCGTTGGCGCGCGCGCGTTCCTCGAGCAGCGCATCGCGCTGGGCGTGCTTGTCGTGCTCGAACGGCGAAGCGTTGGGCACCAGCACCAGCTGCGCGCCGGCGGCCACCGTCTCGGCGATCGGTTCGGGAAACCACAGGTCCTCGCAGACGATCAGCCCGATCGCCACGCCGTCGACCTCGAACACGCACGGCGCGCCGTCCTCGTCACGGGCGAAATAGCGGCGTTCGTCGAACACCGCGTAATTGGGCAGCTCGCGCTTGCGGTAGGTGCGCTCGATGCGGCCGTCGCGCAGCACGCTCGCCGCGTTGTAGACCACCGGGCCGGCCGGTTGCGGCCAACCGACCACGGCGACGATGCCGCGCGCGGCCTCGGCGACGCGCGCCATCGCCGCCTCACAGTCGGCCAGGAAGCTCGGTCGCAGCAGCAGGTCCTCGGGCGGGTAGCCGCTCAGCGCCAGCTCCGGAAACACCACCACATCCGCGCCGTGCTCGTCGCGTGCCTCGCCGATCAGCGCGGCGATGCGCTCGGCATTGGCGTGCACCGCCCCGACCGGGAAGTCGAACTGGGCCAACGCGATCCGAAGCGTCCTCGACATGGGCGGTCTGCGGCGAAAAACGGACGCCGATTGTACGGGCACCATCGAAAAGGCCGCCCGAAGGCGGCCTTTTCGAACTCTGGCGGATTGTTCGGCCGTCAGCCGCGCAGGCGCTTGGCCACCGCCGCGCCCAGGTCGCCCGGCGAACGCACCGTGGTCACGCCGGCCTTCTCCAGCGCGGCGAACTTGCCTTCCGCGGTGCCCTTGCCGCCGGAGGCGATCGCACCGGCATGGCCCATGCGCTTACCCTTCGGCGCGGACGCGCCGGCGATGAAGCCGACCACCGGCTTGGTGACGTACTCGGCGATGAACTCGGCGGCCTCTTCCTCGGCGCTGCCACCGATCTCGCCAACCATGATGATCGCCTCGGTCTGCTCGTCGTCCTGGAACAGCTTCAGCGCATCGATGAAGTTCATGCCCTGGATCGGGTCGCCGCCGATGCCGATGCAGGTCGACTGGCCAAGGCCGGCGTCGGTGGTCTGCTTGACCGCCTCGTACGTCAGCGTGCCGGAACGCGACACGATGCCGACCTTGCCCGGCTGGTGGATGTGGCCCGGCATGATGCCGATCTTGCACTCGCCCGGGGTGATGATGCCCGGGCAGTTCGGGCCGATCAGCACGACGTCGTCGTAGCCGCGCAGCACATTCTTCACGCGCAGCATGTCGAGCACCGGGATGCCCTCGGTGATCGCCACGATCACCTTGATGCCGGCGTCGGCGGCCTCGAGGATCGCGTCGGCCGCGAACGGCGGCGGCACGTAGATCACCGACGCGTCGGCGCCGGTCTCG
Organism: Lysobacter sp.; assembly: GCA_035645555.1. GTDB lineage: Bacteria > Pseudomonadota > Gammaproteobacteria > Xanthomonadales > Xanthomonadaceae > Lysobacter_F. The sequence goes on along the minus strand of DASQMI010000064.1, from coordinate 35,950 downwards.
TCGACCGCATCCTGCACCGTGTTGAAGACCGGCAGGCCGAGGTGCTCGCTGCCGCCCTTGCCCGGCGTCACGCCGCCGACGACCTTGGTGCCGTAGTCGAGCATCTGCTCGGCATGGAAGGTGCCCTGCTGGCCCGTGAAGCCCTGGACGATGACTTTCGTATTCTTGTTGACGAGAACGCTCATGGCTCAGTCCTGCCTCACTTCCCGGCCACGGCGGCGACCGCCTTCTTGGCACCGTCGTTGATGTCGTCGGCCGGCGTGATCGCCAGGCCGGAGTTCTTCAGCAGTTCCTTGCCGGCTTCGACGTTGGTGCCTTCCAGGCGCACGATCACCGGCACCTTGACGTCGACTTCCTTGACCGCCGCGATGATGCCCTCGGCGATCATGTCGCAGCGGACGATGCCGCCGAAGATGTTGACGAAGATCGCCTTCACCTTGTCCGAGGACAGGATCAGCTTGAACGCCTCGGTGACGCGTTCCTTCGTCGCACCGCCGCCGACGTCGAGGAAGTTCGCCGGCTCGCCGCCATTGAGCTTGATGACGTCCATCGTCGCCATCGCCAGGCCCGCGCCGTTGACCATGCAGCCGATGTTGCCGTCCATGGTCACGTAATTGAGGTCGTGCTGGCTGGCCTTGACCTCGGTCTCGTCCTCCTGGCGGATGTCGCGCATGGCGACCAGCTCCGGGTGGCGGAACGACGCGTTGTCGTCGGAGTTGATCTTGCCGTCGAGCACGGCGAGGTCGCCGTTGGTCATGATCGCGAGCGGATTGAGCTCGACCAGCGACAGGTCCTTCTCGTTGAACAGCCGGTACAGGCCCAGCATGATCTTGGTCAGCTGGCCGACCTGCTTGGCGTTGAGCCCCATCGCGAAACCCAGCTGCCGGCACTGGAACGGCTGCAGCCCCTGCACGTAGTTGACGTGCAGCGTCTGGATGGCTTCCGGATTCTCCTCGGCGACCTTCTCGATCTCGACGCCGCCCTCGGCGGAGGCGATGAACGTGATCGCCTTGCTGGAGCGGTCCACCAGCACCGACAGGTACAGCTCCTTGGCGATGTCGGTGGCCTGCGTCACCAGCACGGTGTCGACCGGCAGCGCGACGCCCGCGGTCTGGTAGGTGCTCATCCGCGTGCCGAGCATGGCCTGGGCGTACTCGCGCACCTCGTCCAGCGTCTTGGCGAGCTTGACGCCGCCGGCCTTGCCGCGGCCGCCGGCATGGATCTGCGCCTTGACCACCCAGAAATCGCCGCCGATCGCCTTGGCCGCGTCGACCGCTTCTTCGGGCGTGCGGGCCACGCGGCCAACCGGCACCGCGATGCCGTAGTCGGCAAACAGCTGCTTTGCCTGATATTCGTGGAAATTCATGCGTCACCGAGGGGAGTGAACCGGGAAGCGCCGCCGCGACCGGGCCGGCGCATGAGCCCGCCATTGTCGCCGATCGCGCCGGGCCGGGCAAAACCGCGGTTCCGCCCGCCTATACTCGCCGCGTGTCGTCGACGCCCACCGCCGTGGCCACGCCCAGCTCCGCCCTGCGGCGCGAGCTGCACTTCTTCACCCTGTACCGGCTGCTCGAGGCGTCGCTGCTGGCGCTGCTGGTGTTCGGCCCGGTGCGCTATTTCGCCGAGGCACCCCGTTACCCGCTGCTGGCCGCGACCACCGCGGTCGCCTACCTGGTGGTGGCGCTGGTGCTGTTCGCACTCGGCCGCCACGGCAAGGTCGCCATCCACGCCGCGGTCGGCATCAGCGCCGACCTCGCCGCCGCGGCGGTTGCAGTGCATGCGTTGCCGGGCGCGGCCACCAGCATTCTGGTCATGCTGCTGTTCAACGTCGCCGCCGCGGCGCTGCTGATGCCGCTGCGGCAGGGCATCGCGGCGGCGCTGGCCGCCGCGGCGATCCTGCTCGGCGACTACCTGTGGTCGGCGTGGGCGTTCCCGGGCAGCACGCGTTCGATCGCGGAACCGGCGATGTTCGGGCTGGTCTACGTCGCCACCGCGTTGCTGACCAGCTTCGTCGGCCGCGAGATGCGCGCCAGCCAGGACCTGGCCGAGCGCCGCAGCGCCGAGGCGGCCAACCTCGCCGAGGTCAACGAGCTGATCCTGCGGCGGCTGCGCACCGGCGTGCTGGTGGTGGATGGCCGTTCCCACGTGCGGCTGGCCAACGAGGCGGCGATGCTGCTGCTCGGCGATGGCGGCGAGCGCCGCGGCCACGAGGCGCACGCGCTGCCGATCGACCTCGCGGCGGCCGCGCCGGAGTTGTCGCGGCGTCTGGTGCGCTGGCGCGTCGACGGCGCGCTCGACGAGACCCCGCTGAAGCTCGCACCCGACCTCCCCGAGGTGGTGCCGCGCTTCGCGCGCCTGCTCGCCGGCAGCGACCAGGTGCTGGTGTTCCTCGACGACGCATCGCTGGTGTCGCGCCGCGCCGAGTCGATCACGCTCGCCACGCTCGGCCGCTTCGCTGCGAGCCTCGCGCACGAGATCCGCAATCCGCTGGCGGCGATCAACTACGCGGTGCAACTGCTGGAGGAATCGCGCGAGATTCCGACCGAGGACCGCCGCCTGCTCGAGATCGTCCGCCAGCAGGGCACGCGGATGAACAACATCGTCGAGAACGTGCTCGGCCTGGCGCGCCGCGAGCCGGCGCAGCCGGAGCACATCGACCTGGTGCCGTTCGTCGAACAGTTCGTGCAGGAGTTCGCCGCGATCCATCCGCTCGAGCACGACCGCGTGCGCGCCGAACACGAGGGGGCGCGCATCGACGCGCTGTTCGATCCGCGCCAGCTGCACCAGGTGCTGACCGTGCTGGTGAGCAACGCGCTGCGTTACGGCCGCCAGCCGGGCGAGCCGGCGGACGTCAGCGTGCGGGTCGGTCGCGATCCGCTCGGCGCGCCGGTGATCGACGTGCTCGACCGCGGCCCGGGCGTGGCCGACAGTGCGATCCCGCAGCTGTTCCGGCCGTTCTTCACCACCTCCGGGCATGGCACCGGGCTCGGCCTGTACATCGCACGCGAGCTGTGCCGCGCCAACCAGGCGAGCCTCGACTACGTGCCGTCCAATATCGCCGGCGGCTGCTTTCGCCTGCGGCTGTCGTCGGCGAGCGCGCTGGCCGTCACGGGCTGATCCGGTCGCGCTTGGCCGGCCGTCGCGCCTGAGCTATCGTCGGCCGCAGGGGAGAAGGACCGCATGGCTCAGCACACCGGCGCGCAGCACAGCGCCTTGATCGTCGACGACGAACGCGACATCCGCGAGCTGCTGGTGATGGCGCTCGGGCGGATGGGACTGCGTTGCGACACCGCGTCCAGCCTCGCCGAGGCACGCGGCCATCTCGGCCGCGAGCGCTATGCGCTGTGCCTGACCGACATGCGCCTGCCCGACGGCTCCGGTATCGAGCTGGTCGCCGAGATCAGCGCGCGCCACCCGAACACGCCGGTGGCGATGATCACCGCGTTCGGCAACATGGAAGCCGCGGTGGAGGCGCTGAAGGCCGGCGCGTTCGACTTCGTCGCCAAGCCGGTCGACCTGAACGTGCTGCGCGATCTGGTGCGGCATGCGCTCGACCTGCACCGCGCGCGACGCAGCAGCGGCAGCGGCAGCGGCAGCGACGACGTCGCCGACCGTCTGTACGGTCGCTCGCCGGCGATGACCGTGCTGCGCGACACCATTGCCAAGGTCGCGCGCAGCCAGGCGCCGGTGTACATCGCCGGCGAATCCGGCGTCGGCAAGGAGCTGGTCGCGCGCACCATCCACAACGAAGGCCCGCGCGCGAAGGGCCCGTTCGTGCCGGTCAACTGTGGCGCGATCCCGGCGGAGCTGATGGAGAGCGAGTTCTTCGGCCACAAGAAAGGCAGCTTCACCGGCGCGCACGCCGACAAGCCCGGTCTGTTCCAGGCCGCCGATGGCGGCACGCTGTTCCTCGACGAGGTCGCCGAGCTGCCGCTGCCGATGCAGGTCAAACTGCTGCGCGCGATCCAGGAGAAATCCATACGCCCGGTCGGCGCGAACAGCGAAGTGCCGGTGGACGTGCGCATCCTGTCGGCCACCCACAAGGACTTGGCCGCGCTAGTGGCCGAAGGCCGCTTCCGCCAGGACCTGTACTACCGCATCAACGTGATCGAACTGCGCGTGCCGCCGCTGCGCGACCGCCAGGAGGACCTCGCCGGCCTGTCCGAGCGCATCCTGGAGCGGCTCGCCGGTCAGCAGGGCCGGCCGGTCCCGCGGCTGGGCGAGGACGCACTGGCCGCGCTGCGCGAATACCCGTTCCCGGGCAACGTGCGCGAGCTTGAGAACGTGCTCGAACGCGCGATGGCGCTGTCCGACGGCAGCGAACTCACCGCCGCCGATCTGCGCCTGCCGCGCCCAATGGCGCCGCTGCCCACCGCCGCGCCGTCGCCACCGACGCATACCGCACTCAAGCCGGGCGCGATCGATCCGCGCACGCTCAGCCCGCGCGACACCGGCACCAATGCGCTGCCGAGCTTCATCGAAGAGATCGAGCGCGCGGCGATCATGCAGGCGCTGCAGGAAAACCGCTACAACAAGACCAAGACCGCGGCGGCGCTCGGCATCACGTTCCGCGCGCTGCGCTACAAGCTGAAGAAGCTCGGCATCGAGTAGCGCCCACGACGGCGCTGCTTTGTTTCGGCTCACGTCGCGCGCGACCGGCACTCGTATTTCCACTTGCCTTGCCCCGCCCCCGTGCGTGCGCACAACGAGCGCGGCGCAAGGCCTTTCTCCCAGCCCGCTCCTTTTGCTGACCTGTCCAAATGTGACGCGCAAGGTCACAAGCGTGCGCGCCGCCCCCGGTCATCGCGTCATGTCGTGACATCCGTCAACTCGCGAGCGCGCCACCCACCACCGTTTTCCTTTTGGCACGGCTTGTGCGTAGCATGGGGTGCGCGTGCTTGCTGGCACGGGCGCCCAACGGGCCTCGGTCCATCCAGGCCGGCGGGCACGTCGATGTTCAACACTCCTAGGGGAACCACCATGAAGAAGCAGCAGGGCTTCACTCTGATCGAACTGATGATCGTCGTGGCGATCATCGCCATCCTGGCCGCGATCGCGCTGCCGGCCTACCAGGACTACGTCGCCCGCTCGCAGGTTTCCGAGGCGATGAGCCTGGCGTCCGGCGCCAAGACCGCGGTGGCCGAGTATTACGCCGACCGCGGCGAAGCTCCGGCCGACAACGATGCTGCCGGTCTTGCTGACCCAGACGACATCACGGGGAAGTACGTCGATAACGTGACTGTGGAAGATGGCGTGATCACGGCCACGTTCAAGGAAGAGGGCGTCAGCTCCAAGATCGCGGGCGAGACGTTGACCCTAGAGCCCACGTTCGGTGACGACGACGCTGGCTCCGTGATCTGGCAGTGCGGCGGCTCGGTGGATCCGAAGTACCTGCCGAGCTCCTGCCGTGAGGCCGCTGCCGAAGCGCCTCCGGCCGACTAATAGCAGTAATCTGGCACGCAAGCCCCGGGGCTCGCCCCCGGGGTTTTTTTTTGGCACGCGATTTGCTTGGTGTACGGCAGGCGCCCGCCCGGGAGGGGGCATGAAGACGCACCAAGCAGGTTTCACGCTGATCGAGCTGATGGTGGTGGTCGCGATCATCGCGATCCTGGCCGCCATCGCGCTGCCGGCCTACCAGGACTACGTGACCCGCACCCAGGTCGCGGAGGGCTTCAGCCTGGCCACGGCTGCACGGGAGGCGGTCGCCACGTACCACAGCGACCGCGGCGCGTTCCCGGCGAACAACGAGGCGGCGGGCATGGCCGAGCCCGAGCAGATCAGGGGTGACTACGTCGAGTCGGTCACCGTCAACCCGGACGGCAGCATCGACGTGCAGTTCGGCGAAGGCGCCAACGCACGCATCGCCGGCGAAACGCTGGTGCTTCAGGCGGTCGATGGCGGTGGCAGCCTCTATTGGGAATGCAGCGGACTGGATGCGCGCTTCATGCCCTCGTACTGTGAACGCTGATCCGACGCCGGACCGCACGGTCCCAGCGTGACGGACGTCCGCTTCGCGGAGCAAAGTCCCTAGCTGCGCTCCGTGGCTGAACGGAGCGCCATGCGCCTGCCGCCGGAATTGGTTACATTCCAAGCCGGGGAAAAGCGAAGGGGCCTATGAACACCGTTGCCACGGCCAATCTGGTCGGCATTACCGGCATTGCCCGCCGCCTGGTGCTGGACGGCGTTCTGGAAGAGCAGCCTGCGCGCGACGCGATGGCCGCCGCGACGGCCGAGCGCAAGCCGCTGCCGCAGTACCTGATCGAAAAGAAGCTGGTCACGGCCCTCCAAATGGCGGCCGCCAACTCGGTCGAATTCGGCATTCCGATCTTCGACATCGAAGCGCTCGACCCGGGGCAATCCGGCATCAAGCTGGTCAGCGAGGAGCTGATCCGCAAACATGAGGCGCTGCCGCTGTTCAAGCGCGGCAACCGTCTGTTCGTCGGCATCGCCGAACCCACCAACACGCGCGCGCTCGACGAGATCAAGTTCCAGACCAACCTGGTGGTCGAGCCGGTGCTGGTGGATGCCGACCGCATCCAGCGGATGATCGACCAGTGGCTCTCCGCATCGGACGCGCTAGGCGCCGAGATGGACGGCGAGGAGGGACTGGAGAATCTCGAGGTCAGCGGAGGCGACGACGAGATCGGCGATGGGGGTGTCGACGCCAAGGGCGACGATACCCCGGTCGTGAAGTTCATCAACAAGGTGCTGGTGGACTCGATCCGCCGTGGCGCCTCGGACATCCATTTCGAACCGTACGAAACCGACTATCGGGTGCGCGTGCGCATCGACGGCCTGCTCAAGCAGGTGGCGCGCGTGCCGGTCAAACTGCATACCCGCATCTCGGCGCGCCTGAAGGTGATGGCGCAGCTCGATATCGCCGAGAAGCGCGTACCGCAGGACGGCCGCATCAAGCTCAACCTGTCGAAGACCAAGCAGATCGACTTCCGCGTCAGCACCCTGCCCACGCTGTTCGGCGAGAAGGTGGTGCTGCGCGTGCTGGACGCCAGCGCGGCCAAGCTCGGCATCGACAAGCTGGGCTACGAGGAGGATCAGAAGAAGCTGTTCCTCGAGGCGATTCAGAAGCCGTACGGCATGGTGCTGGTGACCGGCCCGACCGGCTCCGGCAAGACCGTGTCGCTGTACACGGCGCTCAACATCCTCAACGAGGAGAACCGCAACATCTCCACGGTCGAGGACCCGGTCGAAATCCGCGTGCCGGGCATCAACCAGGTGCAGATGAACGTCAAGCGCGGCATGACGTTCGCCGCTGCGCTGCGCGCGTTCCTCCGTCAGGACCCGGACGTCATCATGGTCGGCGAAATCCGCGACCTCGAGACCGCCGAGATCGCAATCAAAGCGGCGCAGACCGGCCACATGGTGCTGTCGACGCTACACACCAACGACGCGCCGCAAACGGTCGCCCGGCTGATGAACATGGGCGTGGCGCCGTACAACATCACCTCCGCAGTGACTCTGGTCATCGCCCAACGCCTCGCCCGCCGCCTGCACGACTGTAAGCGTGAGGTGAAGCTGCCCGAGCACGCGCTGATCGCCGAGGGCTTCTCGCCCGAGGAGATCGCCGCCGGACTGAAGGTCTACGAGGCGGTCGGTTGCCCGGAGTGCACCGAGGGCTACAAGGGCCGCACCGGCATCTACCAGGTGATGCCGATGACCGAGGACATCCAGCAGATCATTCTCAGCGGCGGCAACGCCTTGCAGATCGCCGAGGCGTGCAAGCGCAGCGGCATCCGCGATCTGCGCGAATCCGCGCTGCTGAAAGTGAAGAACGGCGTGACCAGCCTCTCCGAAATCAACCGCGTCACCAAGGACTAAGCCATGGCCGCCACCCGCACCGCCGCCAAGACCGAGACCGTCCGCCGCGCGGAACCCTTGCCCATCTTCGTGTGGGAAGGCACCGACAAGCGTGGCGTCAAGATCAAAGGCGAGTCGCCGGCAAAGAACGTGAATCTGGTGCGCGCGGAACTGCGCCGGCAGGGTATTACCCCGGCCGTGATCAAGCCGAAGTCCAAGCCGTTGTTCGGCGGCGCCGGCAAGGCGATCACCGCCCGCGACATTGCGTTCTTCAGCCGCCAGATCGCGACGATGATGAAGTCAGGCGTGCCGATCGTGACGTCGCTGGAAATCCTCGCAGGCGGACAGAAGAACCCGCGCTTCAAGGACCTGATCAATGCGATCCGCGCTGACATCGAGAGCGGCTCCGCATTGCACGAGGCGCTGTCCAAGCACCCGATCTATTTCGACGAGCTCTACCGCAACCTGGTGCGCGCCGGCGAATCGGCAGGCGTGCTGGAAACCGTGCTCGACACGATCGCGACCTACAAGGAGAACCTGGAAACCTTGAAGGGCAAGATCAAGAAGGCGATGTTCTACCCGACCATGGTGGTTGCGGTCGCCATCCTGGTCAGCGCGATCCTGCTCATCTTCGTCGTGCCGCAGTTCCAGGAAGTGTTCAAGAATTTCGGCGCCGATCTCCCCGCCTTCACCAAGATGATCATTGCGGCGAGCGATTTCATGATCGGCTGGTGGTGGCTGATGCTGGGTATCGCAGTCGGCACAGCGATGGGGTTTATCGCTTTGCAGAAACGCTCTATTGCGTTCGCCCATTTCCTGGACCGCATCATCCTGACGATCCCGGTGATCGGCCAGATCATGCACAACTCCGCGATCGCCCGCTTCGCGCGCACACTCGCCGTCACCTTCAAGGCCGGCGTGCCGCTGGTGGAAGCGCTCGAGTCGGTCGCCGGCGCCACCGGCAACTCGGTCTATACCAAGGCGGTACACCGGATCCGCGACGACGTCGCCGTCGGTTACCAGATGAACATGGCGATGAAGCAGGTCAACCTGTTCCCGCACATGGTCATCCAGATGACCGCCATCGGCGAGGAGGCCGGCGCGCTCGACTCCATGCTGTTCAAGGTGGCCGAGTTTTACGAGCAGGAAGTGAACAACGCGGTTGACGCGCTCGCGAGCCTGATCGAGCCGATGATCATGGTGTTTCTGGGAACCATCGTGGGCGGCATGGTGATTGGCATGTACCTGCCGATCTTCAAGCTGGCCGGCGCGGTCTGATCCAGGAGTCGTCCGACCCGATGGCGTTCCTCGACCAGAACCCCGGCCTCGGCTATCCGCTCGCGGCCGGGCTCGGCCTGCTGGTGGGCAGCTTTCTCAACGTGGTGATCCTGCGCCTGCCGCCCCGGCTGGAGTGGCAGTGGAAGCGCGATGCGCGCGAGGTGCTGGAGCAGCCGGACGTCTACGATCCGCCGCCGCCCGGCATCGTGGTGGAACGCTCGCACTGCCCGCAGTGCAAGCGCGTGCTGCGCTGGTACGAGAACATTCCGGTGCTGAGCTATGCGCTGCAGCGCGGTCGATGCCGCGGCTGCGGGACGCACATCTCCATGCAGTACCCGCTGGTGGAGCTGCTGACGATGGCGCTGTTCGTGTGCTGCGTCTGGCGCTTCGGGTTCGGCTGGCAGGGGTTCGGGGCGATGGTCTTCACCGGCTTCCTGATCGCTGCCTCGGGCATCGACTTCCGCACGCAATACCTGCCCGATTCGCTCACGCTGCCGTTGATGTGGCTGGGGCTGGTCGGGGCGGCGGACAACCTCTACATGCCGGTCAAGCCCGCGCTGCTCGGCGCGATGCTCGGCTACCTCAGCCTGTGGAGCGTGTGGTGGCTGTTCAAGCAGCTCACCGGCAAGGAAGGCATGGGCCACGGCGACTTCAAACTGCTGGCCGCAATCGGCGCCTGGGTCGGCCTCAAGGGCATCCTGCCCACCCTGCTGCTGTCGTCACTGGTCGGCGCGATCGTCGGGTCAGTGTGGCTGGCGATGAAAGGCCGCGACCGGCAGACGCCGATCCCGTTCGGCCCCTACCTGGCAGTGGCCGGCTGGCTGGTGTTCTTCTGGGGCGGCGACCTGATCGACGCCTACCTGCGCCTGAGCGGACTCGACTGAGTTAACCGTTCGCCAGCACGCGGTAGCGCGCATCCAGCGCCTCGACATGCGCGACGAGCGCGTCGGGCCTGCCGTCATTGACTAGCACGTCGTCGGCGATCGCCAGCCGCGCCGCGCGCGTCGCCTGCGCGGCGATCATCCGATCGGCGAGGTCGGCCGCGATGCCGTCGCGGCGGATCAGTCGCTCGCGCTGCACGGTCTCGGGCGCGTCCACCACCAGGATCCGGTCCAGCCACGGATACGTGGCACGCCCGCCGCCTTCGGCGAGCAACGGAATCATCGCGATCGCGTATACGCCGTCCGCGTCCCGGCAAGCCCGCTGCATCGCTTCGCGCACGCGCGGATGCACGATCGCTTCCAGCGCGCGGCGCGCTGCGTCGTCGCCGAACACGCGGCGCCGCATCGCCGCGCGGTCGAGCGCGCCCGAGGCATCCAGCACCGCCGGACCGAAATGCGCGATGACGTCGGCGAGTCCCGGTGAGCCTGGCGCCAGCGCGTCGCGCGCGGCGACGTCGGCGTCGACCACAGTGACACCGAGCGCAGCGAAGCGGCGCCCGACCTCGCTCTTGCCCGAAGCGATGCCGCCGGTGAGCCCCACGACGTACTCGCTCATCGTCCCTCCTTCCTCCGGGACTCTAGCAGCCGCTCAGCGCGGCGGCGGGTCGTGCGGCCACAGTGCGCGGATCGCCGCGATGCCCTGGGCGCCGTGCTGGCGGGCCTGGTCCTGATCCTCGCGCGAAAGCCCGCCGATCGCGTAGATCGGTAGCGACACCTCGGCGCGCAGCGCGGCGAACCCGTCCCATCCCAGCACGGGCGCGCCCGGATGGCTGGGCGTGGGCTGTACCGGCCCGAGGACCACGAAGTCGCAGCCGATCGCCTCGGCGGCTCGCAGATCCTCGAGCGTGTGGCAGGACGCCGCGAGCGGACGGCCATCGTCCGGCCGATGCGGCGCCCCGGCCAGCTGCGCCGCGCGCAGGTGCAGACCGGCACCGAGCTCGCGCGCGAGGGCGGCATCAGCATTGACCAGCACCTCGGCGCCGGCCGCCTGGCACAGCGCCGCCGCCTGCGCCGCGAGCGCGCGCCAGCGCGCCGGACCGGTTCCGGGCGCGCGCAGTTGTACGCGGCGCACGCCGTTCGCCAGCGCGCGCGACAGCGCGGCCAGCCAGGCCGCATCGTCGGCACCCGGCGCCGGTGTCACCAGATACTCGGCCGGCTGCCGCAGGGCGGCGACCACCGGGCGGTCGGCCGGCGGCATCGCATAGTCCTGCAGCTTGTGCGGCGGCACCCACGCCAGCGCCTGGCCCTCGCGCCCGCGCGCCTGGCCGCGCCAACCGGCCAGCTCGCGCACGTCCAGCCGCAGGTGCTTGTCCGGATAACGCTGCGGTACGCGGATCAGCGGCGTTCCCGGCTCGATATCGATGCCGAGCTCCTCGTGCAGCTCGCGCGCGAGCGCCGCCTCGGCGGATTCGCCGGGCTCGCGCTTGCCGCCGGGAAATTCCCACAGGCCGGCCAGATCGCGGCCTTCGGTACGGCGCGCGAGCAGAATCCGCCCGCGCGCGTCGCGGATCACCGCCGCGACCACCTCGACCTCGCGCGGTGCGCGCGCCGCGCCCATCAACGCGTTCGCAGAATCGACGGTGGGCGCAGGCATCGCATCACCCTGGCATGCGCGCTGCCGCTCAGGCCAGCTGCCCGTGGCAGTGCTTGAACTTCTTGCCGCTGCCACACGGGCACGGGTCGTTGCGCCCGACCTTGGGCATCGCCGCGAGCTCCGCGGCCTCCGCGGCCGCCTCCTCTTCCGCGCCGAGGCCGCCGGCTTCGGCATGCTGGAACTGCATCTGCCGCGCCTGCGCCTCCGCCTGCGCGCGCTCGGCCGCTTCCATCATCGCGATCTCTTCCTCGCTGCGGATGCGCACCCGCGCCAGCAGCGTGACGACGTCGCGCTTGACCTTCTCCAACATGTCGGAGAACAGCTCGAACGCCTCGCGCTTGTATTCCTGCTTGGGCTGCTTCTGCGCATAGCCGCGCAGGTGGATGCCCTGGCGCAGGTAGTCCATGCGCGCGAGGTGCTCCTTCCAGTTCTGGTCGAGCACGTTGAGCATGATGTGCTTCTCGAGCAGGCGCATGGTCTCGGCGCCGATCTGCTGCTCGCGCTCGGCGAAGTGGCGCGCGACTGCGTCCTGCACGTGCTCGAGGATACGTTCGGCGTCGATCTCCTTCGCGTTGGCAACCAGGCCTTGCACGTCGACCCGCACGCCCAGCTCCTGCTCCAGCGTCGCTTCCAGCCCCGGCAGGTCCCACAGCTCGTCGATCGATTCCGGCGGCACGTGCCGGCCGACCAGTTCGGCGACCACGTCGCGGCGGATACTCTCGACGTTCTCGGCGATGCTCTCCGCTTCCAGCAGTTCGTCGCGCTGGGCGTAGATCACCTTGCGCTGGTCGTTGTTGACGTCGTCGAACTCCAGCAGGTTCTTGCGGATGTCGAAGTTGTGGGCCTCGACCTTGCGCTGCGCGTTGGCGATCTGCTTGGTGACCAGCGGCGACTCGATGATGTCGTCTTCCTTCAGGCCCATGCGCGCCATCACGCGCTGTACCCAGTCGGCCGCGAAGATCCGCATCAGGTTGTCTTCGAGCGACAGGTAGAAGCGCGAGGAACCCGGGTCGCCCTGGCGGCCGGCGCGGCCGCGCAGCTGGTTGTCGATGCGGCGGGATTCGTGGCGCTCGGTGCCGATGATGTGCAGGCCGCCGAGCGACTTCACCTCGTCGTGCCGCTTCTGCCACTCGGCCTTCAGGCGCGCCTTGGCGACTTCGTCCGGCTCGGCGCCGCCGTTCTGCGCGGTGAGCTCGGCGATTTCGGCTTCGAGCGAACCGCCGAGCACGATGTCGGTACCGCGACCGGCCATGTTGGTGGCGATCGTCACCGCGCGCGGGCGACCGGCCTGGGCGACGATCTGCGCCTCGCGCTCGTGCTGCTTGGCGTTCAGCACCTCGTGCGGGATGCCGGCCGCGCGCAGCTGCTCGCTGAGCATCTCCGACACCTCGATCGAGGTGGTACCGACCAGCACGGGCTGGCCGCGCGAGTGGCAATCCTTGATCTCGTTGATCACCGCGCGGTACTTGCCCGCCTTGTTGAGGAACACCGCGTCCGGGTGGTCCTTGCGGATCATCGGCCGGTGGGTCGGGATCACCACCACCTCCAGGCCGTAGATGCTCTGGAACTCGTAGGCCTCGGTGTCCGCGGTGCCGGTCATGCCCGCGAGCTTGCGGTACATGCGGAACAGGTTCTGGAAGGTGATCGACGCCAGCGTCTGGTTCTCGCGCTGGACCGGCACGCCCTCCTTCGCTTCCACCGCCTGGTGCAGGCCGTCCGACCAGCGCCGGCCCGGCAGCGTGCGGCCGGTGAATTCGTCGACGATCACCACTTCGCCGTCGCGCACGATGTAGTCGACGTCGCGCTGGTACAGCGCGTGCGCGCGCAGCGCGGCGTTGAGATGGTGCACGACGTGGATGTTGTGCGGGGCGTATAGGCCGTCGTCTTCGCCGAGGATGCCGGCGCGGCGCAGCAACGCCTCGGCGTGCTCCTGGCCGGCTTCGGACAGGTGCACCTGCTTGCTCTTCTCGTCGACCCAGTAGTCGCCCTCGCCGTCCTCGACCTGCTGGCGGGTGAGGCTCGGCACGACCCGGTTGACCTTGATGTACAGCTCGGGCGACTCGTCGGCCGGACCGGAGATGATCAGCGGCGTGCGCGCCTCGTCGATCAGGATCGAGTCGACCTCGTCGACGATGGCGAAGTTGAGACCGCGCTGGAAGCGGTCCTCCTTCGACAGCGCCATGTTGTCGCGCAGATAGTCGAAGCCGATTTCGTTGTTGGTGGCGTAGGTGATGTCGGCCGCGTACGCCGCCTTCTTGTCCGAGTGCGGCATGCCCGGGTAGACCACGCCGACCGAAAGCCCCAGCCAGGAATACAGCCGGCCCATCCACGACGAGTCGCGCTTGGCGAGGTAGTCGTTCACGGTGACCACGTGGACGCCCTTGCCTTCCAGCGCGTTCAGGTAGACCGGCAGCGTCGCCACCAGCGTCTTGCCCTCACCGGTGCGCATCTCGGCGATCTTGCCCAGGTGCAGCACCATGCCGCCGATCAGCTGGACGTCGTAATGGCGCATGCCGAGCACGCGCCGGGACGCCTCGCGGCAGACCGCGAACGCTTCCGGCAGCAGCTTGTCGAGCGATTCCCCGCTGGCGATGCGCTGCTTGAACTCCGGCGTCTTGGCCTGCAGCTCGGCATCGGAGAGCTTCTCCATCTGCGGCTCGAGCGCGTTGATCTTGTCGACGGTGCGTTGGAGCTGGCGCAGCAGGCGTTCGTTGCGACTGCCGAAAACGCGGGTAAGCAGGCTGTTGAGCATGAGAAGTCCGAAACGGGTGGGCGGCGCGCGGCGCCGCGGCCACAAACGAAAACAGGGCGCCGGGCGCCCTGCTTCCAAGGTGAAACTGAGTCAGGCGAACCGCATTCTAGCGTGGTGGCGCCGGGGCGCGAATCAAGGCCCCGGTCGCGTCAACGCCGCAGCGGCGAGTGCTGGCTGAGGAACTTGCGCGGGTTGACCACCCGGCCGTTCTCCCACACCTCGAAGTGCACGTGGGCGCCGGTCGAGCGGCCGGTCGAGCCCGCCTTGGCGACCTCCTGCCCGGCCCGCACCAGGTCGCCGACCCGGCGGGTCAGGCGCGAGTTGTGCGCGTAGCGGGTGACGTAGCCATTGCCGTGGTCGACCTCGATCACGTTGCCGTAGCCGGCGCGCACGCCGGCGTAGCTGACCACGCCATCCGCCACCGCCAGCACGGGATCGCCGACGTTCGCTTCGAAATCCAGACCCTTGTGGAACTGGCTGCCGCCGCCGAGCGGGTCGGCGCGGGTGCCGAAGCCGGAGGTGATGTAGCTGCCGGCGATCGGTTCGCGCGACGGCACCGCGTTCATGTCGAGCTGGCGGTTGAACAGCAGCGATTCCAGCACCGACAGCTGGTCGCCGGACAGCGCGAACTGCGCGTCCAGCCGCGCCATGCCGTGTTCCAGCTCGCGCTTGGAAATGTCGCGCACCGGATCGGCACCACCGACGCCGACCGGCCGCTCGAAATCGAATTCGCCGTCTTCCAGCTGGCCCATGCGGGTGAGGCGCTCGCCGAGCGCGTTCAGCCGGTTTGCCTCGGCCTGCAGCTCGCCGAGCCGGGCGGCGAGCGCGTTCAGTTCGCGCTGTGCGCCCGCGCGGGTGGCCTCGATCTCGGCCTGCTGGTGCTGCAGCTGCGCGCGCAGGCGCGCATTGTCCGCCGCGTCCAGGCCGGCGCCCATCGCCACGCCGGAAAGGAGTACGCTGACCAGCACCACCGCCGGCCGCCGCGCCAGCATCTCGCCGACGCGCTGCAGGTATCGGCCCGGGCCGGTGGGCGTCCTCGTCTTGATCACGGGTCGTTTCAGCATCCTGGTTCCGATGTCCGATTCCCGATCCCCGCGCCGCGCCGCGCCCCAGCGCGCACTCGATGCGCTGCTGGCGGAACCGGCCGGCGACACCGTCCGTCGTGCCCTGTGGCTGGACGAACTGGATCGTCGATTGCGCCCCTCCCTGCCGGCGCCGCTGGCCGCCCATGCCAGGCTGGCCAACGTCGATCGCGGCAGGCTCGTTTTCACCGTCGACGCCCCGGTCTGGCGCGCCAAGCTGCGGCTGGCGGCCCCCGAGATCCTCGACGTCGCCCGGTCCCTCGGGCTGAATGCGGCGGAGGTGGTCATCAAGACCGCTGTCGACACCGCGACATCCCGGCCGACCGCTCCCCAGCAGTCGCGCCGGACCCTCGCACCCCGATCGGCCGCGGCCCAGGACGCCCTGCGCGCGGCCCTGGCGTCGCTGTCCTCGGATCCGAAGCGCGACGACGACGCCTGAGGCCCGTCCACCGGCCTTCCCGGCCGACGACGTGGGGCGATGCTACTGGGGCTTCACGCGGGGGGTGTTAAGCGCGCGGCTGAATTCGCTAGGAAATCGTTAAATTTCCGTCAAGCGGTCGCCCGGAGTTCACAAGCGTGACGGCCGCCCGTGCGGGGCGTGGCCGGCGGCTCAACGCGAAGAGGACCCGCTCCGGGCTGCCGCTCAGGCGTACTGCGGCATGCCGTAGTGGACCGGAACGCCGGCCGCGGGCTCGGTGAAGCTGACTTCGTCCCAGGCATCCTGCGCCGCCAGCAACGCGCGCACCAGTTTGTTGTTGAGCGCGTGGCCCGACTTGAAACCGGCGTAATGGCCAAGGATCGGACGCCCGGCCAGGTAGAGGTCGCCGACCGCGTCGAGGATCTTGTGGCGGACGAATTCGTCGGCGTAGCGCAAGCCGTCGTCGTTGAGCACGCGGTACTCGTCGAGCACGATCGCGTTATCCATCGAGCCGCCGAGGCCGAGGTTGCGCTCGCGCATGTATTCGAGATCGCGCATGAAGCCGAACGTGCGCGCGCGGCTCACTTCGCGGATGTAGTTCTCGGTGGAAAAGTCGACATCCGCATGCGACTGCGAACGCGGGATTGCCGGATGGTCGAACTCGACGGTGAAGCTCAGGCGGAAGCCGTCGTGCGGGGTGAAGCGCGCCCACTTGTCGCCGTCACGCACCTCGACCGGCTTGAGCAGGCGGATGAAGCGCTTCGGCGCGTTCTGCTCCTCGATCCCGGCCGACTGCAGCAGGAACACGAACGGACCGGCGGAGCCGTCCATGATCGGCACTTCCGGCGCCGACAGTTCGACGTAGCAGTTGTCCACGCCCAGGCCCGCCAGCGCGGACAGCAGGTGCTCGACCGTCTGCACCTTCGCCGGGCCGCAGCTCAGGCCGGTGCACAGGGTGGTTTCGGTGACGAGTTCGGCGCGCGCCGGCACCTCGACCACCGGGTCCAGGTCCACGCGCCGGAACACGATGCCGGTATCCACCGGCGCCGGTCGCAGGGTGAGGAAGACCTTCTGCCCGCTGTGCAGGCCCACGCCGGTGGCGCGGGTCACGTTCTTCAGGGTGCGCTGACGGACCATGGCGGGCGGCCTTCCGCACACGGCGGAGTCGGCGGGGAACCTCGGTGGGGCGGTATCACGGAAACCGTGAAGCGCCGGAAGCGTAGCACGCGAGTGGCTGAACCTGAACGGAAGCGGCCGCATCGCGCAAGCATCGGCGCTGCCTGCGCCGTCGAAAACGGCCGGTCGGCGGGTGGCCGACCGGCACAGGACCCGGCGGACACCGGGCGATGCGGAGTGACTGGCGCCATCGCGCGACGTGGGGGAGCCGGCAGCCGCCCTCCCCCGCAGGAGAAGGCGGCGTGCGCCGCTCAGTCGGCCTGGCGACGCAGGAACGCCGGGATGTCCAGATAGCTGGCGTCGCTGCCGAAGTCGGCCACCGCCGGGGTGGACGGTTCGGCGCGGCCACGCAGGCCGCTGGCGAAACTCGGCGCCGCCGGCTCCATGCGGTCCATCGCCGAGAACTCCGGCTGCCCGGTGGTCGCGTTGCGCACCAGCTGCACCGGCGCGCGCTGGTACTCGCGCTCGGCGCTACGCACGCTCTGGCGGGTGGTGGCGCGGTTGAGGCCGGTGGCGACCACGGTCACCCGCACTTCGTCCTGCATGTCCGGATCGAGCACGGTGCCGATCACGACGGTCGCATCCTCGCTGGCGAAGTTCTCGATGGTGCGACCGATCTCGTCGAACTCGGCCATCGTGAAGTCGGAGCCGGCGGTGATGTTGACCAGGATGCCGTTGGCGCCGGCCAGGTTGACGTCGTCGAGCAACGGGTTCTGGATCGCCGCCTCGGCCGCCGCCTGCGCGCGGTCGTCGCCGCGGGCGCTGCCGGTGCCCATCATCGCCAGGCCCATCTCGCTCATCACCGTGCGGACGTCGGCGAAGTCGACGTTGATCAGGCCCGGGCGCACGATCAGGTCGGCGATGCCCTGCACCGCGCCGAGCAGCACGTCGTTGGCGGCGCGGAACGCCTGGATCATCGTTGCGTTGCGGCCAAGCACGGTGATCAGCTTCTCGTTCGGGATCGTGATCAGCGAGTCGCAGTGGTGCGACAACTCCTCGATGCCCTTCAGCGCCACCTGCATGCGGCGGCGGCCCTCGAACGGGAACGGCTTGGTGACCACCGCCACCGTCAGGATGCCCATCTCCTTGGCGAGCTGCGCCACCACCGGCGCCGCGCCGGTGCCGGTGCCGCCGCCCATGCCGGCGGTGATGAACACCATGTCCGCGCCCGACAGCGCGTCCATGATGCGCTCGCGATCCTCCAGCGCGGCCTGGCGGCCGACTTCCGGATTCGCGCCGGCGCCGAGGCCCTTGGTGACGTTGCTGCCCAGCTGCAGCTGCAGCTTGGCGCCGCAGTTCTTGATCGCCTGCGCGTCGGTGTTGGCGGTGATGAACTCCACCCCGTCGACGCTGCCGTTGACCATGTGCGCGACCGCGTTGCCGCCGCCGCCGCCCACGCCGATGACCTTGATCACCGCGTTCGGGGCCATCTTCTCGACCAGTTCGAAATGTGCCATGTCCTCGTCCTCCGCTTGTGGCCGGGATTGGGGCCGTCGCCGCCATCCCAGCGTCTTGTGTGTTGGTTTCGTTACCGGGGCCTTACGTCGTCTCTACCTGTGCTCGCCTGCCTGCCTCGCCTGCCTGCCTCACCGTCAAAACTCGCCGCGATACCAGTTCTTCAACTTCGCCAGCAGCCCGCCGGCCCGGCTGCTGGACAGCACCGGGCGTCGCGGGTTCTCGATCTGGCTTCCCATCAGCAGCAGGCCGACGCCGGTGGCGTGCACCGGGTTGCCCACCACTTCGCCGAGGCCGGTCACGTGCTGCGGGATGCCGACACGCACCGGCATCTGCAGCATCTCCTCGGCCAGCTCGACGACGCCTTCCATCTTGGAAGCGCCGCCGGTCAGCACGATGCCGGCGCGCACATGCGGCTCGAAGCCGCTGCGGCGCAGCTCGGCCTGCACCATCTCGAAGATCTCCTCGTAGCGCGCCTGCACCGCCTGCGCGAGCGAATGGCGCGGCATCCGGCGCGGCGGGCGATCGCCCACGCTCGGCACCTGGATGCTCTCTTCGGCGGTGGCCATCTGCGCCAGCGCGCAGGCGTAGCGCACCTTGATCTGCTCCGCTTCCGGCGTCGGCGTGCGCAGCATGTGCGCGATGTCCTCGGTGACCTTGTCGCCGGCGATCGGCAGCGAGGCCGAGTGCGCGATCGCACCCTGCACGAACACCGCGATGTCGGTGGTGCCGGCGCCGATGTCGACCAGCACCACGCCGAGCTCCTTCTCGTCGGCGGTCAGCACCGCGGTGCTGGAGGCCAGCACGCTCAGGATCAGGTCGTCGACCTGCAACCCGCAGCGCTGCACGCACTTGGTGATGTTGGCTGCCGCCGACTGCGCGCATACGACCAGATGCGCGTGCACCTCCAGCCGCACGCCGGTCATGCCGACCGGATTGCGGATGCCTTCCTGCGAATCGTCGAGCACGTAGTCGCGCGGGATCGCGTGCAGGATCTTCTGGTCGGCCGGGATCGCGACCGCCTTCGCCGCCTCCAGCACGCGCTCGAGGTCGCCGTAGGTGACCTCGCCGTCGCGGATCGGCGCGATGCCCTGCGAGTTGCGGCACTGGATGTGGCTTCCGGAGATCGACGCGTACACCGAGCGGATCTCGCAGCCGGCCATCAGCTCGGCCTCCTCGATCGCGCGCTGGATCGACTGCACGGTCGATTCGATGTCGACCACCACGCCGCGCTTGAGCCCGCGCGACTCGTGGCTGCCGATGCCGATCACCTCGATCGGATTGCCGGGCGAGTACTCGCCCACCAGCGCCACCACCTTGGAGGTGCCGATGTCGAGGCCCACGATCAGCGATTTGTCGCCCTTGCGGTTCATGTGTTCCCTTGCGAGTGCGTTGCGTCGCGGTCCGCCTTCGGCAGCGGTTTCCACGACAGCGCGAAGCCGTTGGTGTAGCGGAGGTCGGCGCGCTCCAGCCGCTGCGTGCCGCCGGCGAGCAGGCGCGGCAGCAGGCGGGCGAAGCGCAGCAGGCGCGCGCGCGACTCGCTGCGGCCCAGCACCACCTCGGTGCCGGAGCTAAGCGCGAGCGACCAGCTGCCGCGCTTGTCGAGCCCGACCTCGCGCACCTGCAGGCCGATCGGCGCGAACAGCGCGCGCGACTCGTTGTAGAGCGCGACGATTTCCGCGGCGCGCGCCTCGGGACCGTCGAAGCGCGGCAGCCCGGCCGGCAGGCGGGCGTTCCCGGCGACGAACAGGCGGCCTTCGGTCGACAGCACACGGTCGGCGCCCCAGCGCGCGAATGGCTTGTGCTCCACCACCGTCACTTCCAGTACGTCCGGCCAGCGCTTGCGCACCTCGGCGCGCGCCACCCACGGCAACGCGGCCACCGCCGCCTGCGCGCGGTCCAGCTCGACCGCGAAGAAACCGCGGCGCGCGTGCGGGACGAGCGCGGCGCGCAACTGCGCCTCGCTGACACGCTCGAACTCGCCCGTCACCCGCAACGTGCGCAGCGGCCACTGCGCGGTGCCGATCCAGCCGTTGAGCACGGCCACGACCGGCAGCGCGACCAGCGCCAGCGCGAGCGTCCAGGCAACGAGGCGGAGCAGCGCGTTCACCGGGCCGCACCTCCCAGCGACGTCTCGAGGATGCGCCAGCACAGCGCGTCGAACTCGATGCCGAGCTGGCGCGCGGCCTTCGGCACCAGCGAATGGCTGGTCATGCCCGGCGCGGTGTTGACCTCGAGCAGGTAGAAGCGGCCGGTGGCGCGGTCGCGCATCACGTCCACCCGCCCCCAGCCGCTGCAGCCGGCCGCCTCGAACGCGGCCAGCGCGATGCGGCGGATCTCCGCCTCGGCGTCGCCGTCGAGGCCCGGGCACAGGTACTGGGTGTCCTCGGCGACGTACTTGGCGTGGTAGTCGTACCACTCGCCCTTCGGCACGATGCGGATCGACGGCAGCGCGCGGTGGCCGTCGCCGTCGCGCAGGATGCCGACGGTGAGCTCGTCGCCGACGATCATCTGCTCCATCAGCAGTTCGCCCGGATACTGCGCGGCGAGCGCGACCGCCTCGTCGAGTCCCGCATCGTCGAACACCCGCGACACGCCGACGCTGGAGCCCTCGCACGACGGCTTGACGATCACCGGCAGGCCGAGTTCGCGCGCGGCGGCATGCACGTCCGCGCCCTTGGCCAGCCGCACGTAGCGCGGCGTCGGCAGACCGAGCGACAGCCACACCTGCTTGGTGCGGATCTTGTCCATGGCGAGCGCCGAGCCAAGCACGTCGGAACCCGTGAACGGCACGCCGAGCGCGGTGAGCAGGCCCTGCAGCACGCCGTCCTCGCCGCCGCCGACGCTGCCGTGGAGGATGTTGAACACACGGTCGACGCGGCCGGCGCGGATCGCCTCGATGAGCGCGGGGATGCCATCGACCGCGAACGCGTCGACGCCGCGCGACTGCAGCGCCTCCAGCACGTTGCGGCCGGAATCGAGCGACACCTCGCGCTCGGAGCTGGTGCCGCCCATCAGCACGGCGACGCGGCCGAACGCGGCCGGGTCGCTGATGCGCGGTGGCGAGAATGCGGTCACTTGATTTCTCCCGTGAATCCCTGCGAGGCCAGCCGCTGCGCGGCCGCGCCGATGTCGCCTGCTCCCATCATCAGCAGCAGGTCGCCGTCCTCGAGCACGTCCGGCAGCACGCCGGCGATGTCGGCGGCGCCGCCGACCACAACCGGGTCAATCCGCCCGCGTGCGCGGATCGCGCGCGCCAGCGCCTTGCCGTCGGCGCCGGCGATCGGTGCTTCGCCGGCGGCGTACACCTCGGTCAGCACCAGCGCGTCCACCGTCGACAGCACCGCGGCGAACTCGTCGAGCAGGTCGCGCGTGCGCGTGTAGCGGTGCGGCTGGAATGCCGCCACCAGGCGCCGGTCGGGCCAGCCACCGCGCGCGGCGGCGAACACGGCAGCGAGCTCTTTCGGGTGGTGGCCGTAGTCGTCGACCAACTGCACGCGCGCACCCTTCGGCGTGACCAGCTCGCCGAGCAGGTTGAAGCGGCGGCCGATGCCGGCGAACGCCTTCAATGCGCGGGCGATGGCATCAGGTTCGATGCCGAGCTCCCAGCCGATCGCTGATGCCGCCAGCGCGTTCTGCACGTTGTGCCGGCCCGGCAGTGCCAGCTCGACCGCGGTGCGGCTGCCGTCGGGCAGGCACAGGATGAAGCGCATGCAGCTGCCGTGCTGCTGCACGTCCTCGGCGCGCACGTCGGCGCGCGCGTTGAAGCCGTAGGTGATCGTGTGCCGCGGCATCTCGTCGGCGAGCGCGGCCACTTCCGCATCGTCGATGCACAGCACGGCGAGTCCGTAGAACGGCAGCCGGTGCAGGAACTCGGCGAACGCGGCCTGCACACGCGCGAAATCGCCGCCGTAGTTCTCCAGGTGGTCGGCGTCGATGTTGGTGACCACCGCGATCTGCGGGGTCAGGCGCAGGAAGCTGCCGTCGCTCTCGTCGGC
Source organism: Lysobacter sp. (assembly GCA_035645555.1). GTDB lineage: Bacteria > Pseudomonadota > Gammaproteobacteria > Xanthomonadales > Xanthomonadaceae > Lysobacter_F. The sequence continues at coordinate 13,441 of DASQMI010000064.1, read as the reverse complement.
CTCGGCCACCAGCCACGCGCCCTTGCCGAGCTTGGCGTTGGCGCCGGCGGCGAGCAGCTGGCCGCCGATCACGAATGTCGGATCGAGCCCGCCTTCGGCCAGCACGCTCGCGGTGAGCGACGTGGTGGTGGTCTTGCCGTGGGTGCCGGCAATCGCGATGCCGCGCTTGAAGCGCATCAGCTCGGCGAGCATTTCCGCGCGCGGCACGATCGGGATGCGCTGCGCACGCGCTTCCATCAGTTCGGGGTTGTCGGCGCGGATCGCGCTCGACACCACCACGCAGTCGCTGCCGAGCACGTTCGCCGCGGCATGGCCGCGCTGCACCGCAATGCCGAGCGAGGCGAGCCGCCGCGTCACCGCGTTGTCGGCCATGTCGGAACCGGAGACGCGGTAGCCGAGCGTGCACAGCACTTCGGCCAGGCCGCTCATGCCGACGCCGCCGACGCCGACGAAGTGCACGCGCGGCGCCTGCCCTTCCGCCACCGCGCGGGCGATGTCGCCGAGATACGGGATGCGGCGGGTCCGCGACGGGCTCATGCGTGCGCCTCCGTGGTTTCGATCACGATCTGCGCCACCCGCTCGGCCGCATCCGCGCGCGCCAACGTGCGCGCGGCTTCGCCCATGCGCAGCAGGATCTCGCGTGCCGCGCAGGCGGCAATCGCCTCGGCCAGCTGCGCGGCCAGTCCCTCACCCTGCGGCAGCAGGCGGGCGGCGCCGCGTTCGACCAGGTACTGCGCGTTCTTGGTCTGGTGGTCGTCGACCGCCTGCGGGAACGGCACCAGCAGGCTGCCGACACCGGCCGCGCACAGCTCGGCCAAGGTCAGCGCGCCCGCGCGGCAGATCACCAGGTCGGCCCAGGCGTAGGCCGCCGCCATGTCGGCGATGAACGGCTCGACCGACGCCACGATGCCGGCGTCGCGGTACGCGCGCTCGGCGTCCTCGCGCAGCTTCTCGCCGCACTGGTGACGGACCTCGATCGGATGCGCGTCGCGCAGCATCGCCAATGCCTGCGGCACGGCCTCGTTGAGCGCGCGCGCGCCCTGACTGCCGCCCAGCACCAGCACGCGCAGCGGACCGCTGCGGCCGGCAAAACGCGCAGCCGGCGCCGCGATCGCGGCGATCTCGGCGCGCACCGGATTGCCGACCGCCTCCTCGCCCGCGAACGTGCCGGGGAAGCCGGTCAGCACGCGCGCGGCGAATTTCGACAGCACGCGGTTGGTCATGCCCGGCGCGCGGTTCTGCTCGTGCACCAGCAGCGGCACCCCGCACAGCCGCGCCGCCAGACCGCCGGGGCCGGCGGCGAAACCGCCGAAGCTGATCACCGCACGCGGCGCGTGGCGCTTGACCAGACGGCGCGCGGCCGACACCGCCGAGGCGACGACGAACGGCGCGCGCAACAGCGTGCCGAGGCCCTTGCCGCGGATGCCGCGCACCGCGATGGTGTCGACCTCGATGCCGTGGGCCGGCACCAGCCGCGTCTCCATGCCGCCTTCACTGCCGATCCAGCGCACCGGGACGCCGCGCGCGCGCAACGCGTGCGCGGTCGCGATCGCCGGAAAGATGTGGCCGCCGGTCCCGCCGGCGAGCAGCAGCACGGGCCGGCTCACGGCGTCACCCCCAGCGTCGGTTCGACGCGCTCGCGCAGGCGGCTGGTGCCGCGCAGCGGAGTGACCGTCGCGCCCGCGTGCAGGAGCGGCTCCGATGGCGCGGTGGCAACCTCGCCTCGGCGCAGCGCCACCTGGCGCTTGGCCCGCTCGAGCTCGTAGGACACGCGCAGCAGCAGGCCGAGCGCGGCGCAGGTCATCACCACGCTGGAGCCGCCGTAGGACACCAGCGGCAGGGTCAGGCCCTTGGTCGGCAGCAGGCCGAGGTTGACGCCGATCGAGACGAAGCTCTGCAGCCCCATCCACAGCGCGATGCCGAATGCGCAGTAGCCGGCGAAGTAGCGGCGCATGCGCACGCAGTCGTAGCCGACCCACAACGCGCGCCCGACCAGCAGGGTGAACAGCGCCACCACCAGCAGCACACCGGCGAAGCCGAGCTCCTCGGCAATCACCGCGAGGATGAAGTCGGTGTGCGCTTCCGGCAGGTAGTTGAGCTTCTGCACCGACGCACCGAGTCCGACACCGAACCATTCGCCGCGGCCGACCGCCATCAGCGCATTGGCGAGCTGGTAGCCCGAGCCGAACGGATCGGCGAACGGATCGATGAACGAGGTGAGGCGCTTGACCCGGTACGGCTCGGCGATCGCCACTGCCACCAGCACCGGCAGCCCGACCAGCACCGGACCGAACATGCGCGGCATGTTGACCCCGCCCAGCACCAGCATGCCCGCGGTAATGCCGAGCAGCAGCGTCGAGGAGCCGAAGTCCGGCTGCAGCAGCAGCAGACACACCAGCAGCACGGCGACCCCGAGCGGCTTGAGCATCGCCGGCCAGGTGGCGCTGACCTCCTCGCTATAGCGCTTGAGGTAGCTCGCCAGCCAGACGATGTAGAACACCTTCACCGCCTCGACCACCTGGAAATTGGACACGCCGAGGTTGATCCAGCGGCGCGCGCCGTTGACCTCGTGACCGAAGCCCGGCACGAACACCAGCAGCAGCATCAGCAGGCACACCGGCAGCAGCCACTGACTGCGCTGCTCGACCGTCTTCAGCTCCAGCCGCATCACCCACAGCGCGGCGAGCAGACCGGCACCGAGGAACATCGCGTGGCGCACCAGGAAGTAGAACGCGCCGAGGCCGTCGGCATCCGCCTTGGCCATCGAACTGGAGCCGACCATGACGAAGCCGAGGCAGCCGAGCGCGAGCACCGCGCCCAGCAGCCACGGATCGACGCGGCCGCCGATCGCCTCCAGTCGGGTCGCCTGGCGCGTGCCGAAATCCATCAGCGCACCTTCAACGTGGCGAGGCCGACCAGCACCAGCACCACCGAGATGATCCAGAAGCGCACGATCACCCGCGGCTCGGGCCAGCCCTTCAGCTCGAAGTGGTGGTGGATCGGCGCCATCCGGAACACGCGCTTGCCGGTGAGCTTGAACGACGCCACCTGGATCATCACCGACAGCGTCTCGATCACGAAGATCCCGCCCATCACCACCAGCACCAGTTCCTGGCGCACGATCACCGCGACCGTGCCGAGCACCGCACCGAGCGCCAGCGCGCCGATGTCGCCCATGAACACCATCGCCGGATAGGTGTTGAACCACAGGAAGCCGAGCCCGGCGCCGGCGATCGCCGCGCAGATCACCACCAGCTCGCCGGCACCCGGAATGCTGGGGATCTGCAGGTACTCGGAGAACACCGCGTTGCCGGAGGCGTAGGCGAACACACCGAGCGCGCAGGCCACCAGCACGGTCGGCATGATCGCCAGCCCGTCCAGGCCGTCGGTGAGGTTGACCGCGTTGGAGAAGCCGACGATCCAGAAGTAGGCGATCGCCACGAACGTGACCCCGACCAGCGGCAGCGCGACCGCCTTGAAGAACGGGATGTAGAACGTGGTCGCCGCCGGCACGTCGGCGGTGTAGTAGAGGAACAGGCCGGCGCCGAGCCCGAACAGCGACTGCAGCGCGTACTTGGTGCGCGAGCGCATGCCGTTGGGATCGCGCTTGACGATCTTGATCCAGTCGTCCCACCAGCCGATCGCGCCGAACGCGACCATCACCACCAGCACCAGCCACACGTAGCGGTTGCGCAGGTCACCCCACAGCAGCACCGACGCGGCGACCGCGAGCAGGATCAGCGCGCCGCCCATGGTCGGCGTGCCGGCCTTGGAGAAGTGCGACTGCGGGCCGTCCTTGCGGATCGGCTGGCCGCCCTTGAGCTGGGCGAGCCGGCGGATCACCGCCGGGCCCCACCACAGCGACAGGAACAGCGCGGTCAACGCGCTGAGGATGCCGCGGAACGTGAGGTAGCCGAACAGTCCGAACAGGCTCTGCAGCTGTTCCAGCCAGCGCGCGAGCTCAAGCAGCATGGTGTGTCCCCTTCCCGTCGGCCGCGAGCAGCGCCGTGACGATTCGATCCATCGCGCTGCCGCGCGATCCCTTCACCAGCACGCGCACGCCCCCCTGCGTCTGCGCGAGCGCGGCGGCCAGCGCGGCCGCCAGTCCGTCGTGATCCGGGTAATGCGCCGCGCCGGCGCCGAACGCGTCGGCCGCATGCGCGCTCAGCTCGCCGAGCGCGAACAGCCGCGCGATGCCGGCGCCTTTCGCGCGGCGCCCGGCCTCGGCATGCAGCGCGGCGCCGTCGGCGCCGAGTTCGCGCATGTCGCCCAGCACCAGCCACGCCGCCTCGCCGGTGGCCCGGCAGGTTTCGGCCAGGGTGTCGATCCCGGCAGCGAGCGAGCCGGGGTTGGCGTTATAGCTGTCGTCGATCAGGTGCGCACCGCCGGCGAGACGGTGCGTCACCAGCCGGCCGGCGACCGGGCGCGCGGCCTGCAGGCCGTCGACGATGGTGGCCAGCGGCACGCCGAGGCCGAGCGCGAGGCCGGCCGCAGCGAGCGCGTTGCGCACGTTGTGGCGGCCGGGCATGTGCAGCTCGACCGCGGCTTCGCCGGCCGGGGTGACCATGGTGAACCGCGAGCCGGTCTCGAACGCCTCGATGTCGCGCGCGCCCAGATCGGCATCGTGGTCCAGCCCGAACCACAGCAGGCGGCGGCCGTGTGCGCGTTCGGCGAAGTACGGCGCGAACGCGTCGTCGGCGTTGATCACCGCGGTGCCGTCCGGCGGCAGCGCGTCGTAGATCGCCGCCTTGGTGTCGGCGACGCCGAGCAGGCTGCCCATACGCTCGAGATGCGCCGGCGCGATGTTGTTGACGATCGACACGTCCGGACGCGCGATCGCGCACAGGTAGGCGATGTCGCCGGGCTTGCCGGCGCCCATCTCGTACACCGCGAACTCGGCATCGTCCGGCGCCTCGAGCACCGCCAGCGGCAGGCCGATTTCGTTGTTGCGGTTGCCGGGATTCGCGTACGCGCGGCCGGCGCGCTCCAGGATCGCGAACGTCAGCGTCTTGACGCTGGTCTTTCCGTTGCTGCCGGTGATCGCGACGACCTTCGTGCCGCGTCCGCGCTGTACCGCGGCGGCGAGATCGGCGAGCGCGCGCTCGGTGTCGGCGACCACCACCTGCGGCACCGGCGCGTCCACTTCGCGCGCCACCAGCGCGGCGGCCACCCCGCCCTGCGCCGCGGCGGCAACATGGTCGTGGCCGTCGAAGCGCGCGCCCTTGAGCGCGACGAACAGCGCCGCGCCCGCCTGCGGCAACACACGGGTATCGGTGGCCAGCGCATCGACCGTGCGATCCTCGCCGTGCAGGCGGCCGCCGGTCATGCGCGCGATCTCGGACAGGCGCAGCGGCTTCATGCGCGCGCCTCCAGCGCCGCGCGCGCGGCTTCGGTGTCGTCGAACGGATGGCGCACGCCGGAAATCTCCTGGTAAGGCTCGTGTCCCTTGCCCGCGATCAGCACCACGTCGTGGGGTCCGGCCTCGCGGATGGCTAGTTCGATCGCGCGCCGGCGGTCGCGCTCGACGGTGATGCGTTCCGGCGCGCGGAAGCCGGCCCGGATGTCGGCGACGATCGCGTCGCCGTCCTCGCCGCGCGGGTTGTCGTCGGTGACAATCACGTGGTCGGCACCCTGCTCGGCGATCGCCGCCATCTGCGGGCGCTTGCCGCGGTCGCGCTCGCCGCCGCAGCCGAACACGCACACCAGCTGCCGGGCGGCGTGCGCGCGCAGGCTGCTCAGCGCCTGCTGCAAGGCGTCCGGCGTGTGCGCGTAGTCGATCACCACCAGCGGACGCACGCCGTCGCCGCCGAGCCGGTTCATGCGGCCGTGCACCGGTTCGAGCTCGGCGAGCACGCTGGCGATCCGCGTCGACGGCGTCCCGAGCGCGTGCAGCGCGCCGGCGACCGCGAGCAGGTTGTCGACGTTGAAGCGGCCGAGCAGGCGCGAGCGCAGCGCGAAGCGTTCGCCACCGATGGCGAGCGTGAACGCCAGGCCGGAGACGTCCGGGCGGATGTCGCTCGCCGCGACCTCGGCCTGCGCCTGGCCGCGCGCGCTCAGCCCGATCGCGCGCACGCCGGCCGGCAGGCGGTTGAACAGTTCGCGGCCGAACGTGTCGTCGAGGTTGACGACCGCGGCCTTCAGGCCCGGCCACGCGAACAGCCGCGCCTTGGCCTCGCCGTAGCGCGCCATGTCGCCGTGGTAGTCGAGGTGGTCGCGGGTGAGGTTGGTGAACACCGCGACGTCGAAATGCACGCCGTCGACGCGGCCCTGGTCGAGCGCGTGCGAGCTCACTTCCATCGCCAGCGCGTCGGCGCCGGCATCGTGCATGTCGGCGATCATGGCGTGCAGCGGCAGCACCAGCGGCGTGGTGAACCCGGTCGGCTCCACCCGGCCGTACAGGCCCGCGCCGAGCGTGCCGATCGTCCCGCAGCTGCGGCCCATGCGCGTCCACGCCTGCGCGATCAGCTGCACGGTCGAGGTCTTGCCGTTGGTGCCGGTCACGCCGACGACGTCCATGCGCGTGGTCGGACGGCCGTGGAAGCGGTCGGCGAGCTCGCCCAGGCGCGCGCGCAGCGCGGGCACCGCGATCGCACCGGCGGGCACCGCGAGATCCGGCGGCGCCGGCGGCTCGAACAGCACCGCCGCGGCGCCGGCCTGCTGCGCCTGTGCGGCGAACTGCAGGCCGTGCGCGCCGAAGCCCGCGATCGCCACGAACGCGTGCCCGGCGCGCACCGCGCGGCTGTCCTGCACCAGCCCGGTGATCGTCAGCTCCGCCGGGATCCCGGCGACATCCGGCAGCAGTTCGGCGAGCGCCATCGCGCGGCTCATCGCGTCACCTCCGCGGCAGGCGGGAGCGACGTGGCCGCGCGCACGGTCAGCGGCGTCGCCGCGACCAGGTCGTCGACCGGCAGCACCGGACCGGCTTCGCCGCGCTGCTGGCGCTTCAGGCCGTCGGCGGTCTGCGCGGCGAGCCAGGTGTCGATGTCGTCCGGCGCCACGTCCATCAGCCGCAGCGTGCCTTCCATCACCGAGCGGAACACCGGCGCTGAGACCAGACCGCCGAAGTAGCCCTTGGCCGGATCCGGGTCGTCGATCACCACCACCATCGAGAAGCGCGGCGCGTGCGCCGGCACCAGCCCGGCGAAGAAGGACACGTAGCGGCGCGAGTAGCCGCCGCTGGCGTTGAACTTGCGCGCGGTGCCGGTCTTGCCGGCGACGTGGTAGCCGAGGATCGCCGCCTGCACGGCGGTACCGCCGGGCTCGGTGACGGTCTGCATCATCCGCACGATCTCGCGCGCGGTCGGCGCGTCGAGCGCCTCGCGCACTTCGCCGCGCTGGCCTTTGACGAACGTGGGCGTCAGCAGGCGGCCGCCGTTGCCGAGCGCGGCGTACGCACGCGCGATCTGCAGCGGCGTGGCCGACAGGCCGTAGCCGTAGGAGATGGTCGCCTTGGTCGTGCCGCTCCAGCTCGACGGCGGCGGCAGCACGCCGGAGACCTCGCCCGGGAACCCGCTGCCGGTGGAGCGGCCGTAGCCGAAGCGGCGGACGAACTCGTAGAGATACTGGTCGTTCATCCGCGCGGCGAGCTTGGCCGCGCCGATGTTGGAGCTCTTGGTGATCAGCCCGGTGACGGTCTGGATGCCGTAATTGTGGTGATCGCTGATCGTGTAGCGGCCCAGCTGCATGTGGCCGGGCGAGACGTCGACCAGCGTGTCCGGGGTGGCGATGCCGGCCTTCATCGCCGCCGCCACCGTGATCGGCTTCATCGTCGAACCTGGCTCGACCACGTCGGTGACCGCACGGTTGCGGTGCGCGTCGCGGTTGCCGCCGCCGACCGCATTCGGATTGAACGTCGGCAGGTTGACCATCGCCAGCACTTCGCCGGTGTGCACGTCCATCACCACGGCCGAGCCGGCCTTGGCGCCGGTGCGCTCGAGCGCGGCGCGCAGCTCGCGGTAGGCGAGGAACTGCACACGGCGGTCGATGCTCAGCGTGAGGTCGTGGCCCGGCTGCGCCGGCCGCAGCAGGTCGACGTTCTCCACGATACGGCCGCGGTTGTCGCGGATCACCCGCTTGGCGCCGGGCTTGCCGCGCAGCCAGTCGTCGAACGCGAGCTCGAGGCCCTCCTGGCCGCGGTCGTCGATGTTGGTGAATCCCAGCACGTGCGCCAGCGCTTCGCCCTGCGGGTAGAAGCGCCGGTACTCGCGCTGCGAGAACACGCCCGGAATGCCGGGCGCGAGGATGCGCCGCGCCTGGTCCGGATTGATCCGCCGCTTCAGGTAGACGAATTCGCGGTCGGCGCGCTGACTGAGCTTGCGGGTGAGCTCGTCGAGCGGCACGCCGAGCAGCGCGGCGAGCTTGGGCAGGTGCTGCGGCGCCTTCAGCAGCTCCTGCGGGTTGGCCCACACCGATTCCACCGGCGTGGACACCGCCAGCGGCTCGCCGTTGCGGTCGGTGATCATGCCGCGCGAGGTCGGGATCGGGATCTCGCGCAGCGAGCGCGCATCGGCCTGGCGGCGGTAGAACTCGTTGTCCACCACCTGCAGCTCGAACGCGCGCACCACCAGCGCGACCGAGCACAGCGCCAGCACGCCGCCGACGATGCGCAGCCGCCCGCGCAGGTTGAACTGCGCGCGCCCGCGCAGCGGACCGGCGCCGCGCGCGTCGCGTTCGCCGCCGAGACGCTCGCGCAGCGCGGCGAGCAGCGGGATGCGGTCGGACTCGCGGCGGCCGCTCATCGCTTCACCACCACGATCTCGCCCGCTTCCGGGAACTTCATCCCCAGCCGCTCGCGCGCGACTTGGTCGATGCGGTTGCTCTCCGCCCACGTCGCCTGCTCCAGCTGCAGGCGGCCGAATTCGATGTTGAGCTCGTCGCGCTCGCGTTCCAGCCGGCTCAGCTGCACGAACAGCTGGCGGTGCTGGTGGCGCGCGTACACCACACCGAGCGCGGAGACGATGTTCGCGGCAACCAGCAGGGTCAGCAGCAGGCGCAGGCTCATGCCGTGGCCTCCTGCAATTTCTCGGCCACGCGCAGCACCGCGCTGCGCGCGCGGGGATTGGCAGCGAGCTCCGCCTCGTCGGCCTTGCACGCATCGCCGACCGCGCGCAGCGTCGGGGTGAACACCGGTGCCACCGGCATCCGCCGGCTCGCCGGCGGGGCCTTGGCATGGCGCGCGATGAACTGCTTGACGATGCGGTCTTCCAGCGAATGGAAGCTGATCACCGCCAGCCGGCCGCCGGGCTTCAGCCGCGCGTGCGCGGCGTCCAGCCCGGCCTCGAGATCGGCCAGCTCGCGGTTGATGTGGATGCGGATGGCCTGAAAGCTGCGCGTGGCCGGATGGGTCTTGCCGTCGCCGCGCGGCAGCACGGACGCGACCAGCTCGGCGAGTTCGCGCGTGCGGGTGAGCGGCTGGGTGGCACGACGCGCCACGATCGCGCGCGCGATGCGCCGGCTCTGGCGCTCCTCGCCGTAGCGCCACAGCACGTCGGCGATCTCGCGCTCGTCCGCTTCGGCCAGCCATTCCGCCGCGCTCGGGCCGCGGGTCGGATCCATCCGCATGTCGAGCGGGCCGTCCTTGCCGAAGCTGAAGCCGCGTTCGGCGACGTCGAGCTGCGGCGAGGACACGCCGAGATCGAACAGCACGCCGTCGAGCCCGGCCGCGGTCGCGTCCCACTGCGCGAGTTCGGCGAAGCTGCCGTGGCGGACCGCGACGCGCGCGTCGCCGGCGAACTCCGCCTGCGCGATCGCGATCGCTTCGGGATCCTTGTCCATCAGCAGCAAGCGGCCTCCGGGACCCAGACGCTCGAGCACGCCGCGGGCGTGTCCGCCGCGGCCGAACGTGCCGTCGAGGTAGATGCCGTCGGCACGCACCTGCAAACCGTCCAACACCTGCGTGTAGAGGACGGGGCGGTGGCCGGAAGCCGCAGACGCGCGCTCCATGCCACCCTCCGTCATAGCTGCAGGTCGAGCAGCTCGTCGCTCAGATCCTCGTCAGAGATCGTCTGACGGATCTGCGCGTGATGCGCCTGCTCGCTCCACAACTCGAACTTGTCGCCCATGCCCAGCAGCACGGCCTTCTTCTCGATGCCGACCGCGGCGCGATGGCTGGCGGGAATACCGATGCGGCCGTTGTTGTCGAGCTCGACGTGGCAGGCCGCGCCGACCAGCTTCAGCTGCATGCTGCGGTTGACCCGCTTCGCCTTCGGCAGCGCGTTGACCTGGTCGCGCACGCGCTCCCAGACCGCGACCGGATACAGGTACAGCGAGCCCGACTCGAACGGGTTGTAGGTGATCACCAGGCGGTTGCCGCACTCGCGCGCGACCAGGTCCCGGAAGGCGGTCGGAATCGCCAGCCGGCCCTTGTCGTCGATGGTGATGGCGGTTTCGCCCTGGAACATCGCCCGTCCGTTCGGCGCGTCGCTCTGCGGCGGCGTCGCCTTTGTCGGTTCGCCCTGCGGCGAACGTGGCCACGGAAAACCACAAAAAACCCGGTTTTCCCTCGGAATGCCACCTTAGGAGCGGCCCACAGGGTTGTCAACAAGCTTTCGCGCGAATTTCGCCAAGCGGATCAAGGGCTTGCGAAGAACTTGAGAGGCTGGATCAAGAGTTATCCCCTAGCGCTTGATTAGTCTCACTTTCTGAGACGAGCCCGTCGATCGGTGCCGAGGCCGGAGGGAAGCGCCGGGCCGATGCCCGTCACGCGCGCCGCGCAGGCGCGCGGCGCGATCTGCGCAATCTATCGTAGATGGCGACACCGATTGATAGCGCCATGGCGCGCAAACCTGAAGCGCTCACGGCCCGGGCGCGACGCCGGCAGTGGGCGTAAAGCCCGGCTCGCGCGGCCGCGGGGGGCGGGAAAAGAGGCGGAGCCGGCCGATAAGCCGGGTTCTGTCGTGGACAGTCATTCCTCTCGGCCGCGCATCGCTGCGCGGCTCAAGCAGCCTACCCGGAGGCACCGCGGGCCGCGGCATCGCCTCCCTATTTGGCCTTGCTCCCGGTGGGGTTTGCCGTGCCGGTCCGTTGCCGGACTCGCGGTGCGCTCTTACCGCACCGTTTCACCCTTGCCTGATCCCTTGCGGGCCATCGGCGGTCTCTCTCTGTTGCACTTTCCGTCGGCTCGCGCCGCCCAGGCGTTACCTGGCACCGTGCCCTGTGGAGCCCGGACTTTCCTCGGCATCCGAAGATGACGCGACTGTCTGGCCGACTCCGCGCCGCCAGTGTAGTCGCGAACGGCAGCGCCGACACGGCGGTGCGCTTCGTGGTTCAGCCGGGCGGGGGCTCGCTCGCGCCGTACAGCGCCTTGCGCGGCGCGCCGCTGAGCTCGGCGGCGAGCTTGGCCGCGGTCGACGGCGGCAGGTGCTCGCCGAGCCGCGCGTACAGGCGGCGTCCTTCGGCGATGCGCGCCGCCTCGTCGTCGCCGGCGCCCTCGATGATCAGCACGAACTCGCCTTTGCGCTGGTCGGCGTCGGCGCGCACGCGGGCATGCAGCGCGGCGAGCGAACCGTCGAGCACGGTCTCGAACAGCTTGGTCAGCTCGCGCGCCAGCACCGCGCGGCGCTCGCCACCGAACACCGCCGCGCAGTCGGCCAGCGACTCCTCGATGCGGTGCGCGGATTCGTAGAACAGCAGCGTGCGCGTCTCCGCGGCCAGCCGCGCCAGCCGCTCGCGCCGGGCCGCCGGCTTGGCCGGCAGGAAGCCTTCGAACACGAAGCGGTCGGACGGCACGCCCGCCGCGCTCAGCGCGGCGATCGCCGCGCACGCCCCCGGCACCGGCGAAACCCGCACGCCGGCGGCGCGCGCCGCCCGCACCAGGCGGTAGCCGGGATCGCTGATCAGCGGCGTGCCCGCGTCCGACACCAGCGCGAGCGACTGGCCCGCCTGCAGGCGCGCGACCAGCTGCGCCGCCTGCGCGTCCTCGTTGTGCTCGTGCAGCGCGACCAGCGGCCGCTGCAGCCCGTAGTGCGCCAGCAGCTGGCGCGTGCGCCGGGTGTCCTCGGCGCAGATCGCGTCGACCGCACGCAGCGTGTCCAGCGCGCGCGGGGTGAGGTCGCCAAGGTTGCCGATCGGGGTGGCGACGACGAACAGGGTGCCGGAAGACGCTTCGCTCATCGCGCGATGGTAAGGCCACGCCGCGTGAGCCGCCGGCCGCGGGGCTCCGAGTAGAATCGCCCGGCCTCTCTCCCGACACCCGTGCCGATGCGTCTTCACTCCCGCTCCGCGCTTGCCCTTCTCGGTTCCGTCCTGCTGGTCGGCGCGCTGCTCGGCGGCTGCACCACCGCACCGCGCACCGTCAGCGGGGCGCCCACCCAGCGCGCGAATGCCACCGTCGAACAGGCGCGCACGCTGGCGCGCACCCTGGCGGGCCTAAGCGGCGCCGAGCGCGCCGCCGCGGAAGGCGAGATCGAGCGCCTGCTCGGCCAGCTCGACGACGCGACCCTGGCCGGCGCGGCGGCGTCGCTGCCCGCAGGCGACCCGCTCTACAACTACGCCGGGCGGGCGCTGCTGCAGCGCGGCCTGCCGCTGCCGCGGCCGTTCGACCGCGGCGAAGCCTGGCGGCTGCCAGCCGACGTGCCGCCCGCCGACCGCGACGGCTATCGCCCGCCCAACCGCATCGCCGTGCTGCTGCCGCTGAGCGGCGAACTCGCCACCCCGGCCGCGCCGGTGCGCGACGGCTTCCTCGCCGGCTATTACGCCGAGTCGCGGCGCCGGCCGGAGGTAGCGTTCTACAACACCGCCGAAGCCGGCGCGCTCGCCGCGTACGACCGCGCGGTGGCCGATGGCAGCCAGCTGGTGATCGGTCCGCTCGGCCGCGACGAAGTCGATGCGCTGTTCGCGCGCGGCCGCCTGCCGGTGCCGGTGCTCGCGCTCAACCGCGGCAACGCGCGACCGCCGGTCGGCGCCGCGAGCTTCTCGCTGTCGCCGGAAGACGAAGGCAGCGCGGCGGCCGACTACCTGTTCGCACGCGGCGCGCGCCGCGTGCTCGTGGTCAGCGGCGGCGACGAGGCCCAGCGCCGCGCCACGCAGGCGCTGCGCGACCGGCTCAGCGAACGCGGCGCCACGGTGGTGGCCACCGCGAGCGAGGCCAGCGCCGATTTCGCTCCGTTCGCCCAGCAGGGCGGCGGCGCCGACGGCGTGTTCCTGGCGCTGCGCGGCGCTGGGGCGCGCGCGGTCGTGCCGAAGCTCGCGCTCGCCGGGCTTGCCGGCAAGCCGATGGCGGCGATCTCGCAGCTCACCTCCGGCACCGGCAAGCCGCAGGAGGACCGCGCGCTCGACGGCATCGCGTTTCCCACCGAGGCGTGGTCGCAGCGCGGCGTGACCGGCCTGCCGTCGCCGGCCGCCGCTGGCGCGCTGTTGCCGACCGCGAAGGGCCCGGCGTCGCGGCTGTTCGCGTTCGGCCACGACGCCTGGCTGCTCGCCGCCTACCTGGAGAAGCTGACCC
>DASQMI010000063.1:0-6586 GCA_035645555.1 Lysobacter sp. | reverse complement strand
GCTTGGCTCGAAGCCGGCGAGCTCCTCGACGATGAAATCCTCCGGGACCACGCGGAAGCGTGCGTGCAGCGCCGGCGCGCCGTGCGCGCGCGCGAGCGGCTCGCTCACCGCCGCTCCAACAGGCATACCGCGAATGCGGCGATGCCCTCGCCGCGGCCGGTGAAGCCGAGCTTCTCGCTGGTCGTCGCCTTGACGCTGATGGCATCGACCGCCACGCCCAGCGCGTCGGCCAGCCGCGCGCGCATCGCCGTCGCGTGCGGGCCGACCTTCGGCCGCTCGCACACCACGGTGATGTCGGCGTTGCCGAGCCGCCAGCCGCGCTCGCCGATCAGCGCGTTGCAGTGCACGAGGAAGGTCAGGCTGTCGGCGCCGCGCCAGCGCGGATCGCTGGGCGGGAAATGCTGCCCGATGTCGCCGAGCGCGAGCGCACCGAGCATCGCGTCGCACAGCGCGTGGATCACCACGTCGCCATCGGAATGCGCAACCACCCCGCGCTCGTGCGGCACGCGCACGCCGCCCAGCATGACGTGGTCGCCGTCGCCGAACGCGTGGACGTCGAAACCCTGGCCGATGCGGATCATGGGGTGACGCCTCCAGTGCGGCGCGCGAGCAGGAATTCCATCAGCGCGAAATCCGCGGGTGTGGTCACCTTGAGGTTGTCCTCGCGGCCCTCGACCAGACGCGGCGAATGGCCGGCGCGCTCCATCGCGCTCGCCTCGTCGGTGACCGCTGCGCCGGCGTCGAGCGCAGCCGCGAGCGCGCGGGTCAGCGCACCGCGGCGGAACGCCTGCGGGGTGAACGCACGCCACAGCCGCTCACGCGGCTCGGTGGCAGCGATGCGCGCATCGTTGCCGTCGGGGTAGCCGCGCTTGAGCGTGTCGCGGACCGGCGCGGCGAGGATTGCACCGTCGGCATGCGTTTCGGCCGCCGCAATCAGGCGCTCGACGTCGTCGCGATGCAGGTTCGGCCGGGCGGCATCGTGAACCAGCACCAGCGCGTCGTCGGCGACCTCGGCGGGCAGCGCGCGCAGCGCCGCGAGCACCGACGCGGCGCGTTCGGCGCCGCCGGTGCAGGCCAGCACCGGCTTGCCGGCGCGCTCGCGCCAGCCCGGCCAGTGCGCATCGTCGGCCGCCAGCGCAACCACCGCGCCGGCCACGCGCGGATGCGCGAGCAGCGCATCGAGCGCATGCGCGATCAGCGGCCGGCCGGCGATCGTCAGGTACTGCTTCGGCAGCTCGCCGCCGAAGCGGGTGCCACGGCCGGCGGCGGGAATGACCGCCCAGATCATGGCGCGGGGGCCGCCTCGCGCGGTTCGGCCGGTGCGGACGGTGACGCCGCCGGGCTCTCGACCACGCGGTAGAACGTCTCGCCCGGCTTGATCATCCCGAGCTCGCTGCGCGCGCGCTCCTCCACCGCCGCCTCGCCGGACTTCAGGTCCTCGACCTCGGCGGCGAGCGCGTCGTTGCGCTCGCGCAGGCCGGCGTTCTCGCGCGTCTGGCGCGCGACCTGCTGCTGCAGCGCCGCCACCGCGCGGTTGCCGCCGTGACCGAACCACAACCGGTACTGCAGCACGCCGGCGAGCGCGGCCAGCGCGATCGCCAGCAGCCACAGACCCGGCGGGCGGCGCTCCAGCCGCATCAACGCGTCAGCGAGACGAACGCGTCGCGGCCGGCGTAGCGCGCGTCGGCGCCCAGCTGCGCCTCGATGCGCAGCAGCTGGTTGTACTTCGCCACGCGGTCGCTACGGCACAGCGAGCCGGTCTTGATCTGGGTCGCGGTGGTCGCCACCGCGATGTCGGCGATGGTGGTGTCCTCGGTTTCGCCGGACCGGTGCGACACGATCGCGCCGTACTTCGCCGCGTGCGCCATCGCGATCGCTTCCAGCGTTTCGGTCAGGGTACCGATCTGGTTGACCTTGATCAGGATCGCGTTGGCCACGCCCTGCTCGATGCCGTCGCGGAAGATGCGCGGGTTGGTGACGAACAGGTCGTCGCCGACCAGCTGCACCTTGCCGCCGAGCGCCTGCGTCAGCTGCTTCCAGCCGGCCCAGTCGTGCTCGGCCATGCCGTCCTCGATCGTCACGATCGGGTACTGACGGCACCAGCCGGCGAGGAAGTCGACGAACTGCTCACTGGTGAGCCGCTTGCCCTCGCCGACCAGGTGGTACTTGCCGTTGTCGAAGAATTCGCTGGAGGCGACGTCCAGGCCAAGCAGGATGTCCTCGCCGGCGCGGTAGCCGGCCTTGCCGATCGCCTCGAGGATGGTCTCCAGCGCTTCCTCATTGCTGCGCAGGTCCGGCGCGAAGCCGCCCTCGTCGCCGACCGCGGTGCTCAGGCCGCGGCCCTTCAGCACCGACTTCAGCGCGTGGAACACCTCGGTGCCGGCGCGCAGCGCTTCGGAGAACGAGTCAAAGCCCACCGGCAGCACCATGAACTCCTGCAGGTCGACGTTGTTGTCGGCATGCGCACCGCCGTTGACGATGTTCATCATCGGCACCGGCAATTGCGGCGCCGGGCGGTTCGGATCGATGCCGTTGAGGTACTGCCACAGCGGCTGCCCGCGGCTCGCCGCCACCGCGTGCGCGGCCGCCATCGACACGCCGAGCAGCGCGTTCGCCCCGAGCCGGCCCTTGTTCTCGGTGCCGTCGAGGTCGATCAGGCGGCGATCGAGGCCGGCCTGGTCGGCGGCATCGAACCCGGCGAGCGCCTGCGCGATCGCGGTGTTGACGTTCTCCACCGCCTTGCGCACGCCCTTGCCGAGGTAGCGCGTCTTGTCCCCGTCGCGCAGTTCGACGGCTTCCTTGGTGCCGGTGGAGGCGCCCGACGGCACCGCCGCGCGGCCGAAGCTGCCGTCGCTCAGGACGACGTCGGCTTCGAGGGTGGGATTGCCGCGGGAATCGAGGATCTCGCGGGCGTGGATCTTGGCGATCGTGGTCATCGTGACGTAACCGTTAGAGCTGGGATTCCAGGAAACCGTTGCGCTTGGTGACTTCGTCGAGCGCCTTCAGCGTCTCGAGCAGCGCGCGCATCTTCGCCAGCGGCCACGCGTTCGGGCCGTCGGAGAGCGCCTTGTCGGGATCGGGATGGGTTTCGGCGAACAGGCCGTCGATGCCGACCGCCACCGCCGCGCGCGCCAGCACCGGCACGTGCTGGCGCTGGCCGCCGCTGGACGTACCCTGCCCGCCCGGCAGCTGTACCGAGTGGGTGGCGTCGAACACCACCGGGCAACCGGTCTCGCGCATCACCGCCAGCGAGCGCATGTCGCTCACCAGGTTGTTGTAACCGAAGCTCGCACCGCGCTCGCAGACCATGATCTGGTCGTTGCCGGTGGACTTCGCTTTTTCGACCACCGGCTTCATGTCCCACGGTGCGAGGAACTGGCCCTTCTTGATGTTCACCGGCTTGCCGGCCGCGCACACCTTGCGAATGAAGTCGGTCTGGCGCACGAGGAACGCCGGCGTCTGCAGCACGTCGACCACGCTCGCCACTTCTTCGATCGGCGTGTACTCGTGCACGTCGGTCAGCACCGGCACGCCGATCTGGCGCTTCACTTCAGCCAGCACCTTCAGCCCTTCCTCGAGGCCGGGACCGCGGAAGCTGGTGGCCGAGGTGCGGTTGGCCTTGTCGAAGCTCGACTTGAAGATGAACGGAATGCCGAGCGCGGAGGTGATCTCCTTGAGCGTGCCCGCGGTGTCGAGCTGCAGCTGCATCGACTCGATCACGCACGGACCGGCGATCAGGAAAAACGGTTTGTCGAGGCCGACCTCGAATCCGCACAGATTCATCGTTGGCTTCCTGCTGCGGCACGCGCCGCACTGATCGGGCGCCACCGGGCGCCCGCACGCATCGGGGTGTTCACGCGGTGGCTTCCCTCAGCAGACGCCCGCCGCCCTGCGCCTTCTGCTCGCGCGCGGCGCGCACGAAGCCGACGAACAGCGGATGGCCGTCGCGCGGGGTGGACAGGAACTCCGGGTGCGCCTGGCAGGCCAGGAACCACGGATGCCGGCTGCGTGGCAGCTCGATCATCTCCACCAGCGTCTCGTCGATCGACCTGGCGCTGATCACCAGCCCGGCGTCCTCGAGCGTGGAGAGATAGCGGTTGTTGAACTCGTAGCGGTGGCGATGGCGCTCGCCGACCACGTCGCGGCCGTACAGCTCGCGCGCCAGCGTGCCGGGCTTGATGCGCTGGTCCTGCAGGCCCAGGCGCATGGTGCCGCCGAGGTCGCTGGTCTCGCTGCGGCGCTCGACCTCGCCGGTCGCGGTGCGCCACTCGGTGATCAGGCCGATCACCGGATGCGGGGTGTTGCGATCGTTCTCGGTACTGTTGGCGCCGGCCAGTCCGGCGACGTTGCGCGCGTACTCGACCACCGCGGCCTGCATGCCGTAGCAGATGCCGAAGTACGGGATGCCGCGCTCACGCGCGTAGTTCGCGGTGGCGATCTTGCCTTCGAAGCCGCGGTCGCCGAAGCCGCCCGGCACCAGGATGCCGTCTACGCCGGCCAGCAGCTTCGCCGCGCCCTCGCGCTCGATGTCCTGCGATTCCAGCCACTTCAGCCGCACCCGCGTGCGCTGGCGCAGCCCACCGTGCTTCAACGCCTCGGCGAGCGACTTGTACGCGTCCTGGTGGTCGACGTATTTGCCGACCACCGCGATCGTGACCTCGTCGATCGGGTGCTCCATCGCATCCACCACCGCCTGCCACTCCGACAGGTCGGCCGGCTTGGCCTGGATGCGCAGGCGCTCGAGCACGATCGCATCCAGCCCCTGCTCGTGCAGCCACTGCGGCAGCTTGTAGATGTTGTCGAGGTCGATCGCCGAGATGACGGCGCGCTCGGGCACGTTGGTGAACAGCGCGATTTTGCGGCGCTCGCCGTCCGGCAGCGGCTGCTCGCTGCGGCACAGCAGCACGTCGGGCTGGATACCGATCGAACGCAGCTCCTTGACCGAGTGCTGGGTCGGCTTGGTCTTCAGCTCGCCGGCGGCGGCGATGTACGGCACCAGGGTGAGGTGCATGAACAGCGCGCCCTCCGGGCCGCGCTCGGTGCGCAGCTGACGGATCGCCTCCAGGAACGGCAGCGACTCGATGTCGCCGACCGTGCCGCCGATTTCCACCAGGCCGACGTCGAAGCCCTCGGTGGCCTCGTGGACGCAGCGCTTGATCTCGTCGGTGATGTGCGGGATCACCTGCACGGTGCCGCCGAGATAGTCGCCGCGGCGCTCCTTGCGGATGACGTTGTCGTAGATGCGGCCGGTGGTGATCGAGTTCTTCCGCGATAGCCGGGTGCGCACGAAGCGCTCGTAGTGGCCGAGGTCGAGGTCGGTCTCGGCGCCGTCGTCGGTGACGTACACCTCGCCGTGCTGGAACGGGCTCATCGTGCCCGGATCGACGTTGATGTACGGGTCGAGCTTCATCATCGTCACGCGCAGGCCGCGCGCTTCGAGGATGGCCGCCAGCGAGGCCGCCGCGATGCCCTTGCCGAGCGAGGACACCACGCCGCCGGTCACGAAGATCAGGGGGGTCATGGTCGTGCGGGTGCTGGAAAGTCACAGTCTACCCGCATGCGCCCGCCGCCGCGAGCCGGCGTTTGCGCTCCGCGGCCGCAAGTGCCTGAGCGGGCAAGAAAAAACGCCCCGCCGGAGCGGGGCGTCGGGTGGACCACCGACGAGGGCTCAGCGGCGGTCCTGGCGCTCGCGCTTCTCCTTCTTGCGCGCTTCCTTCTTCTCGGCAGTCGCCTTGGCGTCGCCCTCGGCCGAGGCGTCGGCCTCCGCGCTGGCGTCGGCGTCGCTGCCCGCGGTCACCGCACTGTTGGCGGCGGCGGTGGCGTTGCCGGACACCGCGGAGACCGCCTGGTCGCTGGCATTGGCCGCCGCCTGCGAGCCGAGCTTCGCGTCGGACGCCGCGTTGGCGCTGGCCTGGTCGGCGACGCGGCCGCCCGCCTGCGCGGCGGCGTCCAGCGTGCCCTGGGCTCGGGCCTGCGCGTCCTGCGCGACCGCGTTGCCGGTCTTCGCGGCGCCGTCGACCGCACCACGCGCGGTGCCGGTCGCGCGCGCGGCCGTGTCCTCCGCGGTGTCGCGAACGCGTCGGGTGGTGTCGCGCACGGCGTCCGTGCGCACGCCGTCGATGCGGGTGCCCAGGTCGCCGCGGGTCTGCGTGCCGGCGCCGATGCCGACCGGCCCCACCTGACCGCCCACACCGATGCCGGCGCCACCACCCACGCCCACGCCACCGCCCAGGACCTGCGCGAAAGCCACGGGCGCGGCCAGCGAGGTCGCGACGATCATGGGAACGATGAGACTGCGTTTCATGCGGAAATCCTCTTCTCTGGGGGAATGCCGCCGCACCGTGCGGCAGCCACGACCCTAGGGATTCCTCGCTCGCCGCCGGCTGAACTGCTGAGCCACGCGCGTGCGCGCGCTCGGCATGCAGACAGCAACGTCAAGGCCGCATTAACCGGCGGGCACGAAGCGACCGTCGTGCCCGCGCAGCGCAATCCGGGATTCCACCCAGCCGCGCGCCCGTGCGCTCACCACGCGGCCTGCGATCCGCGATCGCGTGCACGCTTCGCGCTGTCAAGCGCGCGGGCGCGC
>DASQMI010000062.1:0-21255 GCA_035645555.1 Lysobacter sp. | reverse complement strand
GCCCGCTACAACGGCAAGCCGGTTGATCTGCTGCAGCACCTGCCGGCGCGCTGAGGCGGCGGGTCAGCGCAGTACGAACGCCGCGACCACGCGCCGGCCCTCGCTGGCCAGCACGTTGAACGTGCGCGCGGCCGCCGCGTTGGTCATCGCCTCCAGCCCCACGCCGCGGCGCAGGCAGGCGACGAGCACCGCCGCCGGCGGGAACGCCTGCGTCGCGCCGCTGCCGAGCAGGATCACCTCCGGCTGCAGCGCCAGCAGCGGTTCGAGGTCGTCCGCGGTCATCGCGGCGACGTCGCGCACCGGCCATGCCTCGAGCAGCCGGTCCGGCGTAAGGGCGAAGCTCGACTGCAGGATGCGGTCGTTGACCCGCGCGCTCGCCCCGTCGGCGCCGCGCAGCTGGTAGGCGTAATCGGGGCGTTCCCAGTTCAGCGGCACGGGCGCGGCCCTCAGGCGCGCGGCAGCACGATCTGGCGCGCGCGCTCGCGGCTCGGGCGGTAGAGCACGGCGGTGTGGCCGATGCGCTGCACCAGCGCGGCGCCGGTGCGCTCGGCCAGAGTCTGGATCATGACGTCGCGGCTGTCGCGGTCCTCGGCGGCGACCTTCACCTTGATCAACTCGTGGTGTTCGAGGGCGAGGTCGACTTCGGCCACCAATGCGTCGGTGATGCCCTTGCCGCCGACCTGCAGCATCGCTTTGAGGTCGTGCGCCTGGCCGCGCAGGAAACGGGTCTGGGCTGCAGTGAGGTTCAGGGACATGGACACCGGAGCGGAAACGGAAATCGCGCCGTGACGGGCGCGTTGGGCGGTCAGGGTATCATGCCGGCCGATCGAGCCCGCCCCCATGCCGAGCCGCAGCAAGAGCAGCCACCGCTGGTTGAAGGAGCACTTTTCCGACCCCTTCGTGAAGAAGGCGAAGGCGGAGGGCATGCGATCGCGCGCGGCGTACAAGCTGGAGGAGCTGGTTGCCCGCGACCGGCTGCTGAAGCCGGACATGGTGGTGGTCGACCTCGGCGCAGCGCCCGGCGGATGGTCGCAGTGGGTCCGCCAGGCGCTGGGCGGCGGCGGCCGGGTGATCGCGCTCGACATCCTCGAAATGCCGTCGTTGGCGGGTGTGGAGTTCATCCACGGCGATTTCCGCGAGGACGAGGTGCTGGCTCGACTGGAGGCCAGCCTGAACGGTCAAGCGGTCGATCTTGTGCTGTCCGACATGGCCCCCAATATGAGCGGAGTGGACGCGGTCGATTTGCCGCGCGCGCTGCATCTGGCCGAGCTGGCGATGGATTTCGCCGACCGCCACCTGCGCCCCGGCGGGACCTTCCTCATCAAGCTGTTCCAAGGCGTCGGCTTCGACGACTACATCCGCGAGCTTCGCCGCCGCTATGAGAAGGTGGCGATCCGCAAACCGGAGGCGTCGCGCCGGCGCTCGCCGGAGGTGTACGCCTTGGCACAGGGCAAGCGGGCGGTCATGAAGTAACGTGCAATCTAGGTCGGCGAAAAAGCTGCTTCTACTGTCGAGCCGCGCGAGCGGCGTGTACGCCTCCGGGCACGGGTGAACGTAATGAACGATCTGGCTAAGAATCTGGTGCTCTGGGTGGTGGTCGCCGTCGTGCTGATGGTGGTCTTCCAGGCCTTCAGCCCGCGCATGGGCGGTGCGCCGGAAAAGCTCAGCTACGACCAGTTCGTCGCCCAGGTCCAGGCCGACCGCGTCAAGCAGGTCACCATCGGTGACGACCGCACCACGATTTCCGGCGAGCGCAAGGACGGCAGCAAGTTCGTCACCTTCGGCCCGTCCGACAAGGACCTGGTCAACGACCTGCTGCGCCACGACGTGGTGATCGAGCAGGAGCCGCCGCAGCGGCAGTCGATGCTGTTCGGCCTGCTGATCAACTTCCTTCCGGTGCTGCTGTTGATCGGCGTGTGGATCTACTTCATGCGGCAGATGCAACAGGGCGGCGGCAAGGGGGCGATGAGCTTCGGCAAGTCGCGCGCCAAGCTGCAGAGCGAGGACCAGGTCAAGGTCACGCTGGCTGACGTCGCCGGCTGCGACGAAGCCAAGGAAGAAGTGGGCGAACTGGTCGAGTTCCTGCGCGACCCGTCCAAGTTCCAGCGCCTCGGCGGCAAGATCCCGCGCGGCGTGCTGATGGTCGGCCCGCCGGGCACCGGCAAGACGTTGCTGGCGCGCGCGATCGCCGGCGAGGCCAAGGTGCCGTTCTTCTCGATTTCCGGTTCCGACTTCGTCGAGATGTTCGTCGGCGTCGGCGCCAGCCGCGTGCGCGACATGTTTGAGCAGGCCAAGCGCCACGCGCCGTGCATCATCTTCATCGACGAGATCGACGCGGTCGGCCGCCATCGCGGCGCCGGCCTCGGCGGCGGCCACGACGAGCGTGAGCAGACGCTCAACCAGCTGCTGGTCGAGATGGACGGCTTCGAAGGCACCGAGGGCGTGATCGTGATCGCGGCGACCAACCGCCCGGACGTGCTCGACCCGGCGCTGCTGCGCCCGGGCCGCTTCGACCGCCAGGTGGTGGTGGGCCTGCCGGACGTGAAGGGCCGCGAGCAGATCCTGCGCGTGCACATGCGCAAGCTGCCGCTCGCCGACGACGTCGAGCCGATGACCATCGCGCGTGGTACGCCGGGCTTCTCCGGCGCCGACCTCGCCAACCTCTGCAACGAGGCGGCGCTGTTCGCCGCGCGCGAGAACGCCAAGGAAGTGCGCATGGAGCACTTCGACCGCGCCCGCGACAAGATCCTGATGGGCGCCGAGCGCCGCTCGATGGCGATGAGCGAGGACGAGAAGAAACTCACCGCCTACCACGAGGCCGGCCACGCGATCGTCGGCCGCCTGGTGCCGGAGCACGACCCGGTCTACAAGGTGACGATCATCCCGCGCGGCCGCGCGCTGGGCGTGACGATGTACCTGCCGGAAGGCGACAAGTACAGCTACAACCGCACCGCGATCGAATCGCAGTTGTGCTCGCTGTACGGCGGCCGCGTCGCCGAGGAGCTGATCTTCGGCGCGGGCAAGGTCACCACCGGCGCGTCCAATGACATCGAGCGCGCCACCAAACTCGCCCGCAACATGGTCACCAAGTGGGGCCTGTCGGACGAAATGGGGCCGATCGCCTACGGCGAGGAGGAGGACGAGGTGTTCCTCGGTCGCTCGGTGACGCAGCACAAGAACGTGTCCGACGAGACCGCGCGCAGGATCGACGAAGTCGTGCGCGGCATCCTCGACCGCGCGTACAACCGCACCAAGTCGATCCTCCAGGACAACCTCGACAAGCTGCACGTCATGGCCGAGGCGCTGCTGCAGTACGAGACGATCGACGCCGCGCAGATCGACGACATCATGGCCGGTCGCCGGCCGGGTCCGCCGGCGGACTGGTCGAAGTCCGGGCGCACGCCGAAGGACGACGAACCGGGCCATACCGGCGCGGTGGTGGGGCCGGCGGCGCAGACCTGAGCGGTTTGAAGCCGATTTGTCGCAACGAACGGCGCCTTCGGGCGCCGTTCGCTTCTCCGGCGCGGCATGCCGGCCAGGCCCATTGCACGGCGGGAGGCGGACATCGAGACTTTCGCTGAACCCCCGGGAGCGAAACACCCGATGTTCGACACCACCCCCGCGCTCGACTGTAACGGCCGCGAACTCCGCCTCGACCGCCCGCGCGTGATGGGCATCGTCAACGTCACCCCGGATTCGTTCTCCGACGGCGGCCGGCACGCCGACGTCGGTGCCGCGGTGGCGTACGCGCTGCGACTGGCGGAGGAGGGCGCCGACGTGCTCGATGTCGGCGGCGAATCGACCCGCCCGGGCGCGCAGGACGTGCCGGTCGAGGAGGAACTGCGCCGGGTGATCCCGGTGATCGAGCGGCTGGCGCGCGAAACGGCGCTGCCGATCAGCATCGACACCTCCAAGCCGGAGGTGATGCGCGCGGCGATCGCGGCCGGCGCCGGCATGATCAACGACGTCCGTGCGTTGCGCGGCGACGGCGCACTGGAGGCCGCGGCCGCCTGCGGCGTGCCGGTGGTGCTGATGCACATGCAGGGCGAGCCGCGCACGATGCAGGACGCGCCGCGCTACGACGACGTGGCCGCCGACGTGCACCGCTTCCTCGCCGAACGGATCTTCGCCGCCGAGATGGCCGGCATCGCGAAGAAGCGCATCGTCGTCGACCCGGGATTCGGTTTCGGCAAGACCGCCGAGCACAACCTGCGGCTGCTCGCGCAGCTCGAACGTTTCGGCGAGCTCGGGGTGCCAGTGGCGGCGGGGCTTTCGCGCAAGCGCACGATCGGCGAGCTGACCGGCCGCGACGCACCTGCCGATCGCGTGCACGGCTCGGTGGCCGCCGCGCTGATCGCCGCCCAGCGCGGGGCGAAGCTGCTGCGCGTGCACGACGTGGCCGCGACGGTCGACGCGCTGAAGGTGTGGAACGCGGTCGCGGCCATTCCCGCCCCCAGGGCGAACGCGCCGGCCGCGAATGCGATCCGCTGGCCGGACGAGGACTGACCGGCACGCGCCGCCGTCGTCGCCATCGGCTGCGGGTCGGCACGTCGCATTGCGCCGCCGGTTGGCGCACCATACGCGCCATTCGCCCTGCGAGACGAGGCTTGCATGAATACCTGGTTCCGGCGCAAGGACATCGATCGGGTCACCGTCCACGAGGAGGGGCGGCGTCTGGTCCCCACGCTGGGCTGGCCGCACCTGGTGGCGCTGGGCATCGGCGCGATCGTCGGTACCGGCATCTACACGCTGATCGGCGTCGGCGCCAATCTCGCGGGACCGGCGGTGCTGCTGTCCTTCGCGGTGGCCGGCATCGTCTGCGCCTGCGCCGCGCTGGCCTACGCCGAGATGGCGACCATGATGCCGGCGGCCGGCAGCGCGTACACCTACAGCTACGTGGTGCTCGGCGAGGCGATCGCTTGGGTGGTCGGCTGGAGCCTGGTGCTCGAGTACTCGCTGGTGGTCAGCACGGTCGCGGTCGGGTGGTCCGGCTATGCAGTCGGTTTCCTCAAGGGGCTCGGCGTCGAGCTGCCGGTCTGGCTCACCGCCGGCCCGCACGCGGGCGGCGTGGTCAACCTGCCGGCGGTGGCGATCGTGTTCGTCGTGGCCGGGCTGCTGATGGCCGGCACGCGCGAGAGCGCGACGCTCAACGCGATCCTGGTGGTGCTGAAGATCCTCGCGCTCGCGGTGTTCGTGGCGATCGCGCTGCCGCACTTCGACGCCGCCAACATGCAGCCGTTCATGCCGTACGGCTTCGCGAAGTCGGTCGATGCCGGTGGCGTCGAGCGCGGGGTCATGGCCGCGGCGGCGATCATCTTCTTCGCGTTCTACGGGTTCGACGCCATCTCGACCGCGGCCGAGGAGGCGCGCAATCCGGGCCGTGACCTGTCGATCGGCATCGTCGGTTCGATGATCGGCTGCACGCTGATCTACATGCTGGTCGCATTCGCCGCGGTCGGCGCGATGAGCTACGCGGTGTTCGGCAACAGTGCGGAGCCGTTGGCGCTGATCCTGCGCGAGCTGGGCCAGGGCAAGGCCGCCACGGTGATCGCCGCGGTCGCGGTGATCGCGCTGCCGACCGTGCTGCTGGCGTTCCTGTACGGGCAGAGCCGCATCTTCTTCGTGATGTCGCGCGATGGTCTGCTGCCGCGCGGGCTGTCGAAGGTGAGTCCGCGTACCGGCACGCCGGTCGCGACCACGCTGTTCACCGCGGTGCTGGTCGCCGCGCTGGCCGGCGTGGCGCGCCTGGACGAGATCGCGGCGCTGGCCAATGCGGGCACGCTGGCGGCGTTCATCGCCGTCGGCGTGTGCCTGCTGGTGCTGCGCCGGCGCGACCCGGCCCGCACGCGTGTGTTCCGCACGCCGCTGGCGTGGCTGGTGGGGCCGCTCGCGATCCTGGGCTGCCTGTATCTCTTCGTGAGCCTGCCGCAACGCACCCAGGTCTGGTTCCTGCTCTGGAACCTGTTCGGCCTGGTGGTGTACCTCGCCTACGGGCGGCGGGCGAGCCTGCTGGCGCGGGGCCAGGATGCGTGAACGCCCACGCCGCGCGGCGATGGACGGCGCTCCGGCCGTCCCGTGAGCGCGGACCGGCGCCCACTCGCCATCGCGCTGATGGGCCCGACCGCGTCGGGCAAGACCGCGCTGGCGCTGGAGTGGGCCGAACGCCTCGGCGGTGAGATCGTCAGCGTCGATTCGGCGCTGGTGTATCGCGGGCTCGACATCGGCGCGGCGAAGCCGACCGCCGCGGAGCGGGCACGGGTGGCGCATCACCTGATCGACGTGCGCGAGCCGTGGCAGCCGTATTCGGCCGCAGAGTTCGCTGGCGATGCGCTGCGTGCGATGGACGAGATCGCCGCGCGCGGCCGCATTCCGGTGCTCGCCGGCGGCACCGGGCTGTACTTCCAGGCGCTGCTGACCGGGCTTGCGCCGATGCCGGAGGCGGATCCCGGCCTGCGCGCGCGCATCGAGGCGGAAGCGACGCAGCGCGGCTGGCCGGCGCTGCATGCGGAGCTTGCCGCGATCGATCCGGAAGCCGCCGCGCGCATCCATCCGACCGATGCGCAGCGCATCCAGCGTGCGCTCGAGGTGTACCGCGCGAGCGGGCGCACGATCAGCGACTGGCGCCGCGCGGCCGCGCCGCGGCGCCCGCCGTTCCGCGTGCTGCGCCTCGCGCTGCTGCCGAAGGACCGCGGCGTGCTGCACGCGCGCATCGCGGCGCGCTTCGACGCCATGCTCGCCGCCGGCTTCCTCGACGAGGTGCGCACGCTGCGCGCGTTGCCGGCGTTGCGCGACCATCCGGATCCGTTGTCGCTGCCGGCACTGCGCGCGGTCGGCTACCGGCAGGCATGGGAGCACCTCGACGGTCGCTACGGCGTCACCGAATTCCGCGACCGCGCAATCTTCGCCACCCGCCAGCTGGCCAAGCGGCAGCTCACGTGGTTGCGCGGCACGCTCGACGTGCGGCCGCTCGACCCGCTCGCCGCCGCGGACGAACTCGAGCGTGCGCTGTCACTGTTCGTAAATCGGCGTGAGGAGAACGTTCCCTCGCCGTAACTTGCGTTACCATCGGCCGTCCGTGTCGCTGGGGAACAGTCGTGGCGCGGCGGGCCGGAAGCGGAACCTGGCCGATAACGATAACCACGCTGGGGGAACACATGTCCAAGGGACAATCTTTGCAGGATCCTTTTCTGAATGCGTTGCGCCGTGAGCGCGTGCCGGTGTCGGTGTACCTCGTGAACGGCATCAAGCTGCAGGGCACCATCGAATCGTTCGACCAGTTCGTCGTCCTGCTGCGCAATACCGTGAGCCAGATGGTCTACAAGCACGCGATCTCGACCGTGGTGCCGTCGCGCAACGTCCGCGTCGGCCCGGGCGGCGGCCACGTGCAGGCTGCGCACGAAACCTCTGGCAGCAGCGAACCGGCCACCGAAGACGCGGCCGAGTGACGCCGGGCGGCGCGGCCCCTTGCCCCGGCCCGGGCGCGCCCCCATTCCACTCCCGACCCGCCGGTCCGCGCCGATTCCGGTGCGCCGGTCCGTTGCGGCGAAGGAGTAGACGCCCCCGATGTTCGAACGTTCCCGCAAGGGCGAGCACGCACTGCTGATCCAGCCCCACGCCGGCGGCCCGCCGGACGCGGACGTGGTCGACGAATTCATCGATCTGGCGCGCTCCGCCGGCGCCACGGTGGCGGCGGTGATCCCGGCCCGCATCGACCGCCCGAACGCCGCCATCCTGATCGGCAGCGGCAAGCTAGAGGAAGTGAAGGCCGCGGTCGAAGCGACCGGCGCCGACCTCATCCTGGTCAACCATCCGCTCACCCCCGGCCAGGAGCGCAACCTGGAGAAGGCGTTGCAGCGCCGGGTGGTCGACCGCACCGGCCTGATCCTGGACATCTTCGCCCAGCGCGCGCGCAGTCACGAAGGCAAGCTGCAGGTCGAGCTGGCGCAGCTGCGCCACATGGCCACCCGGCTGATCCGGGGCTGGACCCACCTCGAGCGGCAGCGCGGCGGCGCAATCGGCCTGCGCGGTCCCGGCGAGACCCAGCTGGAAACCGACCGCCGGCTGCTGCAGAAGCGCATGGAGCAGTTGCAGAAGCGGCTCGACAAGGTCGAAGTGCAGCGCACGCAGATGAAGCGCGCGCGCGTGCGCAGCGAACTGCCGCGGGTGGCGCTGGTCGGCTACACCAACGCCGGCAAGTCCACGCTGTTCAACGCGCTCACCGGCGCCGGCGCGTACGCCGCCGACCAGCTGTTCGCCACCCTCGACCCCACCGTGCGTCGGATCGAGCTGCCGGGCGGCGCCGCCATGCTTGCCGACACCGTCGGCTTCGTGCGCGACCTGCCGCACGAACTGGTGGCGGCGTTCCGCTCGACCCTGTCCGAAGCCCGCGAGGCCGACCTGCTGCTGCACGTGATCGATGCCGCCGACCCGCATCGCGATGAGCGGATCGGGCAGGTCGCCGCCGTGCTCAAGGAGGTCGGTGCCGGCGAGATCCCGCAGCTGCTGGTGTTCAACAAGATCGACCGCCTGGGTCCGGACGACGGCGGTGGCACCGGTGCGCGCCGCGACCGCGTCGGCGAATGTGAGCGGGTGTGGCTGTCCGCGCGCGAGGGGCTCGGGCTGGACCTGCTGCGCGAGGCGCTCGCCGCGGTGCTGCCGATGCGCAACGTGCACGGCGCGGTACGGCTGCCGCCGGAAGCGGCACGCCTGCGCGCCCGCCTGCATGCGCTCGGGGCGGTCCGCGCCGAGCTGGCCGACGAAGAGGGCTGGGCGCTCGAGGTCGACCTGCCGGAGGCCGATGCGCAGCGGCTGCTCGCGCAGGAACACGGCGACGCGCTGCGCCCGCTGCTGGGCCGCGCGATGACGGACGCATGACGGCGCGCTGTCCCGACCTTGCTTGAGGCCCCACCGGGCCCCACCTAGAATCCGGCGACCGGTCGCACTTCGGGGCACCGGTCGCACCCCACACACGGAGCAGGCATGCCCTGGAATCCCCCTGGCAGCGGCAATTCCGGCGACGAGCGGCGCCCCCCGCGCCCGCGCGGCACCGGTCCCGGCGGCATCGGACCCCTGTTCGACCGCCTGCGCGGCCTGTTCGGCGGCGGCAGCCCGCTGCGCTGGGTGGCACTGGCACTCGGCCTGTTCCTCGTGTTCAGCAGCTTCGTGCTGATCACCGAACAGGAGCGCGGCGTGGTGCTGCGCTTCGGCCGCGCGCACCGGCTGATCGAGCCCGGCCCGCACTTCAAGCTGCCGTGGCCGATCGAACGGGTGATCAAGGTCAACGCGACCCAGAGCAACGCCTACAGCGAGACCGTGCCGGTGCTGACCCGCGACGGCAACATGGTCAGCGTCGAGATCAACGTCCAGTACCGCATCGGCGACCCGCAGACCTACCTGTTCGGCTCGCGCGACGCCGACGCCGTGCTGCAGCAGGCCGCGCAGAGCGCGGTGCGCGAGCTGGTCGGACGCTCGGATCTGGATACCGTGCTCGGCGAGCGCAGCGCGCTCACCGTCACCGTGCGCGATCGCCTGCAGCAGTCGCTCGACGCCTACCGCACGGGCCTGGTCGTAACCGAGCTGAACCTGCCCAACGCGCGTCCGCCCGAGGAAGTGAAGGACGCGTTCGACGAGGCGCAGCGCGCCAGCGCCGACAAGGCCACCGCGATCAACGAGGCGCAGGCGTACGCCAAGAAGGTGGTCCCGGAGGCGCGCGGCGAGGCGGCGCGCATCCGCACCGTTTCCGAAGGCTACAAGACCGCGGTGATCGCGCGCGCGCGCGGCGATGCCGAGCGTTTCTCGCTGCTGGTCGAGCAGTACAAGCAGGCGCCGGAGGTCACCCGCAAGCGCCTGTGGCTGGAGACCGTGCAGCAGGTGCTGGCGGAGAACCGCACCATCGTCGGCGCCGATTCGCGCCAGCTGTTCTACGTGCCGATGGGCGGCACCAACGCGCGCGGCACCGGCGCCGCCGGCGCCCCGACGCTGCCGCTCGACCGCCTGGCACCGGCGATCAGCGCGCCCGATGCCGCGGAGGCCCGCGAGGGCCGCACGCCGCGCGCAGCCGGCCGTGAGGAGCCCACCCGATGAGAACCCCGATCTGGATCGCCGCGCTGGTCGCGGCCCTGTTCGCGCTGATGGGCTCGGTGTTCGTGGTCCGCGAGGGCCACAGCGCGATCGTACTCAACCTCGGTCGCGTGGTACGCACCGACCTCGGCCCTGGCCTGCACTTCAAGGTGCCGCTGGTCGAGACCGCGCGCGTGTTCGACCGCCGCATCCAGGTGCTGGACGCAGAGCCGGAGCGCTATCTGACCGCCGACAAGCTCGACGTCAGCGTCGATTTCTTCGCGCTCGGCCGGATCGACAACCTGCGCGCGTTCTACCGCGCCACCGGCGGCAGCGAGGAGGTCGCGGTGCAGCGGCTGGCGCCGATCATCAAGGACGCGCTACGCAACGAGATAAACGCGCGCACGCTGCAGCAGGTGGTGTCGGGCGACCGCACCGCGGTGGTACGCAAGCAGCTGACCGCGATCAACCGCGGCGCCGCCACGCTCGGCGTGCGCATCGTCGATATCCGCATCAAGCGCATCGAACTACCGCAGGACAGCAACGTGCTGGCGTCGGTGTACAACCAGATGCGCAGCCAGCGCCTGCAGGTGGCCAGCCAGCTGCGCGCCGAGGGCGTGGAGCAATCGCAGCGCATCCGCGCCGAAGCCGACCGCGACCGCGCTGTGCTGCTGGCCGAGGCCGAGCGCGACGCGCAGCAGTTGCGCGGCGAGGGCGATGCCGAGGCGGCGCGCCTGTACGCGGCGGCGGCGCAGCGCGATCCGTCGTTCTTCGCATTCCAGCGCAGCCTGGATGCCTACCGGCATGCGTTCGGCAACGGCGACACCGTGATCGTGCTCGACAAGGACGATCCGTTCCTGCAGTACATGAAGTCGGATCGCTGATGGCGCGCGATCTGCTGTCGGCACTGTGCCTGGTGGCCGTGCTCGAGGGCCTGTTCCTGTTCGTAGCGCCGAACGGCTGGCGCCGCGCCGCAGAGCAGCTGCACGCGATGCCGAACCGGCGGCTGCGCACGCTCGGCGCGATCGTGGTGGCCGCCGGCCTCGGCGCGCTGTGGCTGGTCCGCAGCTGAGCGCCGAGCGGGCGTAAGCGCCGCCGGGGCGACCGGGCGACGAGCGGATCGCGGCTGAAGCCGCGCCTACAGCCGGGGCTCGGCCGGCGGTGGCCGCCGGGGGCGAAAACCCGGATAATGCACAAAAGCCGGCCGGGGTCCTCCCGCCGGCTTTTGTTCGTGTGGCGGTCCGCAGCGTTCGGGAGCAGGTAATGGGTCAGTCAGTGGTGGTGATCGGCGCCCAGTGGGGGTGAGGACGAGCGCTTGCGCGGCACTGCCGCGCGCTCGTCCGCACGCCATGCGCTGCGCATGGCGGGTCGCCCCGTGTAGAGAAACAGCAGGACTTGGAGAGGCGGTAATGGGTCAGTCAGTGGTGGTGATCGGCGCCCAGTGGGGCGACGAGGGCAAGGGCAAGATCGTCGATCTGCTCACCGAGAACATCGGCGCGGTGGTGCGCTTCCAGGGCGGTCACAACGCCGGCCACACGCTGGTGATCGGCGGCAAGAAGACCGTGCTGCACCTGATCCCGTCCGGCATCCTGCGGCCGGATGCGCTGTGCCTGATCGGCAACGGTGTGGTGCTGTCGCCGGCCGCGCTGCGCAAGGAAATCGACGAGCTGGAGGCCGAAGGCATCGACGTGCGCTCGCGCCTGAAGATCAGCCCGGCCACGCCGCTGATCATGCCGTACCACATCGCACTCGATCAGGCGCGCGAGAAAGCCGCCGGCGGCAAGGCGATCGGCACCACCGGCCGCGGCATCGGTCCGGCGTACGAGGACAAGGTGGCGCGCCGCGGCGTCCGCGTCGCCGACCTGCATTACCCCGAGCAGCTCGCCGAGAAGCTGCGCACGGCGATGGACTACCACAACTTCGTGCTGACGAAGTACCTCGGCGTCGAGGCGGTGGATTACCAGAAGACGTTGGACGAAGCGCTCGCGTTCGGCGAATACGTCGAGCCGATGAAGTCCGATGTCGCCGGCATCCTCCACGAGCTGCGCAAGCAGGGCAAGCGCGTGCTGTTCGAAGGCGCGCAGGGTTCGCTGCTCGACATCGACCACGGCACGTATCCATACGTCACCTCGTCGAACACCACGGTCGGTGGTGCGCTCGCCGGCACCGGCGTCGGCGCCGATGCGATCGACTACGTGCTCGGCATCGCCAAGGCGTACGCCACCCGCGTCGGCGGCGGGCCGTTCCCGACCGAGCTCGACGACGAGATCGGCCAGGGCATCCGCGACCGCGGCCACGAGTACGGCGCCACCACCGGCCGCCCGCGCCGCTGCGGCTGGCTGGACATCGTCGCGCTCAAGCGCGCGGTCGCCATCAACGGGATCACCGGGCTGTGCATCACCAAGCTCGACATCCTCGACGGGATGGAGAAGCTGAAGATCTGCATCGCCTACGAATACCGCGGCAAGCGTACCGAGTACGCGCCGCTGGATGCAGCCGGCTGGGAAGAGTGCACGCCGGTGTACCTGGAATTCCCGGGCTGGCAGCAGAGCACCGCCGGCATCACCGAATGGGACAAGCTGCCGGCGGCCGCGCGCGCGTACCTGCGCGCGCTGGAGGAGCTGGCCGGCTGCCCGCTCGCGATCGTCAGCACCGGTCCCGACCGCGACGCCAACATCGTCCTGCGCGATCCGTTCGCCTGATCCGTCCTCCGAGCCACGACGCATGACCTGCCGTACCCGCTTCGCTCCTTCGCCCACCGGCTACCTGCACATCGGCGGCGCGCGCACCGCGCTGTACTGCTGGCTGGAAGCGCGCCGTCGCGGCGGCCAGTTCATCCTGCGCATCGAGGACACCGACCGCGAGCGCAGTACCGACGCGGCGGTGCAGGCGATCCTCGACGGCATGAACTGGCTGGGCCTTGCCCACGACGAAGGCCCGATCTTCCAGACCGCGCGCATGGAGCGCTACCGCCAGGTGGCGAGCGAGCTGGTGCAGGCCGGCAAGGCGTATTACGCCTACGAGACGCGCGAGGAGTTGGAGGCGATGCGCGAGCAGGCGCTCGCCGAGGGCCGCAAGCCGCGCTACGACGGCCGCGCGCGCGAGCTGAACCTGCCGGACCGCGACGACCCGAACAAGGTCATCCGTTTCAAGAACCCGCTCTCGGGCGAAGTCGCGTTCGACGACAAGGTGAAGGGCCGCATCGTCTGGCAGAACGAGGAGCTGGACGATCTGGTGATCCTCCGCTCGGACGGCTTCCCGACCTACAACTTCGCGGTCGTCATCGACGACATCGACATGCGGATCACCGACGTGATCCGCGGCGACGACCACGTCAACAACACGCCGCGCCAGATCAACCTCTACCACGCGCTGGGTGCGACGCCGCCGTCGTTCGCGCACCTGCCGATGATCCTCGACCACGAGGGCAAGAAGCTGTCCAAGCGCACCAATGCGGTGTCGGTGATGGAGTACCGCGACCTCGGCTATCTGCCGCACGCGGTGCTGAACTACCTGGTGCGGCTGGGCTGGTCGCACGGCGACCAGGAAATCTTCTCGGTCGACGAGATGGTCGAGCTGTTCCGCATCGACGACGTCAACCAGTCCGCCGCGCGCTTCGACACCGCCAAGCTCGGCTGGCTCAACCAGCATTACCTCAAGACCGACGACCCGCAGGCGGTCGCCGCGCACCTGGTCTGGCATCTGGAGCAGGCCGGCTACGACCTGGACCGTGGCCCTGCGCCGGCCGATGTGGTGGTCGCGCTGCGCGAGCGCGTGCAGACCCTGCGCGAGATGGCCGAGCGCGCGGCGGTCTGGTACCGGCCGCTGGAGCAGTACGACGACGCGGCGGTGGCCAAGCACCTGACCGCCGCCGCGCGCGCGCCGTTGGCCGACGCGCGCGAACGGCTCGCGGCGCTGCAGCCGTGGACGGCCGAGGCGATCAATTCCGCGCTGCACGACACCGCGACCGCGCTCGGCCTCGGCATGGGCAAGGTGGCTCAACCGATGCGGGTCGCAATCACCGGCACCCAGGTCAGCCCGGACATCGGTCACACCGTGTACCTGGCCGGCCGCGATGAGGCTCTGCGCCGGATCGACGCCGCGCTCGCCCGGGTGCCGGCTGCGGCACAATGAGGGCATGGCCCGGCATGCCTGCACCGACCCGCAGCACCACGTCCACGACGGCGACGCGTTCGTGCACGAGGTGGAGCGGGTCTGCGAATCGCGCGGGCTGCGGCTGACCCCGATCCGGGCGCATGCGCTGCGCCTGATCGCCGACGCCGGTCGGCCGATCAAGGCCTACGAGCTGCTCGACCGGATGAAGACGACTCACGACGCGGCGGCGCCGCCGACCGTCTATCGCGCGCTGGATTTCCTGCTCGAGCACGGCTTCATTCACAAGCTCGCGTCGATCAACGCGTTTGTCGGCTGCCATCACCCCGGTGGGGCGCAGCATGCAGTGCCGTTCCTGATCTGCGACCGTTGCCAGTCCGCGGTCGAGCTGGAGGACGAGCGCATCGTCGCCATGCTCGATGCGCGCGCACGCGAACTCGGCTTCACGCCGAGCGCGCAGACGCTGGAAGTGCACGGCATGTGCGCCGACTGCGCGCGTCAGACCTGAGCCGCCTGGGCCAGCCTGTAGGAGCGGCCTCAGCCGCGATCCAATCCCATCTTTCGCTGCAGCAGCCGCGACCCAGCCCGCTCAGAAGAACACGCGCACGCCGAAGCTCAGGTTGCGGCCGGGCAGCGGCGCGAGGTCCTTCAGGAACGACGTGTGCGGCCGCGCCTCCTCGTCGGTGAGGTTGTTGCCGTCGAGGAACAGTTCCCAGGCGCCCGCGCCGGTGTCGACGTGCCACGCGATGTGCGCGTCGACCAGCGTGTAGCCCGGCGTCTCCTCCTCGAACGCCGCCACCCGGTCCTGGCGGCGGTAACGCACCGCGCCCAGCGCCGCGCGCCATGCGCCGCGCTCCCAGCGCAGCTCGCCGCCGAAGCGCGGCGCGGCGATCCGCGGCAGGTCGCCGCCCGCGCCCAGCTCGACCGCGTACGCGGTGACCGTGCCGTCTTCGGCGGGAATCGCGAACACGGCCGGCCGCGCCGTGCCGCCGTCGAGACGTGCGCGCACCACGTCGCCGAACGCGCGCAGCTGCCAGCTGCCGCTGGCGTTCTCCACGAACGTCCATTCGATCTCCGCTTCGCCGCCGGTGAAGCGCGCGTCGCCCTGGGTCCAGGCGCGCGCCGGCGTGCCGTCGTGCTCGATGCCGGTGGCGGCGAGGTAGATGAAGTCGTCGTAGCGCACGTGGTACAGCGACGCGCCCACGCGCAGCCGTTCGCCGTGCCAGTGCAGGCCGAGCTCGGCGCGGTTGGCGGTCTCGGTGTCGAGCGTGGGATCGCCGAATTCGTAGCTGCGGGTGGCGACGTGCAGGCCGTTGGAATAGAGCTCCTCGGCACCCGGCGTGCGCTGGGCGCGGTCGAGGCCGAAGCGCAGCTCGAGCCGTTCGCCTACTTCCCACTTCAGCGCCGCCGACAGGCTGTGCGCGTCGAACTTGCGGGACGGCCCGATCGCCTCGGCTTCGTCGACGTCGATCCGGTTGCGGTCGTAGCGGGCGCCCACTTCCAGCTGCAGCGGACCGATCGCGCGCTGGCCCACCCAGAACACGCCGGCGTCGCGCGAGCGCGAGCCGGGCACGAACGCCTCCTCGCCGAGCGCGGCGAAATCGCGCGCGGTCCACTGCACGCCGAACGCACCGGTCCAGCCGGCCCACGCGTGGGTGAGTTCCAGCCGGGCCTCGACGGTGTCGTTCTCGAACACCGTGCCGACCTCGTCGCCTTCGTACTCGGTATGGGTGTACTCGGTATTGGCCGCCTTCACCCGCAGGCTTTCGAACACGCCGAGCCGGTCGAGGCCGCCGCGCAGCTCGGTGCGGTGCTGGTCGAGCACCACCCGGGTGCCCGATTCGCCGGCATCCTCGGACGGTTCGTCCTCGTGCTCGTGCGCATGGCCCGGAATGCCGTAGCGCGTGCTGAACAGGCTGTAGCCCGCACCGAGGAAGCCGCGTTCGCCGACCCACGACAGGCCGAACGCGCCGCTGCTGGTGCGCAGCGCGCTGTTGGTGAGCACGCCGCGCTCGGCGGGATCGGGCTCTTCCTGTTCTTCGGCCAGCAGCCGCGCGCTTTCCGGGTAACCGGGGATGTCGAAGTCGTCGGTCTCGCGCTGCAGCGCGTCGAAGTGGAATGCGAGGCCGACGTCGCTGCCGCCATCCAGGCGCACCATGCCGGTGCGCTCGTCGTTCACCGTACCCGCGCGCAGTTCCGCGCGACCGCCGAACGGCCGCTCCGGCCGCGTTTCCGGAATACGGCCGTCGACCACGTTGACCGCGCCGCCGATCGCCCCGCTGCCGTACAGCAGCGTGGCCGGGCCTTTCAGCACCTCGATCTGGTCGGCGAGAAACGGCTCGATGCTGACCGCGTGGTCGACGCTCACGGTGGACACGTCGCCGGCCGACAGCCCGCCCGCGAGCACCTGCACGCGCGCGCCTTCCAGGCCGCGCACGATCGGACGGCCGACGCCGGGGCCGAAGTACGACGACTGCACGCCGGGCAGGCGGTTCACCGTCTCGCCCAGCGAACTCGCCTTGACCTCGTCCAGGCGTTCGCCGGCCAGGACCTCGACCGGGTGGGTGAGGTCCTCGGCGGTGCCGCGCAGCGGGCTGGCGGTGACCACCACGTGGTCGAGGTCCTTGGCATCGGTGTGGCGCGGGTCGTCCTGGCCGGCGGCCAGCGCGGGCGCGGGCGCCAGTGCCAGGCACAGCGCGAGGGCGAGCGGAGAGCGACGGAGCGTCAAGGCGTTCGTCATGGCGGGTGGGATAGACTGCGATCGATTGGGAAATGTTATAATGTTTCGAAGCCAGCCGCCGCCCCCGACGAAAGTCATGCCCGTTTCGCCCTCCGCCCTGCGCAAGGCCGACCGCCTGGGCTTCGCCGCCTCGGTGCTGTGCGCGCTGCATTGCGCAATGCTGCCGGTCGGCCTGGCGCTGCTGCCGTCGCTCGGGCTGGGCCTCGGTGGCTGGGTCGATTTCGACCAGGCGTTCGTGGTCTTCGCCACCCTGCTGGCGGCGACCACGCTGACGCTGGGCTGGCGGCGCCACCGCCGCTTCCATGCATGGGCGCTGCTGGCGCCGGGCCTTGCGCTGGTGTGGGTGGGGGCGTTCTCGCCGCTGCACAACCACACGCTGACCCACGTCGCCATCATGACCACCGGCGGACTGCTGCTCGCCGCGGCGCATCTGGTCAACCTCCGCCTCACCCACGCCCGCGCGCGCTAGGGGCCGGCCGCGCGGAGCGGCGTGCTAAGATTGCGCGCTTTCCGGCCATCGCGCCGCATCACCGCATCGAGGAATCAAGAGCATGGGCAAGGGCGACCGCAGAACCGCCAAGGGCAAGCGCTACAACTCCAGCTACGGCAACGCCCGGCCGAAGTCGCCGGCGATCAAGAAGGCCGCGGGCGCGACCGCGCCGGTCGCCAAGAAGACCGCGACCAAGACCGCCGCCAAGGCGCCGGCCAAGAAGGTCGTCGCGAAGAAGACCGCCGGCAAGGAGTAAGCCCCTGCCGCGACGCGACCGAAGCCCCGCCAATGCGGGGCTTCGTCGTTTCCGGGCCGCGCGCTCAGCGTTGCGCGCGCGCCTCGACCTCGCGCCACACCCGCAGCAGGTTGCCGCCGAGGATCTTGCGCAGCCGCGCGTCGGAATAGCCGCGCTGGCGCAGCGCCTCGATCAGATTCGGGTAGTCGGCGACCGTGCGCAGGCCCTCCGGCAGCGCGCCGCTGACGCCGTCGAAGTCCGAGCCGATGCCGACGTGGTCTTCGCCGACCAGCTTCACCGCGTAGTCGATCTGATCCACCACCTGCTCCATGCGCGTCGCCGGCATCGGATGCGCGGCTTCCCATTCCGCATCGAACTGCGCCAGCGTCTTCTTCGGCGCCTCGCCGCGCGCCTGCGCGGCTTCCAGCTCGCGCTCGAACTCCGCCAGCGCCCTGAAGTAGGCGAGCGTGTCGGCGGCGGCCTTGGCATCGATGAAGCCGCTGCCAAACACGATCTGGATGACGCCGCCGTTAGCCGCGATCGCCTTCGCCAGTTCGTCGCTGAGGTTGCGCTCGAAGCCCGGGGTGAAATGGCGCATGCCGGAATGGCTGGCGATCACTGGCGCCTTGGTCACTCGCAGCACGTCGCGTGCCGCATCGTCGGACAGGTGGGAGACGTCGACCATGATGCCGAGCCGGTTCATCTCCGCGACCACGCGCTCGCCGAACGCGCTGAGCCCGCCGTGCGGGCGCGCCAGCGAGTACGAGCCGTCGGCGATGCGGTTGCTGTGGCTGTGTGCCAAGGTGATGTAGCGGACGCCGCGGCGATGGAATGCTTCGAGCTGCGCGAGGTCATCGCCGATCGGCGCGCCGTTCTCCATGCCGAGCGCGAGCAGCACGCGGCCGCCAGCGCGCAGGCGGTCGAGGTCGGCCGGCGAGCGCAGCAGCGCGAACTTGTCCGGATGGCGCGCGACCAGCGCCTCGCCCGAATCGATTTGCTGGTGCGCGCGCTGGCGCGCGGTGCCGGCCGCGTCCTCCTCGGGCGAGGTGTAGATCGACATGAACGCGACGTCCAGCCCGCCGCGGCGCGCGCGCGGATAGTCGAACTCGACGCCCGGCGCGTCGAATCCGAGGTCGCGCCACTGCTTGTTCAGCATGTACGGCGCGTCGATGTGGGTATCGACGATCACCGCCTCCTGCGCCAGCCGGCGCGCAGCCTCGCCGGGTTCGGCGGCATGGGCGGAGGCGAGCAGCAGGGCGGCGGTGCAGGCGAGGGCAAGGCGCATCGGGGCGTCCAGGCGAGGCGGGGCCTTCTTATAGCCCGCGCGCGGCCGCGCCGGTTGAAAAGAGAATAATTCTCATTAAGATGGCCGCGCCCCAGGCAGGCCCGCGCCTGCCTCCCCCGTTTCCTCCCGTCCGCTGCCGGTGCCGCACCGGCGAATGCCCTCGCCGGGTGCGCGGGACGATGCCACAAGGAGTTCCGATGTCGCTGCGTACCGCTCCGCTCGCCGCCGCCGTCGCGCTGGCGCTCGCCTTTTCCGCTCACGCCGCCGAACCGCAGCAACCGGAGGGCGACCGCGACGCCGAACGCGAAGCGCGCACGCTCGACAACGTGGTGGTGACCGCCACCCGCAGCACCAAGGCGATCGACAACATTCCCGGCGCGGTCGCGGTGATCACCCGCAAGGAGCTCGACCAGCAGCTGATGGTGAGCGAGGATCTGAGCCAGGTGCTGTCGGCGCAGGTGCCGGGCTACGCGCCGTCGCGGCAGAAGATGACCAGCTTCGGCGAGTCGATGCGTGGGCGCACGCCGCTGATCCTGTTCGACGGGATCCCGCAGTCCAACCCGCTTCGCGCCGGCGCACGCGAGGGGTACTTCGCCGATCCGTCGGTAATCGAGCGCGTGGAAGTGGTGAGCGGCGCGTCCGCGGTGCAGGGGCTCGGCGCGACCGGCGGCATCATCAACTACATCTCGCGCACGCCGCGCACCGAAGGCACGTCGCACACCGTCGACCTGAAATACGGCACCCAAGGCCACGACGACGACGCGCTGTGGAAGGCCGGCTACCGGCTGGAGCACAAGCAGCGCTTCGACGCGCTGCTGTACGTCGGTGCGACCTGGCGCGGGGTCGGCGTCGACGGCGATGGCCGCCGGCTCGGGCTGGAGAGCACGCAGGGCGACACCCAGGATTCGAAGGCGACCGACGTGTTCGCCAAGCTCGGCCTCGACATCGGCGAGGCGCAGCGCGTGCAGGTGTCGTTCAACCGCTTCCACCTGCGCGGCGACGGCGACTGGACCCGTGTGCTCGGCGACCGTGCCCGCGGCATCCCGACGTCCGCCGCGCGCGGCCCGTCGCTCGGCGAGCCGGCGCGCAACCGCGTGCGCACGCTTTCAGCGGAGTGGTCGCATGCCGATCTGTTCGGCGGCAGCGCGGTCCTGCAGGTCTACGCGCAGGACTTCGAGGCGCTGTACGGCGCCGGCATCTTCCCGGTGTTTCAGGATCCGGCGATCGCGCCGAACGGCACGCTCGTCGACCAGTCCGAAGTGGTCGCCGACAAGGAAGGCCTGCGCGCGAGCTGGGTGCGGCCGGACCTGTTCGTGAGTGGGCTCGAACTGACGGTCGGCCTCGACTGGCTGGACGACACCTCCGAGCAGCGCCTCGCGCGCACCGACCGCACCTGGGTGCCGCCGCTTCAGTTCGAGAGCCGCGCACCGTTCGTGCAGCTGGAATACGAGCACGGCCCGTTCACCGTGCGCGGCGGCGCGCGCTACGAGGACGCGACGCTCGAGGTCGACACCTATCGCACGCTGGCGACGTACGGCCGCCGCGTGGTGCAGGGCGGCGAACGCTCGTTCACCCAGTGGGTCGGCAACCTCGGCGCGGTGTGGCGCTTCGCCGACGGCTGGTCGGTGTTCGCCGCCTACAACGAAGGCTTCGGCGTGCCGGACGTGGGCCTGGTGCTGCGCGCGGTGAACCGCGACAACCAGTCGGTCGAGCGGCTGGCACCGCTCGAGCCGGTGCTGACCGACAACCGCGAGGTCGGGCTCACCTGGTCGGGCGCGCTCGGCGGCTTCACCGCGTCGTACTACGACTCGCGCAGCGAACTCGGCAGCCAGGTGCGCGTCGATCAGACCACCGGCCTCGGTTCGGTCACGCGCCTGCCGGTGCGGGTGAAGGGCTTCGAGTTCGCCGGCGAACTGCGTCCGCATCCGGCGTGGACGATCACCGCCGCCTACGCCAACACCCGCGGCCGCACCGCGGCGGTGCCGGGCGCGCCGCTCGACGTCGATCTCGGCGCGCGTTCGCAGGGGCCGGACAAGACCGTGCTCGGCGTGCGCTGGGCGATCCGCCCGGATCTGGCGCTGCGCGTGCAGGGCATGCACCTGGCGTCGCGCCATATCAACGAAGGGCGCGTGGTCAACAACGCGCGGCTGGAGGAACACTTCGACGGCTACACGCTGGTCGATCTCGGCCTGAGCTGGTCCTCGCGCTGGGGCGAGTTCGGGCTCGGCATCGAGAACGTGTTCGACCGCCAGTACCTCGGCTACTACGCGCAGGCCAATCCGAGCGGCACCAACGAGGATTACTTCGCCGGCCGCGGCCGCACGGTCACGCTC
>DASQMI010000061.1:0-57966 GCA_035645555.1 Lysobacter sp. | reverse complement strand
CGGGGCGCGCGTTCACCTCGAGCGCGGCGGCCAGCGCGCGCGCCTGGTCCGGCGCGAGGTCGAGCCACTGCAGGGTCACCCCGCGTCCGACCTCGCGGTAATACGCCATGTCCTGCTCGAACGGCAGCGCCGCCAGCCGGTAGCGCATGCGCCCGTACACGAAGCGCGACACGAAATCAGGCGCTTCCGGGTCGAAGAAGCCGAAGTTGTACGAGGTGGCGCGCCCGGTCGCCGGATCGACCACCACGATCGCGTTGTGGCCGAAGCGTTCGAAGAACAGCTCGCCCGGTGCCATCGTCGCCACCGCGATGCGCGGCGCCTCGGCCGGCGCCGGCGTCTGCGCGTACGCGAACGTCGCCAGCGCGAACAGCAGCAGCGCGACGAGCGCGCGCCACGCCACCCGTGCCGCGCTCATTCGGCCAGCACGCCGACGTGGAACGCGTGCACCCGGCGCGCGTCGGCGCTGGAGACGCGGAACACGAACCGGCCCAGGGTGAGCTCCTCGCCCGGCTCGGGCAGGTGGCCGATCGCAGCGGTGACCAGCCCGCCGATGGTGTCGTACTCGTCCTCGTCGAACTCGGCACGGAAACGCTCGTTGAAGTCGGCGATCGGGGTCAGCGCGTCGACGACGAACTGGCCGTCGGCCTGCGCGGCGATCAGCGCGTTCGGATCTTCGGCGTCGTCGTGCTCGTCGTCGATCTCGCCGACGATCTGCTCCAGCACGTCCTCGATCGTGACCAGTCCGGCGACGCCGCCGTGCTCGTCGATCACGATCGCCATGTGGTTGCGCGACTGGCGGAACTCGCGCAGCAGCACGT
Source organism: Lysobacter sp. (assembly GCA_035645555.1). Taxonomy (GTDB): domain Bacteria; phylum Pseudomonadota; class Gammaproteobacteria; order Xanthomonadales; family Xanthomonadaceae; genus Lysobacter_F. Next base: position 57,148 of record DASQMI010000061.1, on the reverse strand, counting down.
CGAGCCGTTTCGACTCGGGGATCAGCACCGCCGGGCGCAGCAGCTCGTGGATGGTGCTCGGGCCGTGGTCGGAGACCACCCCGCGCAGCAGGTCCTTGGCGAGCAGGATGCCGAGCACCTCGTCGGTGCTCTGGCCGTGCACCGGGAAGCGCGAATGGCCGGACTCGACCACCTGCTTCATCAGCTCCAGCAGCGGCGCGTCCGCCGGCAGCGACACCATTTGCGAGCGCGGCACCATCACGTCGCCGACGGTCATGCCGGCCACCGCGATGGCGCCTTCCATCATGTGCAGGGTGTCGGCGGCGATCAGCCCGTCAGTCTGCGCGTCGCGCAGCAGCTCGACCAGGTCGTCGCGGGTGGTGGGTTCGCCGGAGAGCGCCGCGCCGATGCGTTCGAACCAGGAGCGGCGGCGTTCGTAGGGTTCGGTCGGCGTTGCGGACCTACTGTCGTCCTCGGACATTTCGCTTCGATGGACGCCCCGGGGAGCGGGCGTCGGGACCACGGAGTCTACCGCGCCGCGGTGACGGGGATGCAGAGGGCGTGAAGACCCGACTCAGGCCCGGTACGGATCGGCCACGCCCAGCCCGGCCAGGATCTCGCGCTCGAGCTGCTCCATCGCCTCGGCCTCGCGCGTGTCCTGGTGGTCCCAGCCCAGCAGGTGCAGGGTGCCGTGCACGGTCATGTGCGCGTAGTGGGCGGCGCGCGGCTTGCCCTGCTCGGCGGCCTCGCGCGCGATCACCGGCGCGCACAGCACCAGGTCGCCGAGCAGCGGCAGGCGCACGCCGGGCGGCAGACCCTCCGGCAGTTCGGCCGGGAAGCTCAGCACGTTGGTGGCGTAGTCGCGGCCGCGGTAGTGGCGGTTGAGCGCGCGGCCCTCGTCCTCGCCGACGAGGCGGATGGCGAGGTCGGCCTCGCGGATGCGCCCCGCAAGCGCGGCGGCGACCCAGCGGCGGAAACTCACCGCCGCCGGCACCCCGGCGCGCGGCACCGCGTAGAACACCGAGACGTCGAGCCGCTTGGGACCGCGGGTCATGCGTTCGGCACCGGCGGCATCGGCGCGAACGGCGCGGTCGGCTGCGCGTCGCGCGCGTCGTAGGCATCGACGATGCGCGCCACCAGCGGATGCCGCACCACGTCGCGCGCCTCGAAGAACGTGAAGCTGATGCCGTTGACGCCGCGCAGCACGTCCAGCGCGTCGCGCAGGCCCGATTTCTGGTTGCGCGGCAGGTCGATCTGGGTGAGGTCGCCGGTCACCACCGCGGTGCTGCCGTAGCCGATGCGGGTGAGGAACATCTTCATCTGCTCGATGGTGGTGTTCTGCGCCTCGTCGAGGATCACGAACGCGTCGTTGAGGGTGCGGCCGCGCATGTAGGCGAGCGGCGCCACCTCGATGACGTTGCGCTCCAGCAGCTTGACCACCTTCTCGACGCCGAGCATCTCGTACAGCGCGTCGTACAGCGGGCGCAGGTACGGGTCGACCTTCTGGGTCAGGTCGCCCGGCAGGAAGCCCAGCTTCTCGCCGGCTTCGACCGCCGGACGCACCAGGATCAGCCGCTGCACGCGCGATTCGTTCAGCGCCTCGACCGCGCTGGCCACCGCGAGGAACGTCTTGCCGGTGCCGGCGGGGCCGATGCCGAAGTTGATGTCGTGGGTGGCGATCGCGTGCAGGTACTTCTGCTGGTTCGGGCCGCGGCCGCGCACGTTGCCGCGGCGCACGCGGATCACCACTTCCTGCGGCACCACTTCCTCGTCCTCGCTGCGCTCGGCCAGTGCCTCGCTGAGGTGCAGGTGGATCGCAGCTTCGTCGAGCCGCTCGCCATCGGCGCCATCCCACAGCCGGCGCAGCAGGCGCTCGGTGCGCACCACCGCGGGCTCCGGGCCGACCACGCGGAACACGTTGCCGCGGTTGGCGATCTCGACGCCGAGCCGCAGCTCGATCTGGCGCAGGTGGGCATCGAACGGGCCGGCCAGGTTGGCCAGGCGCTCGGCTTCCGGCGGCTGCAGGGCGAATTCGGAGGTAACGACGGCGGACATCGAGCGCGGAGACGGCGAACGGGTCGAGCAGTTTGGCAGAAGCCGGTCAGAGCAGCGTCATCCCGGGCGTTGCCACAGATACAGCGCGAGCGCCAGCAGCGCGCCGCCGCCGACCGCCCACGCCCAGTCGGTCGCGCCGGTCGGCACGCCGCTGCGCGCCAGGCCCATCGCGAAGCGCGCCAGCGCCACCACGCCGAGCGCGAGGAACCACAGGGCGAGCGGACGGGCAGGGCGGGCGGCCATTCCGGCATTGTGCGCCCGGCCGGCACGGTCGAGCCGCTCAGCAGCCATTAATTAATCAATTAATTAAATAGGCGTATGGCCAAGCCGAAGCCCGTTCCCCGACCGCGCCGTCCCGGCCGTCCGCCTGCCGCCGACACCGCCGACCTCCGCGAACGCCTGCTCGATGCGGCGATCGCCTGCTTCTGCCGCCACGGCATCGCCGCCACTCCGCTGCGCGCGATCGCCCAGGAAGCGGGGGTCAACCCGGCGCTGCTGCACTACTACTTCGGCGACAAGGCGCAGCTGCAGCAGGCGGTGGTGAATGACCGCGTGCTGCCGGCGGTGGCGCTGCTGCGCGAGGAGCTGCTGCAGCACGGCGACGATCTCGCCGCGCTGGTCGCCGGCTTCGTCAACGGCGTCGGCCGCACGGTCGCCGCGCACCCGTGGCTGCCGGCGCTGTGGGTACGCGAGGTGCTGTGCGAGGGCGGCGCGCTGCGCGACCTGCTGATCAACCAGATCGGACCGCAGCTTCCGCAGATGCTGGCGGCACGCTTCGCGCAGGCGCGGGCCGAAGGCCAGCTCAACGAAGACCTCGATCCGCGCCTGCTGGTGGTGTCGCTGATCGGGCTCACCCTGTTCCCGCTCGCCGGCGCGCCGATTTGGCGGCGCCTGTTCGGCGCGGACGAACTCGGTTTCGACGACCTGCGCCGGCATGCGCTGGCGTTGCTCGACCGTGGCTTGGAGATCGCGTCATGAGCACCATCCGCCTCTACCGCCATCCCGACTGTCTCCGCTGCGCCCGCTTGGCACGCCGGCATCGCCGGCTCGACTGGCTGGGCCGGTTCGAGGACGCCACCGAGTCGCCGCTGCCGCGCCCGCTGCGCAAGGGCGAGGTGCTGGTTCGCGATCTGCGTACCGGCGAGCTGCATGCGGGTGCTGACGGCGTCGCCCTGCTGTTTCGGCAGATCCCGGCGTATTGGCCATTGCTGCCGTTGCTGGCGCTGCCGCCCGTGCGGCGCAGAGTCGAACGCGATGTCGCGGGCGACTGCGGCGACGCCTGCGCGGTGTCCTGAGGGCTCACCATGCGATTCCTGTTCGCCAATGTCCTCGCGCTGGTCCTGCTCGCCGGCTGCCGCGCCGAAGCGCCGCAGGCGCTCGGCACGCTGGAGTACGACCGCGTGACCGTCACCGCGCCGGCGACGGAGACCATCGTGCGCGTGGACGTGCGCGAGGGCCAGCGCGTGGCCGCCGGCGCGCGGCTGATGCAGCTGGAGACCGTGCGCGGTGACGCGCAGCTGCAGGCCGCGCAGGCCCAGGCGGTGCAGGCACGCGAGGCACTCGGCGAACTGCGCGAAGGGCCCCGCGAGGAAGCGATCGCCCGCGCCCGCGCGCAGCTCGCGGCGGCACGGGCGCAGGCCCGCGAAGCGCGCGCGTACGCCAACCGGGTGATCCCCCTCGGCCAGCGTCGGCTGGTGTCCGCCGCCGAGGTCGACCGTGCCCGCGCGGCCGCCGACAGCGCCGAGGCGCAGGCGCGCACCGCCGCGGCGCAGCTCGCCGAACTGGAGCGCGGCACCCGCGCCGAGCAGGTGGCGCAGGGCGAAGCGGCGTTCGCTGCGGCGCGCGCGCAGCTGCGCGCGCAGGCGGTCAGCCGCGCCCAGCTCGACGTACGCGCGCCGCGGGCCGGCACGGTCGACAGCCTGCCGTACGAGGCCGGCGATCGCCCCGCACCGGGCGCGCCGCTCGCCGTGCTGCTGGTGGGCGAGGCGCCGCATGCGCGGATCTACGTGCCGCAGCCGCTGCGCACGCGCGTGCGGGTCGGCACGCCGGTGTGGGTGCATGTGGATGGCAGGCGCCATGCCGGACGCGTGCGCATGATCCGCAGCGAACCGGTGTTCACCCCGTACTACGCGCTCACCGGCGACGACGTGGCGCGCCTGAGCTACCTCGCCGAGGTCGCGCTCGACGGTTCCGCGCGCGGCCTGCCGGGGGGACTGCCGGTGCACGTCGAGCTGCGCGACGAGGGTCGCGGTGGCTGACACGCTCGCCATCCGCGCGCGCGGCCTCACCAAGCGCTTCGGCGCGGTGGTGGCCGTCGACCACGTGGACCTGACCGTGCCGCGCGCGCACGTGTACGGCTTCCTCGGCCCGAACGGCTCCGGCAAATCCACCACCATCCGCATGCTGTGCGGCCTGCTCACGCCGGATGCCGGTGAGATCGACGTGCTCGGCCTGCGCGTGCCCGAACAGGCCGAGGCGCTGCGCCGGCGCGTCGGTTACATGACCCAGCGCTTCTCGCTGTTCGGGAACCTCACCGTGCGCGAGAACCTCGAGTTCCTCGCCGCCGTGTACGAGCTGCCGCGCAGGCAGGCGAGGGCACGGGTGGACCAGCTGATCGAGGCGTACCGGTTCGGCGACCGCCAGAAGCAGCTCGCCGGCACCCTGAGTGGCGGCCAGAAGCAGCGGCTCGCGCTGGCCGGCGCGATCGTGCACAAGCCCGAACTGCTGTTCCTCGACGAACCCACCAGCGCGGTCGATCCGGAATCGCGCCGCGATTTCTGGGAGACGCTGTTCGACCTCGCCGATGCCGGCACCACCCTGCTGGTGTCCACGCATTACATGGACGAGGCCGAGCGCTGCCATCGGCTCGCCATCCTCGACCGCGGCCGACTGGTCGCCGACGGTACGCCGCAGGAGCTGGCCGGCGCGCTGCACGGCCGCACGCTGGAAGTGCACGCCGCCGCACCGCGCCGCGCGCAGCGCCTGATCGAACGCACACCGGGCGTGCTCAGCGTCGCCCAGATCGGCAACGCACTGCGCGTGCTGTGCACCGACGCGGGCGCGACCCGCGGGGCGATCGAACGCGCGCTGCGCGAGCAGGGCGTCGAGGCGCGCATCGAGCCGAGCACGCCGTCGCTGGAGGACGTGTTCGTCTCCGCCACCCGCGGCCGCGCGCCGGAGGCCGCATGAGCTGGCAGCGCATGCTCGCGATCATGGTCAAGGAGCTGCGCCAGCTGCGCCGCGACCGCATCACGCTGGCGATGATCGTCGGCATCCCGGTGATGCAGCTGGTGCTGTTCGGCTATGCGATCAACCTCAACCTGCGCGGCCTGCCCGCCGGCATCGCGGACCAGGCCGGCACCGCCGCCTCGCGCGCGGCGGTGATGGACATGGTCGCCACCGGCGTGATCGCGCCGGTCGCGGTCGCCGACACCCCGCAGGCGCTGACCGACCTGCTGCGCCGCGGCGAGATCAGCGTCGGCGTGGTCGTGCCGCACGACTACGAGCGCCGTCGCAGCGAAGGCCGCGAGGCGATCCAGGTGATGGTCGACGGCTCCGACACGGTGGTGCAGGGCGCGGCGATGCAGCTCGCGCAGATGCCGCTCGCCGGTGCGCCGACGGCCGGCCCGCGCGCGCAGCCGCCGATCTCGGTCGTCGCGTTCTACAACCCGCAGCGGCGCTCGCCGCTCAACATCGTGCCCGGCCTGATCGGCGTGATCCTCACCATGACGATGGTGCTGTTCACCTCGGTCGCCATCGTGCGCGAGCGCGAGCGCGGCAACATGGAGCTGCTCATCGCCACGCCCGTCAGCCGCAGCGAACTGATGATCGGCAAGGTGCTGCCGTACATCGCCATCGGCGTGGTGCAGACCACCGTGGTGCTCGCGCTCGGCGCGTGGCTGTTCGACGTGCCGGTGCGCGGCAGCCTGCTCGACGTCTACCTCGCCGCGCTGCTGCTGATCCTCGCCAACCTCACGCTGGGGCTGCTGATCTCCACCCGCGCGCAGTCGCAGTTCCAGGCGATGCAGATGACGTTCTTCGTGTTCCTGCCGTCGATCCTGCTGTCCGGCTTCATGTTCCCGTTCGCCGGTATGCCGAAGGCCGCGCAGTGGCTGGCGGAACTCCTGCCTCTCACCCACTTCCTGCGCCTGATCCGCGGCATCGTGCTGCGCGGCGCGTCGCTCGCCGAGCTGTGGCCGGACGCGCTGGCGCTGGCCGCGTTCACCGCGGTGATGATGACCGCGGCGATCACCCGCTTCCGCAAGCGGCTCGACTGAGCGGGGCGGCCGGCCGTTCCCGGACTGGCCATTTGCGGCCATGGCCGCTTTGCCGCACATTCGCGCGCACGCCATTTCGGACTACGCCATGCGCAGACGGGTTCTGGGACTTCTTCTGGCCTCGGTCGCCGGCCTCGCGTCGGCCGCCGACGTCACCGTGCTCACCGCCGCCCGCATTCACACCATGGACGCGCGCCAGCCCACCGCCGAGGCGCTGGCGTACGACGACAGCGGTCGCATCCTCGCGGTCGGCACGCGCGCGGAGCTGCAGCGCCGCTACCCGAAAGCGAAGCGCCTCGACGTCGGCACCGCCACCGTCGTCCCCGGCCTGATCGATGCCCACGCGCACGTGTCCAACCTCGGCATGACGCGGCTCACCGCCAACCTGGTCGGCGCGCGCGACAAGGCCGAGGTGATCGCGCGTTTGCGCGCGTTCGAACGCGAACTGCCGCCCGGCGCCTGGCTGATCGGCCGCGGCTGGGACCAGAACGACTGGCCGGAGAAGACGTTCCCGACCGCCGCCGACCTCGACGCCGCATTCCCGCAGCGCCCGGTGTGGCTGGAGCGCGTCGATGGCCACGCCGGCTGGGCCAACACCGCCGCCATGCGCGTGGTGAAGCGCGACCTGCGCGGCGACTGGCAGCCCGACGGCGGTCGCGTCGAGCGCAACGCGAACGGCGAACCGACCGGCATCTTCATCGACGCCGCGATGGCGCTGATCGACCAGGCGCGCCCGCCGCTTGACGAGGCCACCGCCGAGCGCGCGCTGGTGCTCGGCATGCAGGAGGCGGTCGCGCACGGCCTCACCGGCATCCACGACGCCGGCATCAACCTCGCCGAGCTGCAGCGCTACCGCCGCCTCGCCGACCGCAACGCGCTGCCGCTGCGCATCACCGCAATGGCCGCGGGCGACGGCGACGCGCTCGCGTTCCTCTGCGAGCACGGCCCGTACCGCCACCCCGGCGGTCGCCTGCAGATGCGCACCGTCAAGGTGTACGCCGACGGCGCGCTCGGCAGCCGCGGCGCCGCGCTGCTGGCCGACTACAGCGACGATGCCGGCAACCGCGGCCTGATGCTGACCTCACCCGCGGACCTCGCGCGCATCGCCGCGCGCGCGAAGCAGTGCGGCGTGCAGGCCGCCACCCACGGCATCGGCGACCGCGGCAACCGCGAGATCCTCGACGCCTACGCGCGCGTGCTCGGCAAGGACGCGAAAGGCGACCACCGCTGGCGCATCGAACACGCGCAGGTGGTGGCGCCCGACGACCTCGCGCGCTTCGCCGAACTCGGTGTGATCGCCTCGATGCAGCCCACGCACGCCACCAGCGACATGCCCTGGGCCGAAGACCGCGTGGGCCCGCAGCGCATCGTCGGCGCCTACGCCTGGCGCCAGCTGCGCGACCGCGGCGCGCGCCTCGCGCTCGGCTCCGATGCGCCGGTGGAATCGATCGACCCGCGCCTGGGCCTGTACGCCGCCGTTACCCGCGCCGATGCCGAAGGCAAGCCCACCGGCGGCTGGCGCCCGCAGGAAAAGCTGACCCACTTCGAGGCCCTGCGCGGCTTCACCGTCGACGCCGCCTATGCCGGCTTCGCCGAACGGGACGTCGGCAGCCTCGAACCCGGCAAGCGCGCCGACTTCGTCGTCCTCGCCGAAGACCCCCTGGCCGCCGAACCTGCCGCCCTGCGCACCCTCACCGTGCTGGCCACCTACGTCGACGGAAAGCCGGTCTTCCAGCGCCAGCAAGCGAAGTAGGGCGCTTCTCTCCCTCCCCTGCGAATGCAGGGGAGGCCGAACTAACTCTCCCCCTTGCTCGCACAGCGAGCAGGGGAGGGTTGGGGAGGGGTGAAGTGTTATCCGACCGAGCTCGCAGGTGAGCGCGGGTCAGGCGGGCCTGCTTGCATGGCACCCGCCGCGCGACCCGCCGAACGCCTGCGCCGTAAGCGCGGGCCGAATGGCTGTAATGATCCAGCGTATCTTGATTCCCATGCGGACCTGCGAGCTACTTTTCCTGAGCCCTAACACCTGAGTTAAGCCGCGCCGCGAAGCGGCGTCGGCTTGGACGAATTGTTAGGGCTCAGGCTACGGTGTTGCCGCCTTGATGTAGGCATAGTCCACGCCTGTCTGCCCGGGGAAAATGCTGACCTCTAGCACGCCCGGAATTGTTTCCCAGCGCACGGTGTTCTCGTTGGAGAGCGTGGCAGTGACCTTATCAATTCCGAGTAGGGGCAGCGCCTCCTCGGAGTACGGAGCACTATCCAGAGCCTCGACAGTGATCCAATCGGCCTTGCCCGAGATGAAAACAATCTCAGTCTCGCCGGGCTTATAGAAGCACTTCTTTCCCTGCGTCACAGTCTCGCAAGAGGTGGGTTCGCCAAGGATAGCTGCAACGTCTTTTTGGGACTTGCCAGCGATTTCTGGCACGTTAACGATAGCGGACACGGCAGGAGTTGCTGGTTCCGGTGCAGGTGCTGGTAGTACCTGAGTGTCAGCGGCCGCGGGACCGGCGGTGGGAGCGGGAGCGATTGATTGCCCGCCGCAGCCCGCAATAAAGAGCGAAACCAACGCTGCTGCTACAACTTTGCGCATAACCATCTCCTGAGCCCTAACACCTGAGTTGAGCCGCGCCGCGAAGCGGCGTCGGCTTCGACGAATTGTTAGCCACGCAGCGGTCTACTTGCGATTGCAGACAGGCATAGCACCGTACTTTTGCACGTAAGCCCACAACAAGGCCCGTTCCGAGTAGCGGATATACGCCTCGCTGTGGACCGGCGGCAGATCTACTGGCATGACAGAGATGTACAGGTGCAACGGATCCCGCTGCGCTTTTGCCGGCTTGGAAAACGTGTATCCGCCAGAGTGGCCAAAACTTGTTTTGAAATGCGGATCGATTGAAGTTGTAGAGGCGATGCTTAAGCGTCTTGCATGTCTCGCCAATGTAGATGATCTTCTGCGATAGGGCTGGCTGCCCCAGGTTGGGCCTACGCAGGAACCTCGCCAGCATGTAGACGCCTGGGAGATCCGCTGCCAGATCCGCACGACCGTTCCACGGTTGCCACTGGCTGAAATTTGCGAGGATCTTTTTCAAGTGGCTAACACCTGAGTTAAGCCGCGCCGCGAAGCGGCGTCGGCTTGGGCGAGTTATTACCCGTCGGCTGGCGGCGTTGGCAGCATGTTTATCGCGCTCAGCCACTTCTCAACAAGGGACGGCCAAAAGGCAACGGGGAGGTCCCTATGCCTGAGCCCGAATGCGTGCTTCCCGTGAGCGAACACATGTACTTCAGCCGGGGAACCAGCACTCGCAAGAGCGTGCGCGTAAACGGTGGTGTTGCAAATGTTATTTACGGGATCATCCCACGCGGCGTGAAGGAAGGTAGGAGGCGTTGTCTTGCTGACCTTTATGCTCGGATCAAGACTCGCACCCGAGCGGCATAAGTGGCCTGGATAGAGAGCGATGGCGAAGTCCGGCAGGCTGCTGAGGCTGTCTGCGGCATCCACGGGCTTGTAGGTGGGCTCGGAAACATTGCTGGTTTGCGCGACGAGATAGCCGCCCGCCGACATCCCAAGTACCCCGATCTTCGACGGATCTACGCCCCACTGACTGGCGTTTGCCCGCACGAGCCTGATCGCCCTCTGAGCGTCCTGAAGCGCGAAGGGTGCTGCCGGCGCGACGTGGCGCCTTTGATCAGGGTTCCAATAATGGTTGCTCTTGGGGACACGATAGAGCAGTACGCACGTCATTCCCCTGCTCGTGACCCAGTCGCATATCTCGGTACCTTCGAGGTCGATCGCGAGGAGTCGGAAGCCGCCGCCGGGGAACACCACGATTGCCGCCCCAGTATTGCCGCGCGCTGGCTTGAAGACAGTGATCGTGGGATCCGTGACGTTCGAGATGCCTCTGTAGAAGAAGCCGGGCACCTTTTTCACCTCGAACAGCACTTCGTCGGGTTTGGGCCCCTTCGGCATATCAGGGGCCGCCCCGGGCCAGAGACGAGATTGGGTTGCGCCCGCAGGTGGCTGCCACACGCTTGCGGTTGTGGCCCGCTGGTCTGCACCGGTCGCTTGGGTGGAAAGCGTTGCAGCGGTCAGCGTTACGAGCAGCATCCTCCTGAGCATCCGAGTCATCCTTGGTGACGGCCGACGCTTAAGTTAAGCCGCGCCGCGAAGCGGCGTCGGCTTGGACGAAGTTAGGCATTGCCTGCCAGAACTATGCCGCCAAAAACCGTAGCGTTAATGATGGCATGCGGTAGGGCTGCCGCCCAGAATGCATGGGTGCGAGACACCCCCCGCCAAGCCAGTGCTGCCGACGAAAAGACAAAGAAGCTCCACACCGTTCCAAAGAACCACAAGGGGTGAAGCAGGCCATGCAACCCGCCCCAGATGAGAGCACTAGCCGCTGCCAAGACAGGTGGAGTGGCGGCAAAGCGTCGTGCGAGCCGGAGGGTCAGGAGTAGAAGCGCTGTCTCGACAGCTGGCGAGAAGACCACGACTACAAAAAGGTAGACCCAACTGACGGAAACGCTTGGTCCTTCCGAGTCAGGCGGCACGCCAACAAGCGCGAACGCGACGGCGATTAACGCTGCAGAGCCCAGCAGGGCAACAAGCGCGGCTAGAAAGACATAGGACCAGAAGCGGCTGGTTCTTGGTTGATACAGCAATCGGAGTGGAAACACGAAGCGATGCCTAACACCTGAGTTAAGCCGCGCCGCGAAGCGGCGTCGGCTTGGACGAATAGTTAGCCCTCATGGCGATGACGCCGTGACAACCTTAAGCGTTTGCGAGCGCCGCACCACGGTGAGAAACGCTGCGAGCAAGGCAAACCCGAGCACGAGCAAGGCCCAGTACAACGGCTCGCCGGGTTCGTATGGCTCGCGAGCGAAAATGGCTGCCATTGCAGCTGCTCCGAGCGCAACAAGCAGGCCGGTCGGGCGACGCGTTCGGGCAACAGTTTTATGGCAGTGGGGGCACGTTGCCTCGCCCAGCGGATGGCTCGCCGTTGCACGCAGCAACGTGTCCGGGACGCCTGCCTTGCACGAGTTGCAAGTGTATTCCATGAGGGCTAACACCTGAGTTAAGGCGCGCCGCGAGCTGGCGTCGGCTTGGACGAATTGTTAGGGGGCGGGCTCCGCGCCAGCCAGCACCCACGGAACACGAGTGTGAAACTCAAGCTGGACGACGGCAAGTCCGCGGAAGCTCTCCGGCAGCAAGCTGATGTGCTCCGTTAGCGCTACCTCAGACCCTTCAGACAGGCTCTGGTAGTTGATGATTCCGGTGCCGTCTGGGTTCTGCATGGCATCGGCGCCAGCGAGCACATGACCGACGAAGTGGAACCAGCCGCCGATGTAGTACAGCCCGGTGGGCTCTCTGTACCAGTGGCAGAGCTCCGCAGGCTTGGTCGGGTCTATGCCCAGCAGTGCGAACAAAGCGTAGAGCTCCGGTGCGAAAGTCCGGCCCGCCGCTGCCTGAAAGTTCCGGCACTCGTCGCAGGTACAGTCCGGGCCGGGGGGCAGGATCGAGTACGCCGTGCGGGTGGCCTCGGGATCACACTCGACTAGCCAGTTGGCGACCTGGAGATGCATGGATGTCTCCGAGCCCCCTAACACCTGAGTTAAGCCGTGCCGCGAAGCGGCATCGGCTTGAATGACTTGTTAGCCGTGGACGCTACGCCGAGGTCGGCGAGCGTGCAAGGCGCGATGCGGTATGTAGAACGAAACGAGCGCCTGCAACGCGGCAAGGGCCGTGGGTGCCCAAGCGAGGACAACCGGGCGCGCACTGCGCGGTGCCCGTGGGGATGTGGCCGAAGCAGGCAGCGTACTGAACGACGCGAGGAACTGATCCGAGCAGCCGAAGCGGGAGTGCACACGACGCCACGCACGGGCGCGCCCCGAGGTCTTGACCGAAGAAGCAGCGTGGCCGCAGGCAACGCGATCCGGTGGCGACGTGAGCCCCCGTAAGACCCAACGGCTAACAGCCTCACTCCGCGTCACTAAGGCTCTTGTACTCACCGTCTTTGGCGCTGAAGTACGTGTTTTTAAGCTCTTCAGTGCGGTTCGTCGTTCGGTCGATCAAGCAGTCGCGTCGATCTACAAATGCCCATTGACAGTCTGCATCGCGCATTTGAATCCAAGCGCGCTGCGCAGCCCTAAGATGCTGCTGCCCAGCCGTGTCTAGATTTGCGAGAAGCGCCTTATACGCTGCGTTTAGTTCGTCATCTGCCATGGCAAGTTCGCCATCACGTGTATCTTGAGCAACAGCAGACATAGACGCGATAAGCGCGGCGACCGCCATACAACCCGTAAATTTGATCTTCGACACCACGTTCTCCTAGACATCTGTAGTGAGGCCTAACACCTGAGTTAAGCCGCGCCGCGAAGCGGTGTCGGCTTGGACGAATTGTTAGCCGTAGTGGCCACTGAAGTACACGATGCCCACCAGCAGTAGCCCAGCCGCCGATGGTACGAGTTGGAGGACACGAACGCTTAGCGGCAGATGACGGCGGCCGAGGGCAACCAGCACGGGCAGCGCGAGCCAAGGAAAGTACCCCCACAGCAGTCCGAGCCCCAGCCCAAAGCCAAGCTCAGCGCTCTGGCGAGATGGGGGCTCTACCCCAAGCCGAGCCGCATACCAGCCAGCTACAAGGGCAGCTACCAATCCCCAAGCGAACAATAGCCAGCGCACTGTTCCCATTACGGCTAACACCTGAGTTAAGCCGCGCCGCGAAGCGGCGTCGGCTTGGACGAATCGTTAGAGCTCTCATGCCACATTCTTCACGACCCACCGCACGCCATCAACGAGCTCTTTCGCTTGCTCAACGGTTGGGTCTGCAGCCTTCTTGTGCGAACACATGTTGCGGATGTCCGCCATGTAGGAAATCTTGCGCCATACCGCTGTGTCATATACGCCAGCAGACTTGAGCGGGTCATTCAGATCCGCAATGGTCGGCGCCTTCTTGGCGGTCTTAATGCCGTGCGCTTCTGCGACCTTCTGCAAGTGCGACTCGAGAATAACGCCAGCTAGTGCGCCCGCAGCGCGCAAATTCACCTTGAGAAGCGCCTCGGCAGTATCCACTTCGTCGTCTTGCAGCTCGGCCAGGAGAGCGCCTTGGATGTCCGCCAAGATTGACTTAGACCGGCCGATTACCGCCGCCAAGATGACAAGCTGGTTGTACATGCCCAATGCGGCTTGGCCACGCGTATCGAAGTCTTGGAGGTGGTACGCGCCCGGGGCGACGCCTTTTATGAAGTCGTGGATAACATAGGTTCCGTAACCAAGCCCCTTTCTCTTCGGGTCTGCCTCGTAGTAGCGACGAAACTCGTCGTAGCGGTCAGGGGCGAGGAGTTGCATGACCTTAAGGGCCTTCGAGTACCACGCCTGGTAATCGAGACTGACGTTGGGCAGCTTTTCCGTATCTTGGAACTTTTTAAGGACGGCGTTTCCCTCCTTCAGGAGCTTCGATAGCTCGTCTTGGACTTCTTGCTTCGCGCCCACCGTTATTTCCCCTGAGAGTTGTAACGCAGAGTTGAGCCGCGCCGCGAAGCGGCGTCGGCTTGGACGAATTCTTAGATGCCGCTCTACCAGCTCCGTTCGAGCGACACTTCGCCCTCTACTTCTACCGTATTGGACACCTCAACGGTGCTTCCGCTCACATCTACATCTCCGCCGGCGACCCAAACCAGCGGGGCACCCTGCTGCAACTCCCTGAGGCGAGCTCGGCGAGCCTTCGCGTCTTGGATTTGGCGTGCAGCGATAACGTCACCCCGGGTGAATGGCGACAGGCGCGGGCCTATCTCCTGGAGCGTGGGCACGTACAGTTTTGCGACGATGGCAGCTAACAAAAGCGCAATTACAGTCAGCACTGCATTTGTGTAGGTCATGTGCGCAGATCTCCCCAGCGGCATCAACTCTGTTTAGTCCCCACATCGATAGGCACCGCATCTTCATGAGGGTGCCTGCGTCGGTCAAGCGCTAAGTGATTGACCGAGAAGGGGGCGCCGGGTCACGCCCGCCCCGTCTTAGGAAAGGCGTTCTTTTCCGAGGGCGCAACTAATACCCCGCGTCCCTGCAGGATAAAAACGTGTTCAGTAGCGGGCAGCAGCGAAGCGTCACCCCGCGGGGTCGCTGTCGCGGCGGGCGAGGAAGCGGGGCGCGGTGATGCGGGCAGCGTACTTGCGATGACCGCTGCCGAACGGGAAGCAGGCGAGGACGCTTACGCCCCTCCCGCCTCCACGGTCACCACCCGCCCCCGCAGCGAATTCGCCATCGCCTCGGTGACCTGCACCTGCACGAACTGCCCGATCAGCCGCTTGGGTGCAGGGAAGTTCACGTAGCGCATGTTTTCGGTGCGGCCGGTCAGCTCGTCGGGGTTTTTCTTCGACGGGCCTTCGACCAGCACGGTCTGCACGGTGCCGACCATCGCCTGCGAGATGCGCGCGGCATTCGCGTTGATGGCGGCCTGCAGGCGGGCGAGGCGGGCGTGCTTTTCAGCGTCGCTGACATCGTCGGGCAGGTCGGCGGCCGGGGTGCCGGGGCGGCGGGAGTAAATGAAGGAGAACGACTGGTCGAAGCCGACGTCCTCGATCAGTTTCATGGTCTTTTCGAAATCGGCGTCGGTTTCGCCGGGAAAGCCGACGATGAAATCCGAGCTGATGGAAATGTCCGGCCGCACCGCGCGCAGCTTGCGGATCTTCTGTTTGAATTCGAGCGCGGTGTAGCCGCGCTTCATCGCGGCGAGGATGCGGTCGCTGCCAGCCTGCACCGGCAGGTGCAGGTAGTTGGCGAGCTTGGGCACGTCGCGGAACGCCTCGATCAGCGAGTCGCTGAATTCGACCGGGTGCGAGGTGGTGAAGCGGATCCGGCCGATACCGTCGATTTCGGCGATGGCGCGGATCAGCAGCGCGAGGTCGGCGACTTCGCCGTCGCCGTACGGGCCGCGGTAGGCATTGACGTTCTGGCCAAGCAGGTTGACCTCGCGCACGCCCTGCGCGGCGAGCTGCGCCACTTCCACCAGCACGTCCTCGAACGGCCGGCTGACCTCCTCGCCACGGGTGTAGGGCACCACGCAGAAGCTGCAGTACTTGCTGCAGCCTTCCATGATGGAGACGAACGCGGTCGGACCTTCGGCGCGCGGCTCGGGCAGGCGGTCGAACTTTTCGATCTCGGGGAAGCTGATGTCCACCTGCGGCCGGCCGGTCTCGCGCTTGGCGCGGATCAGCTCGGGCAGGCGGTGCAGGGTCTGCGGGCCGAACACCAGATCGACGTAGGGCGCGCGCTTGATGATCGCCTCGCCTTCCTGGCTGGCCACGCAGCCGCCAACGCCGATGATGACCGGGCGGCCGGCCTTCTTCAGCGTCTTCCAGCGGCCGAGCTGACTGAACACCTTTTCCTGCGCCTTCTCGCGGATGGAGCAGGTGTTGATCAGGATGACGTCGGCCTCTTCGGCCTTGTCGGTCAGCTCCAGGCCCTCGGCGGCGGCGAGCACGTCGGCCATCTTGGCCGAGTCGTACTCGTTCATCTGGCACCCGTGGGTCTGGATGTAGAGCTTGCCGGTCGCCGGCTTGCCCTCGCGGGTGGCGGGACGGGCTTCGGCGTCGAGGACGGGGAGGTCGATCAGGTCGGTCATGGCGGGTTCCGGGGGAGGGCGGCGGTTAATCCGGGCCGGAGGGCGCGCAGTGTAGCCGGTCAAGGGGTACCGGGGTGGCCTCAGTCACGTTTCGGAATCAAGGACTTGGCAAAAAAATCCGAGACAGGACAAACTGCCGGCATGGGGAAGGGGCTCGGTCTGCCGTTTGCGCTTGTCTGTCTGCTCGCCGCGGGCCCCGCGGTCGCGGGCACGGTGTACCGTTGCCAGACGCCCGAGGGTATTCCCAGCTACGTGAGCAAGCCGGTCAGCGGGGCTGAGTGCGTGGTGGTCAGCCAGTACCGCACCAGCGGCAAGCGCTCGAGGCCGCCGGAGCCGGCACGCTCCAACTCCCCCGCGCCCCGGGCGGTGGCGACGTCGTCGACACCCGGGCCGTCGCCGGCCGCCACGGCGCCAGCGGCCACAAGCAGCGGGCCGATGCGGCCGGGGACGCGCCGCCTGGTCCAGGGCCAGGTCTACTCCTACGTCAAGGACGGTATCCGCCACTACACGAGCCGCCCCCCTAAGGGCCTCGCGGACGTGTCCTCGATGCGGACCATCCGCTACAGCTTCATGGAGACCTGTTACGCCTGTGCCGCGCTGCCGGGGGTCAACTTCGGCAACGTGCGGCTCAATACCGAGGCCTACCGCACCGAGATCGCCGCGGCCGCGCGCGAGTTCGGCGTGGACGAGGCGATCGTGCGCGCGATCATCCATGCCGAGTCCGCATTCAACCCGAACGCGCTGTCGCGGGTGGGCGCGCAGGGCCTGATGCAGCTGATGCCCGCCACCGCGCGCCGGTTTGGGGTCAGCAACGCGTTCGACGCCGCGCAGAACATCCGTGGCGGCGTGCAGTACCTCGCCTGGCTGCTGAAGCGCTTCAACGGCAACCTGACCCTGGCTGCGGCCGGTTACAACGCCGGCGAGGGCGCGGTCGACAGGTACGGTGGCGTGCCGCCGTACAACGAGACCCAGCGCTACGTCCAGCGTGTGGCGCAGCTCGCCGAGCGCTACCGCGGCGCGCTCAATCCAGTCGCAAGCCGCTGAGCCCGTTTCAGGCGCGGCCGCGGATTGTCGCGCCGCTCACGCTTCCGCTACACTTTCGCGTCTTTTGAGCCGCAAGCCATCGCCGGTGGCGGGCCTGCGGCACATCTTCGACTTCAAAAGCTTTGCGGAGTGCCGGATGGCCAACCCAGGGGTCAACGATCCTATTGAGCCCGTCAACAGCGGCCGCCGCCGGTTCCTGACCATGACCACCGCGGTGGTCGGTGCGGTCGGCGCCGGGGTCGCAGCGGTTCCCTTCATCAAGTCCTGGAACCCGAGCGCGCGCGCCAAGCTGGCAGGCGCCCCGGTGTCGGCGGACATCAGCGCCCTGCAGGAAGGTCAGCGCCTGATCCTGGAGTGGCGCGGCCAGCCGATCTGGATCGTCAAGCGTTCGAAGGCCGTGCTGGAAGCGCTGCCGACGCTCAACGACCAGCTGCGCGACCCGATGTCGGAAAACGTCGACCAGCAGCCGGCTTACATCAAGGGCGTGACCCGTTCGATCAAGCCGGAAGTCTCGGTGCTGGTCGGCCTGTGCACGCACCTCGGCTGCGCGCCGGAGATGAAGGCGGAGATCCGTCCTGAGCCGTTCGACCCGAACTGGAAGGGCGGTTACTTCTGCCCGTGCCACAAGTCGAAGTTCGACATGGCCGGGCGCGTCTTCCAGGGCGTGCCGGCGCCGACCAACCTGGTCGTGCCGCCGCACCACTATGAAAACGACACCACGATCGTGATCGGCGTGGATCCCCAGGGAGCTGCCTGACGATGGCGAACGTTGATAACAAGGCCTCTGCGCCCAACGATCCGACCACCGGCATCATCGCCGCCGTGCGCGCCTGGTTCGACGACCGCGCGCCGGCGATGAACGTCGCGTACAAGAAGCACATGTCGGAGTACTTCGCTCCGAAGAACTTCAACCTTTGGTACTACTTCGGCTCGCTGGCGCTGCTGGTGCTGGTGAACCAGATCGTCACCGGCATCTTCCTGACGATGCACTTCAAGCCGAGCGCCGCGGAAGCGTTCGCCTCGGTCGAGTACATCATGCGCGATGTCGAGTGGGGCTGGCTGATCCGCTACATGCACTCCACCGGCGCGTCGCTGTTCTTCATCGTCGTCTACCTGCATATGTTCCGCGGGTTGATGTACGGCAGCTACCAGAAGCCGCGCGAGCTGGTGTGGATCCTCGGCATGGTGATCTACCTCGTGCTGATGGCCGAGGCGTTCATGGGCTACGTGCTGCCGTGGGGCCAGATGTCGTTCTGGGGCGCCAAGGTGATCATCTCGCTGTTCGGCGCGATCCCGGTGATCGGCAACGGCCTGACCGAGTGGATCATGGGCGACTACCTGCCCGGCGACGCCACGCTCAACCGCTTCTTCGCGCTGCACGTGATCGCGCTGCCGCTGGTGCTGCTGCTGCTGGTGGTGCTGCACCTGGGCGCGTTGCACGAGGTCGGCTCGAACAACCCGGACGGCGTGGACATCAAGAAGGGGCCGAAGGGCAACCGCTGGTCGCCGACCGGTCCGGCCGACGGCATCCCGTTCCACCCGTACTACACGGTGAAGGACTTGGTGGGCGTCGGCTTCTTCCTGCTGATCGCCGCGTTCATCATCTTCTTCGCGCCGGAGTTCGGTGGCTGGTTCCTCGAGCACGACAACTTCACCGAGGCCAACCGCCTGGTGACGCCGGAGCACATCAAGCCGGTGTGGTACTTCACCCCGTACTACGCGATGCTGCGCGTCATTCCGGACAAGCTCGGCGGCGTGCTGGTGATGTTCGGTGCGATCGCCCTGCTGTTCTTCGTGCCGTGGCTGGATCGCGCGAAGGTGCGTTCGTTCCGCTACCGCGGCTGGATCTCCAAGACCGCGCTGATGATCTTCGCGATCAGCTTCGTGTGGCTGGGCAAGATCGGCGCCGGCCCGGGCACCGACCCGGTGGAGACGCAGATCGGCCGCGTGCTGACCTTCCTCTACTTCGCGTTCTTCATCACGATGCCGCTGTGGACCAAGATCGACAAGACCAAGCCGGTGCCGGAACGGGTGAAGCTGCATGACTAAGACCTCCTTCCTTGCCCGCCGACTGGGCGCGCTGGCGCTGGTCTGCGCCGGTCTGTTCCTCGCCGCCCCGGCGTTCGCCGCGGGCGCCGGCAACCTGCAGCAGGCGGGCACCGATCTGAACGATCGCGCCTCCCTGCAGCGCGGCGCCAAGCTGTACATGAACTACTGCTCCGGCTGCCATTCGCTGAAGTACCTGCGCTACTCGCGCATGGCCGAGGACCTCGGCCTGAGCGAGGAGCAGGTAATGCAGAACCTCAACTTCACCGGCGCCAAGTTCGGCGAGCACATCAACACCGCGCTGACGCCGGAGCAGGGCACGCAGTGGTTCGGCAAGAACCCGCCGGACCTCAGCCTGGTCTCCCGCGTGCGCGGCCGCGACTGGGTCTACACCTATCTCAAGTCGTTCTACCTGGACGAGTCGCGCCCGGTGGGTTGGAACAACACCCTGTTCGCGAACGCCTCGATGCCCAACCCGCTGTGGAAGCTGCAGGGCCTGCAGGTCGCCGAGTACGGCGAGCTGGACAAGACCACCGGCGAGCGCCCGGTCACCGGCCTGAAGCTGGTGCAGGCGGGTGCGCTCGACGAGGCGGGCTTCGACCAGGCGGTGCGCGATATCACTGCTTTCCTCGAGTACGCCGGCGAACCGGCCACCCTGAAGCGCCGCGACATCGGCGTGTGGGTGATCCTGTTCCTCGCGCTGTTCACCTTCCTCGCCTGGCTGCTGAAGCGGGAGTACTGGCGCGACGTCGAGCATTGACGTCGAACGAAGGAGGCGGGCGCGGCGTGCAGCCGCGTCCCGGCGCGAATGCGGCGCTCGAGGCCGTGACGGCCGCCCGCACGGGGCGGGCGGCGTCGTACGACCGGCGGATTCCGGTCGTGGGAGAGGTCGATGATGGCCGCGAGTCCTCGTATGCGTAATGCCTTGACGCTGTTTTCTTCCGTCGATTGCGTTCTCTGCCACCGGGTCCGTCTGGTGCTCGCCGCCAAGGGCGTGACCTACGATCTGGTGCCGGTGGATCCGCAGAACCCGCCGGAAGACCTGATCGACCTCAACCCGTACCACTCGGTGCCGACCTTGGTCGAGCGCGACCTGGTGCTGTACGCCGCCAGCGTGGTCAGCGAGTACCTCGACGAGCGCTACCCGCATCCGCCGCTGATGCCGGTGGACCCGCTGTCGCGCGCGCGGCTGCGGCTGGCGATGCTGCGCATCGAGCACGACTGGGTGCCGCAGGTGCAGGCGATCCAGCTCGGCAACAAGGCGCAGCAGGAGGCCGGCCGCAAGCGGCTGAAGGAACTGCTGACCGCGTCGGTGCCGCTGTTCAAGGCCAGCAAGTTCTTCCTCAACCCCGAGATGAGCCTGGCCGACTGCGCGATGGCGCCGATCATCTGGCGCCTGCCGGCGCTCGGCGTGCCGCTGCCGAAGGACGGCAAGGTGATCGAGGATTACGGCAACCGGATCTTCCGCAACCCGGGCTTCGCGCGCAGTCTCACCGAGCAGGAACGCAAGCTGCGCGATCTGCCGGCCTGACGCGTCCGCGCCGTATCCCGTGCAAGCAGAGAGGGCCGCAAGGCCCTCTTTGCGTATCGGCGATGCGATGACGATGCGAATGCGATGCGGGAGGCGGCGCGTCGCGGCCCACTGCCAGGTTCACTCCGCCATCGGCGTGCAGAGCTCGACCAGCGTGCCGTCCGGGCAGCGCAGGTAGGACACGACCTGGCCCCACGGCTTGTGCGCGGGCTCGGCGAGCGCGCTCGCGCCGGCCTGGACCGCGCGCTGGTGCGCCGCCGGTACGTCGGGTGTGACCAGCGCGATCTCCACGCCGAGCGGCTGCGCCGACGCATCGCCGCGCACGTAGCCGCCCGGCAGGTTGGACGTGCCGATCGCGTGCGAGGCGAACGCGAGCGTGGTCGCGCCGGTGTCGAGCTCGCCGTACGCGCCGGAGTCGTGCAGGAACCGGCGCGCCAGCCCGAACGCGTGCTCGAAGAACGCGAGCGACGCGGCGACGTCGGGCACGTAGACGATCGTGTATCCGAACTTCATGGCACCTCCCGTGGGGTCGATCTACTCGTCCGAAGGTGCGGCATCCGGCGGTGGCGTGGGCGGCAGGCGCCCAGCCTTGCGCAGCGCGTCGCGCAGCACATACTCGATCTGCGCGTTGAGGCTGCGCAGTTCGTCGTCCGCCCAGCGTTGCATCGCCGCCAGCGTGTCGGCGTGGATGCGCAGCGGATAGGCCTTCTTGTCGCTCATCGCCGTGGCGGCCGGTAGTCGCGCTTGGCGCGCGCGACCGCGACGAACAGCGCGATCGCCAGTCCGTTCACCGCCACCAGCATCGCCAGCACCACCGCGAGCATGCGGTCGCGATCGGCGCCGGCCCACAGCAACCCGACCCCGCCCAGCATCACGCTGAAACCGACCGCCGCCAGCAGCGTCGCCAGCCGGCGCGCGAGCGAGTCCGGGTCGCGCACGCGCGCCGCGTCGAGGCCGGCGATCAGGTGCAGCCGGCCGCGCGAGACCATTCCGGCGATCACGAACAGCGGCGCCGCGCTCGCGGCGAAGATCATCGGCAGCAGCAGTTCACGCATGTCCATCGCCGCCGTCCTCAGTACAGCGTGCCGGCGTTGACCACCGGCTGGGTGCCGCGGTCGCCGCACAGCACTACCAGCAGGTTGCTGACCATCTGCGCCTTGCGTTCCTCGTCGAGCTGGACGACGCCGCTCTTCTGCAGCTCGGCCAGCGCCATCTCGACCATGCCGACCGCGCCGGCGACGATCCGCGCGCGCGCGGCGACCACCGCGTTGGCCTGCTGGCGCTGCAGCATCGCGTGGGCGATCTCCGGCGCGTAGGCGAGGTGGCTGATGCGTGCGTCCAGCACCTGCACGCCGGCGTCGGCGAGGCGTTCCTGCAGCTCCTCGCGCAGGTGCTGCGAGATCTCGCTGGCGTGGCTGCGCAGCGACAGCTGGCCTTCCTCGTGCTGGTCGTACGGATAGCTGGTCGCCATCGCCCGCAACGCCGATTCCGACTGGATGTGCACGAAACTCTCGTAGTCGTCCACGTTGTAGACCGCTTCGGCCGAATCGACCACCTGCCAGACGATCACCGCGGCGATCTCGATCGGGCTGCCGTCCAGCTCGTTGACCTTGAGCTTGCCGCTCTCGAAGTTGCGCACCCGCAGCGAGACCTTCTTCTTGCCGTAGAAGGGGTTGTTCCAGCGCAGGCCGTCCTGCTTCACCGTGCCGATGTAACGGCCGAACAGGCTGAGCACGGCGGCCTGATTGGGCTCGACCATGTACAGCCCGAACAGCAGGAAGAACGCCAGCACCGCCACCGCAATGCCGGCGCCGGCGCGGCCGGCCTCATGGGCGCTGGCGCCGCTGAACAGCAGGTAGGCACCGACGAGCACGGCCGCCAGCAGGCCGAGCAGCACCGGGATGCCAGGGAGGGAGCGGGTCGGGTTTTCTTTCATGGCACGGCTCCGTTTTGGGCGGGATGCCATATAGATATCACATCGATATCATTGAGCTTCGCCGTCCGTCGGAGCGTGCGCCAGCCGGTAGAGCGGGGCCGGCACGAACTCCCCGGTCACGTACAGGTGGCCGTCGCGCGACCACCCCAGCGCCTCCGCCTGCGGCAGCCACGGCAGTTCGAGCACCGCGCTCGGTGTGCGCAGCCCCAACCGCCAGCCCGCGCGCGACCGGGGATACAGCAGCACGTGCCGGTAGGTGAGCACGGCCAGCGTGCGGCCGTCCGGCGCGAGGTCGGCCGCGGTCACCTGGGTCTGCAGGCGCGCGCCCTGTGGGTCCTCGCGGCGTTGGCGTTCGTCCGGCTGCGGCATGCCGCCGAGCACGCCGATCCGGCGCGCGGTGATGCGCTCCACGCCCGGCGGGCGCAGCGGCAGCGAGAACAGTTCCGGCGGCCGGCGGCGCTTGGAGACCAGCAGCACCTCGCCGCGCGCGGCGTCGACTGCGACCGCCTCGCAGTCGCGCGCGCCGTCCGGCCAGCGGAACGCGATCGACCATGCCGGCCGCACGCGGCCGTTGGCGATCCGCGCCGGTTCCTCGATCACGTGCAGCTGCAGCGTGCGGCGCAGGCCGCCGTTGTCGCCGACGTCGGCGATCAGCAGGTAGCTGCGCCCGTCGAGCTCGAAGCTGGCGATGTCTTCCCAGTCGGTCTTGGTGACGCCTTCCACCCGTAGCGTGGCGAGGCGGTTGCCCTCCTCGTCGACCGCGAACAGCCGCGCCGGATTGCCGCCGTCGTCGTGCATCCACAGCACGTTGCGATGCCGGCGCGACGCCGCCAGCCCGCTCACCTCGCTGAGCTGCGCGTCGAGCAGCATCCCGGCCAGCTCGCGCGCCGGCGGCGCGGGCGCCGGCGCGCAGCCGCCGCATGCCGCGAGCACGGCGGCAAGCAGGAGCGTGGGCAGCGTGGCGCGTGGAGCCGACGGCATCGCGCAAGGATCGCACGCCGGCACGCGCCGCCATAGGCGCCGCTAGACTGTGCGTCTTTCCCTTCGCGCCCGCCCGCCATGACCACGCTCGGCACGCCGCTGTCCGACCATGCCTTCCGCGTCCTCCTGCTCGGCTCCGGCGAGCTCGGCAAGGAAGTGGCGATCGAGCTGCAGCGGTTCGGCGTGGAGGTGATCGCCGCCGACCGCTATGCGGATGCGCCGGCGATGCAGGTGGCGCATCGCAGCCACGTGCTCGACATGCTCGACGGCGCGGCGATCCGCGCGCTGGTCGAGCGCGAACGCCCGCATCTGATCGTGCCGGAGATCGAGGCAATCCATACGCCCACGCTGGTCGAGCTCGAACGCGAGTTCGCCGCCGCCGGCGTGCCGACGCGGGTGATCCCCACCGCGCGCGCGGCGTGGCTGACGATGGACCGCGAGGGCATCCGCCGGCTCGCCGCCGAACAGCTCGGTCTGCCGACCTCGCCGTACCGCTTCGTCGACACTTACGAGGACTATCGCGATGCCGTGCGCGCGCTCGGCCTGCCGTGCGTGGTCAAGCCGGTGATGTCCTCCTCCGGCAAGGGACAGAGCATCGTGCGCGCCGAGGACGGGATCGACGCCGCCTGGGACTACGCGCAGACCGGCGGCCGCGCCGGGCGCGGGCGGGTGATCGTCGAGGGCTTCGTCGACTTCGACTATGAGATCACCCTGCTGACCGTGCGCCATGCCGGCGGCACCACGTTCTGCGATCCGATCGGCCATCTGCAGCGCGACGGCGACTACCGCGAGAGCTGGCAGCCGCAGCCGATGAGCGCGCGGGCGCTGGAGCGCTCGCGGCAGATCGCGCGCGCGATCACCGACGAGCTCGCCGGCTGGGGCGTGTTCGGCGTGGAGTTGTTCGTCAAGGGCGACGAGGTGTGGTTCAGCGAAGTCTCGCCGCGTCCGCACGATACCGGGCTGGTCACGCTGATCTCGCAGGACCTGAGCGAATTCGCCCTGCACGCGCGCGCGATCCTCGGCCTGCCGGTGCCGGCGATCCGTCCGTACGGCGCGGCGGCATCGTGCGCGGTGCTGGCGCACGGGCACGGCGTGCCGGTATTCGATGGTGTGGATGCCGCGCTGGCTGCGCCGGACACCCAGCTGCGCCTGTTCGGCAAGCCGCGCGTGGAAGGCCAGCGCCGGGTGGCGGTGACGCTGGCGCTCGGTGAGGACATCGAGCACGCGCGCGCGAAAGCGCGCGATGCCGCCGCGGCGCTGTCGGTCACGTTGCGCTGACACTGGCGCGGCCGCCGCCCGCGGCGCACGATGGCGCCGTTCGGCCGGGGAGGACGACGATGGACGAAGTGCGCGGTTACGCGGTGTACCTGTTCGCCGAGGCGCTGCCGGTGCTCGGCGAGGCGATCCGGCCGTACCTGCAGGACGGGCCCGGCGGGCCGCACGTGTTCTGCCGCGAGCTCGACACCGGCGGCATGCTGGTGGAGATGACGCTCGACGGGCGCGCGCCGAACGGGCAGCCGGTGGCGATCGAGCTGATGGTGCCGGCCGGGATGGTGCGCATGGTGGTGTCCGCGCGCAGCGACGGCGCGTTCGGCTTCGGGCCGCGCGTGGTCGCGCCGCCGCACGCGGTGCCGGCCACCTGAGTCACTCGCGGGCGAGCTCCACCCACACCAGGGAGTGGTCGCTGGCCGCCGCCAGCGCGGCATCCGGCTCGTCGGGGGCGGGCCAGAACACGCCGTGGTCGACCACCCGCAGCTCGCGCGACGGCAGCACGTAGTCCACGCGCAGCGTGCCGGTGCGCGGGCCGAAATCGGCGGTGTGGGTGGACGGATCGCCGCGGCGCGGCAGCCCGTACTGCGTCGCGCGCGCGGCCGCGGCGCGGCTGCGCGGGGCGACCGGATTCACCCGCGGATGCGCGAGCAGCTGCGCCACCGCGCCGGGTTCGCCCTCGCCGTCGTGCGGATCGGCGTTGAGATCGCCGACGATGACGAAGCGCGCGCCGGCGCCGAGTCCGCCGCAACGTCCCTGGTCGTCGCACAACCAGCGCTTGGCGCCGCCGTCGAGGTATTCCGCCCACAGCCGGATCTCGTCGAAGTTGCGCGCGCCGTTGCGGTTCTCCGGCCCGTCGAACACCGGCGGGGTGGGATGCGCGGCGAGCACGTGCAGGCGCCCAAGTGGCGTTTCGACCGGAACGTCCCAGTGCGATTTCGACGACAGCCGCAGCTGCGTCCACACCGTATCCGGATGGAACACGCGTCCGTCCGGCGAGCGCGGGCGCCGCGCGCCGGGCATGGTGTTCCAGCGCAGGTGCTGGAACGTGCGCGCGGTGGCAGCGTCGATCGGATAGCGCGAGAGCAGCAGCATCCCGTATTGGCCGGGGTGCAGGCCGTAGCCCCACGCGTCTTCGCCGCGCGCACGGTCGTCGCGACCGAGCTCGCCGCTGCCGTCGAGGTCGAGCCCGCTCGGCACGCCGGTGTTGACCGGGGCGAGGAAGCGGTAGCCGTAGCGCAGCGGCTCGCCGCCGTGCTGCGCTACTTCGAGGTAACGGCGCTGGAACAGGTCGGCGGCGCGACCGGCGGGGTCGTAGTCGAACTCGTTGATCAGCACGATGTCCGGCCGCACCCGCTGCAGGATCGCGGCGATCCGGCGCGCGTGCGCGTCGTCGCCCTGCAGGCGACGTATCAGACCGCCGGCGGTTTCCTCGTACAGCGAGGCGTTGAACGTGGCCACGCGCACCGTGGCGGCGGCACGCGGATCGCCGTACACGCGCGTGCGCACGCAGCCCAGCACAAGCACGATGCCGAGCGCGAGCAGGCCGAGGCGCCAGAACGGACTCATCGTGTGGTCTCCTCGTCGGGCTCGAACTCGTGCCAATGGCGGCCGCTGAACGCCTCCAGCGGGCGAAAGCGGCGCTTGTAGTCCATCTTCGGATGGCCGGCGATCCAGTAACCCAGGTACAGGTGCGCGCGGCCCTCGCGCTGCGCCCATTGCAGCTGGCGCAGGATCGCCAGCGTGCCGAGGCCGCGTCCGGCGTCATCGGGCTCGTAGAACGTGTAGACCGCCGACAGCGCGTCGTCGGCGAGGTCGGTCACCGCCACCGCGAGCAGCCGGCCGTGCTCGCGCAGTTCGAGGAAGCGGACGTCGCTCCAGCTGCCGATCAGGAATTGCTCGAACTCGACCGCGCCATGGTGATCCATGCCGCCGGCCGGATGGCGGTACTGCAGGTAGCGGCGATACAGCGCCAGGTGCTCCTCGCTGCGCGCGGCCGGGCGCACGCGCGCCTCCACCGCCGCGTTGCGCTTCAGGCAGCGGCGCTGGCTGCGGTCGGGCTGGAAGCGCGCGACCGGGATGCGCACCGGCACGCAGGCGCGGCAGGCGGCGCAGTGCGGGCGATAGACGATGTCGCCGGAGCGGCGGAAGCCCCAGCCCAGCGCCAGCGGATACCAGCCGGGCAGGCGCGGGTCGCGGGGATCGAGCACGAGATCGCGCGCCATCCTCCCGGGCCAGTAGCCGCACGCGTGCTCGCCGGTGTGGAACAGGCGCAGTTCGTCGTCGCTGTGCGCATCGGAACCCATGGGTCGAGCATACCGCCACCGTGCCGGCGTGGCGGCACGCGCTGTCGCGTGGCTGAACGGGGTGGGCCTGCACGTCAACGGTCCGGGTGCCGGGCGCGTTTTCGCAGCCGTCACCACACCGCAGGAGCCCTTCATGATCCCGACCGTTTCGCCGCGCGGCGCCCGCCGCGCCCTCGTCGTCCTGTCGCTGGGCCTCGCTGCCGCACTTGCCGGCAGCGCACTGGCCGGACCCGCCGGTCGTACGCCGCTCGACCGCAATGGCGACGGCGCGATCGACCGCGGCGAGGCCGCCGCGCGCCCGCGGCTGGCCGAGCGCTTCGACCGGCTCGACCGCAACCGCGACGGCCGCCTCGAACGCGTGGAACTGCGCGCGCAGCGCGCCCACCATCCCGGTCCGCGCATGCGGCACGTGCGGAAACAGATCGCGCGCGCCGACCTCGATCGCGACGGGCAGCTCAGTCGCACCGAGGCGCAGGCGTTGCCGCGGCTGGCCCAGCGGTTCGACCGCCTCGACCGCAACGGCGACGGTTATCTCGCGCGCGGCGAACTGCGCCGGCGTCGGCGCTGAGCGCTCAGAACAGCCGCGTCATCATCGCCGCCGCGGTTAGCGCGATCGCGGCCAGCAGCGCCAGCTTGATGCGGAACGCGCGGCGCGCCGTCGGGTTGCCGACCGGCGCGTCGTCGCTGGCGCGGAACGTCGGAGCGAGGTAGCTGTCGCCCGGCGTGCGAGTGGACTGCATCAGCCCGGCCTCGCGCAGGATCTCGCGCGCGCGCACCTGGTCGTCGGACTTCACCACCCACACCGCCGGCTTGGCGCCGTGGGTCTCGCGATAGCTGAAGGTGCCGCGGCGGTTGCCCTTGTAGGAGCGCCCGTTGGTGATGCGCACCTCGATGCCCTGGTCGCGCAGCATCTGCGCGACCGCTTCGACGTTCTCCAGTCGCGGGCTGCTGAACACCTGACGCATCGTTACTCCTTGGTGCCCGGGCGCACCACGCGGATCAGGCCTTCCTGTGCCGTGCTGGCGACCAGGCGGCCGTTGCGGTCGTAGATCATGCCGCGCGCCAGGCCGCGCGCGCTCTGCGCGCTCGGGCTGTCGATCGAGTACAGCAGCCACTCGTCGGCGCGGAATGGACGGTGGAACCATAACGCATGATCCAGCGAGGCCATCTGAACGCCGGGCTGGTAGTAGCTGACGCCGTGCGGGAACGTCGCGGTGCCGAGCAGGTGGAAGTCCGATGCATAGGCCAGCAGCGTGCGGTGCAGCTCGGGCGCGTCGCCGACACGCTCGCTGAGGCGGAACCACACCTGCTGGTAGGGCGGACGCTTGGGCGGATTCAGCTCGTCGCGCGGGTAGACGTGGCGGAACTCGAACGGCCCCTGCCGCGACAGCCAGCGCTGCACCTTGGTCGGCAGCTTGGCGATCGCTTCCGGCGGCACCGCCGGCGCCGGCTCGATGTCCTCCGGCTTCGGTACTTCCGGCATCGACAGCTGGTGCTCCGCACCGTCCTCCTCGCGCTGGAACGAGGCGGCGAACACGAAGATCGGCTGGCCGTGCTGGATCGCCGTGACCCGGCGGACCGAGAAACTGCCGCCGTCGCGGGTGCGATCGACGTCGTAGACGATCGGCGCCTCGATGTCGCCGGCGCGCAGGAAGTAGGCGTGCAGCGAATGCGCCGCACGCGGGGAGTCGACGTCGTCGAGCGTGGCCTGCGCCGCGGAGAGCGCCTGTCCCAGCACCTGGCCGCCGAACACGTAACGCGTGCCGATGTCGCGGCTCTGGCCGCGGAACAGGTTGTCCTCGAGTCGCTCCAGCGACAGCAGGTCGATCAGCTCGGACACCGGGGACGTCATACGCGCGCGCGGTCGTGAAGGGCCGCGCAGTATACGGCGCGGGCGCGCCGCGCCGCCCGGCGCTATGGCCAGACGCGCACCGCCTGGGCGGGCGTGAGCTGCATCGGTGTGCCGGGCTTGCACGCGAACGTCTCGCCGAACGCCGGCTGCTGCATCAGCGGCACGTTGGTGCGCCACATGCCCGGCGGATGCACGGCGGTGGCCGCGCGCAGCTGCGCCACCTCGCGGCTCATGTGCTGGGCCCACAGCCCGGCCCAGCCGCGGAAGAACGCCTGCCGCGCGGGCGCGGCGGCACCGGGCTGCGCGGTCTGGAACGCGGCCCAGGCGAGTTCCAGTCCGGCGAAATCGCCGAGGCCGACCTCGCGCACGCGCGGGCCGTCCAGGTTCACGCCGGTCAGGCCGGGGTAGGGCCGGCCGTGGTACTGCGCCGCGACCCGCGCCGCGAGCGCATCCCAAGCCGGATCGATCGGAGCGCCAGCATTAACGCGCGGGTGGAGTGCGCGGCTGAGCTCGTGGCCGACCAGCGCACCCAACGCGCCGTAATGCGCGGCCGGCTCCTGCGCGGGATCGAGCACCGGCGCCTGCAGCATCGCGGCGGTGACCAGCAGGCGATGGTGGGCGGCGTCGTAGGCCAGCGCCGGCTCATGCGGCAGCACGCCCCATGCGGGCGGTGCGGGGCGACCGATGCGCGCGATCGCGTGGCGCTGCCGCCAGGCCGCCGCGGCCAGCACGTTGGCGCCGAAGTTGGCGCGGTCGAATGCCGGCAACGCGGCGTCGTCGCCCGCGCGCGGCGCGCCGATCTCGATCGTCAGCGATTCGATCCGCGCGCGCGCCTGCGCCTTGGCCGGTTCCGCCAGGCGCGGATCGCGCGCCAGCGCGGCGAGCAGCTGTTCGCGCACCTGCTGCGCGATCGTCTCCGCGCGCTGGCGTTGCGGCTCGGGCAAATGGCGCGCGGCGTATTCGCGACCGAGCACGGGCCCGAGCAGGCGGTTGGCCGCGTCCAGCGTCTGTTGCGCAAGGCCCGGCGGCGCCGGCAGCGCGAGCAGCACGCGACCGCGGAAATCGAAGTGCGCGTCGCGCAACGGCTTCGTCAGGTAAGGCGCCATCGCGTCGGCGACGCGCGCACGCAGGTACAGCTTCCACTGCTCGGGCTTGAGCTGGCCGACCAGCGCATCGAGCTGCGCGAACAGCGCCGGATCGTCGAGCACCACGTGCTCGACGGCAACGCCCTGGGTCTTCAGGAAGTCGGCAAGCCGCAGGTGGCGGTACTGCCGGCCGAGCTCCTTCGGCGTGACCGGTACCGCGCTGCGGGCGGCCTCGCGCAGCTGCGCCGGCGCGCGCGAACGCTGCGCGATGCGCGTTTCCAGGTCCAGCACCTGCTGCGCGTCGGCGGCCGCGCGCTGTGCCGGACTGCCGGTGAGCTCGAGCAGCTTCTGCACGTAATGGGTGTAGCGCGCCAGCACGTTGCGCGTCTCGGTGTCGGTGCGGGTGTAGAACCCCGGGTCCGGCAGGCCGAGGCCGCCCTGGCGCAGATGGCCGCGCACACGCTCCGGCTGCTGGAGGTCGGCCTCGGCGACCAGATCGAACAGCACCGGGATGCCGGCCTGGTGCAGCGCCGCGACCACGCCGGTCACATCGCGCGGACGGCGGATCGCGTCGACCCGCGCAAGCAGCGGCGCGATCGGCTGCAGGCCGGCACGCTCGATGGCCGCCTCGTCCAGGCCGCTCGCCCAGAACGCGCCGAACTGCTGCTGAGCCGGCGTCGCCGGCGCCCGCATCGCCGCATCCAGCAGCTCGATCTGCTGCCGGTGCGCACGCACGGCGAGCTGCTCCAGCGCCGACACCGCGCCAGCACCGGGCAGCAGCGTGTTCTGCCTGAGCCAGTCGGCGTTGGCGAACGCGTAGAAGTCCGTGCATGCCGGCGCCACCGCCGGCGTGCGCTGCCGCGCTCCCGAGCGCTTGCGGCGCTGCGCGTCGGCATCCGGGGCGGCGAGCGCGGCGAGCAGGGCGACGGCGAGGGCACAGGCAAGCGGGCGCTGGATCATCGCAAGGCACCGGGAGACTGCGGGGCGCCCGAGTGTAGCAACGGCGAAAAAGCGCTACGTGAGCGCTGTGCCGCGGCCGCACGCGTGCGTCCGTCGCACGAACACGGTGACCAAAAACACGAAGGCCCGGCGGGGCCGGGCCTTCGTGGGTACTGCGTGGGGCGTTCGCCTCACCAGATCACGATCTGCTTGTCGCCGTCGCGCACCATCGGCTGGCCCGGCTTGCACGAGAACGCCGCGGCGAACGCCGGCAGGTTCGACGGCGCGCCCATTGCGCGGAAGTTCGCCGGCGCATGCGGATCGGTCTGCAGGCGCACGTCGAGCTCCTCAGGGGTGAAGTTGCGGCGCCACACCGTGGCCCAGTTGAGGAAGAAGCGCTGGTCGCGGGTCAGGCCTTCGACCTTCGGATCCGGCTGGCCGTCGGTGGCGCGCTTCATCGCGTCGTAGGCGACCGCCAGGCCGCCGAGGTCGGCGATGTTCTCGCCGAGCGTCAGCTTGCCGTTGACCTTCTTGCCCGGCTTGGCCTCGTACGCGTCGAACTGGGCGATCAGTTTGCCGGTCAGGCTTTCGAACGCCTTGGCGTCGTTGGGCGTCCACCACACCTCGAAGTTGCCGGTAGGTCCGAAGCGGCTGCCTTGGTCGTCGTAGCCGTGGATCATCTCGTGGCCGATCACCGCGCCGATGCCGCCGTAGTTGAGCGGATCGTCGGCCTTCGGGTCGAAGAACGGCGGCTGCAGGATGGCCGCGGGGAACACGATCTCGTTCTGCAGCGGGTTGTAGTAGGCGTTGACCGTCTGCGGGCTCATGCCCCACTCGGTCTTGTCCACCGGCTTGCCGATCTTCGACAGCTGCCAGCGGTAGTTGAACTCGCGTGCGGCGAGCACGTTGCCGATGTAGCTGTCGCGGCCGGTCTTCAGCCCCGACCAGTCGCGCCACTTGTCCGGATAGCCGATCTTGGGCGTGAACGTCGCCCACTTGGCCATCGCCTTCTGCTTGGTCTCGTCGCTCATCCAGGCGAGGTTCTCGAGCCGTCCCTTGAGCGCCTCGCGCAGGTTCGCCACCAGCTGCTCCATGCGCGCCTTGGATTCCGGCGGGAACGCGACCTTGACGTACAGCTGGCCCATCGCCTCGCCGGTGAAGTTCTCGATGGTGTCGAGCACGCGCTTGCCGCGCTCCTTCATCTCCTTCTGACCGCGCATGGTCTTGTTGTAGAAGTTGAAGTGCTCCTCCGCGAACGCGTCGGCGAGGAACGGCGAGGCGGAATCGACGGTGTGGAAGCGCAGGTAGGCCTTCCATACGTCGGCCGGCGTGTCGGCGATCATCTTGCTGACTTCCTGGTGGAAGCCGGGGATCGCCAGCGAGAACTTCTCCGGCACCGCGATGCCCTGCGCCTCGAAGAACCGGGTCCACGGGAAGTTCGGCGTCAGCTTGTCGGCCTCGGCCACCGTCACCGGGTTGTAGTACAGCGAGACGTCGCGCGACAGCTCCTCGCTCGACTTCGACACGCGCGCCAGCCGCGTCTCGAACGCCACCACGTCCTTCGCCTGCTTGGCCGCGTCGGCGGCCGGCACGCCCGAAAGCTCGAGCACCTTGGCCACGTGCTGCTCGTAGGCGGCGAGCTTGTCCTTCTTGTCGGCGTCGAAGTAGTAGCCCTTGTCCGGCAGGCCGAGTCCGCCCTGCGCGGCGTAGGCGATGTTCATCGCCGAATTCTTGAAGTCGGCTTCGGGGCCGAAGCCGAACAGGCCGCCATCGCCGCGCGCGTATGCCTTGCGCAGGTAGTCGGCGATGCTTTCGGGGTTGCCGATCGCGTCGATCTCGGCGAGGCGATCCTTCAGCGGGGCGATGCCTTGCGCGTTGATCTTCGCCGCGTCCATGCCGGTCGCCCAGAAGTCGCCGACGATCTTGTCCACGCCGGTGGCGTTGGCCTTCGCCGCCGCCTGCTCGGCGAGCTGGCGTTGGATGGCGGTGGAGCGCTCGTCGAGCATCTCGAACGCGCCCCACGACGTGCGGTCGCCCGGAATCGCGTTGGCGGCCAGCCACTTGCCGTTCGCGTACGCGCCGAAGTCGACGCACGCGTCCTTGCTGGGATCCAGGTCGGTGGCGAGGAAGCGGTTGACGCCCGGCAGCTTGCCTTCGTCGAGCGTGTAGCCGGTGTCGCCGGCCGCGCCGGACTTCGCGGTGGCATCCGGGGTGGCGGGGGCGTCGTCCTTCTTGCAGCCGGCGAGCGCGGCGGCGATGGCGAGGGACAACAGCAGGACGTGCGGTTTTTTCACAGCGGGCTCCGGGCCTGACGGCGGTCTGGGATGGACGCCCGTGAAGGGCGCCGCCGGAACATAGACCGATTCGGCGGGCCGGAAGGGTGTCGAAGGTCATGCGCCGCGGTCAGCAGCCGCCGCGGTGTCGGCAGGGCTGCAAACGAAGAGGCGGAGCATGCGCTCCGCCTCTTCGTGCCATGCGGCTCCGGCCCGGATCAGCGCTGACCGGCGATCCAGCGCTTGATCTTCGCCTCCAGCACCTCGAGCGGCACCGCGCCGTCCTTCAGTACCTCGGCATGGAACTCGCGGATGTCGAACTTCGGCCCCAGTTCCTTCTCGGCGAGCGCGCGCAGTTCCTTGATCTTCAGCTCGCCGATCTTGTACGCCAGCGCCTGGCCGGGCCAGGCGATGTAGCGCTCGGCCTCGGCGGTGGACTGCGTCTCGCTCTCCGCGGAGTTCTCGAGCATGTACTTGATGACCTGCTCGCGGGTCCAACCCTTGCTGTGCAGGCCGGTGTCGACGACGAGGCGGATCGCGCGCCACAGCTCGTTCTGCAGGTAGCCGAAGTAGTTGTACGGGTCGGTGTAGACGCCGAGATCCTTGCCCAGCGATTCTGCGTACAGGCCCCAGCCCTCGATGAACGCGGTCTCGCCGCCGAAGCGGCGGAACTTCGGCAGGTTGGTCAGCTCCTGCTGCAGCGCGAGCTGGAAGTGGTGGCCCGGGATCGCCTCGTGCAGGTACAGATCCTCGGCATCCCAGGTCTTGCGCGACGGCAGGTCGTAGGTGTTGACGTAAAAGATGCCCGGGCGCGAGCCGTCCTCGCTCGGGCTCTGGTACGAGCCGCCGGCCGCGGACTTGGCGCGGTACGGTTCGACCGGACGGATCTCGAAGCCCGCCTTCGGCGTCAGCGAGAACAGCTGCGGCACCTTCTCGTTGATCTTCGCTTCCAGCCCGCGGTAGTGCTTCAGCAGCTCATCCTCGCTCTTGTACGTGAAGCGCGGATCAGTGCGCATGAACTGGAAGAACTCCTGCAGCGAGCCCTTGAAGCCGACCTGCTGCATGATCTTGCGGATCTCGCCGTGGATGCGCGCCACTTCGTTCAGACCGATCTGGTGGATCTGGTCGGGCGTGAGGTCCGTCGTCGTCGAGTTGCGGGCGTTGAACGCGTACCACGCCTGGCCGTCCGGCAGCTTGTCGAGGCCGACCGTGTTACGCGTGGCCGGCAGATACTCGTCGGCGATGAACGTGCGCAGCTTGCGGAACGACGGCATGATCTGCTCGGCGATCACCTTGCGGTAGGCCGCGGTGAGGCGGTCGCGATCGGCCTGCGAGAACTCCTTCGGCATCTCCGCGATCGGGCCCCAGAACAGCGTCTCTTCCGGCTTGTCCTTGATCAGCGCGTCGAGCTGCGGGACCACCTTCTCCATCAGCGCGCGCGGCTGCACCACGCCGGCCTTCATGCCCTGGCGCATGTTGGCGATCGAGGTATCGATCAGCTGCGGCAACCGGTTGCCGCGCGCCAGCCAGTTTTCGTAATCCTTGACGGTCTTGAACGGCTGCGCGCCCTTGCCGGAACCGAACTGCACCGACAGGGTCGCGATGTTGCCCATCTGGTTGACCGGCATCATCCAGCCGGGGAAGCGCTCCGCTTCGAGCGACGTCCTCGCCTCGCGCACGAAGATCTCGTAGCTCAGCAGGTCCTGGCCGCTGAGCCCGTCCGCGCCGATCGCTTCGATCCGCTTCAGCCAGCGCTCGGTGAATTCGCGCGCCCGCGCGCGGTACTCAGCGCTGCCGAAGTCGGGCAGCTGGTCGTTGTAGCGCGGGTCGCCCTGGAACGTCGCCTGGATCGGGTTGAGCTTCAGCAGCTCTTCCCAGTACTGCTCGTACAGCGCGTTCAGGCGCGCCGCCTTGTCGTTGCGGGTTTCCGCTGCGGCCGGGGTGTCGGCGGCGAACGCCGGCGCGGCGCCGGCAGCGAGGGTCAGGGCAAGCGCGAGGGCAAGCGGACGCAGTGTCATGGAAGGAGCTTCCTGGCAACGGGACGGCGAGCATGGCGCAGCCCGTCGGGGGGCGCCCCGGTCGGAAGTCACAGGCCGGCGCCGGCCGCCGGGTCGGCTAACCGGCCGCTGCGGCCCCGCGCAGCTCGGCGGCGCGCGTGCGGCCCAGGTAGCGGGTGATCGCTGCGCGGACCAGATAGATCAGCGGGATCAGCGCAAGCGCGGCCAGCATCTTGTAGCCGTAGTTGACCGTGCTGACAGCGAGGAACAGCGACGTGGGCCACTGT
Organism: Lysobacter sp.; assembly: GCA_035645555.1. GTDB lineage: Bacteria > Pseudomonadota > Gammaproteobacteria > Xanthomonadales > Xanthomonadaceae > Lysobacter_F. The sequence goes on along the minus strand of DASQMI010000061.1, from coordinate 21,674 downwards.
TGCGGGCCGAGCACGAACGCGATGTACAGCACCACGAAGCTGTCGACCAGCTGCGACACCGCTGTCGAGCCGGTGGCGCGCAGCCACACCCAGCGCTCGCCGGTGGCGCGGCGGATGCGGTGGAACACCGCCACGTCGATCAGCTGGCCGAGCAGGAACGCGACCAGCGAGCCGGCGATCGTCCACAGGCCCTGGCCGAACACCGCGGCGAATGCCGCCTGGTAATCCGGCACGCCCTGCGCCTCGGCGGCCTTCACCCACCAGCCGGCGGGCGCGAGCGCGATCGCCGCGAACGCGAACACGAAGCCGTACAGGATGAGCGCCGCCGCCAGCCATGAGATCAGCCGCACCCCGCGGCGGCCGTAGAACTCGTTGATGACGTCGGTCATCAGGAACACCACCGGCCATAGCAGGGTGCCGGCGGTGAAGCTGAGCGAGCCGGTCTGGCCGAACAGGTTCCACTGCAGCGGCGCGATGCCGAGCGTGTCTTCCAGCGCGAAGATCTTTACGCCGATGAACTCGGCGAGCACCGCGTTGGCGCAGAAAAACGCTGCCAGCGCGACGAACAGGACGGTGGCGCGGTCGCGCAGCGGGCTCATGGCGGCGCGGCCGGCGGCGAGAACGGGATGGTGTCCGGCGCCACCGCGCCGCCGGAGATGATGAAGCTCATCGCCTGGTCGACGGTCCAGTCGGTGGGCGTGATCTTCTCCACCGGCACGATCTCGAGGTAGCCGGACGTGGGGTTCGGCGTGGTCGGCACGTACACCGCCGCCAGCTCGCGCCCGGTGCCCTGTTCGCGGATCACCCGGGTCACGAAGCCGATCGACTTCATCTCGGTGTGCGGGAAATCGACCAGCACCACGCGCTGGGTGCCGTCCGGCTTCTTCTGCAGGATGTCGAGCAGCTGGCGCGCGCTGGTGTACACCACGCTGGCAAGCGGCACGCGTGCGATCAGGCTTTCGACCCAGCGCAGGATGCGCTGGCCCAGCACGCGCCGCGCCATCACCCCGGAAACCAGGATCACCGCCAGCGTCGCCAGCAGGCCGAGGGCGGTCTCCACCCACGGCTGGGTGAGCCAGCGCAGTGCCGGATCGGCGCCGGCGAGGCTGGCGAGCAGCGGATGCACCACCGGCCGGCCGACGTCGGACAGCAGCACGAACACGAACTTGACCACCACCCAGGTCAGCCACAACGGCAGCAGGGTGAGCAGGCCGGTGAACAGCGTGCGCTGGAAGCTGGGACGGGGGCGGCTCATCGGCGCATTCTACGGGCCGCGCCGCGGGCTCAGTTCTCGCGCACCAGGCGGAAGCCGACGTCGTCGTAGCCGCGGCCGGCGCCGAGGCTGCGGAACTCTTCGCGGCTGCGCCACGACGTGCCGAGCGCGCGGCGCTGCACGCAGTCGGCGCCGCAGTCGCGCAGCCACAGCGAGATGTCGCGGCCGCTGATCTCAGGCTCGCTCTGGCGGGCCTGGATCGCGCTCGGCAGGCGGTAGCGGTGACCGGTCTGCTGGCTGTACCACTCCGCGTACGCCTCGGCATCGGCGTAGGAGACGCACACCACCGGCTCGCTGTCGCCCTGGCTGAAGCCGGGGGTACGCCAGTTGCGCGGGGCGACGATGCGCAGCAGCGAGGCGCGCTCGCGACACAGGGCCGGCGCGCGTCCGGTCGCCTCGGCGAAGCGCGCGTACTCGGCGCGCGATACCGGGCGCGCGGCGAGCTGGAAGCCGCCCGGCGCCGGCCGCGGCGTACCGCCCTTGTCGCCCGTGCGGCCGTTCTTGGCGGTGGCGGTTTCGGCGCTGGCGAGCAGCTTGCGCGTCTGCTCCGGACCGAGCTCGAAGTCGCGTGCCAGCGTGCGCACCCGCTCGAAGTCCACCTTCTGGCGTGCGGCCAGCGCCTGGACCCGTGCGCGTACCGCCTTGTTCACTTCCGAACGCAGGCGCGCGTGCGCCGGCTGGTCGAGGCTGCCGGTCTGCAGCAGCAGCGAGCGGGCGCTGTCGAAGTATTCCTTGGCGCGCTTCTCGTTGCCGTCCCGCAGGTGGCGGGTGACCTCGTCGGTGAGCGCGTTGGCGAGGTCGCCGATCAGCGCGCGCACGTCCGGATCGGCGCTGTCCAGATGCCAGGCCGACAGCGTGCTGATATAGGCGTTGGCCTCGGCCGGTGCGGTCAGGTTGCTGCGCGCCATGTGCTCGCGGGCCTCGGCGACGGCGCGCTTGGCCGGCGCTTCCGGCGGCGGGGCCAGCATCGCGTCGAGCGGGTCATCGCTGGGCGGCGGTGTGGCGTCGGCGGTGCCGGCGCGCAGGAAGTCGTTGCGCTGGTGCGGGGTGAGCGCCATCCATGCGACCGCGCCGCCGACCACCCAGACCAGCAGCGCGGCGGCGGCCACCCAGCGCCAGCGCCGCGCCGCCCCCGGCGAGCGCGGGCGCCGCCACGGCAGCAGGTACACCCAGCGCCGGCGGCGTTCCACCGTGGCCAGCGCCATCCGCATCTGCGCGGCGTTCTGAAAGCGCTGGTCGCGGTCTTTCGCCAGCGCCTTGTTCATGAACGGCTGCCAGTGCGCCAGATGCGGCGGCAGGCGCGGAATCGGATCGCGCACGTGCTTCACCGCCATCGACAGCGCGTCCTCCGCCTCGTACGGCAGGCGGCCGGTGAGCATTTCCCAGATCAGCACGCCGAGCGCGTACAGGTCGACCCGGCCGTCGACCTCCTCGCCGCGCGCCTGTTCCGGCGCCATGTAGGCGGTGCTGCCTACGGCGAGCCCGGCGGTGGTGACGCGCGCGCCGTGGCCGCGGCGCAGGGCGATGCCGAAGTCCACCAGCAGCGGCCGGCCGTGCTCGTCGAACAGCACGTTCTCGGCCTTCACGTCGCGGTGGATCACCCCGCGGCCGTGGGCGTACTCGAGCGCGCCGAGCAGCGCACGGGCGATCGAGATGATCGAGGCCTCGTCGGTGGAGCCGTCGCGGGCGAACTGGCGCTGGCCGACGTGGCCGCGCGGCAGGTACGGCATCGAGTAGTAGAACTGGCCGTCGCGGGTGTGGCCGACGTCGTAGATCTGGACGATGTGCGGGTGGTCGAGGCGCGCGATGGTGCGCGCCTCGTTCTCGAAGCGGCGGCGGCTGACCTCGTCGGCCAGCGCCTCGGGGCGCATGACCTTGATGGCCACCTCGCGTTCGAGGGCGACCTGCTGGGCGAGATAGATGGTCGACATACCGCCCTGGCTGGCCTTGCGCAGCAGGCGATAGCCCGGGATCTCCGGCAGGATGTCGACGTGCTCTTCTTCGCGTTGGGTCATGTACTCCACCGCTCCCCTCGGCGGACGGTCAGCATACGCGACCCGGCGGGCGATGGCGCACCGACGTTCCGCGGGTTGTCAAGTCCGCCACCGGCGGGGTCAGGTCCGCTTACGACGCACATAGATCTGCTTGCGTACCCGGCACACGACGTCGCCGGCGGCGTCGCGCACTTCCGTGTCGAACCAGCGCAGGGCCTTGGCGCCCTGCGCGGTGCTCGCGCGAAGCTCGTCCAGCACCGCCTCGTCCAGCACGAACTCGGCGTGCACCCGGCCGCGGCCGGGTTTGACGAACTCGACCTCCGCCGCCTTGTCCCAGACCACGTAGTCCCGGCCCAGGCGGTGCATGACCAGCAGCATCCAGAACGGGTCGGTCATCGCGAACAGGCTGCCGCCGAAATGGGTGCCGACGTAGTTGCGGTTCCATGGCCGCATCCGCAGTTCGACCCGCGCGCGGCGCCAGTCCGCGTCGAGCGCGGCGACGTGGATGCCGGCGAAGCAGAACGGCGGCCACAGGTTGAAGACGTGGCGCAGCAGGCGGGGCGACAGTCGCATGGCAACGGCAGGCAGCGGGCGCGGAAGCGTCGCACATGCCGCAGTGCAGCGAAACCGGCCCGGCGGCGCCGGCGGGCGCGACGGTCCGTTCCGTCAGAGTGACGCCGCTCGCGGTTCGGCCGTGCTCAGAACAGCAGCGCGGCCATCTTGCGGCGGTAGGCGCCGACCAGGTCCTCGTCCTCGATCACCCGGAACGCGTCGAGCAGCGCCTTGCGCGGCAGGCCGTCGTCGAAGTTGCGGTCGCGCCGCAGCATCTCCAGGAACTGCTCGAGCGCGGCTTCCGCATCACCGGCGACCAGCCGGTGCACGCCGAGCAGGTGGCGCGCACGCAGGTCGTCGGGATTACCGCGCAGCGCGGTTTCCAGCACCTCCGGCGGCGGCGCGTCCTTCAGCAGGGCGGCGAAGCCGAGGCGGGCCCGGGCACGCTGGGCGCGGTCGTCCTGCGCCAGGTTGGCGGGTAGCGCGTCGAGCAGCTGCTCGGCTTCCGGCGCGGCGCCGATCCGCAGCAGGGCGAGCGCGAGATCGAGCTTGAGTTCGTCCTTGTCCGGGTTGGCGGCCACCTCGGCGCGCAGCCGCATCACCTCCACGTGCGGGTCGCGCGGCGGCTCCGGCTCCGCCTCGGCGGCGGCGGCCGCCTCCAGCGGCGCGATGCCGTGGTGCTGCAGGAACTGGCGCAGCTGGCCCTCCGGCAGTGCGCCGGGGAAGCCGTCGGCGAGCTGGCCGTTCTTCAGCAGGTAAACCGTCGGGATCGAGCGCACCTGGAACGCGCCGGCGAGCTGCGGTTCGCTGTCGACATCGACCTTGGCCAGCACGAATGCACCGTTGTATTCGGCCGCGAGCTTCTCGAGGATCGGCCCGAGCGTCTTGCACGGGCCGCACCACGCCGCCCAGAAGTCGATCAGCACCGGGGTGGTCAACGACCGCTGCAGGACCTCGGTCTCGAAGGTGTCGGCGGTGACGTCGATGACGTGCGGCGTGGCGGTGTCGGTCATTGCAGGGGCTCGTCGGAGGTGCGGCGAAGATGAGGGCGCGCCGGCATCCTTCAAGCCGGCGGCGGCACGCTAGCATGGGGCATGACTGCACGCCGTCGTCCGCGGCTGGACCGCACCGCGCTTCCCGCCTGGCTCGCGCTCGCCTCGTGCGTGGCCGCCGCGCTGGTGGCTGGCGCCGCGCTCGAGGGCTATTCGCACGCGCGCCATCCGCTCGCGCTACTGGGTGCGCCCGGACTTCCGGGCGCGGCCGGGTTCGCCGTGTTCGGCTGGATGGTGCCGGGCCTGCTGGCGGCCTGGACGGCGGTGCGGCTGCGCGGGCGGTTGCCCTCGCCGGTGCGCTGGGGCGCGCGGCTGGGCTGCTGGATGCTGGCGCTGTCGGCGCTGGCGTTCGCGCTGCAGGGCCTGCTGCCGCTGGATCCCCGCGACCTCGACAGCGACGCCAGCCGCCTGCATGCGGGGGCGTGGATGCTGTGGTGGGTAGCGTACGTGCCCGGCGCGGCGCTGCTGGCGTGGGGGTTGTCGCGCCTGCCCGGAGGGCGCGCGCGCGCGCCGTTCCTCGCCGCGGCCGCGCTGCTGGTGCTGGTGCTGGCGGCGTTGCCGCAGTTGCTGCTGCCGGCGGCGCTGGCGCAGCGGCTCGCGCTGCTGCTGTGGCTGCTGTCGTTCGTCGTGCTCAGCGGTAGCGCAGCTTCAGCGCCAGGATCGTCGCCGCCAGCGCGAACGTGACCACGTTGGCGAGGATCATCGGCCACGAGCCGAGCATCAGGCCGTAGACGAGCCAGCACGCGACCCCGCTGGTGAACACCACGTACATCGACAGCGAGATGCCGCGCGTGTCCTTGCTGCGGATGGTCTTGAACGCCTGCGGCACGAACGCGACCGTGGTCAGCGCCGCGGCGACGTAGCCGATCCACTCGCCGCTCATCGCGGCGGCTCCGCGAGCACCCGCGTGCGCCACAGCACCGGGAAGTCGCCAGGCGCAGTGCCGCCGCAGCGATCCTGCCGGCGGTAGTCCGCCAGTTCGAACGTGCGGCCGTCGAACACCCACTCGGCACGGTCGCCGCAATCGAACAGGCCGCGGCCCTTGGCGTGGGCGCGCAGGGTGGCGGTCGCCGGGTCGTAGGCGACGTTGGCCAGCAGTGCCGGCTGGCGACGACCGTCGAGCGGATCGAGCACCAGTGTCAGCGGGCGTGCGCGCTCCGGGGCAGCACGCGGGCCGCGGTAGAGCGCATACGTGGTCTGGTAGGCACCGCGCAGGCACGGCACCAGCGCGATCGCCTCGCTGGCGGAAATCGCGACCAGCGTGCCGTCGGCGGGCGTTGCGTCGTCATCGCAGTCGGCGGGCGAGGGCAGGCGCTGCAGGTAGCGGCGGGCGTCGCGCGCCTCCGGCTGGGCACCGCTCCACGGCGAAGCGCGCAGCACGGGCGGTGGGCGCGGGGGCGGCACCGCGCCGTCGTCGCGCTCGCCGCGCGCCAGCAGCGCGCCGCGCGTGCCGACCCGACCCTGCACCTCGTCGATGAACAGCAACGCGGCGTTGAGGCCGGCCAGCGAACCGTGCGCATGCTCGCCGGCAATGCCGACGCGCTGCGCGCGCCGCGCGGCATCGACGAACTTGTGAACCGCAGCGATGCCGCGGCTGCGCAGCCAGTACGCGTCCGCGCCGTCGAGTTCCTCGATGTGCACGAACCAGTCGCGTGCGTCGATCGGCACCGCCCGGCCGTCGAACGCGAATGCCGGCGGCAGGTGCGGGTCGGCCAGCGCGCGCAGTTCGAGCACCGGCACGGCACCTGCGGCGGCGTCGCGGCGCAGCACCAGCGCGAGCGCATCGGCGCGGTCCTGCAGCCCGCGCGCCTCGCAATGGCCGGTGTTGTCGCAGGCCACCAGCCAGTCGTCGAACTCACGGTACGCCGGCAACGAAGGCGCCGCGTGCGCGAGCGGCGCGGCGAGCAGCAGCGCGAGCAGCGCGCTCCGGCTCATGGCTGACGGTAGATGACGCCGTCCTTCATCACGAAGTCGACCTTCATCACCATGCCGATGTCCTCCAGCGGGTTGCCGGGCATGGCGACGATGTCGGCACGCTTGCCGGGCTCGATCACGCCCTGGTCGTCGACGCCGAGCACCTCTGCGGCGCGGATCGTGGCCGCCTGCAGCGCGACTGCCGGGGGCATGCCGGCTTCCACCATGTAGACGAACTCGCGCGCGTTGTCGCCATGCGGCCCGACGCCCATGTCGGTGCCGAACGCGATCCGCACCCCCGCCTTGTAGGCGCGCGCGAACGTCTGCTGCATGTCGGCGCCGACGCGCGCCGCCTTCGGCCGCACGATCTCCGGGAAATACCCCGGCTGCTTCGCCTTCTCGGTGACGAAGCGGCCGGCGTACAGGGTGGGCACGTACCAGGTGCCCTTCTGCTTCATCAGCGCCATGACCTCGTCGGTCATGTAGGTGCCGTGCTCGATGCTGGTCACGCCGGCTTGCACCGCGCGCTTCATGCCTTCGGTGCCGTGCGCGTGCGCGGCGACCTTGAAGCCGTAGTCGCGCGCGGTGTCGACGATCGCGCGGATCTCCTCCACGGTGAACTGCGGCGCGTCGGCTGACTTCGCGTAGGAGAGCACGCCGCCGGTCGCGGTTATCTTGATGACGTCGCTGCCGTCCTTGTAGCGCTGGCGCACTGCCTGGCGGGCCTCGTCGGGCGAATTGACCACGCCCTCGGTCGGGCCCGGCGTGCCGAGCAGGTGCGACAGCTCGCTGTTGTAGCCGTTGGTGGGGTCGGCGTGGCCGCCGGTAGTGGCGATCGAGCGCCCCGCCGCGAAGATCCGCGGGCCCTTGAGGTGGCCCTGGTTGATCGCGTCGCGCAGGTTGAGGGTGATGTCGCCGCCGAGGTCGCGCACGCTGGTGAAGCCGGCCATCAGCGTCTTCTCCGCATAGCCGACCGCGCGGAAGCCGAAGTCGACCGGGTCGAGGCGGAATTCCTCCACATAGCTGCTGGGGCTGGACTCCTGGTCCAGGTGCACGTGGAGGTCGGTCCAGCCGGGGGAGCAGGTATGGCCGGCGAGGTCGACCGCCTTCGCGCCTTCGACCTGCGCGCGTCCGGGCAGCACGTCGACGATGCGGCCGTCGCGGACCACCACCGTGCGCGCATCGAGCAGGCGCCCGCTGCGCGCATCGAACAGCCGCTCGCACTGCAGCGCGACCGGTTCGGCTGCGGCGGCGCAGAACGGCGCCAGGGCAAGGGCGAACAGCAGGCGGGACGTGCGGGGCATCGCGGCATCTCCTTGTCGGATGGCCGATTGAAGCACGCGCGGGCCGGCATTCGCGCGCGGGCTGAGCTCGGGAGCGTGCTCGGCGGCGCGGGCCCGCCGTGCGGCGCCGGCGGATTCAGCTCAGCGGCGTGACGGGATTTGCTGCGCTGCGGTAGGCTTCGGCTTCCCTTTTTCCTGCCCTGCCTGCCGTGTCCGCAGACGCCGACGTTCGACCGTACGACCCCCAGGCCGTCGAGGCCGCCGCCCAGCGCTACTGGGAGGTCACCCGCGCCTACGAGGTCGACGAGGCCGCCGACAAGCCCAAGTTCTACTGCCTGTCGATGCTGCCGTACCCGTCGGGCGCGCTGCACATGGGGCACGTGCGCAACTACACCATCGGCGACGTGATCAGCCGCTACAAGCGGATGACCGGCCACAACGTGCTGCAGCCGATGGGCTGGGATGCGTTCGGCCTACCGGCCGAGAACGCCGCGATCAAGAACCGAACCGCGCCGGCGAAGTGGACCTACGCCAACATCGAGCACATGAAGGCGCAGCTCAAGCAGATGGGCTACGCCATCGACTGGTCGCGCGAGTTCGCGACCTGCCGGCCCGACTACTACGTGCACGAACAGCGCATGTTCGTGCGGCTGATGAAGAAGGGCCTCGCGTACCGCAAGAACTCGGTCGTCAACTGGGACCCGGTCGATCAGACCGTGCTCGCCAACGAGCAGGTGATCGACGGCCGCGGCTGGCGCACCGGTGCGCTGGTGGAGAAGCGCGAGATCCCGCAGTGGTTCCTCAAAATCACCGCGTACGCGCAGGAGCTGCTCGACGAGCTCGACCGCCTGCCGGGCTGGCCGGAAGCGGTCAAGACCATGCAGCGCAACTGGATCGGGCGCAGCGAGGGGCTGGAGATCCGCTTCGATGTGCGCGACGGCGCCGGCCGCCCGCTGGCGCCGCTGAGCGTGTTCACCACGCGTCCGGACACGCTGATGGGCGTCACGTTCGTCTCGATCGCCGGCGAGCATCCGCTGGCCAAGCAGGCGGCAGCGTCCGATCCCGAGCTGGCCGCATTCCTGGAGGAGCTGCGCCGCGGCGGTGTTTCCGAGGCCGAGCTCGAAACGCAGGAGAAGCGCGGCATCGACACCGGTCTGCGTGCAGTGCACCCGCTCACCGGCGAGGACGTGCCGGTGTACGTCGCCAACTTCGTGCTGATGAACTACGGCACCGGCGCGGTGATGGGCGTGCCCGGGCACGACGAGCGCGACTGGCAGTTCGCGAAGAAATACGGCCTGCCGGTCCGCATGGTGGTGGTGCCGACCGAAGTGCGCGATGCGCTGTCCGAGATCGGCGAGGACCTCGCCCATCACGCCGACCCGATGAGCACCGCTCTCGGCAAGCAGCCGGCCACCGACGCCTACGACACCCGCGCGGCGGTGCAGGTGGTCGCCGATTTCGAGCGGCGCATCCAGGAAGAGGGCGCCTACACCGAGCGCGGCTGGCTGGTGAACTCCGGCGAGCTCGACGGCATGGACTACCCGCAGGCGTTCGAGGCGCTCGCCGCGCGCTTCGAGACCGAAGGCCGCGGCCAGCGCCGGGTCAACTTCCGCCTGCGCGACTGGGGCGTAAGCCGCCAGCGTTACTGGGGCTGCCCGATCCCGGTGATCCTGTGCCCGAAGTGCGGCGACGTGCCGGTGCCGGAAGACCAGTTGCCGGTGGTGCTGCCGGAGGACGTGGCGTTCTCGGGCGTGCAGTCGCCGATCAAGAGCGATCCGCAGTGGCGCAAGACCACCTGCCCGCAATGCGGCGGTGCGGCCGAGCGCGAGACCGACACGTTCGACACCTTCATGGAGTCGAGCTGGTATTACGCGCGCTACACCTCGCCGGGCGCGGCCGACATGATCGATGCGCGCGCCAACCATTGGCTGCCGGTCGACCAGTACATCGGCGGCATCGAGCACGCGATCCTGCACCTGCTGTACTTCCGCTTCTATCACAAGCTCATGCGCGATGCCGGACTGGTCGCGTCCGACGAGCCGGCCACGCACCTGCTCTGCCAGGGCATGGTGATCGCCGAGACGTTCTACCGCGACAGTGCGGACGGCTCGAAGGAGTGGATCAACCCCGCCGATGTGGAGATCGAACGCGACGAGCGCGGTCGCATCGTCGGCGCGGTGTCCAAGCTCGACGGGCTGCCGGTGCAGATCGGCGGCACCGAGAAGATGTCGAAGTCGAAGAACAACGGCGTCGATCCGCAGCTGATGGTGGCGCGCTACGGTGCCGACACCGTGCGGCTGTTCTCGATGTTCGCCGCGCCGCCGGAGCAGTCGCTGGAGTGGAACGAGGCCGGCGTCGAGGGCATGGCGCGCTTCCTGCGCCGGTTCTGGCGCGAGGTGGTGACGCACGCCGCTCAGCCCGACCACCCGGTGGTCGATCCGGGCGCCCTCACGCCGGCGCAGAAGGCGCTGCGCCGCCAGCTGCACGAGACCATCCAGAAGGTCGGCGACGACTACGGCCGCCGCCACAGCTTCAACACCGCGATCGCCGCGCTGATGGAGCTGCTCAACGCGGTGTCGAAGTTCGACGACATGAGCGAGCAGGGCCGCGCGGTGCGCCACGAGGCGCTGGAGACCATGGTGCTGCTGCTGAACCCGGTCACGCCGCACCTCTGCCATGCGCTGTGGCAGGTGCTCGGCCATCCGGAGACGGTGCTGGAGGACGTGCCGTTCCCGCAGCCGGATGCCGCCGCGCTGGTGCGCGACGCGGTCACGCTCGCGGTGCAGGTCAACGGCAAGCTGCGCGGCACGATCGAGGCGCCGGTCGGCGCCGAGCGCGAGGCGATCGAACGCCAGGCGATGGCCGAGCCCAACGTCGCCAAGTTCCTCGAGGGCCAGACGGTCCGCAAGGTGATCGTGGTGCCCGGCAAGATCGTCAACATCGTGGTGTGAGCGCCGCTGGCGCCACGCTTGCCGGCAACCGCCCCCTCGTCCAGACTGCGCGCATGATCCGTCGCCTCGTTCCGATCGCCCTCGCGCTCGCCCTGTCGGCGTGCGGTTTCCACCTGCGCAGCGCGCTGACGCTGCCGCCCGATCTCGGCCCCGTGCGGGTGGCCTCCGGCAACCCGTACAGCCCGCTCGCCGACGACCTGGCGCAGGCGCTCACCCGCGCCGGCGCGCAGGCGGCGACCGCCGAGGACGAGAACGCGGCGGTGCTCGACCTGATCTCCGAGCGCTGGGGCGACACGCCGATCGCGGTCGACCAGTTCGGCCGCGCGCAGGAGTTTTCGCTGCGTTATGCGGTCGTGTTCGAGCTGCGCGCCGCCGACGGCACCGCGCTGGTGCCGCGGCAGGCGATCGAGCTGTCGCGCGATTACGTGTCCAGCCCGACCAATGCGATCGGCACCGAAGGCGAGCGCGAGATCCTGCAGCACGAGCTGCAGCGCGAGATGGCCGCTTCGGTGCTGCGACGGATCGACGCCGTGATGGTGCGCGGCGCAGCCGACCCGGCGACCGGCGTGCAGCGCATGCCGACGGCGACCGCGCCGGACGCCGCGCGCGCCGCCGAGCGTGCCGCCGAGGCGCTCGAGGCCGAGGACGCGGACGGCGAGGGCGACGCGCCCGCGCGCTGAGCGATGGAGCTCAAGCCCGAACAGCTGGTCGCCCAGCTCGACGCCGGGCTTCGCCCTGCCTACCTGATCGCCGGCGCCGAGCTGCTGCGCGTGCTGGAAGCCGCCGACGCGGTGCGCGCCGCGGCGCGCGCGCAGGGCATCACCGAACGCGAAGTGCACGAGGCCGAGGGCAACGCCCGCGAGCCGGACTGGAACGCGCTCGCGGCCAGCTTCAATGCGCCCAGCCTGTTCGCCGCGCGCCGGCTGGTCGAACTGCGCCTGCCGGGCGGCAAGCCCGGCAAGGAAGGCGCGCAGGTGATCGCCGAGTTCTGCGCCAACCCGCCTCCCGACGTGGTGCTGCTCATCACCTGCAACGAGTGGAGCAAGCAGCACGGCGGCGCGTGGAGCGAAGCGATCGCGCGCATCGGCGCGGTCGCGGTGGCGTGGCCGATCAAGCCGCACGAGTTGCCGGAATGGATCGAGCGCCGCCTGCGCGCGCGCGGCCTGCGCGCCGAACGGGATGCGGTGCAGCTGCTGGCCGACCGCGTCGAAGGCAACCTGCTCGCCGCGGCGCAGGAAATCGACAAGCTCGCGCTGCTCGCCGACGGCACGCCGCTGGATGCGGCGCGGATGCAGGCGCTGGTGGCCGATGCCGCGCGCTTCGACGTGTTCCGGCTGATGGATGCGGCGCTCAACGGCCAGGGCGTGCAAGTCAGCCGCATGCTCGCCGGCCTGCGTGCCGAAGGCGAGGCGGTGCCGGGCCTCCTCGGCATGGTGGTGATGGAGCTGCAGCGCACCGCCGCTCTCGCGCGCGCCGCCGCGCGCGGCGGCAACCTCGCTGCCGAGTTCCGCGCGCAACGGGTGTGGGATTCCAAGCAGCCGGTCTATCGGCGTGCGCTGCAGCGCCATCCTGCGCCGCGCTGGGAAGCGTTCGTGGTCGCGGCCGGCCGCATCGATCGCATCGCCAAGGGGCGCGAGCCCGGCGATGCCTGGCAGGCGCTCGAACGGCTGCTGCTGGCGGTCGCCGAGCCGCGCGCGGCACGCCTGCTGGAGGCGTGAGGTGGCGCTGCGGCTGCTCTACGGCGGCACGTTCGATCCGATCCACGACGGGCACCTCAGCATCGCCCGCGCCGCGCGCGACACGTTCGGCACCACCGTCCATCTGATGCCCGCCGCCGACCCGCCGCATCGGCCGGCGCCTGGCGCGGACGCGCGGCATCGCGCGCGCATGGTCGAGCTGGCGGTCGCCGGCGAGCGCGGACTGGCGGTCGAGCTGCGTGAGTTGCGCCGGGCGACCCCGTCCTACAGCGTCGACACGTTGCGCGAACTGCGTGCGGAGATCGGGCCCGAGGCGCCGATCGCGCTGCTGGTCGGCGCCGACAGCTTCCTCGGCCTGCCGGGCTGGAAGGACTGGCGCGCGCTGTTCGATCTGGCCCACTTCGTGGTCGCCGAGCGCGCCGACAGCCCGCTGCAGACGCTGGCGCCGGCGCTGCAGGAGGCGGTTGCGACACGCTGGAGCGACGACCCGCACGCGCTCGCCGCCGCGCCCGCCGGGCGCGTGTTCCGGCTGCGGCACCCGCTGCATCCGGCCTCGGCGAGCGCGATCCGCGGCGCGATCGCCGCCGGCGGGCCGTGGCGCGCCTGGGTGCCGCCGGCGGTGGCCGCCTACATCGACCGTCACGCCCTCTACGCCGGGCCGGGGTGAGACTCCCGTCCCGTATAATCGCGGCAGCGTCCGCGCCGTCTTCCCGCCAGAGCCACTGCACTTGACCAGCCCAGCCCACGTCATCCGGACCCAGCTTCCGAACCCGCCGCCGCCGATCGAGGTCCTGCTGAAGACCGTCCACGCCGCGGTGGAAGACCTCAAGGCCAAGGACATCGTCGAGATCGACGTGCGCGGCAAGAGCAGCGTCACCGACTACATGGTGATCGCCTCGGGCACCTCGACGCGGCACGTCAAGTCGATCGCCGACCAGGTGATCAAGTTCGCCAAGAACCTCGACGTCATGCCGCTCGGCGTGGAAGGCGAGCGTGAGGCGGAGTGGGTGCTGGTCGATCTCGGCGACGTGGTCGTGCACATCATGCTGCCGCGCATCCGCGAGTTCTACGCGCTGGAGCGGCTGTGGACGGTGGGCGACCAGCGGCCCGACGACGCGCCGTACGACGACAGCGAGGAATGAGCCCCGGCCTCGCGCGGCATCGCCAACGGCGCCTGCGGGCGCCGTTCGCGTCTCAGGTCCGCGCGGCGTAGGCTGCGTCCGGCGTTCCTTCCCGGATTCCCCATGAAGGCCAGGCTCATCGCCGTCGGCGAGCGCGCCCCGCGCTGGGTCGCTGACGGGTTCGCCGAGTACCAGAAGCGGTTGTCGCACTGGCTGCCGCTGGAGCTGGTGGAAATCGAGCCCGGCCTGCGCGGCAAGGGCCGCGACCCCGCGCGCGCCACTGCCGAGGAAGGTGCGCGGGTGCTCGCCGCGCTGCCGCGGCAGGCCCAGGTGGTCGCGCTCGACGGGCGCGGCCGCGCCTGGAGTTCCGAGCAGCTGGCGCAGCGGCTGGAACACTGGCGCACCCAGGGCCGCGACCTCGCCTTGCTGATCGGCGGCCCCGAGGGCCACGCCCCCGACGTGATCGCGCGTGCCGACGAGCAGTGGTCGCTGGGGCCGATGACCTTGCCGCACATGCTGGTGCGGCTGATCGTCGCCGAGCAGCTCTACCGTGCGGCGGCGCTGCTGGCCGGTCATCCGTACCACCGCGCCTGACGCCCTCAGCGTTCGAGGTTGAACTCGATCGGCACCAGCCCGACCGCGCGGACCGCGACGCCGTCGCGCACCGCGGGTTCGAACCGCCAACGCGCCAGCACATGCCGCCGCGCCGCCGTGTCGAGCACGCGATGGCCGCTGCTGCGCTCCACCGCCACGTCCATCGGCGTGCCGTCGACGTCCACGGTCACCCGCAGCACCACCGTGCCGCGCAGCCCTTCGCGCAGCGCCTGCACCGGGTAGGGCGGCGGTGGCGCATGGCGGTAGGCGAGAGCCGCGCCCGACGCAGGGGCGGGATCGAGCGTCGGCGCCGGATCGCCGGCGAGCGGCGGCAGCGGCGGATCCGCCGGGAGGTCGCCGGGCAGCGGCTCGACCACCGGCACCATGTCCACAGGCGGCACCTCCGGGCGGGCCGGCGTGGCGACCGGCTGCGGCGTGCGCGGCGGGCGCACCGGCACCACCGGCGGCGGCGTCACGATGCGCGGGGGCACCGGGATGATCGGGACCACGGTCGTCTCCGCGGGCGGCGGCGCGACCGGCGGCGACAGTGGCGCCAACAGCAGCAGCAACAGGGCGACGTTGGCGGCGATCGCGCCGGCGCCGGCGGCGATGCGGGCCGGATCCAGCGGCGCGTGCGGGGTCAGGGCAGGGTTCGACATGGCCACCTCCGGGTTGCGCGCGTGCTGCGCTCACCGACTCGAAACGCGCGAGCGGCCGTGGCGGGGTTGCCCGGGCAAAAAAACGGCCCGCCGAAGCGGGCCGTCCTGCTGCGACCGCCGAGCGCTCAGGTGTCGCCGGCCAGATCCGGATCGGCGCCGGGCGGACGCTCCAGCCCGCCCGCTTCCGGGTTGGGCTGCTTGCCGGCGTACTCGCCCGGCACCGGCACCGGCGCCTCGCCCGGGTGGCGCGGCTGGCTCTCGTCGTAGCCCGGATTCCGGCCGGGGCGCGGGTCGGGCGACGGCAGCGGACCGCCCGCCTGACGCTCGTTCGGGTCGCGCGTGCTCATGTCACTGTCCCAGTTCGAACACCACGTCGAGGGTGACGCTCAGTTCGTTCTCGCCCGGCGCCAACACGGTGTCGGCGGCCATCTTCTCGGCCCTGCCCATCGCCATCGCCTGCATCGGCCGCGGCGGCGGGAACATGCCACTGTTCTCGCTGACGCTGACGATGCGGCGCACGCGCATGCCCAGCGTCTTCGCGTACAGCTCGGCGCGCGCGCGCGCCTTGGCGATCGCGTCCTGGCGCGCCTCGTCGAGCGCGGCGTCCTTGCGGTCGATGTCGAAGCTCGGGCCGTTGATCTGGTTGGCGCCGACCGCCACCAGCGCATCGAGGATGCGCCCGGTCTTGGCGATGTCGCGGATCTTGATGTTGACCGTGTTGCTGGCCTGGTAGCCGGTGATCTTCGGCGGCTGGTTCTCGGTGTAGTGGTACTGCGGGAACAGGTTGACGCCGCTGGTCTGGATGTCGCGCTCGGCGATGCCGGCGGCCTTGATCGCGGCGACCACCTTTGCCATCTGCTCGGCGTTGGCGCGCATCGCGGCGTTCGCGTCGGGCGCCTGGGTGACCACGCCGGTGGACACCACCGCGATGTCGGGCACGCGACGCACGTCGCCCTGCGCGGACACCTGCAGCAGCGTGCCGTCGGTGGCGACGGCCGGAACGGTCTGGGCCTGGGCGGTCATGGCGGGGGTTCCAAGCACGAGCGCAGTGGCGAGCGCCAGCGAGCGCAGGGACAAGGTCATCTTTCACTCCTGTGTGAACGGGGCAAGGGTGTTGCCGGTGTGGTGAACGAGCGGTGAGTCGTGACGGGGTCGACGCCCACGGGGGCGGGTGGCGTCCGCTCAGCGCGGGTTATCCTTCGGCCGATGCTCTATCTCGCCTCGAAATCCCCCCGCCGCCGCGAGCTGTTGGGTCGCCTCGGCCTGCCGTTCGGCGTGCTCGACCTCGATATCCCGGAACACCGCGGCGCCCACGAATCCGCCGAAGACTACGTCCGCCGCGTGGCCCGCGAAAAGGCCCACGGCGGCCTGCAGCGTGTCGCCGGCGACGCCGATGCGCTGGTGCTCGGCGCCGACACCGAGGTGGTGCTCGACGACGAGGTGTTCGGCAAGCCCGCCGATGCCGCCGATGCCGCGCGCATGCTGCGCCGGCTGTCCGGCCGCGCGCACTTGGTGCTCTCGGCGGTGACCCTGGTCGGACGCGGCCGCGAGCTGCAGGCGGTAAGCGTGTCCGAGGTCACGTTCGCAGCGCTGAGCGAAGCGCAGATCGCCGCCTACGTCGCCACCGGCGAAGCCGACGGCAAGGCCGGCGCGTACGGCATCCAGGGGCGTGCCGAGGTGTTCGTGAGCCGTCTCGACGGCAGTTTCTCCGGCGTGATGGGGCTGCCGCTACACGAGACCGCGCGGCTGCTCGCCGGGTTCGGGCTCGGTCCGCTCGCCGCGGCCGAAACCGTGCGTCCGCTCGCCATCGACGCGGCGGGGTGAGCGCGTGACCGAGGAGATCCTGATCAACGTCACTCCGCGCGAGACCCGCGTGGCGGTGGTCGAGAACGGCATGTTGCAGGAGCTGCACATCGAGCGCGGCTGGCGGCGCGGCGTGGTCGGCAACATCTACAAGGGTAAGGTGCAGCGGGTGATGCCCGGCATGCAGGCCGCGTTCGTCGAGATCGGCCTGGAGCGTGCGGCGTTCCTGCACGCGAGCGACATCGTCAAGCCGGTGGCAATCGCCGAACCCGGCGAGGGCGACGCGCCGCTGCCGCCGGCGCCGACCCGACCGATCACCGAGCTGCTGCGCGAAGGCCAGGAGCTGATCGTCCAGGTGGTCAAGGACCCGATCGGCAGCAAGGGTGCGCGCCTGACCACGCAGCTCAGCGTGCCGTCGCGCTACCTGGTGCTGCTGCCGCGCACGCGGGTGATCGGCGTGTCCGCGCGCATCGAGGACGAGGCGGAGCGCACGCGGCTGAAGTCGATCGTCGCCGAGCTCACGCCCGGCGCCGAGCACGGCTACATCGTGCGCACCAATGCCGAGGGTCAGCCGGCGGAAGCGCTCGCCGAGGACATCGCCTACCTGAGCCGCGCGTGGGGGCTGATCGCCGAGCGCTCGCAGAGCGCGGGGGTCGGCGAGCGCGTTTACGAGGACCTCAGCCTGCCGATGCGCGCGGTGCGCGACTTGATGCGGCGCGGGGTGGAGAAGGTGCGGGTGGATTCGCGCGAGACCTCGGAAAAGCTGCGCGCGTTCGCCGCGCAGTACATGCCGGGACTCGCCGAGAAGATCGAGCACTACGGCGGCGCGCGGCCAATCTTCGACCTCTACGGCGTCGAGGACGAGATCCAGCGCGCGCTCGACAAGCAGGTGCCGCTGAAGTCCGGCGGCTACCTGGTCATCGACCAGACCGAGGCGATGACCACCATCGACGTCAACACCGGCTCGTTCCTCGGCCAGCGCAACCTCGAGGAGACGGTGTTCCGCACCAATCTCGAGGCTGCGCAGGCGGTCGCGCGCCAGCTGCGGCTGCGCAACCTCGGCGGGATCATCATCATCGACTTCATCGACATGGTCGACCCGGAGCACCGGCGCCAGGTGCTGCGCCAGCTCGAGAAGTCGCTGGCGCGCGACCATGCCAAGACCACGGTGTACGAGTTCTCGCCGCTTGGGCTGGTCGAGATGACCCGCAAGCGCACCACCGAGAGCCTGGAGCGCCAGCTGTGCGAGCCGTGCAGCGAATGCAGCGGGCGCGGCACGGTGAAGACGCCGGAGACGGTGACCTACGAGATCTTCCGCGACATCGTGCGCCAGGTGCGCCAGTTCGACGCACAGCGGCTGCTGGTGATCGCCTCGCCGAAAGTGGTCGCGCGCATCACCGAGGAGGAATCGGCGGCGGTGGCCGAGCTGGAGGAATTCCTCGGCAAGAGCATCCGCTTCCAGGCCGACGAGCAGTACGCGCAGGAGCAGTTCGATGTGGTGCTGCTCTAGCGCGCGCACCGCGGCGTGCGGGTGCGGCGTGCGCCGATGACCACGCCGCTGCGCCGCCGGTTGCGCCTGCTGCGCCGTGGCTTCGGCTACACGGCGGCAGTGGCGCTCGTGCTGCTGGCGATGGCGCTCGGCCTCGCCAGCCAAGCGCTGCCGCTCGCGGAGGAGCATCCCGAGCGCATCGCCGCCTGGCTCAGCGAACGCGCCGGCCAGCCGGTCGCGTTCGACCGCGTGCGCACGGAATGGACCCGGCGTGGCCCGCTGCTGCGGCTGGACAACCTGCGGGTGGGCGCCGGCCGCGGCGCGTTCGTGGTCGGCGATACCGAGATGCTGGTGTCGCTGTACGCCGGACTGCTGCCCGGGCATCCGTTCTCCGAGCTGCGCCTGCGCGGCGTCGACCTCACCCTCGAGCGCCATGACGACGGCCGCTGGCGCGTGCGCGGCCTGCCCGGCGAGGAGCAGGCCGGCGACGGCGATCCGCTGGCGGCGCTGGAGCCGCTCGGCGAACTGCAGGTGATCGGCGGCAAGCTCACGGTGGTGGCGCCCGCGCTCGGCATCGATGTCCGGGTGCCGCGCATCGACCTGCGCCTGCGCGTCAGCGGCGAGCAGGTGTACGCCGGGCTGCGCGCGTGGCCGCAGCTGCGCGCCGGCGCGCAGCCGCTGGATGCCGCGCTCGAGTTCGACCGCCACCGCGGCGACGGCCGGCTGTACGCCGGCGCGCACGGTACCGACCTGGCGCAATGGGCGTTGCTGCTGCGCGCGGCCGGCGTGGAAGTGGCCAACGGCCGCGGCGACGCGGAAGCGTGGGCACGCCTGCGTGCGCACCGGATCACCGAGGTCAAGCTCGACGCCGCGCTCGAAGGCGTCCGGTTGCGCAGCCTGACCGCGCCTGCGCGCGTGGCCGCCTGGGGCGATGTCGACGCGCGCGTGCGTTGGCGCGCCATCGATGGCGGCTGGCAGCTCGACGCCGCGCGGTTGCGCATCGGTGAGCGCGCACGACCGCAGACGCTCGATGGTCTGCGCGTGGCCGGCGGGGCGCGCTACGGCGTGCGCGCCCGCGCGCTCGACGCCGATCCGCTGCTGGCGCTGGCCGCGCTCAGCGACCGCGTGCCTGCCGGGCTGCGCGACTGGCTACAGCGCACGCGGCCACAGCTGCGGCTGCGCGACATCGCGGTGAGCGGCGAGCGCGGCGGCGCGCTGCGCGCACAGGCGCGTATCGAGCGCTTCGGCTACCGCGCGGTCGGCGACGCGCCCGGTATCGATGGTCTCGCCGGGCGCCTGCAAGGCGACCGCGACGGCTTCGTGTTCGAGCCCGATCCGGCCGCCCGCGTGCGCTTCGACTGGCCGAGCGGGTTCGGCACCGTGCACGAGGTTGCGCTGCGCGGCACCATCGCCGGCTGGCGCGACGGCGCCGGTTGGCAGGTGGCGACACCCGCGCTGCGCATTGCCGGCACCGGCTTCGGCGCGCGCGCGCGCGGCGGCTTGCGCTTCGAGGGCGACGGCAGCCGGCCGCGGATGGATCTCGCCGTGCGCGTCGACGATACCGCGCTGCCGGTGGCGCGCGGCTTCTGGGTGCGTCATCAGATGCCGGCCTCGGCGGTGAACTGGCTGGACCAGGCACTGCTCGGCGGCCACGTGCGCGACGGTCGCGCGGTGATCGCCGGCGACCTGGATCACTGGCCGTTCCTCGACCGAGATGGCCTGTTCGAAGCGGTCGGCCGGCTCGACCACGCTCGGGTCAAATTCCAGCCCGACTGGCCCGCGACCGACACGCTCGACGGCGAAGTCCGCTTCGTCGGCAACGGCTTCCGCGTCGACGGCCAAGCCCAGCTCGCCGGCGTGTCGGTGACGGCGGTGCATGCCGACATCGACCGTTACAGCGGCGGCACGCTGACGGTCAACGCCGAGAGCGCGGCCGATGCCGCACAGCTGCTGGCGCTGCTGCGGCAGAGCCCGCTGCAGAAGACCTACGGCGACACGTTCGCCCAGCTCAGCGCGCGCGGGCCAGCGCGGACGACGTTCGCGCTGCGGCTGCCGCTCGCGCCCGGGACGCCGCCGCAGGTGGACGGTGAGGTGCGGCTGGACAACGCGCGGCTGGCCGATGCGCGCTGGAAGCTCGCGTTCGACCAGGTGCGTGGTCGCATCGCCTACCGCGGCGACGGCGTGCTCGCCGACGCGCTGCAGGTGCGCCACGACGGCCAGCCCGGGCAGCTCGCGCTGCGCATCGGCTCCTACGTGCGCGAGCCGCGCAACACCGTCGAACTGGAACTCGATGCGGTGCTGGCGGCCGGCACGTTGCTCGAGCGTGCGCCGGAGCTGGCGTGGCTGCGGCCGCACGTGAGCGGGCGCTCGCCGTGGACGGTGGCGATCGCGGTGCCGCGCGTGCCCGCTGGCCGCACCGCACCGACGCTGCTGCAGCTGCGCTCCGCGCTCGTCGGCACCGCGCTCGAGCTGCCGGCGCCGCTGCGCAAGCCGGCCGGCGCGGCGCTGCCGACCACCATCGACACCACATGGCCGGTGGGCGAGGGCGAAGTGCGCGTAACGATGGGTTCGATCCTGGCGCTGCGCGCGCGCAGCAGCGGCGGACGCACCGGCGTGCGCGTGCGCCTCGGCAGCGCCAGCGTCGACGAGCCGCCGCCCGCGTCCGGGCTGGTGGTCGATGGCCGCATCACGCGCCTGGACGCGATCGACTGGATCGCGTTCACCCAAGGCGACGGCACCGGCGACGATCCGTTGCCGCTGCAGCGCATCGCGGTCACCGCCGAGCGCCTGCAGCTGCTCGGCGGCGTATTTCCGGACACCGAGCTGGTGGTGGCGCCGGCGCCGGGCGGGGCGATCGCGGTGCGCGCGAGCGGGCCGGCACTGGCCGGTGCGGTGCTGATCCCCGCCGGACGCGGCAGCGTGTCCGGACGCTGGGAGCGCGTGCACTGGACCGCCGCGGGTGCCGGTGCGCCCACCGCCGCGGCGGCGACGGCGAGCGTGGGGCCTGAGTTCGACCCGGTGCGCATCCCCGCACTGGCGTTT
Organism: Lysobacter sp.; assembly: GCA_035645555.1. Lineage (GTDB taxonomy): Bacteria > Pseudomonadota > Gammaproteobacteria > Xanthomonadales > Xanthomonadaceae > Lysobacter_F. The sequence goes on along the minus strand of DASQMI010000061.1, from coordinate 250 downwards.
GACATCGACGACCTGCGCATCAACGGACAGCGCTTCGGCGACGCGCAGGTGCGCACGCGTCCGAATGCGACCGGACTGCACATCGAGCGCCTGCACGCGCGCCACGGCAAGCAGGACGTTGCCGTCAGCGGCGACTGGAACGGGCGCGGCGCGTCGGCACGCACGCACCTGGTCGCCGACGTCGCCAGCGAGGACTTCGGCGCGCTGCTGCGCGGGCTCGGCTACGGTGGTCGCATCGACGGCGGCAGCG
>DASQMI010000060.1:0-32009 GCA_035645555.1 Lysobacter sp. | reverse complement strand
CGCGCGCGCGCCGCAGCTGCCGGTCGCCGGTGGCGAAGCGGTCGACTTCGCCGTCAGCACCGAGGACGGTCTGGCGTCGGGCTGCGAAGGCGCGGCGCTTGCGCTGATCGAACAGCGGCTCGCCGCCGCGCACGCGCGGCTCGGTCGCGCGCCGGCACTGCTGCTGCACGGCGGCGGCGCCGACGCGCTGCGGCCAAGGCTGCCGCAGGCCCGTCCCGCTCCGCATCTGGTGCTGGAGGGACTCGCAATCTGGGCAGCAGTCGAAACTTCGCGCTGAAGCGGGCGCCTAGAATCCGCGCATGCTCCTGCGCGCTGCGATCGTGATGCTGGCCGCGTTGAACCTCGGCACCGCGCTGTGGTGGGCGACGCATGCGCCGCCGCCGCCCGCGCCGGAGGCGCCGCTGCCGGCGGGTGTCGAGCCGCTGCAGCTCGCCGACGAAGCGCGCGCAGCCGCGCGGCCCGCGGCTTCTGCCGCTCCCGCTGCGCCGGCGCGCGCGCTGGCCGGGGCCGCGCACTGCTTCCGGCTCGGTCCGTTCGACGGGCGTGCGGCGGCGGAAGCGGCGCTCGCGCGCCTGCGCCCGCTCGCGTCGCAGGTCGCCGTGCATCAGCCGCCGGGGACGCGTGCGCGCGGCTGGCGCGTGTACCTGCCGCCGTTCGCGAGCGCGGAAGAGGCCGAGGCCGCCGCCGCGCGCGTGGCCAGGGCCGGCTTCAGCGACTATTTCGTCGTCCGCGAGGGCGCCGAGGCGAATGCGCTGGCGCTCGGCCGCTTCGGCAGCGAACCCTCCGCACGCCGGCATGCCGAAGCGCTGCAGGCGGCCGGCTTCGCCGCGATCGCCGAGCCGCTCGGCGGCGCGGCCGCAGGCACACTGTGGGTCGACGTCGCCGCCGGCGCCACGCTGGATGCGGCACACGCGCAGGCGCTCGCCGGTGCCGCCCGCCGACAGAGTCTCGACTGCGCCGGCCTGCGCGTTGCCGCAGGCTAGAATGCGCGCACGCGCCGGCTTAGCTCAGCTGGTAGAGCAACCGCCTTGTAAGCGGTAGGTCGTCGGTTCAAGTCCGACAGCCGGCACCACCTCGCGGCGGCGTCATCGCGCCGACGGCGGTGAGGGGATCCAGGTGCAGAGACCCTTCGCCGACACGCGCGCGCCCAAGCGTTCGTAGAACGCAATCGCGGCGGCGTTGTCCACCTCGACCGTCCAGCGCGCGAACGCATGGCCGTCCTCGACGCAGATGCGCCCGACCGCCGCCATCAGCTCGCGGCCAATGCCGAGCCCGCGGTAACCGTCGGCGACGAACACGTCGTCGACGAGCAGCGTGGTGCGGGCCGCCCAGATCGAGTAGCCGGTCGTATAGGTCACGTAGCCCGCGACGTCGGCGTCCACTTCGGCCAGCAGTGCCGCGTAGCGCGGGACCGCGCCGAACCCGTCGCGCGACAGCGATGCTTCGTCCGCGTTCAGCGCTGCCGCGCAGTCTTCGTACGTTGCGAGCGCGCGCATCAGCGCGAGCAGGCGCGGCACGTCCTGCGGCACGGCGCGCCGGATCCGCACCGTGCCCGCCACCGTCTCGCTGGCGGCGCTCATCGCGCGCACTCCGGCGTGGCGCGTTGCGACAGCGGCATTGCAAAGGTGCGGGTTCCGATGGTGCGGGCGCGGTGGCGCCGGGCGCGCGCCGCAGCAAGACGTGGGTTGAACACGGGGCGGGTCCAACAGGGGCCGGCCGTGCATTCTGGCGACGCCGGCCCGCACCGGCTTGAATCCAGCGGCTAACCTTTCGCAACCCGACCGCCCCGCCGCATGCCATGGCCGCCGCACTGCCTCCCTCGCCCGCCGGCCTGGGCCGCGTCCTGATGTGGCGCGGTGGCAGCCTCTGGGTCAGCCGCGACACCGGCCGCGCGGCGCCGCATGCGCACCACGCGATCCAGATCACGCTCGCGCCGTTGGCCGCGGTGCGGATCCGCACCGCCGCGGACGCGATCTGGCACGAAGCGCGCGCATCGATCCTCATGCCGGACCACGCCCACGAATTCGACGGCGGCGGGCAACCGGTCGCGATCGTCTTCGTCGAACCCGAGTCGCTGGCCGGACGCGCGCTGATCGCCCGTTACGGTTGCGCGCCGTTCGCCGCGATCGTGGACGAGCACGTGCTCGCATGCGCATGCGAACTTCTGCATGCGTTCGCACAGGGCGCCGACGAGGCGCGGCTGATCCGCGGCGCGCAGCAGGTGGTGGCGCGGATCGCCGGGCATGTCGCGATGCCCGCGCCGCTCGACCCGCGCATCGCCGCCGCGGTCGAATGGCTGCGCGAGCGGATCGACCGTCCGGTCACGCTGGCGCAGGCCGCCTCGGTGGCGCATCTGTCGCCGAGCCGGTTCCGGCACCTGTTCGTCGCCCAGACCGGCGTGTCGTTCCGCGCCTACCTGCTGTGGGCGCGCGTGAACCGGGCGATCGTCCGCGGAATGGCGGGCGCGTCGTGGACGGAGGCGGCGCAGGCGTCGGGGTTCGCCGACTCCGCGCACCTCAGCCGCACGTGCCGGCGGATGTTCGGAATCGCGCCTTCGATGCTGGCGCGCGAATAGAGGTCAACTTGGGTCCGTGCCGGTGCGCCGGCGCCAAATTGCGCCTCAATGCGCGTAGCGGCCCAGCGCCTGCTCCAGCGGCGCCGGCCGGCCCAGCAGATAGCCCTGCACGTGATCGGCCTGCAGGTCGCGCAGGGTTGCCAGTTCCTCCGCGGTCTCCACGCCCTCGGCAACCACCTGCGCGCCGGTCTCGCGCGCGAAGCGGATCAGCGCGCCGGCGAGCGAGCGCCGCTTGGCATCGCGATCGATGCCGCGCACGAGGGTGAGATCGAGTTTGATCACGTCCGGCTCCAGCCGGAGGATGTGGCGCAGGCTCGCGTAGCCTGCGCCGGTGTCGTCCACCGCAAGGCCTATGCCGCGCGCGCGCATGTCGTGCAGTGCGGTGCGCAGCTGCGCGTAGTCCGGCACTTCCGCATGCTCGGTCAGCTCGAGGATCAGCCGCTCGCCCGGTGCGTCCTCCAGCATCCGCTGCAACGTCCCGGCCACCAGCGCGAGCGGCGACACGTTGAGGGTCAGGCGGACGTGCGGCGGCAGCCTGTCGAGCGCGGCGAGCGCCTTGCGCAGCGCGGCGCCTTCGAGCTCGACCCCGAGGCCGACCTCGTGCGCCTGGCGGAACCACACGTCCGGGGGCTGCGCGGGCGTCGCGGCGAAGCGGGCGAGGGCTTCGAGCGCAACCACCCGGTGGCCGTCGAGCCGCACGATCGGCTGGTACATCACCGACAGCGCGTCGTGCTGAAGCAGCGACACCACGCGTTCGCGCTGCTCTCGATGGGTGCGGTGCGCCTGCAGCTGGCGTTCGACCTGGTGCGCGATGAACTCGCCGAACACCTGCATCAGCGCGCGTTCGCGCTCGCCCAGTGCCGGGCGCGGCTGCGTGCTGAAGCAGCAGAACGTGCCATAGATGAGCCCGTCGCTGAGCCGCACCGGCACGCTCAGGTAGGTGCGGATGCGCAGTTCCCGCGTCATCGGCAGCGCCGCCGCCTCCGGCAGCTGCAGGGCGTCCTCGATCAGGTCGGGCAGGCGGCCGTCGACGACGCGCTGGCAGTAGCTGGCTTCGAGCGGATCCGAACGGTCGCCGGCCAGCGTGTCGTAGTCGGACGCTGTCTCGAGGAAACGCACGTGGCGTCGTCCGTCGGCGAACTCCGAGACGAACGCCACGTCCATGCCGAGATGGCTGCGCAGCGTGCGCAGCGCGTCGCGGATGATCGCCTCGCTCGATACGAGCGCCTCCATCGGCGCGAGCGCAGGCGCCGCCTCTGCGGCGGTGCGGGGACGGTCACCAGGCTCGGCGCTCATGTGGGTTCCTCACATCGCGACCCAGTATGGGCGGCCCGCTTCACGGCGGCGCCAACGCGCTGCTCCGGGGCGGCCGCAGGCTCAGGGGATGCCGGCCTCCGGTGCGGCATGCGCGCGGGCGAACCACCACGCTTCCAGCGGCGGAATCCACGGCTGCAGGGCGAAGCCGTGCGCCTTGAGGCGCGTGCGCACGTCGGCGAGTTGCCACTTCAGGCCGATCGGATCGCGCAGGGTGGCCTGCGACAGCACCAGTTCGAGCACGGGGTGGTCGCGGCCCGGCGCGATCACCTGCACGCGGTGCCCCCACGCATCCTGTTCCACCCAGTGGCAGCGCAGCGGGCGGATCGCCGCCTCCAGCAACCGCAGGGCCACGCCGTCGTCTCCGTCCGCCATCGGAACCCCCTTTCCGTGTGGTCGCCGCACGCTAGGCGGGCAGGGATCACAGCCATGTGCACGCGGATGTCGGACGTCACAGATCGCGACGGCGACGTCGACCGTTCGTCGGCGGCACTTCACGGCCCGTGCTCGCGGCGCGGACTACGTTGCCTCGATGCCGTGGGATCGCGCCCGCCTGGACGAGGAACTCGATGCGCTGCAGGCGCGGCTGCCGCAGCTGATCGACATGCACCGCGAGGGCGAGTTCTACGCCGTGTTCCGTCGCGAGGCCGACCGCATCCGCCGCGAGACTGGACCGGGCGACTTCGAACATGTCGGGCGCCGCATCGCGCGCATGCTCGAGGAGCATCACATGATCGCGAGCGACCGCGAGCACGATCTCGAGCCGAAGCCGGAGGTCTGGACACCGGCAGGCGCGGCAGGCTGGCACAACGACGACCGCGCTGGCCATACTTGATGCCTCGCCGCCGCGCGCGGCCGAAAATTTCGAAGGCGTACGAGATGAGCCGAAGCGTTCCTCCGGTTTCCCTGATTGGCGTGCCCACCGACGTGGGCGCCGGGCATCGCGGCGCACGCCTCGGGCCGGAGGCACTGCGCATCGCCGGCCTCGGCGAGGCGCTCGCCGCGCGCGGCGTCGATGTGATCGACCGCGGTAACCTCGATGGGCCACGTAATCCGTGGCAGCCGCCGGTGAGCGGCTACCGCCACCTGCAGCAGGTCGCGGAATGGAACCACGCGCTGATGGAAGCCGTGCTGGCCGAGCTGCAGGCCGGGCGCGCGCCGATCATGCTCGGCGGCGACCACTGCCTCGGCATCGGCTCGATCACCGCGGTGGCGCGCCACTGCCGTGCGACCGGCAAGCGCCTGCGCGTGCTCTGGCTCGACGCGCACGCCGACTTCAACACCTACGAGGTGACGCCGTCGGGCAACCTGCACGGCATGCCGGTGGCGTGCCTGTGCGGACTCGGTCCGCGCGAGCTGACCCATCTCGGCGGGAACGCGCCGGCGCTGCAGCCGGACGAAATCCGCCAGATCGGTATCCGTTCGGTCGACCCCGGCGAGAAGCGGCTGGTGAAGGAATACGGCCTCGACATCTACGACATGCGCTACATCGACGAGGTCGGCATGAAGCGCGCGATCGAGGAGGCGCTGGAAGGCGTCGACGAGAACACGCACCTGCACGTCAGCTTCGACGTCGACTTCCTCGACCCCAGCATCGCGCCGGGCGTGGGCACCACGGTGCCGGGCGGGCCGAACTACCGCGAGGCGCAGCTGGTGATGGAGATGATCGCCGACACCGGCAGCATGGCGTCGCTGGACATCGTCGAGCTCAACCCGCTGCTCGACAACCACAACGCCACCGCGGAGCTGGTGGTGGACCTGGTCGAAAGCCTGTTCGGCAAGTCGACCTTGATGCGCGATTGACGCCCGGACTGAACCGCCCGGAACCGCGCTGCATGCGCCGCGTCGGCGTTTACCCGCCGTCACGCCACAGTCGACGCTGGATTCACGAGCGGTCGCGTCAGATGCGGCCACGGGTTGCGAGTGCCGCGACCTTTGGCCCGGTCGACCGACCGCTCAAGGAGACACGATCATGAAGCGTTTGTTTGCCCTGATGCTGCTGGCGATGTTTTCCACCGCCTCGCTGACCGCGTGCAACACGATGGCCGGCGTGGGCAAGGACGTCGAGAAGGCTGGCGACAAGATCGAAGACAAGGCCGAGGACTGCAAGGACGCCGAGTGCTGATCGGCATCGGCGCGGATCGGACGAGGGCCGGGTTTACCCGGCCCTTCGTTTTGGCACAGCTCACGGGTCCGGCACGAAGCCGCCCGGGAAAGCGCGCGGCTCCGGCTCGCGGCGTGGCCACGTCCAGCGCGGCAGCACGCCGCGCGCCGCCAGGCCCAGCTCGTCGTCGTAGCGCAGTTCGGTGACCTGCGCGGGCGTGCGCGAGGCGCGCTCGAACGTGGTACGGCCCACCGGCGCCCACTCGCGCGCGCCGTGACCGGTACCGAGACCCTGCGCGGTGGCGTCGGCGGCGGATTCCGCCGCGGCGGGCGCGGCCGGCGCGGAGCGCTCGCGCGCGATCGCCGGCGTGTCGTGGTAGCGCGGATACACGCGCTCCTCGAACACCGCGATGCCGATCACGCCGACGTGGTCCGCTCGCCCGGTGCGCGCGGCGTAGCTGTCGGGCAGGTCGGTGAACACGAACTGCGCGACGTCGTCGTAGGACTTGCGCCAGCCGGAGACCTCGGTGCTCTGCCACGGCGCCAGCACGTAGCCGGCCTGCGAGGGGTGCGCGGTCTGTCCCGTCACTGCGTTCACGCCGTCCACCGACAGCACCACCAGCACGCGGCGGTCGCTGCGGTTGGTCAGGCGCACCGCATAGCGATGGCCGGGCTGGCCGGCGATCCAGCTGCGGCTGCGGTGGCGGTATTCCGGCAGCCATTCGCCGGTATCGCGGTCGATCACGTCGATCTCGACCAGCGGGCGGGCGAGGCTCGGCGTGCAGGCGAGCGTGCCGCACAGGGCGGCGAACAGCAGCAGGACGATGCGGAGCATGGGCGGTTCTCCTCGAGGGGTGCCCGGAATAACGGCTGGCCCCGCGAGGTGGGGTTAGCCGCGCGCGGGCGCCGGCGGGCGCCCTGTACCATTCCCGGTTCCGCCGTTCACCTGCCGTACCGATGGCTCCCGAAAAGACCCGCGTCCTGACCGGCATCACCACCTCCGGCACGCCGCACCTCGGCAACTACGTCGGCGCGATCCGGCCGGCACTCGCCGCCAGCCGTGCCGCGGACGTGGAAAGCTTCTATTTCCTCGCCGACTACCACGCGCTAATCAAGGTGCAGGATCCCGCGCGCGTGCAGCGCTCCACGCTGGAGATCGCCGCGAGCTGGCTCGCCTGCGGGTTGGACCCGGCGCGGGCGTGGTTCTACCGGCAGAGCGACATCCCGGAAATCCCGGAGCTGACCTGGCTGCTCACCTGCGTGGCCGGCAAGGGCATCCTCAACCGCGCGCACGCGTACAAGGCCGCGGTGGACCGCAACCGCGCCGACGGCGAGGACGACGATGCCGGCGTCACCGCCGGCCTGTTCATGTACCCGGTGCTGATGGCCGCGGACATCCTGCTGTTCAACGCGCACAAGGTGCCGGTCGGCCGCGACCAGATTCAGCACATCGAGATGGCGCGCGACTTCGGCCAGCGCTTCAACCATCTCTACGGCGAGCACTTCGTGCTGCCGGAGGCGGTGATCGAGGAGCACGTGGCGACCTTGCCGGGCCTGGACGGCCGCAAGATGTCGAAAAGCTACGACAACGTGATTCCGCTGTTCGCGCCGCGCGACGCGCTGCGCCGGCTGATCTACTCGATCGTCACCGACTCGCGCGCGCCGGGCGAGCCGAAGGACGCCGACGGCTCCAACGTGTTCCAGCTGTACCAGGCGTTCGCGAGCGCGGAGGAGACCGCGGCGATGCGCCAGGCGTTCGCCGACGGCATCGCCTGGGGCGAGGCCAAGCAGAAGCTGTTCGAGCGCATCGACGCCGAAGTGGCGCCGTTGCGCGACAAGTACGAGGCGCTCATGGCGCGCCCGGCCGATATCGAGGACATCCTGCGCGACGGCGCGCGGCGGGTGCGCGAGCGCTACGCGACGCCGCTGCTGCAGCGCCTGCGTGAGGCGGTCGGCCTGCGCAACCTCGCCAGCGCGTCGGCCGCCCGCGAAAACGCGGGCGAAGCCAGGCGCGCGCTGCCGGTGTTCAAGCAGTATCGCGAGGCCGACGGCCGCTTCTACTTCAAGCTCACCGAGGGCGAGCGCGTGCTGCTGCAGAGCACGGGCTCCGCCTCGCCGCGCGAACCCGGCCAGCTGATCGCGCGGCTCAAGCGCGAAGGCGGCACCGTGCTGGCGGTCGGCGACGGCGGCATGCTGTGCGCCGACGGCGTGGCGGTGGCCGCGCTCGGCGACGGCGTCGCGCTCGACGAGGTGATCGCCGCGCTGGCGCGCCTGGCGGAGGCCGAGGCGTGAACCCGCTGGTCGAGGTCAACCTGGCGTTGATCCTGTTCCTGCCGTGGTTCGCGATCCTCGCTGCGCTGTTCTGGTTCTATCCGAGGCAGCCGCGCGACCGCGCCCGCCGCGCGTTCGACGTGGCCGCGCTGGCGATCGCGCTGGCGGCGTTCCTCGCCGCCAACCACTGGGCGCTGGGCTATGCCGACCGCGCCTACGGCCGGCTGTGGCCGCAGGTGCTGGCGACCTCGGTCGCCTACGGGGTGTTCCTGCTCGTGCTGGCGGTGGCGTTCTTCGCGCGTCGCGCGTGGTTGTGCCGGCGGCCGTTGTAGCGGCTTCAGCCGCGGCCGCCATCCGCCCCAGCGTAGGAGCGGCTTTAGCCGCGGCCGCCATCCGCCCCAGCGTAGGAGCGGCTTTAGCCGCGACCTCATCCAGACGTGTGGTAGGAGCGACTTTAGCCGCGACCGCATCCCAGAGGCCATTGCATCCGGTCGCGGCTGAAGCCGCTCCTACAGGTTCGTTGGATGCGGGCGCCGTTACGGCCACTCGTTCGGCGGTGCGCCGTTCGGACGCTCGCGCATGCGCACCACGCAGAAGCGCTGGCCGGTGGGCGCTTCCATCACCCACCAGCGCCGCACGAACGCGATGCGTTTCGCGCCCAGTTTCTCCAGCCGTTCGACCTCGGCATCCAGATCGTCGGTCTCGATGTCGAGGTGGACGCGCGAGGGGTGGGGCACCTTCTGCACCTCGACGTGCAGGTCGGCCGCGGTGTCCTCGAACTGGTAGTACTCGGCCTCGCCTTCCTGGGTGTGCTCGCCGATCGGGTAGCCGAGCGCGTTCGCCCAGAACGCGGCGGCGGCCTTCAGGTCGTCGGTCTGGCAGTCGATGATGAATCCGGCGAGGCGGCTCTTGTGCGGCATGCGCGGGCTCCGGTCAGCGTTTCTGGCGGGCTTTCCAGTCGTCGGTCAGCAGGCCCTCGAAGCCCCAGTTGTCCTCGGTGATTTCCTGGATGACGACGTGGATGTGCTCGGGACGCTTGCCGAGCCGCTGGATCAGCGACTCGGTGACGTCCGCCACCAGCCCGGCCTTCTGTTCGCGGGTCGCGCCCGCGGTGATCTGGATGTTGACGTAGGGCATCGGCGGCCGCTCAGTTCGGAAGCGCCAGGTCGTCGATCAGCGCCTTCAGGAAGCGCGCCGCCTCGCCGCCGGTGCAGGCGCGGTGGTCGAACGTCAGCGAGATCGGCAGGCGGCGGTGCACCTCGATGCCGCCCATCACCGCCACCACGTCGTGGCACAGCTTGCCGGCGCCGACGATCGCCACGCACGGCGGCACCACCACCGGCGTGGCGTAGCGGCCGGCGAACATACCGAAGTTGGACAGCGAGATGGTGTAGCCGGACAGCTCGCTCGGCGGGATCGAGCGGTCCTCGACCTGCGCGCGCAGGCGGTTGATGCCCTCGCGGATTCCGCGCGCGTCGAGCATGTCGGCATTGCGCAGCGCCGGAACGAACAGCCCGTCGTCGGTGTCGACCGCAATGCCGAGGTCGACGTGCGGATGCAGCGTGCGGGTGAGCTTGTCGCCGTCGAACCAGGCGTTGAGCGCGGGAACCGCCTTGCAGGCGGCGACGATCGCGCGCACCAGCCGTGCGGTGATGTCCTGCTTGCCGATCCACGCGTGCAGGTCGGCATCGTCGACCAGTGTGGTGGGCACGACCTTGGCGTGCGCATCGGCCATCACCCGCGCCATGTTGCGGCGCACGCCCTTGAGCTGCTCGGGCTGGCCGCTGACGGATTCGCCCGGCGGGCGCGTGCGCATCGGCTTGCCGGCCTGCGACAACGTGCTGCGTGCGGCCGCGGGGGCCGGGACAGGCATCGGCGCCGCGGCCGCGCGTGCGGCGGCACCGGCGGCACGCGGTTCCGGCTTCGCGCTGCCGTCCGCCGCCGCGCGCTTGACGTCGTCCATGGTGACCACGCCGTCGGCGCCGCTCGGGCGCACGCGGGTGATGTCCACGCCGAGCTTGCGCGCGAGCGCACGCACCGCCGGCATCGCCTTGACGCCGCCGACGCTGACCGCCTGCTCGCTGTGCACGGCATCGGAGGTCTGCATCGCGCCGACCACGGTGCCGCTGTCGGCACGTTCGGTGCGGGTCTGGCCGCTTTCCTGGATCACGCCGCCCTCGTCTGAGGCGATCACGTTGTCGCCGTTGCCCGGCGCATCGGCGCCGGCGCCCTTGCCGCCGGGCGAGGCCGCGTTCTGCGTCGCCGGTGAAGCGTGGTGGTGGTGGCCGGTGTCCTGGCCCTCGGCGCGCTGCGGCAGCGACGGGTCGATCTCGAACTCGGCGAGCATGGTGCCGGTGGCGATGATGTCGCCCGGGCCGCCGGCCAGCTTCAACACCTTGCCGGACACCGGCGAGGGCACCTCGACCACCGCCTTGGCGGTCTCCATCGACACCAGCGGCGCATCGAGCCGAATCGTGTCGCCCTCCTTGACGAACCACTCGACGATGGTGGCGTCCGGCAGGCCCTCGCCCAGGTCGGGCAGCAGGAAGGTCTTCTTGTTGCTCATGCGTCGTCCTGTTCGATGGTTCGATTCGAAGAAGCGGTTCAGACCCACACGTCGTTGGCCGCGCGCAGGTCGCTGTCGGTGTTCTCGCCGGTGTTCACCACGCCGCGCGGCTCCACGATCAGCGCGTGGCACTCCTCGCGGGCGCGCGTGATGTGCTCCACGCCGCGCGGGATGACGATCATCTCGCCGGCGCGCACGTGCACGTCGCGGTCACGGAAGCCGACCTCCATCTCGCCGTGCAGCACCAGGAACGTCTCGTCGGTGTCGGCATGCGAATGCCAGACGAACTCGCCCTGCAGCTTCACCAGCTTGAACTGGTAGTCGTTCATCTCCGCGACCACGCGCGGCGACCAGTGCTCGGAGAAGCGCGCCAGCTTGGCGGCAAGATCGATGGCTTCGCCGGCGGGATTCATGCGCGCGTCCTCCTCCTGCATTTGCAGGTGCGTGGCCGGCACCCAGCCCTCGCGGCCGTCCGCATGGCGCACCCACCACCAGCCGCCGAGCTCGTGCCGCAGCGTCAGCGCGTCGCCGGCGTCGACGTCGAGCTCGCGCGCGCTGTAGTCGCGCAGCGCCTCGGCGCGGCCGTCGCCAAGCGCGCGCAGCCAGTCGAACGGCGCCCAGCCCGCGTTGCCGTCGGCGGTGGTGGTCCACACGAACGCCGGCCACTCGTGGTCGCGCTCGCCGATCCGCACGGTCTCGCCCGCCCGGAACCCGATCGGGCTGCGGTACTGCGTGCGGTACTCGCGGATCACGCGCGCGCGCATGTCAGCTGGCGGCCAGGGTGCGCTTGGCGGCGGCGACGATCTTGTCCACGCTCGGCAGGTACTTCATCTCCAGCCGGAACAGCGGGATGTGGGTGTCGTAGCCGGTGACGCGCTCGACCGGCGCCAGCAGGTCGTACATCGACTCCTCGGCCAGGCGCGCGGCGATCTCCGCGCCGAAGCCCGCGGTCTTCGGCGCCTCGTGCACGATCACGCAGCGGCCGGTCCGGCTGACCGATTCGGCGATGGTGGCGAAGTCGAGCGGGCGCAACGTGGCCACGTCGATCACTTCCGCGCTGATGCCGTCGGCCGCGAGTTTCTCCGCCGCTTCCAGCGTCTCCTTCACCTGCGCGCCCCATGTCACCAGGGTGACGTCGGTGCCGTCGCGCAGCACGTAGCACACGTCCAGCGGCAGCGCCTCGCCATTGTCCGGCACCACTTCCTTGTACTGGCGGTAGATGCGCTTGGGCTCCATGAAGATCACCGGATCCGGCTCGCGGATCGACGCCAGCAGCAGGCCGTAGGCGCGCGCGGGCGAGGACGGCATCACCACGCGCAGGCCGGGAACGTTGGTGAAGATCGCCTCGTTGGCTTCGCTATGGTGTTCCGGCGCGCGGATGCCGCCGCCCCACGGCACACGCAGCACCATCGGGCAGGTGAGCCGGCCGCGGGTGCGGTAACGGAAGCGCGCGGCGTGGCAGATGATGTGGTCCACCATCGGGTAAACGAAGCCGTCGAACTGCGCTTCGGCGACCGGCTTCATGCCCTGTGCGGCGAGGCCGACGGTGAGGCCGGCGATGGTGGTCTCATCCAGCGGCGTGTCGAGCACGCGCTCGGGGCCGAACTGCTGTTGCAGGCCGGCGGTGGCGCGGAACACGCCGCCATTGACGCCGACGTCCTCGCCGAGCACCAGCACCGACGGGTCCTGGCGCATCTCGTAGGCGAGCGCCTGCGTGATCGCTTCGATCAGGGTAATCGCCGGCGCGCTCATGCCTTGCCCTCCTGCGCCAGCGCGGCTTCGCGCTGCGCCAGCAGATCGGGCGGCGGATCGGCGTAGAGGTAGTCGAACATCGCGGAGACCGGCTGCACGGGCGTGTTGAGGTAGGCGTTGATCTCCTCGTCGACGAGCTTGCCGCATTCCTCGGCCCAGGCCTGCTCCTCGGCCTCGCTCCACAGGCCGAGCGAGGTCAGATACGTGCGCAGTCGCGCGATCGGCTCGCGTGCCCACGCCTGCTTGACCTCGTCCTCGCCGCGGTAGCGGCGCGCGTCGTCGGCGGTGGTGTGATCGTGCAGGCGGTAGGTGAGGAACTCGATGACGGTGCCGCCCTGGCCGCTGCGCGCGCGTTCGGTGGCGCGGCGCATGCCTTCGAGCACGGCGATCAGGTCGTTGCCATCCACCTGCAGCGACAGCAGGCCGCCGGCGAGGCCCTTCTGCGCCAGCGTCTCCGCACCGGTCTGCGCCTTGCGCGGCACCGAGATCGCCCAGAAGTTGTTGATTACGCACAGCACCAGCGGCAGCTGGTAGGCGCCGGCGGAGTTGAGCGCGGCATAGAAGTCGGTCTTCGACGAGCCGCCGTCGCCGCAGCAGGCCACCGCGATGCGCGGCTCCTTGCGCAGCTTGAACGTCAGCGCGGAACCGGCCGCGTGCAGGCACTGGGTGGAGATCGGCACGCACCACGGGAAGTCGTGCTTCGGGCCGGAGAAATCGTTGCCGCGCTCGTCGCCGCCCCAGTACAGCAGCACTTCGCGCGGCTTCACCCCGCGCATGAACTGCGCGCCGTACTCGCGGTAGCTCGGTGCGAACACGTCCTCGGGCTTCAGCGACGCACCGATGCCGACGTGGGTGGCCTCGTGGCCGAGGCAGGCGGCGTAGGTGCCGAGCTTGCCGGTGCGCTGCAGCGCGATCGCCTTCGCGTCGAACGTGCGCACGAACAGCATCTGCTTGAACAGCGGGAGCAGCGCCTTCGGATCGCGGAACTCGGCGGGGAAGTCCGCCACCGCGCGACCGTCCGGGCCGAGGTACTGCAGGTATTCGATCTCGAAGCGTGCGGCGACCGTCATTCGGAAAGGGCTCTGGGATCGGGAGCCCGCGATCATACCGCCCAGCCATGCGCAGGCATCGCGAACGCTCGGCGGCTCGACGGTGCACTGCACCATGGCCGGGCCCGTGCGTTCCGCCGGCGGCCCGGCAGCGGCGGGGCCCCTTGCGGTACCCTGCGCGCCCCGAGTCCGCGCCCGCCATGAGCATCGACCGCAACGAACGCCCGCTCGAGTCCGGCATCCACACCGATCTGTCCGGGCGGACGACCTACGCCGGCTACCTGCAGCTGGACCGCCTTCTGTCGGCGCAGCAGCGCCTGACCGATCCGCCGCAGCACGACGAGCTGCTGTTCATCATCCAGCACCAGGTCTCCGAGCTGTGGATGAAGCTGATGATCCACGAGCTGGAGGCGGCGATCGCGCACCTGCGGCGCGACGAGCTGGACGCCTGCCAGAAGATCTTCGCGCGCTGCAAGGCGGTGCTGCGCCAGCTGACCGAGATGTGGTCGGTGCTGGAGACGCTGACGCCATCCGAGTACATGGAATTCCGCCCGGTGCTCGGCCCGTCGTCGGGCTTCCAGTCGCTGCAGTACCGCACCATCGAGTTCCTGCTCGGCAACAAGAACGCGTCGATGGTGCAGGTGTTCGCCTACGACCCGGACGCGCAGGCGCGGTTGCGCACGGTGCTGGAGGCGCCGTCGCTGTACGACGAGTTCCTCGCCCACCTGGCCCGCCGCGGCCATCCGATCCCGCCGCAGCACCTGCAGCGCGACTGGTCGAAGCCGCACCTGTCCGATCCGGCGCTGCTGCCGGTGTTCGAGCGCATCTACGGGGATACCGCGGCGTTCTGGGCCGAGTACCACCTGTGCGAGGAACTGGTCGACCTGGAGACCCAGTTCCAGCTCTGGCGGTTCCGCCACATGCGCACGGTGATGCGGATCATCGGCTTCAAGCGCGGCACCGGCGGCTCCTCCGGCGTCGGCTTCCTGAAGCAGGCGCTGGAGCTGACGTTCTTCCCGGAGCTGTTCGAGGTGCGCACGCTGATCGGCGCCGCCGGCAGCCCCTGAACGGGCGTGCTGCACTGCAACAGCGGTCACACGGTTTGACGCACTCCGTCACGGTCGGTAATGCTCCGCCGTCCCGCGCACCGGCGCGGACCGCATTTCCGATCACGAACCGAGAGGACACCGCATGAGCGGAGCCGCCCCATCGAGCGCGTCGCGCGCGCCCCTTCCCGAGTATCCGACCCTGCTCGGACACCCCCGGCCGTTGTGGATGCTGTTCATGACGGAGTTCTGGGAGCGCTTCGCCTTCTACGGCATGCGCTGGGCGCTGGTGCTGTACATCGTGGCGCAGTTCTACCAGGGCTCCGGCGCCGGCGAGCAGCCCGCCAACCAGCTCTACGGCGCGTATCTGGCGCTGGTCTACGCCGCAGCGATCTTCGGCGGCTACGTCGCCGACAAGGTGATCGGCTACCAGCGGTCGATCCTGTTGGGCGCGGTGATCATGGCCGCCGGCCTGTTCATGATCATGGTGCCGAACGAGCAGGTGTTCCGGCTCGGGCTCGCCACGGTGATTGCCGGCAACGGCCTGTTCAAGCCGAACATCTCGACCATGGTGGGCCAGCTGTACGGCGTCGGTGATCCGCGCCGCGACTCCGGCTTCACGATCTTCTACATGGGCATCAACGCCGGCGCGTTCGTCGCGCCGATCCTGACCGGCCTGCTCGCCGACAAGGTGTTCGGCACGCCGGAGATGCCGTCCTACAAGGCGGTGTTCATGGCCGCCGGCGTCGGCATGCTGCTCAGCCTGGTGTGGTTCTGGATCGGCCGCCGCCAGCTGCAGGGCGTGGGCCGTCCGCCGGCCGGTGCCGAGGGCAGCGGCCGCGTGATCGGCGTGCTCATCGGCGCGCTGGTGGCGATCCCGGTGATCTACTTCCTGCTCAACATCGGCGCCGGGATGCTGGCCTGGGTGCTGGGCGCGCTGTTCGTCGGCCTGTGCGTGCTGATCCTCGTCGAGGGCGTCCGCGAGGGCAAGGTGGCGCGCGACCGCGCGATCGCCATGCTGGTGATCTTCGCGTTCAACGTGATGTTCTGGATGTTCTTCGAGCAGGCGGGCAGCTCGTTCAACTTCCTCGCCGAGAAGATCGTCGACCGCAACCTGGGCGGCTGGATCTTCCCGGTGGCGTGGTTCCAGTCGATCAACCCGATCGCGATCCTCGCGCTGGCGCCGCTGTTCGCCTGGCTGTGGGTGCGGATGGGCAACGCCAATCCGTCGATCCCGCGCAAGTTCGGCCTGGGCCTGATCTTCAACGGCTTCGCGTTCCTGCTGCTGATGTTCGCGCTGTCCAGCCTGGTGAACGAGGCTGGCCAGATCCCGTTCTGGACGCTGTTCGCGGTCTATGTGATCCAGACCGTCGGCGAGCTGTTCCTGTCGCCGATCGGGCTGTCGATGGTGACGAAGCTCGCGCCGGTGCGGCTGGTCGGTTTCGGTATGGGCGGCTGGTTCCTGTCGACCGGCATCGGCAACAACCTGTCCGGCATCTTCGCCGGCCACGTCAGCGGCACCGGCGGCATGACCGTCGAATCCGCGCACGCCGGCTACACGTTCGGCTTCTGGGCGCTGCTGATCGCCGGCGGCCTGCTGTTCGTGATCGCGCCGCTGGTGCAGAAGCTGATGCACGGCGTGAAGTAAGCCTGCGCGGGGACGACGAAACGGCGGCCACCGGCCGCCGTTTCCTTTTGCGGCGCCGGCGCGCTACGGGCTCTCCGCCTCGGCCTGCAGCTCCAGTTCGTCGAGGCGGTCGAGCAGGCGGAACAGCAGCGCGCGTTCCTCCGCGCGCATGCCGGCGAGCAGCCGTTTTTCGAACGCCAGCGCCATCGGCGCGACTTCGTCGAGCACGCGGTAGCCGGCCTCGCTGAGCCGCAGCACCGAGCGCCGGCGGTCGTCGCCGTGGGTGTCGCGCTCGATCCGCCCACTGTCGAGCAGGCGGGCCACCGCGCGGCTGACCGCGACCTTGTCCATCGCCGTGCGCTGGGCAACCTCGTTGGCCGACAGCCCCGGATAACGGCCGAGTACCGCGATGACCCGCCATTCGGTGATGCCCATGGCGAAGCGTTCCGAATACACGCGGGCGATCGCGCCGCTGACCCGGTTCGACAGTACCGACAGGCGGTACGGCAGGAATTGCTCCAGTTCGAGCACGTGGTGCGCGCGGCGGCGCGGCTTTACGGAAGCAGAACGGGGAGCGCGCGCCATCGGTCACTCCTTGCCATTAGTTTCAAATGAAACTATAACATCGGTATCCACGTCCGCCCCTGGAGCCAGCCCCATGAGCGCGCAGCCCAACCTCGGCATGCAGGTCACCACGTTCGAAAACCCTCTCGGCATCGACGGCTTCGAATTCGTGGAGTTTGCCGCACCGGAAGGACAGGGTGCGCAGCTGCATGACTATTTCCGTCGCATGGGCTTCAGCGCCGTGCTGCGCCATCGCTCGCGCCCGATCACCGTGTACCGTCAGGGCGGAGTGAATTTCCTCCTGAACGAGGACCCGGACAGCTTCGCGGCCGACTTCGCGCGCGCCCATGGCCCGTGCGCCAGCGGCTTCGCGATCCGGTTCAGGAAGCCGGCCCAGCACGTGCTCGACGCGGTGCTGCGCAACGGCGGCGAGGCGGTCGACCACAAGCCGGAGACGCGCGCGGTGGACGCGCCGGTGATCAAGGGCATCGGCGACTGCATGCTGTACCTGGTGGATCGCTACGGCGAGTCCGGCTCGATCTATGACGGCGATTACGTGCCGGTGCCGGGCGCGGAGCAGAACCCGAAGGGCTTCGGGCTGACCTTCATCGACCACCTCACCCACAACCTCTACTTCGGCAACATGGCGAAGTGGGCGGATTACTACGAGCGCCTGTTCAACTTCCGCGAGATTCGCTACTTCGACATCAAGGGTGCCAAGACCGGGCTGGTGTCAAAGGCGATGACCGCACCGGACGGCGTGGTGCGCATCCCGCTCAACGAGTCCTCGGATCCGAAGTCGCAGATCAACGAATACCTCGAGCAGTACAACGGCGAGGGCATCCAGCACATCGCCTGCTTTACCGACGACATCTACGAGACGGTGGAGCAGATGCGCGCGGCCGGCGTCGAATTCCTCGACACGCCGGACACCTACTTCGAGGTGATCGACCAGCGCATCCCCAACCACGGCGAGGACGTCGCCCGGCTGCAGAAGAACAAGATCCTGATCGACGCCGATCCGGAGACGAAGAGCCGCAAGCTGCTGCAGATCTTCACCCAGAACGCGATCGGCCCGATCTTCTTCGAGATCATCCAGCGCAAGGGCAACGAAGGCTTCGGCGAGGGCAACTTCCAGGCGCTGTTCGAGAGCATCGAACGCGACCAGATGCGCCGCGGCGTGCTGTAACACGCGCGCGTGGCGGTCCCCGCCGGAGGGGAGGGGGCCGCCCGACACACCAGGGGCAAGCGACATGACGATCGCCAGCAACGGCTACCAGTCCGGGTTCGGCAACGAGTTCGCGACCGAAGCGGTCCCCGGCACGTTGCCGGTGGGACAGAACTCGCCGCAGAAGGTCGCGCACGGCCTGTATGCGGAGCAGTTGTCCGGCACCGCGTTCACCGCGCCGCGCGGCGAGAACCGCCGCAGCTGGCTGTACCGCATCCGCCCGGCGGCGATGCACGGGCCGTTCGCCCGCTACGAGCACGCGCGCTTCCACAACGACTTCGGCGACGCGCCGGTGCCACCGGACCAGATGCGCTGGAGTCCGCTGCCGATCCCGGCGGCGCCGACCGATTTCGTCGACGGCCTGTTCACCATGGCCGGCAACGGCTCGCCGGCCGCGCAGCATGGCGTCGGCATCCACCTGTACGCGGCCAACCGTTCGATGGACGGCCGGTTTTTCTACGACGCCGACGGCGAACTGCTGATCGTGCCGCAGCAGGGCCGGTTGCGCCTTGCCACCGAGTTGGGCGTCATTGAGATCGAGCCGCAGCAGGTCGCGGTGATCCCGCGCGGCGTGCGTTTCCGCGTCGAGCTGCCGGACGGTCCGTCGCGCGGATACGTCTGCGAGAACTTCGGCGCGCTGATGCGCCTGCCCGACCTCGGGCCGATCGGCGCCAACGGCCTCGCCAACCCGCGCGATTTCGTCACGCCGAACGCGGCCTACGAGGACGTCGAAGGCGACTTCGAGCTGATCGCCAAGTTCCAGGGCCACCTGTGGCGCGCGCGGATCGGCCATTCGCCGCTCGACGTGGTCGGCTGGCACGGCAACTACGCGCCTTACGCGTACGACCTGCGCCGCTTCAACACCATCGGTTCGATCAGCTTCGACCATCCCGATCCGTCGATCTTCACCGTGCTGACCTCGCCGAGCGACACGCCCGGCACGGCCAACATGGACTTCGTGATCTTCCCGCCGCGCTGGCTGGTCGCGCAGCACACGTTCCGGCCGCCGTGGTTCCACCGCAACGTGGCGAGCGAGTTCATGGGCCTGGTGCACGGCGCATACGACGCCAAGGCGGAAGGCTTCGTTCCGGGCGGCTGCTCGCTGCACAACTGCATGAGCGGACACGGCCCGGATGCGGCGACGTTCGAGAAGGCGTCGAACGCGGATCTCTCCCGGCCCGACGTCATCACCGACACCATGGCGTTCATGTTCGAGACGCGCGCGGTGATCCGGCCGACCGCACAGGCGCTGCTGGCGGCGCATCGCCAGCAGGATTACCAGAACTGCTGGGCCGGCCTGCGCAAACATTTCCAGCCGCCGCGCTGAGCGGCGCGTCGACGCGGCCGTGCGGGGCGCTTGCTAAGCTGCGGCGGCCTTGACCGGAGCCGCCGTCATGCCGCGAATGCGTGTCCTGCTGCTGTCCGTGCTGTGGCTCGCCGGCTGCGGCGCGCAGCCGCCTGCCGACGCGCCGGGCCCGACCGCGGCGCCCGACAATCCGGTCGCCGACGTGCCGCCGGCCACCGCCCCCGTGCGGCCGGCCGCGCCCGCCGATGCCGCCCCTGCGATCACCTTCGCGGGCTTCGGGGGCGCGCGCTTCGGCGACGACGAGGCCGCGGTGCACCGCGCCTGGGGCGCGCCGATCGGCGGCTCACAGGGCGAGGGCGCCTGCCGCTACCTGATTCCGAGCGTGCGCGGCGAGGAGGTGTTCCGGCTTGGCTTCATGCTGGACGGCGGTCGCTTCGTGCGCGTGGACGTGCACGCGGCCGACATCGAAGCGCCGGGCGGCGGCCGCGTCGGCATGCAGGCCGACGAGATCCGCCGGCGCTACGCCGGCGTGCAGGAGCAGCCGCACCGATATGTCGAAGGCGGGCGCTACCTTCGCATCGCCGATCCGGCGGGCGGTGCCGGTGTGCTGCTGTTCGAGGCCGACGCGAGCGGCCGCATCACCGAGTGGCGCGCCGGCCTGCCGCCGCACGTCGATTACGTCGAAGGCTGCTCGTAGCCGCCACGCGGCCGCGATCCGCGCCGCCCTAGAATCCTGCCGACCGCAAAAGGAAGCGTGCCATGTTGGAAGCCGCAGGGTGGTTCGTGCTCGGTCTGCTGCTGCTCGCGCTCGGTGGCGATTCGATCGTCAAGGGCGCGTCCGGGCTGGCGCAGCGCTTCGGTGCCTCGCCGTTCGTGACCGGCTTGCTGCTGGTGGCGTTCGCGACCTCGCTGCCGGAGCTGGCGGTCAACCTGCACGCGATCGCCGAGGGCCGGCAGGCGCTTGCGCTCGGCAACGCGGTCGGCAGCAACGTGGTCAACTTCGGACTCACGCTCGGCGGGGCGGCGCTGGCCGCGCCGCTGGTGGTGCGCTGGCGCGCGCTGGCGCCGCTGCTGCTGGTGCTGATCGCCGGCACCGTGCTCGCGATCGTTCTGGGACTGGATGGCGTGCTGTCGCATCTGGACGGCGCGCTGCTGCTGCTCGCGTTCGCGGTGGCGCTGGTGTTCGCGCTGCGGCGCACGCGCGAGGAGAACGTTGAGGTGCGCGAGGAGATCGCCGGCTACGCGCGCACCTCCACCGACCTGCGGCAGAACCTGGTGCGCGTGGCCATGGCGGTCGCGCTGCTGTTCTTCGGCTCGCGGCTGATCGTGCAGCACGCGCCGGCGTTCGGGCTCGGCCTCGGGCTGACGCCGCTGACCACCGGCCTGTTGCCGGTGGCGATCGCCACCGCGCTGCCGGAGCTCGCTGCCGCACTTGCCGCCGCGCGTCGTGGGCAGGGCGACCTGGTCGCCGGCCACGTGATCGGCTCGAGCCTGTTCAACCTGCTGGTGGTGCTGGGCGGCATGGCGGCGCTGCGCACGCTGGCGTTGCCGCCGTCGCTGGTGCGCTTCGAGCTGCCGGCGGCACTCGCGTTCGCGCTGATGCTCTATCCGATGCTGCGTGGTGATTCGCGCTTCAGCAAGGGCGAGGGCGCGGTGCTGCTCGCCGCGCTGGTGGCCTGGATCGGTTTCGAGCTGCTGCTCATCCACGGCTGAGCGCGTCGGCCGCGGCAGATATACTCCGGCCGATGAATCAGGACCGCGTCCATGCGCCCGTATTGCCGCGCGCCCTGCGTGCGCTCGGCGAGTTCTTCCGTCTGGAGGCCGCCGGCGGCGTGCTGCTGATCGGTGCGGCGATCCTGGCGCTGATCGCCGCCAACTCGCCGCTCGCGCAGGCCTACGACGCGTTCCATCGGATGCCGGTGGAGCTCCGGATCGGCGATTTCGAGATCGCCAAGCCGCTGCTGCTGTGGATCAACGATGGCCTGATGGCGATCTTCTTCCTGCTGGTCGCTCTCGAGATCAAGCGCGAGATGCTGAGCGGGCAGCTCGCCGGGCGCGACCAACTGATCCTGCCCTTGGTGTGCGCGAGTGCGGGCGTGGCGGTGCCGGCGCTGCTGTTCACCGCGCTCAACCGTGGCGATGCGGCGGCGATGCGCGGCTGGGCGGTGCCGACCGCGACCGACATCGCGTTCGCGCTCGGCGTGCTGGCGCTGCTCGGCTCGCGCGTGCCCACGGGGATGAAGCTGCTGCTGTCGACGATCGCGGTAGTCGACGACCTGATCGCGATCCTGATCATCGCGCTGTTCTACTCGCACGGACTGTCGCTGACCGCGCTCGCCTGGGCGGCCGCGGCGCTCGCGGCGATGGCGCTGCTCAACCGGCGCGGGGTGACCGCACTCACGCCCTACCTGCTGCTCGGCGTCGTGCTGTGGGTGTGCGTGCTGAAATCGGGCGTGCATGCGACGCTCGCCGGCGTCGCCACCGGACTGATGATTCCACACGTCGACAAGCGCAACGCGGTGGACGACGAGATCGAATATTCGCCGCTCGAGCATCTCGAGCACGCGCTGCATCCGTGGGTGGCGTACGGCATCCTGCCGGTGTTCGCGTTTGCCAACGCCGGCTTGGTGCTCGGCGGCTTGCAGCCGGCCGACCTGCTGCAGGCGCTCCCGCTCGGGGTGGTGCTCGGGCTGGTGGTCGGCAAGCCGGTCGGGATCGTAGGCGCGGCGCTGCTGCTGCGCACGCTCGGCATCGCGCGTTTCCCCGACGGCGCCGATGGCCGCGCGATGCTCGGGCTGGGGATGTTGTGCGGGATCGGCTTCACGATGAGCCTGTTCATCGCTTCGCTGGCCTACCGCGTGCCCGATCATTACGACGCCGCCGTGCTCGGCATCCTGGCCGCGTCCGTGGTCTCCGCGGCGCTCGGCTACGTCTGGCTGCGCCTGACCCTGCCGGCGCGACCGGCGGCGGCATGAGGCATGCGCTGGTGTTCGGTGGCAGCGGCCAGATCGGCCGTGCCGTGCTCGCGCGCCTGCACGCGGCCGGCTGGTCGGTCACCGCGGTCTCGCGCGCGCCGCAGCCGGCGTGTCCCGGCGTGCGTTGGCTGCAGGGCGGCTTTCCGAGCCCGCCGCCGCTGCCGGCCGACGTCGATGCGGTGCTGAGCTGCGGGCCGCTCGATGCGTTCGCTGCATGGTTCGCGCGCAGCGGGCAGCGCGAGGTCCGCGTGGTCGCGTTCGGTTCGACCAGCGTCGAGGTCAAGGGCGACTCGCCGGATGCGCAGGAACGCGACGTGGCGCGGCGCCTGCGCGAGGCGGAGGCGCGCCTGTTCGACGCCACGCCGGCGGCGACCGTGCTGCGGCCGACGCTCGTGTACGGCGCCGGGCGCGATGCCACCCTGACCCGGATCGCGCACCTCGCGCGCCGTTATCGTGCGTTCCCGCTGCCGCGGGGCGCCCGTGGCCTGCGCCAGCCGGTGCATGTCGACGATCTCGCCGATGCGGCGCTGGCCTGTCTCGACGTGCCGGCCGCGCACGGGCGCGCCTATGCGCTGCCGGGCGGGGAGACGTTGCCGTACCGCGAGATGGTCGTGCGCGTGCTGGCAACGCTGTCGCCGCCGCCGCGGCTGGTCGAACTGCCCGTGCCGCTGTTCGCGCTGCTGTTCGCCGCCGCGCGCGCATCCGGGCGCGCGCACGGATTCGGCGATGCCGCGCTGGCGCGCCTGCGCACCGACCTGGTGTTCGACGCGGCGCCGGCGCGGCGCGATTTCGGCTACGCGCCGCGCGCGTTCCGGCCGGACGCGTTGACGTTCGGCTTGGGCTGAAGCCCGGCTTCGGGCGCGCTTGCCGGCAGCGGCGAGCGTATCCGCGCGAGCGCGCGCAGCGCGATCATCAGCACGCCGCCCAGCACCATCGCGCCGCCGATCAGCAGTCGCGGGCCGGGGCGATCGCCCCACACCAGCACGCCCAGCGCCACCGCCAGCACCGGCACCAGCAGCAGCCACGGCGTCACCTGCGCGACCGGATGGCGCTGCACCAGCACGTAATACAGCCCGTGCCCGAGCAACGAGGACACGAACGCCGAATAGGCGATGCCGCCCCACGCAATCGGCCCGGCCGCGCGCAGCTGCGTCACGCCCTGCGGTTCCCACCAGGCGCTGAGCAGCACCAGCGGCAGGATGCTCAGCACTGCCATCCAGCCCTGCTGGCTCCACACTGTCAGCCCGCGCAACGGCTTCATCAGCACGGTGCCGACGGCGAGCGCGAACGCCGAGGCGAGCATCACCAGCACCGACATCGGCTTGTCGAGCACCAGCGGATCGAAGCCCAGCACCAACACGCCGGCGAAGCTGACCGCGATCGCCGCGCCGGTGCGCCAGCCGAAGCGCTCGCCGAGCACCGCCCAGCCCAGCAGCGCGGTCATCGGCACGTAGCTCTGCAGCACGATGGCGGGCGACGAGAGGTCGCCGGCCAGCTTGAGCGCGATGAAACTCAGGCCGAAGTGCAGCACCCCGACCGCGAGGCTGGCGCCGATCAGGCGCGGCCACTGCCCGCGCGCGGGCGGTTTCAGGAGCGCCACCAGCGCGAGCGCGAGCAGCCCGAACCGCACCGCCGTGAACAGCAGCGGCGGGATCTCGCGCAGCGCGTAGGCGGAGGTGAGGAAGTTGCCGGCCCAGGCCAGGCAGATCAGCAGGACGAGCGCGAGATCGCGGGGAGGCATCGGCGGGCGCTGCAGGGGGAGGGGACGGCGGTTCGCGCCGCGACCGCAGTCTCGCACGCAGCGCCAGCGGGGCCGGCCGGGGCGCTGGAAATCAGCGTGCCGCGGTTCGGCTCAGTAGCGCAGGCCGAGCCTGCGGTACAGCTTGACCAGCACCCAGGCCGGACCGATCAGCAGGTAGACCAGATCGGTGAGGAAGCTCGGCTTGCGGCCCTCGATCTTATGGCCGAGGAATTGCGCCACCCACGCCACCGCGAACACGCCGAGCGCGAGGTACAGCAGCGCGCGCACGCCGAGCGCGTCGTGCAGCGCCCAGGTGAGCGCCGACAGCAGCACGAACGCCGCCAGCATACCCACACCGAGCGCGCGCGAGGCGCGCCAGTAGAACAGCCAGGCGGCCAGCATCGCCAGCGCTGCCCAGATGCCCGGCCGGAACCAGGTGCCGGGCGCCGGGATGCACCACAGCAGCGCGATCACGCTCCACAGGATCGCCGGCACCGCGACCACGTGGATGCGCTGGTTGGTGCGATTGCGATGGTCGCCCGAATACTGGGCGAACCAGCGGTCGATCGGGCGGGGTGCGGGCGAGGCGTCGGCGGCGTCCATGGCGTGAGCACGAGCGGCGGGTACCGGCGAGCTTGCCGCCGCCGCGTGCGGCCCGCAACCGCCAACGCGGCCTGCTCAGTCGACGCTGATGCCGGCCAGCCGCTGCAGCGCCTCGGCGTACTTGGCACGGGTGCGCTCGATCACCTCGGCCGGCAGCCGCGGGCCCGGCGGTGTCTTGTTCCAGTCCAGCGTCTCGAGATAGTCGCGCACGAACTGCTTGTCGTAGCTCGGCGGGCTGGTGCCGATGCGGTACTGGTCGGCCGGCCAGTAGCGCGACGAATCCGGCGTCAGCATCTCGTCCATGACGTACAGCCGGCCGTCGGCATCGGTGCCGAACTCGAACTTGGTGTCGGCCAGCAGGATGCCGCGCTCGGCCGCGTATTCGGCGGCGTGCCGGTACAGCCGCAGGGTCGCCGCGCGCACCGCCTCGGCCAGCTCCGCCCCGCACAGCCGCACCACGGTGTCGAAGTCGATGTTCTCGTCGTGCTCGCCGACCGCCGCCTTGGTGGACGGGGTGAAGATCGGCTCCGGCAGCTGCTCGGCCTGGCGCAGGCCGTCCGGCAGCGCGATGCCGCTGACCCGGCCGGTGCGCTGGTAGTCCTTCCAGCCGCTGCCGATCAGGTAACCGCGCGCGATGCATTCCACCGGCACCGGCTTCAGCCGCTTGGTCACGACCGCGCGCTTGGCGTACAGCGCCGGGTCGGTGCCGGCGGGAAGCACGGCGGCGACATCGATGCCGGTGAGGTGGTTGGGCACGATCTGCGCGGTGCGCGCGAACCAGAAGTTGCTGATCTGGCACAGCATCTCGCCCTTGCCCGGGATCGGGTCGGGCAGCACCACGTCGAACGCGGACAGCCGGTCGGTGGCGACGATCAGCAGGTAGTCGCCCGCGGGCGTGCCGGGCGGCAGCCGCTCGGCGGGGACGTCGAACACGTCGCGGACCTTGCCGCGGTGGCGCAGCGGCAGGCCGGGCAGGTCGGACTGGAGCAGCGTGGTGGGCAAGCGGCCCTCGTCGAGGCGGCGGCGGGCCGCGCAGTGTACGCCGGCTTGCGCGCGCCTGCAGGTACACTGCGGCCCGGTCGCCGAGGGCGTGCGCATGCGCTGGTACGGAAAACTGCTGGGCTTCATCGCCGGCTGGCTGCTGCTGCGCAGCCACCCGCTGCTGGGCGCGGCGATCGGCGTGCTGATCGGCCATGCGTTCGACGCCGACTGGTTCAGGCTCGGCGCACGCGAAAGCCCATACCGCGTGCTCGGGCTGACGTCGGACGCCAGCGACGCCGAGGTCGAGCAGGCCTACCGCCGGCTGATCTCGCAGTACCACCCGGACCGCTTCGCCGGCGCCGCCGACGACCTGCGCCGCCAGGCCGAAACCAAGGCACGCGAGATCAACATCGCGTACGAGCGCATCAAGGCATTGCGCCGGCGCCGCTGAGGCGCACGCGCGGCCGGTAGAATCGCCGCTCCCTTCGCGCCGGGCCCGCCCATGCAACCGACCGTCATCGCGCCGTCGATCCTGTCCGCCGATTTCGCCCGCCTCGGCGAGGAGGTCGATGCAGTGCTCGCCGCCGGTGCCGACTGGGTGCACTTCGACGTGATGGACAACCATTACGTGCCCAACCTGACCATCGGCCCGATGGTGTGCGAGGCGCTGCGCAAGCACGGGGTGACCGCGCCGATCGACGTGCATCTGATGGTGGAACCGGTCGACCGCATCGTGCCGGATTTCGCCAAGGCCGGTGCCAGTGTGATCAGCTTCCATCCGGAAGCGAGCCGCCACGTGCATCGCACGATCCAGCTGATCAAGTCGCACGGCTGCCAGGCCGGGCTGGTGCTGAATCCGGCCACGCCGGTGGAGACGCTGGAGTGGGTGCTCGACGAGCTTGACCTGGTGCTGCTGATGTCGGTCAACCCGGGCTTCGGCGGCCAGGCGTTCATCCCGTCGGCGCTGGCGAAGCTGCGGCGCGTGCGCGAGATGATCGACCGCAGCGGCCGCGCGGTGCGGCTGGAGATCGACGGCGGCGTCAAGGCCGACAACATCGGCGAGATCGCGGCTGCCGGCGCCGATACGTTCGTTGCCGGCTCGGCGATCTTCGGCGCCGCCGATTACGCCCAGGTGATCGCCGCGATGCGGCGCGCGGTCGACGCCGCGCGCTGAGCGCGGCGGCAGGCGGACAAAAGGAAGGCCGACGCCCGCCCTGAGCCATCGGCCTCCGGAAAATTGGAGGCGATCCTGCCTCCGCCCGTCGTCCTTGCGAATGGCCTCTCATTCTCCGGATCGCTTGTGACGGCCGCATGCAGACGTTCATCGCCGTTGCCATCGCGCTTGCTAGCCTGCGGATGTCTGCACGGGACGAGGGCGATGGAACGAGCGCGCTGGCGTCTGATCCTCAACGGCAAGGCCGCGACCGACGAGGCGGTGCGCGCGGCGGTCGCCGCCATGCGCGCGCAGGTCGAACTCGAGGTGCGGCTGACCTGGGAGCGCGGCGACGGTGCGCGTTACGCACGCGAGGCGCTGGACGACGGCGTCGCCACGTTGATCGCCGGCGGCGGCGACGGCACGTTCAGCGAGGTCGCCGCCACGCTCGCCGAACGCGACGAGGCGGCCGATGCGCTGCCGTCGCTCGCGCTGCTGCCGCTCGGCACCGCCAACGACTTCGCCACCGCCGCCGCGCTGCCGCTGACGCCGGAGCCGGCGCTGGAGCTGGCGCGCACGCAGCCGCCGCAGCCGATCGACCTGCTGCGCATCGAAGCCGAGGACGCCGACGGCACGACGCGCGTGGACTGGTGTGCCAATCTCGCCAGCGGCGGCTTCGGCACCCAGGTCACGGTGGAAACCGACGAAGCGCTGAAGAAGCTGCTGGGCGGTTTGGCGTACGTAATCACCGGCATCGCACGGCTCGGCCAAGTCGAGCCGGTGCGCGCGCGCCTGCGCGGCGCGGATTTCGACTGGTCCGGCGCGTTCATCGCGCTCGCGCTCGGCAACGGCCGCCAGGCCGGCGGCGGCCAGCTGCTCTGTCCGGACGCAGTGATCGACGACGGCCGGCTCGATCTGACGCTGGTGCCGGAGCTGGAAGGCGAGTTCGCCACCACCGTGCGCACGCTGCTCACCGAAGGCCGGCACGCGGCGCTCGAGCGCGTGGCCGAGCGCGCCCAGCTGCCGTGGGTGCACATCGAGGCGGAAGCGCCGCTCACGCTCAACCTCGATGGCGAACCGCTGACCGCGACACGGTTCCGTGTGGTCTGCGTGCCGCGCCGGCTGCGCATGCACCTGCCGCCTGGCTGCCCGCTACTGTCCTTTCCGGGGACGCCGGCCGGTGCCGAACCCGAAGGCCCGCAGCGGCCGCCGGCGGTAGTGCCGGCGTGAGCGCGAACTCGCGACGCGCGCGCGAAGCCGTTACAGTAGCCGCATGACGCACCGGGCGAACCCGCATTTCCTCACTGCCGACTCCGGTTGGCGATGGTGGCCGCATGCCGCCGTCGCCCCTGCCGCGTCGCACCCGAAGGAAATGCCGCGTGACCTCACCCGCCGTCCCGACCCCGCCCGCTCCGTCTGATTCCGCCTGCCGCGTTCCGGTGGTGCGCGAGGTGCTGTCCGACCTCGACACGCCGCTGTCGGTCTACCTGAAACTCGCCGACGGGCCGTACACCTACCTGTTCGAATCCGTCGAGGGCGGCGAACGCTTCGGCCGCTACTCGATCATCGGCCTGCCGGCGCGGCGCGTGTATGCGTTCCGCGGCCACACCCTGCAGGTGCTCGAGGACGGCGACGCGATCGAAACGCGAGAGGTCGACGATCCGTTCGCCGAGGTCGAGCGCCTGCGCACGCGCCACCCGGTCGAGCGCGTCGACGGCCTGCCCGGCTTCACCGGCGGGCTGGTCGGCTGGTTCGGCTTCGAGTGCGTCGATTACATCGAGCCGCGCCTGCGCGGCGGCGAAAAGCCCGACGAGCTCGGCACGCCCGATATCCTGCTGATGCAAAGCGAGGAAGTCGCGGTTTTCGACAACCTCAAGGGCCGGCTGTACCTGATCGTGCATGCCGATCCGGACGAGCCGCGCTCGCTGGCGCGTGCGCAGCGGCGGCTCGACGCGCTGACCCACCGGCTGCGCCAGGGCGGGCCGGGGTATCCGGAGACGCTGGCCGGCCGCGTGCTCGACGAGACCGACTTCGTCTCCGGCTTCACCCGCGAGGGTTTCATCGCCGCGGTGGAGAAGTCGAAGGAGTACATCCGCGCCGGCGACGTGTTCCAGGTGGTGCTGAGCCAGCGCCTTTCGGTGCCGTTCAACGCGCGTCCGGTGGACGTCTATCGCGCGCTGCGCGCCCTCAACCCGTCGCCGTACATGTACTTCCTCGACGTCGGCGCCACCCAGGTGGTCGGCTCGTCCCCCGAGATCCTGGTGCGGCTCAAGGACGGCGAGGTGACCGTGCGTCCGATCGCCGGCACGCGCCCGCGCGGCGCGACGCCGGAGCAGGACGATGCGCTCGAGGCCGAGCTGCTGGCGGACCCGAAGGAGCGCGCCGAGCACCTCATGCTGATCGACCTCGGCCGCAACGACGTCGGCCGGATCAGCGCACCGGGCAGCGTCGAGGTGGGCGAGCGTTTCGTGATCGAGCGCTACAGCCACGTCATGCACATCGTCAGCGAAGTGACCGGGCGCCTGCGGCCGGGGCTGGGGTACGCCGACGTGCTGCGCGCGACGTTCCCCGCCGGCACCGTCAGCGGTGCGCCGAAGATCCGCGCGCTGGAGCTGATCCGCGAGCTGGAGCCGGTGCGGCGCAACGTGTATTCCGGCGCGGTCGGCTACCTCGGCTGGCACGGCGATGCCGACACCGCGATCGCCATCCGCACCGCGGTGATCCAGGACGGCCGCCTGTACGTGCAGGCCGGCGCCGGCATCGTGCACGACTCCGATCCCGACCGGGAGTGGGAGGAAACCATGAACAAGGGCCGCGCGCTGTTCCGCGCGGTGGCGCAGGCGGCGAGGGGGTTGTGATGGAGGGTGGAAGGATGGGTACTCACTTTCAGGAAGATTGGTTCGAGCACAACGTCGCCAACTGGGACCAATGGCTCGCGCCGTACAAGGGCCTGTCAGGCCTGCGCGCGCTCGAAATCGGCAGCTTCGAGGGGCGCTCGACCTGCTGGCTGCTGGAGCAGGTGCTAACCGCGGCTGACGCCCGTATCGACTGCATTGACCTGTTCGCGGTCGATCCCGTTTATGGCGACTACCGCCAGCGGTTTCGTCGCAACACGGCGGCCTACCGCGACAAGGTCACCGAGCACGCCGGGCCGAGCTACACGATGCTGAAGCGGGTTGAGGGGCCCTACGACATCGTCTATGTCGACGGCTGGCATTCTGCGTTCGGAGCGCTCGCTGACGGCGTGATGTGCTGGCCCATGCTGAAAGTGGGCGGACTCATGATCTTCGACGATTACCTGTGGACGCCGCCGAAGCTCGGGCGGCCGCGGCGCCCCAACGCTGTTGTGCGTCTTTTGGCGAAGCTGCGCGGCAGCCACTGGAAGCGTGAGGCGCAGCTGCGGCAGATCGCGAGCGTGCGGACCGAGACTCCCAAGCTCGGTGTCGACGGCCTTTTGGCGACCCTCGAGGGGCATTACGAGATCGTCGGCAGCGGCTACCAGATTGCGGTGCGAAAGACGCGAGGATTCGACCAAGGGCAACTCGGCCATGACACCTGAGCATGCGGGCGGCGATTGCGGCGCCGCCCCGGGGCAGCCGCCGTGCTGCTGATGATCGACAACTACGACAGCTTCACCTTCAACCTCGTGCAGTACCTGCAGACGCTGGGCGCGGAGGTGATGGTGGTGCGCAACGATGCGCTGAGCGTCGAGGCGATCGAGGCGCTGGCGCCGGAGCGGATCGTGATCTCGCCGGGACCGTGCACGCCGAACGAGGCCGGCGTGTCGCTGGCGCTGATCGAACGGCTGGGCGCACGCATCCCGATCCTCGGCGTGTGCCTGGGCCACCAGAGCATCGGCCAGGCCTACGGCGGCCGCGTGGTGCGCGCGCGCACAATCATGCACGGCAAGACCTCGCGCATCCGTCACCGCGGCCAGGGCGTGTTCGCCGGGTTGCCGGACGCTTACGAGGCCACGCGCTACCACTCGCTGGTGGTCGAGCGCGAAACCCTGCCGGATTGCCTGGAGGTCACCGCCTGGACCGAGGACGCCGACGGCGGCTTCGAGGCGATCATGGGCCTGCGCCATCGCGCGTACCCGGTCGAAGGCGTGCAGTTCCACCCCGAATCGATTCTCACCGAGCACGGCCACGCGCTGCTGCAGAACTTCCTCACTCGCTGACCATGCCGATCACGCCCCAGGAAGCGCTCCAGCGCACCATCGAGCACCGCGAGATCTTCCACGACGAGATGGTCGATCTGATGCGGCAGATCATGCGCGGCGAGGTCTCGCCGGTGATGACCGCGGCGATCCTGACCGGCCTGCGGGTCAAGAAGGAGACGGTCGGCGAGATCGCTGGCGCGGCCGCCGTGCTGCGCGAGTTCGCGCGCCCGGTCGAGGTGGCCGACCGCAGCCATCTGGTCGACATCGTCGGCACCGGCGGCGACGGCGCGCACACGTTCAACATCTCCACCGCCTCGATGTTCGTCGCCGCCGCGGCGGGCGCGAAGGTGGCCAAGCACGGCAACCGCAGCGTGTCGTCGAAATCCGGCAGCGCCGACGTGCTGGAGGCGCTCGGCGCGCACATCGAACTGACGCCCGGCCAGGTGGGCGAATGCATCGCGCGCACCGGAATCGGCTTCATGTTCGCGCCGGTGCACCATCCGGCGATGAAGGTGGTCGCGCCGGTGCGCCGCGAGATGGGCGTGCGCACGTTGTTCAACATCCTCGGGCCGCTCACCAACCCTGCCGGCGCGCCGAACATCCTGATGGGCGTGTTCCATCCGGATCTGGTCGGCATCCAGGTCCGCGTGCTGCAGGAGCTGGGCGCGCAGCGCGCGCTGGTGGTGTGGGGACGCGACGGAATGGACGAGCTGTCGCTCGGCGCGGCCACGCTGGTCGGCGAGCTGCGCGACGGCCAGGTGCGCGAATACGACGTGCATCCGGAGGATTTCGGCATCGCCATGGCGGCCAGCCGCAACCTGCGCGTGGCCGATGCGCCGGAATCGGCGACGATGGTGCGTGCGGCGCTGGACGACCGCGACGGGCTGGCGCGCGAGATCGTGGCGCTGAACGCCGGCGCGGCGCTGTACGTGGCCGGCATCGCGGCGACGATCACCGATGGCATCGGCCGCGCGCGCGAGGCGATCGCCTGCG
>DASQMI010000059.1:0-17882 GCA_035645555.1 Lysobacter sp. | reverse complement strand
ACGCGTACTACGCCTACCAGTACTTCGACGACAACTGCGCCACCCGGGTGCGCGACGCGATCGACCGCGCGCTCGGTGGCGCGCTGCGCCGGCAGACGATCGGCCGCTCGCACGGCAACAGCTACCGCAGCGAGGCGCTGCGGCTGTCGCGCCCGGCGTGGTGGATGTGGCTGGGGTTCGACCTCGGCCTGGGGCCCTCGGCCGACGTGCCGCGTTCGGTCTGGGAGGATGCGTTCATCCCGATGCGCCTGGCCGACGCGCTGGCCGAAACCCGTCTCGACGGTGGCCGCGCGCTGGTGGCGGCGAGCGATCCGCTGCTGCCGCACCGGCTGGCGCCGGAGCCGCGCGAGCGCCCGATCCGCTGGGGCTACTGGGCGGCCGCGGGCATCGTGCTGGCGGCCGCCCTGCTGCTGCTCGCCCGCCGCGCGCCGCGCGTGGTCGGCGGCATCGCGCTCGCCTGGTGGAGCGTGTGCCTGCTGCTGGGCGGGCTGATGCTGTTCCTGTGGTGGGGCACCGAGCACCGCTACGCCTGGGCCAACCGCAACTTGCTGCTGTTCGATCCGCTGTTCGTGCTGCTGCTGCCGGCGGCGTGGCGCCGCCTGCGCGGCGCGCCGGCACGACGCTGGGAGCGGCCGGCGCTGCTTGCGCTCACAGGCCTCGCCGCGCTCGCGCTGTTCTTCTACTGGCTGCCGAACGTACCGCAGCAGAACCTGCACTGGATCGCGCTGGTGCTGCCGGTCCACGCCGCGCTGGCGCTGGCCTGGCCGCGCATGCCGCCGCGCTGACGCAACCCTTGGCCGCCGCACCGCATCCAAGCCGGTAGGAGCCTGGCTGGGATGCCTGCGATGCGTCTTTACCGAATCACCGCGCTCGGCGCGGGCGGGCTGGCAGTGCTGCTCGCGCTCATCACCGTGGCCCGGGTCTTCCTGGGCGACACGGGCCTGCTGCGCTAAGCCCGAAAACGACGAAGCCCGCGTGTCGCGGGCTTCGTGCGTGCGCTGGTGCGCGGCTCAGAACGGGATGTCGTCGTCGGCGAAGTCGTCGGCAAAGTCGCTGTTACGCGCCGGTGGCGCTTCACGGCGCGGCGCCGATTCCGGTCGCGGCGCGCGCGGTGCGCGCGATTCGCCACCACCGCCGTATTCGCGGCGCATGCCACCACCGCCGCCGCCACCGCCTTCACCCGGACCGCCGAGCATCTGCATCTCGTCGGCGATGATCTCGGTGATGTAGCGCTCGTTGCCGTCCTGGCCGGTGAACTTGTCGTAGCGGATCGAGCCTTCGATGTAGACCTGGCGGCCCTTGCGCAGGTACTCGCCGGCGATCTCGCCGAGCTTGCCGAACAGCTTCACCCGGTGCCACTCGGTGCGTTCCTGGTTGTTGCCGTCGCGGTCCTTGCGCACGCTGGTCGTGGCCAGGCTGATCGTGGTGACCGCCATCCCGCTCTGGGTGTACTTGGTCTCGGGATCGTTGCCGAGGTTGCCGACCAGGATCACCTTGTTGATGCCACGGGCCATGAAGTGTCGATCCTTTTGCTGAAGCGTGCCGCAGGGAACGGCGGATAGTGGAGTATACCCGCCGGCCGGGCGGCGATCGGAGCACGCCGCGCGCGCCGCTCGGGCGATGCCCCGGCGGCGGGCCGGAAGACGCCGGGCCCCGCCTATAATCCGCGCTCCCTCGCCTGCCCGCCGCCGATGGACGCCCGCGAAACGCCAGCCGCCGACCGCTCGACGGTGCTCGACCTGCCCGCGATCCAGGCGCTCGCGCGCGAGGACATGGCCGCGGTCGACGCGCTGATCCGCCGCCGGCTGGCATCGGACGTGGTGCTGATCAACCAGATCGCCGAATACATCGTCGGCGCCGGCGGCAAGCGGCTGCGGCCGATGCTGCTGCTGCTCGCGGCCGGCGCGCTCGGCCATCGCGGCGCGGACGCGCACCAGCTCGCCGCGGTGGTCGAGTTCATCCACACCGCCACGCTGCTGCACGACGACGTGGTCGACGAATCCGACCTGCGCCGCGGCCGCCGCACCGCCAACGCGGTGTGGGGCAATGCGGCGAGCGTGCTGGTCGGCGACTTCCTGTATTCGCGCAGCTTCCAGCTGATGGTCGAGCTGGACCGAATGGAGGTGATGCGCATCCTCGCCGACACCACCAACGCGATCGCCGAGGGCGAGGTCCTGCAGCTGCTGCACGTGCGCAACCCGGACACCGACGAGGCGGCCTACCTGCGGGTGATCGAACGCAAGACCGCGGTGCTGTTCGCCGCCGCGACCCGGCTCGGCGCGCTGCTTGCCGGTGCCGACGCGGCGACCTGCGACGCGCTGCACCGCTATGGCCTGCATCTGGGTTATGCGTTCCAGATCGCCGACGACGTACTCGACTACGCCGCCGACGCCGACGCGCTCGGCAAGAACCTCGGTGACGACCTCGCCGAGGGCAAGGCGACGCTGCCGCTGATCCACGCGATCGCGCATTCGGACGCCGCCACCCGCGAACGCTTGCGTGCGATCGTCGAGCAGGGCGATATCGACGCGCTGCCGGAGGTGGTGGCGGCGATCCGCGCCACCGACGGCCTCGACTACAGCCGCGCCCGCGCACGCCACTACGCCGAACTGGCGGAGCAGGCGCTCGCCGGCCTGCGCGACAACGACCACGTCGCCGCGCTGCGCGGGCTGGCGCGCTACGCGGTCAGCCGCGACCACTGAGCGAGCGCGCCGCGCTCGCGACGGGTTACGGCGCGGCGAACCGCTCGCGGAAGAAGTCGTCCATCATCGCGTAAGCGCGCTTCGCCGCGCGCTCGTCGTAGCGGCAGTTGCTGGCCGGGTCGTTGCCGGCGCGCGGCTCGGCGAAGCAGTGCACCGCACCGCCGAAATCGACGAACTGCCAGTCGGCCCTTGCGCGATCCATCTCCTGCTCGAACGCCGCGATGTCGGCATCCGTCACCGCGCGGTCGGCCGCACCGTTGAGCACCAGCACCGGCGTCCGCATCGCGCCCTCGCCGGCCGGCAGCGACGTGCGCAGGCCGCCGTGGAAGCTGACCGCACCTGCCAGCTCGGCGCCGCCGCGCACCAGCTCCAGCACCGCGGTGCCGCCGAAGCAGAAACCGATCGCGCCGATCCGCGCCGCATCCAGCGGCACCTTGCCGGCTTGCGCCTTCAGCGCTTCGACGGCTTTCGCGGTGCGCGCGCGCAGCGTGCGCGGATCCGCGCGCAGGCCGCCGGCCACCTTGCCGGCCTCGTCGTCGTTCTGCGGCCGCACGTCAGCGCCGTACAGGTCGGCGACCAGGATGACGTAGTCGTCGCCGGCGATGCGCTTGGCCAGCTCCACCGACGGCGCGCTCACGCCGCGCCAGTTCGGCACCATCAGCAGGCCCGGCCGCTTCGTCTTCACCGTGTCGTCGTAGACCAGCGTGCCGGTGAACGCTTTGCCGTCGAGCGTCCACTGCACAGGGCGTTCGACCATCTTCGCGAACGCGGGCGAAACGACACAGACGAGCGCGACGGCGAGCAGGCGGCTGAGCATGGCGGTCTCCTCGGGCGGATTCCGCACCAGCGTAGCCGGCAGCGCGGCGACGCGGGTGAATTCAGGCGATGCCGAGCCCGGGGATCGCGCTGATCGCATTCGGATCGAACCCGGCCAGTTCGGCGAAGTGGCGGCCGCGGGCGACGTAGTCGCGGTACTGGTCGAAGCTCGGCGCGCCGGGCGACAGCAGCAGCACGCCCTGCCCCAGCGCCTCGGCCCCCGTGCGCATCGCCGCTTCCACCGTGGGCGCCTGCAGCAGGCGGAAGCCCCCGTCGGCCGCCACCGGTGCCAGCTCGGCGTGGATGCGACGACCGTTCTCGCCCATGGTCACGATCACCGCCGGCGCGCGCGTGCGCATCGCCGCGGCGAATTCGCTCCAGTCGACGCCACGGTCGTGGCCGCCGACCAGCAGCGCGACCGGGCGGCCGCGAAAGCAATCGAGCGCGGCGAGCGTGGCGTGCGGCGTGGTGCTGATCGAATCGTTGATGTAGACGATGCCGTCGCGCGCGCCCAGCGTCTGCAGGCGGTGCGGCAGCGGCTGGAATGCGGCCGCGTGCGGCGCCAGCGCCTGCGCGTCGAGGCCGAGCGCTTCGATCGCGGTCAGCACCGCGCACAGGTTGCCGCGATTGTGCCGGCCCGGCAGCGGCAGCGCGGCGGTGTCCATCACGAACGTGTCGCCGCGGTACAGCGCGTCCTCGCGCAGGTGCCAGCCACCGGCGTGGCCGAACCAGCGCACCTCGCTGTCGGGCAGGTCGAGCGTGGCGAGCAGCGGGTCGGCGGCGTTGAGCACGGCGATGCGCGGGCGCGATGCGGTCACCAGCCCGAGCTTGTCGGCGACGTAGCGTTCGTGCGAGCCGTGCCAGTCGAGGTGCTCGGGGAACAGGTTGAGCACCACAGCCACGTCGGGGCGCGCGCCGCTGGCGGCGACGTCGCCGGTCTGGTAGCTCGACAGCTCGATCGCCCAGTACGCCGGCGCCGGCTGCGGATCGAGCAGCTCGAGCAGCGGCAAGCCAATGTTGCCGGCCAGCGCGGTGCGGTGGCCGCCGGCGCGCAGCAGATGGGCGAGCAGCGCGGTGGTGGTGCTCTTGCCCTTGGTGCCGGTCACGCACGCCACGTACGGCAGGCGGCCGTCGACGTCGGCGCGTTCGGCGCACCAGAGTGCGGTGCCGCCGAGGAAGCGCGTGCCGGCTGCGGCGGCGGCCTGCGCCTCCGGGCGGTACGGGCTGATCCCCGGCGACTTCACCACCACGTCGAACTGCGCCAGGCGCGCACCGTCCGGCGCCTGCGTCTCGATCCGCAGCGCCGGGTCGTGCAGCGCGGCGGCCGCGCGCGCCTCCTCCTCGCCGCAGAACAGTGTCAGCGGCAGGGCGGGCAGGCGCGCGCGCAACGCGCGGTGCGCGGCCTGGCCTTCGCGGCCCCAGCCCCACAGCGCGACGCGGCGGCCGTCAAGCTGCGAAATGCGCACCCACGCGCTCCCATACCGCGGCCGGAATCCGGTGCGGCCCTTCCGGCGCCAGCAGCGGCGGCAACGCGAGCTCGCCGCCATCCAGCTGCGGCCGGATCTCGCGCGCGAAGCGCTCGACGATCGCGTCCTCGCGCCATTCCGGCCGCTCGGCGAGCGCGGCCATCGCCGCGCGCGACTCGCGCCCTTCGCCGACGCATTCGAACGGCTTGTGGTCGCGGTATTCCAGCAGCGCGTCGAAGCCGGACATCTGCGCGGG
The DNA here is from genome assembly GCA_035645555.1 of Lysobacter sp. Taxonomy (GTDB): domain Bacteria; phylum Pseudomonadota; class Gammaproteobacteria; order Xanthomonadales; family Xanthomonadaceae; genus Lysobacter_F. Next base: position 12,642 of record DASQMI010000059.1, on the reverse strand, counting down.
CTCGTCGAGCAGGTTGCGACCGAAGATCGCCACCAGCCGCGGCTTCGGCATGAACGGCGCGAGCGCGAGGAATACGAAGTGGCACTTCGGGCACACCCCGCACCAGCGGTTCACCGGCCGCTCGCCGAGCAGGTGGAAGTTGCGGTTGCAGCTGCTGAAGTGGCGGTCGTAGCGGTCGCTGCGCGCGAACTGGCGCGCCACCGCGAGCTCGCTCAGCGGACGCAGCAGCGAGTAGTACTGCAGATCCGCCGCGACATGGGCCTGCAGGTGCTCGCCGAACGCCTGCTCGAACGCCCAGCTCTTCGACCACTGGTGGTTGACCTCGCCCGTACCGGGGATGATCGAGCCGTAGCTCGCCGAGCGCTCGTTGGAGAACACCACCTGGTCGACGCCGTGCAGCAGCGCGGCGAACGCCAGGATCGCCGAATTCACCGCGGTCACCGGGATGTGCCCGTTCCACGCGCCTTCGCGGTTGTAGTCGAACAGCTGCGGCGCGAGCTGCCGGCCGAGGTTGAGCGTCGGCAGGCCGGTGTGCTCGGCGCAGGCGCGGATGAGCTGCGAACCGCCGATCCACGCGACGGTCTGCGCGACGCCGGCCGCGCGCAGCGCCTCGATCGTCACCAGCGAATCCTTGCCGCCGCCGATCGCCACCAGCGCATGCGTGCGCAGGCCGAGCGCCGGTGCCGCGTCCGCCGCGTCCACCGCGACCGGGAAACGGATGCGGCCGCGCAGGTCGAGCCCGTTGCGGTAGGCGAATTCGCCCAGCCCGTTCTCGTAGACCGCCGTCAGCAGCGCCGCGGTGGCGGCATCGATCGCGTACGACTCGATGCGGATCTCGCCCGGCACCGCCGCCTTGTAGTAGCTCACGCCGGCGATCAGGTGCAGCAGGCGCAGCGCCCGCTCCACTGCCTGCGCGCGCGCGCCGTCCAGCGCGAACGGCGCGCCCGGCACGGCGATCGTCTCGACCAGCTCGGGGCCATCGTCGAATGCGTACACCAGTTCCGCGGTGCCGGTGGCGGGATCGAACCCGCAACGCACGAAGCGGAACGCACGGATGGCGTCGCGTCGGAAGCGCCATTCGCTCATTCCAGGACATCCTCGGCGGGCAGCGCCCGCAGGTTGTAGGTGTTGGCCATCGCCATACCGTACGCGCCGGCGTCGGCGACCAGCATGACATCGCCTTCGGCAGTCAGCGCCGGCAGCGGCCGCTCGCGGCCGAGCACGTCGCTGCTCTCGCAGATCGGGCCGACCACGTCGAACACGGCCATCTCGTTATCGTCGAGGCGGCTGAGGTTGAACACACCGTGGTAGGCGTCGTACATCGCCGGGCGCAGCAGCGCGTTCATGCCGGCGTCGAGGCCGACGCGGCGGACGCCGTCCTTTTCCACCACCTGGGTGGCGGCGAGCAGCAACACGCCGGCTTCGGCCACGAGGTAACGGCCGGGCTCGATCGCAAGCCGGTAGCGCGGATAGGCCGCCTTCACCTCGCGCAACCCGGCGCGCCAGGCCTCGAGGTCGAACGGCTCGGCCTCCGGCGTGTAGGGAATTGGCAGGCCGCCGCCGACGTCGAGCGTCTCGACGCTGTCCAGCCCCTCGGCGAGCGCGGCGAGCGTGGCGTGCACCTCGCGCCAGTGGCGCGGGTCCTCGATGCCGCTGCCGAGGTGGGCATGCAGCGCGTCGATGCGCACGCCGAGCCGGCGCGCCTCGGCGACGAACGCGTCGAAGCGCGACAGCGGCAGGCCGAACTTCGAGTCGGCGCCGCCGGTGACCACCTTCTCGTGGTGGCCGTCGCCGTGACCGAGATCGAGCCGCAGGCCGAGCGTGCGGCCGCGGAACACCTCCGGCCAGCGCTGCAGCGCCTCGACGTTGTCGATGTTGACGTGCACGCCGCGCGCCAGCGCCGCTTCGTACTCGCGCCGCGGCGCGAAGCTGGGGGTGAACAGCACGCGCTCCGGCGGCAGGCCGGGCACGGCGGCGAACGCGTGTTCAAGCTCGCCGAGCGACACGCACTCCAGCCCGAAGCCTTCCTCCACCAGCGCGCGCAGGATCGCCGGATGCGCGTTGGCCTTGATCGCGTAGAACGCGCGGTCGACCGGCTCGGCGCGCAGCGCCCGCGCGCGTTCGCGCACCGTGGCGAGGTCGTAGACGTAGCGCGGGGTGCCGGCCTGCGCGCGCTGGAGCAGTTCGGCACGGCGCCGCTGCCACCACGGCACTTCGCGCACCGGCCGGCCGTGCGCGATCTCGCGCCAGCTGGTGCCGAACACGCCGGTGTCGCGTACGGGCATCGCGCCGCTGCGGATCAGCTCGGCGTGCAGGTGCGGCAGCAGCCCTTCGGCGTCGGCCTCGTCGATGACGAACGTCAGGTTGAGGTCGTTCGACGACTGCGAGATCAGGTGCACGCGCTCGCGGCCGAACGTAGCCCACACGTCGGACAGCCGGTGCAGCAGCGAGCGCATGCCGCGGCCGACCAGGGTGATCGCCGCGCAGGGCGCGATCACCTTGACCCGGCACACCTCGGCGAGGTCGGCCGACAGGGCCTCCAGCACGTTGGTGTTGACCAGGTTCTCGCTCGGGTCGAGCGAGACGGTGACGTTGGTTTCCGACGAACCGATCAGGTCCACCGACAGGCCGTGGCGCTTGAAGCGCTCGAACACGTCGGCGAGGAAGCCGACCTGCTGCCACATGCCGATGCTTTCCATCGCCACCAGCACGATGCCGTTGCGGCGACTGATCGCCTTGACGCCCGGCACGGTGGCGGCCGTGCCGTCGATGCTCGTGCCCGGCAGATCGGGACGCTCGGTGTCGAGGATCGCCATCGGCACACCGGCGTCGCGGCACGGCGCGATCGAACGCGGATGCAGCACCTTGGCGCCGGTGGTGGCGATTTCCTGCGCCTCGGCGTAATCCAGCCGCGCCAGCAGGCGCGCGTCCGGCACCTCGCGCGGGTTCGCGCTGAACATGCCGGGCACGTCGGTCCAGATCTCGACGCGTTGCGCATTCAGCAGCGCGCCGAAATACGCTGCCGAGGTGTCGGCGCCGCCGCGGCCGAGGATCGCGGTGCCGCCGTCGGCATGGCGCGCGATGAAGCCCTGGGTCATCACGATCGGCGTCGGCTGCGCGGCGAAGCGCGCGCGCGTTTGCGCGTCGCTTTCGTAATGGCAGTTGACCGACAGCCGGCCGGCCCACTCGCTCTGGTTCGGCAGCTCGACCGCACGCAGCCACTCGCGCGCGTCGCACCAGCCGACGTCGAGGCCCTGCGTGCGCAGGAACGCGACGCCGAGCGTGGACGACAGCAGCTCGCCCTGCGCCAACACTTCGGCCTGCCAGTCGAGCGGCCGCGTCGCCGCGCGCGCGTCCTCGAGCAGTCCGCGCAGCGCCGCCAGCCGTTCGCCGAGCACGGCGCGGGGATCGAGCGCGAGCTCCGCACAGAACGCGCGGTGGCGTTCGACCAGCGCGTCGACGCGCGCGGCCATCTCGCGGCCGTCGGCGATCGCCTGCAGCTCGTTGGTGACGCCGGCCAGCGCCGACACCACCACCAGCACGCGGGCGTCGTGCTGCTCGCGACGTTTCAGCGCCATGCGTCCGATCGTGTCCCAACGGTGCCGTCGCGCCACCGACGTGCCGCCGAACTTGAGTACGACCCAGCGCTGCGAGTCCGCCACGAACAGCCCTCTAGATGGAGAAAAGGCGCGGTTCCCGCCCCCGGACCTCCCGGGCCGACGCGACCGCGCACAGGCACGCGATTCTAGTGCAATCGCCCGCCGCCGCAGGCGTGCCAGTGCAACACGGACGTGCCACTGGTGCGCGCAGCGCGCACGCCGCCGCGCCGACCCTGCCTGCTAAGCTGCGCGCCCGCCGCAGCCCCGCTCCGACCCGCGCGCCATGTCCCGCCGCTTCCTGCAACTCGACGTGTTCGCCGAGCGCCCCGGCTGCGGCAACCCGCTCGCGGTGGTGGTCGACGCCGACGGGCTCGACGACGCGACGATGCAGGCGTTCGCGCGCTGGACCCAGCTGTCTGAGACGGTGTTCCTGTTCGCGCCGTCGCCGGGGGCGGATTACCGGGTGCGCATCTTCACCCCGACCCTGGAGCTGCCGTTCGCCGGCCACCCGAGCGTGGGCGCGGCCTGGGCCGCGCTCGAATGCGGGCTGGCCACGCCCGCAGGCGAGCTGATGTTGCAGGAATGCGGCGCGGGCCAGCTGCCGGTGCGGGTGGGCCCCGGACGGACCATTGCGATCCGCGCGCCACGCGCGCAGCGGCTCGACGACCCGGCGGGCGCCGCCCGCGTCGAAGCGCTGCTGGCCGGCACCCGGCGCGGCGCGCTCGCACCGGCGCTGTGGAGCAACGGGCCACGCTGGTGGCTGGCCGAACTCACCGACGAGGCGCAGGTGCGAACCTGGCGCCCGGACCTGGCGGCGATCACCGCGCTCGCCAACGGCGACGCCTCGGTCGGGTTCGCGGTGTTCGCCACCGTGGGCGACGACGTCGTGGTGCGCGCGTTCTGCCCTGCCGACGGCGTACCGGAGGATCCGGTCACCGGCAGCGTCAACGCGATGATCGCCGCCGCGCTCGCCGAGGCCGGCCGGCTGTCGCGCGGCGCTGCGTATACCGCGCACCAAGGCCGCGAGGTCGGCCGCGACGGCCGCATCGAGGTCCGCATCGACGACGACGGCGAGGTGTGGATCGGCGGCCGCGTGCAGCGGGTCATCCAGGGCACGCTCGACTGGTAACGATCGCCATGAACCGCCGCTACCTCATCGTCGACGTGTTCGCCGACCGCCCCGGCGCCGGCAACCCGCTCGCCGTGGTGCTCGACACCGACGGGCTGGACGACGACGCCATGCAGGCGATCGCGCGCTGGACCCGCCTTCCGGAGACCACGTTCGTGTTCGCGCCGGGCGCGCCGGGCGCGAGCTACCGCGTGCGCATGTTCAGTCCGCGCCGCGAAGTGCCGTTCGCCGGCCACCCGAGCGTCGGTACCGCGCATGCGGTGCTCGAGGCCGGTCTGGTGTCGCCGCGCGACGGCCTACTGTGGCAGGACGGCCTCGCCGGCGTGCTGCCGCTGTCGGTCGACGGCGACGGCGACGCGCGGGTGATCGCGGTGCGCACGCCGAAGGCGCAGGTGGTCGAGATCGCAGGCGACGACGATTCGCGCCTGCGCGCGGCGCTGCGCGGGCTGCCGCGCGGCGCGCTGCCGGTGGCGCTGATGGACGGCGGCCGGCGCTGGTGGCTGGCGCAGCTACGCGACGAAGCCACGCTGCGTACGGCGGTGCCGGACTGGGATGCGATCGCCGGACTCGCCGAGTCCACTGCCAGCATGGGCCTGTGCGCGTTCGCGCATGCCGACGCCGGGCACGACTACGACCTGGTGGTGCGCGCGTTCGTCGGCGCACCGGCGCGCTTCGAGGACGCCGCGTCCGGCGCAGCGAACGCGACGCTGGCGGCGTGGCTGCGCCACAACGATGCGCTGCCGGGGCGCGGGGATCGCTACGTGGTGAGCCAGGGCCGCGAGGTCGGCTTCGACGCGCGCCTGCAGCTGCGGGTGGACGCCGACGGCTTCGTGTGGTCCGGCGGCCAGGTGCGCACCGTCGTGCACGGCACGATGCGCTGGTAGGGCGTCCGCCGGCTTAGGCCGCCACGGCGATTCGCGATCGCAGCCAGTCCCCGGCCAGCCGCGCGCAGGCGACCGCATCGCGGCCGAGCAGCGGGTCGACGTGACCGCCGTCCACGCGAACCAGATCGGCCGCCCACGCGGCCGCGAGCTCCGCGGTCAGCGCCGGCGGCACGTCGGTGTCGTGCGATGAGGCGACGCACAGCACTGGGCAGGCCGGTCGTGCCACCCCGACGCCGGCATGCGCCGCACGCAGCACCGCGCCCGACTCGTCGCGCCAGCGGCGGAACGCGTACAGCGCGGTGGCGTCGTCGGCACCGGCGAGCGCGCGACGCGTCGAGGCGAGCCGCGCCTCGCGCCGCCACGGCACCACGTCGGGCCACGCGCGCGCCGGCAACCGCTGCGCCCATGGCGCCGGCGGGATCGGGTTGACCAGCACCAGCGCATCGGCGTCGGCGGCGCACAGCACCGCGAGCAGGCCGCCCAGGCTCGCGCCGATCGCGACCCGCGGTCGCGGCAACGCCGCCAGCGCCGCGGCGGCCTGCGCGCGGTAATCCTCCAGCGTGGTCGCCGCGAGCCCGGCCGCTGCAGGTACCAGATCGGGCGCGTGCGCGCGCACGCCGTGCGCCTGCAGCAGCACGCACCAGCGGTTCCATTCCCAGCCGCCACCGCCCGCGCCGTGCAGCAGCAGCGCGTGGATGCCGCTCAAGCGAGTGTGGCCTCCAGCGCGATCGGCACCGCGGACAGCGCTTTCGAGATCGGGCAGTTCGCCTTGGCGTCCTCGGCCACCGCCTGGAACTTCGCCGCATCGATGCCCGGCACCTCGCCGCGCACGCGCAGACGGATGCCGCTGACGTGCGGGCCGCCGTCCATCGCCAGCTCGACGTCGGCGCGCGCGTCCAGCCGCGTCGGCGGATGCCCGGCCTCGGTGAGCTTCGCCGACAGCGCCATTGCGAAGCAGCCGGCGTGCGCGGCGGCGATCAGCTCCTCGGGGTTGGTGCCCTTCTCGTCGCCGAAGCGGCTGTTGAAGCCGTAGCGGGTGTCGGCGAACACGCCGCTCTGCGGGGTGTCGAGCCGGCCCTGCCCGGATTTCAGGTCGCCCTCCCAGCGGGCGGTGGCGTGACGGGTGATGGCCATGCGGGGCTCCAGGAGTGGGAAAACGCGATTACGGATTGGAGCACCGCCGCGCGCAAGCGGGGGTGAGGCCGGGCGCGGCGGCGCGGGCCGGTCGCACCCTTGTGCGACGCAACGCGACCTCCACGCGTTCCGGCGCTAAGGTGGCCCCGACCCCCGCCATGACCGCCCGCCGAGCGTTCCCGCTCGGGCGCGCTGCGCGGACAGCCATGACGGCATTGGATGCGGATCCCTCCGCAGAAGCCCGGCCATCCCTGGCCGGACTTTTCAAAAGGAGCACCCCGATGCCTTACACCACCGAGCAGATCCGCAACGTGGCCCTCGCAGGCCACCCCGGCGCCGGCAAAACCACCCTGTTCGAAGCCCTGCTGCATGCCGGCGGCGCAATCCAGACGGCAGGCACCATCGAGCGCGGCAACACGGTGTCCGACTTCGATCCGATCGAGAAGCAGCGCGGACACTCGCTCGACGCCGGCATCGCCAGCACCGACCACGCCGGCATCCACGTCAACCTGATCGACACCCCCGGCTATCCCGACTTCCGCGGCCCCGCGCTGTCGGCGCTGGCGGCGGTGGAGACCGTGGCGATCGTGGTCTCCTGCGACGGTGGCGTCGAATACGGCGCGCGCCGGATGATGGAGTACGCCAAGGCGCGCAACCTGTGCCGCGTCGTGGTGGTCAACAAGATCGACCACGACGGCGCCGACTGCCGGCGCATCCTCGACGAGCTGCGCGACGCGTTCGGCCCGGAGTGCCTGCCGCTCAACCTGCCCGCGAACGGCGGTCGCGCGGTGGTGGACTGTTTCGGCAGCGGGGAAGGCGACAGCGATTTCGGCCCGGTCGCCGAATGGCACCAGAAGATCATCGACCAGGTGGTCGAGATCAACGAGACGGTGATGGAACATTTCCTCGACCTCGGCGAGGGCGGGCTGTCAGGCCAGGAGCTGCACGATGCGTTCGAGCAATGCCTGCGCGAGGGCCATCTGGTGCCGGTGCTGTTCTGCTCGGCACGCAGCGGCGCGGGCGTGCGCGAACTGCTCGACGTCGCCGAGCGGCTGTTCCCGCATCCGGGCGAGGCCAATCCGCCGCAGTTCCGCAAGGGCAGCGGCGCCGATGCGCAGCCGATCGAGGCCCGGCCGGACCCGAAGGCGCACGTCATCGCCGACGTCTTCAAAATCGCCAACGATCCGTTCGTCGGCAAGCTCGGCGTATTCCGCGTCTACCAAGGCACGGTGAAGCGCGACACCCAGCTGTTCGTCGACGACGGCCGCAAGCCGTTCAAGGTCGGCCACCTGTTCAAGCTGAAGGGCAAGGAGCACATCGAGATCGAGCAGGCGATCCCGGGCGACATCGCCGCGGTCGCCAAGGTCGAGGAGGTGCACTTCGACGCCGTGCTGCACGACAGCCACGACGAGGACCACCTGCACCTCGCCCCACTCGACTTCCCCAAGCCGATGTTCGGGCTGGCGGTGGAGGCGGCCAGCAAGGGCCAGGAGCAGAAGCTCGCCAACGCCCTGCACAAGCTCGCCGAAGAGGACCCGTGCTTCGTGGTCGAACACACCGCCGAGACCAACGAGACCATCGTGCGCGGCCTGTCCGACCTGCACCTGCGCGTCAACCTGGAACGTCTGCGCGACCGCTACGGCGTGGAGGTGAAGTCGCGCCCGCCGAAAATCGCCTACCGCGAGACGATCGGCGCGCGCGCCGATGGCCACCACCGGCACAAGAAGCAGACTGGTGGCGCCGGCCAGTTCGGCGAGGTGTTCCTGCGCGTCGAGCCGCTGCCGCGCGGCGGCGGCTTCGAGTTCGTCGACGAGGTCAAGGGCGGCGTGATCCCGAACCAGTTCATCCCGGCGGTCGAGAAGGGCGTGCGCCAGGTGCTGGCCACCGGCGCGGTCGCGGGCTACCCGCTGCAGGACGTGCGCGTGACCGTCTACGACGGCAAGCACCATCCGGTCGACAGCAAGGAAGTCGCGTTCGTCACCGCCGGGCGCAAGGCGTTTCTCGACGCGGTGCTGAAGGCGCGGCCGCAGGTGCTGGAGCCGATCGTCGATCTCGAAGTCACCGCACCGGAAACGCACATGGGTGACATCAGCGGCAACCTCGCCGGCAAGCGCGCGCGCATCCTGGGCACCGACAGCGTGCGCGGCGACGTGGTGGTCGAGGCGCAGGTGCCGCTGTCGGAGCTGGAAGGCTTCGCCGCCGAGCTGAAGTCGATCACCGCCGGGCGCGGCCGCTACTCGCTCGACTTCAGCCATTACGAGCCGGTGCCGGCCAACGTGCAGCAGAAGCTCGTCGAGGCGTACAAGCCCAGGCACGAGGAGGAATGAGCCGATGACGGGGATCGCGTCCGGCACCGCGGCGCTACTGGCCGATGCGATCCTCGCGCTGCACGTCGGCGTGGTGGTGTTCGTGGTGTTCGGCGAGGTGCTGTTCCTGGTCGGCGGCGTGCGCGGCTGGCGCTGGGTACGCGGCTTCCGCCTGCGCGTCGTGCATCTCGCGCTGATGGGCTTCATCGCGCTGCAGGCCTGGCTGGGCGCGCTGTGCCCGCTGACGGTGTGGGAACAGCAGCTGCGCACACGCGCGGGCCAGACGGCCTACCGCGAATCCTTCATCGAGCACTGGCTGTCGCGCGTGCTGTATTACGACCTGCCGTGGTGGACGTTCGTCGCCGCCTACACCGCCTTCGCGGTGCTGGTGGCGATAACTTGGCGCTTCGTGCCGCCGCAGCGGCGCCCGCGTTCCCGTTCCGCATGACCGACAGCGCGCACCCGCAGTTCTTCCGGCAGTTCCCGATGCAGCGGGTGCGCGAGGCCGAGCTCGACGGCATGCTGGCCGACGACGGCATCGTGCGCATCCTGTTCCTGTGGGGGCGCGACTGCCCCAACTGCGACATCGCCAAGAGCCAGATGCTGCTGACGCCGGAGCGTTTCCTGTGGCCGGACGTGCAGTGGCTGCACGACAACGTCTACGAGGATCCGGCCATGGCCACCCGCTTCGGCCTGCACGGCATTCCGGCGTTCTTCGTGTTCCGCGGCCGGCGCAAGCTCGGCCGCATCAGCCCGTGGCCGGGCACGGCGGCGTTCGTGGCGGCGATCGACCAGGTCCGCGCCGGCTGAGCGCTCAGCGCCACGGCGTGTGGTGGAACGTGTAGTGGCCGATCTCGCGGCTGCCGTCCTCGTCCACCGCCAGCAACCGCAACCGCAGCGCGTGCTCGGGCAGCGCGCGCACCAGCGCCAGCCGCACCGCCAGCACCACCTCGCCGCGCTCCGGATCGAACGGCACGTCCTCCCTCCGGCGGGCGCCGTGCGGCGCCTCCTCGACCACGTCGAGCCGGCGGACGCCGTGCAGCGGGGCCTCGAGTCGGCTGACCAGCACGTCGTCGTCGGGCGCCACCGTGCAGAAGACGCTGCCGTCCCGGGGCACTCGGTATTCGCGCACGCGCAATCCGCGCGCGGCGAGCCGCGCCACGAAATCCGCCGCGACCACCGCGCCGAGCGCGCCCGCGGCGAACGCGCCGCGCACCGCGCGTGTCAGCGCGGCCAGCGCGTCGACCTCGGCGCCGCAAGCGTCGCAGTGCATCAGGTGCGCGTCGACGGCCTCGGTCGCGGCCGCATCGGTGTCGCCGAACCAGTAGTCCAGCAACGTCGCGGCATCCGGGTGGGTGTCGGGATCGACCGGGCTCATGCGCGTCTCCGTCCGGATTCGATGCAGCTGCGCAGCTTGACGATGCCGCGGTGGCGGATCACCCGCACGTTGCCGGCGCTGAGCCCGAGCGCGCGCCCGACTTCGCCCGCCGCGCGCTCCTCGTAGAAGCTCATCAGCAGCACCGAGCGCTCGCGCTCGGACAGGCGGTGCAGGCAGTCGGCGACGCGCTCGTGGTCGAACGCCGGCGGCGCTTCGGTCTCGCCGACCAGCGCATCGCCGTAGCGCTGCAGCAGCTCCTCGCGCCGGCGCGCGCTGCGCTGCATCTCCAGCGCGGTCATCCGGCAGGCGCCGAGCACGAACGACACCACCCGCTCCGGCTCGCGCAGGCGGCCGTCGCGCAGCTGCTCCAGGGTCAGCGCCATCACGTGCTGCATCAGGTCGACCGCGGCCTGCTCGTCGCGCAGGTGGCGCAGGCCGTAACGGCGCGCGCGCGGGGCGAGCAGCCGGTACAGCTCGGCCTCGGCGTCGCGCGCATCACCGGGCCCCGCGCGGGCGATGCGGGCCGCCAGCTCGGCCTCGATTCCGTACCCGCCTGCATCCGCCGCGCTCATGCCCACAGCTTACCGCTGCGCCCGGCACCGGCGCGCTGTAACGCCGCGCGCGCCGGCGACACCTCCCGGTCTCATCGAGGAGGTTCCCATGCTCACCAATCCGCAGTCCGGCACCAACGTCCACGAGATCGAAAGCGGCATCTACCGCATCAACACCCCGGTCACCCTGCCCGACGGCCAGCTGTTCAGCTTCAACCAGTACCTCGTCGTCGACGACGAACCGCTGCTGTTCCACACCGGGCCGCGGCGGATGTTCCCGCTGGTGAGCGAGGCGATCGCGCGGGTGATGCCGCTGCAGCGCCTGCGCTACGTCGGTTTCTCGCACGTGGAGGCGGACGAGTGCGGCTCGCTCAACGACTTCCTCGCCGCCGCCCCGCAGGCGGTGCCGCTGTGCGGGCAGATCGCGGCGATGGTGTCGGTGGCCGACCTCGCCGACCGCCCGCCACGCGCGCTGGCCGACGGCGAGGTGCTCACGCTCGGCCGCCACGCGGTGCGCTGGTTCGACACCCCGCACCTGCCGCACGGCTGGGAATGCGGCCTGCTGATGGACACCACCACCGGCACGTTCTTCTGCGGCGACCTGTTCACCCAGCCCGGCCACGGCCAGCAGGCGCTCACCGGCGGCGACATCCTCGGCCCGAGCGAGGATTTCCGCCGGCCGATGGACTACTACGCGCACGCACCGGACACCACCGCGATGCTCACCCGCCTGGCGGCGCAGGACCCACGCGTACTGGCCTGCATGCACGGCAGCGCCTGGTCCGGCGACGGCGCCGCGCTGCTGCGCGAGCTGGCGCGCACGCTCGCGCCCGCGGGCTGAGCCGCCGCGCGCCGCTGACCGCCGATTCACCCACCGCGGGTAAGGTGGGAGCTCCCGACCGGATGAGGCACCATGGCCCGCGGCGTCGCTGTCCTGCTCTTCCTGCTGCTGGCCGGCTGCGCCGGCGTCACGGCGCTGCTGGGCGATTCGCTGGCGTTCACCCAGGCGCAGCTGCAGCAGCAGCTGGAGCGGCGGTTCCCGCGCGATTACCCGCAGGCCGGCGGGCTGCTGTCGCTGTCGCTGCTGAATCCGCGCCTGAGCATCCCGCCCGGCGACGACCGCCTGCACGTCGCCTTCGACGTCGGCATCGGCACGCTCGGCCGCAGCAGCCGCACCCCGGCCGGCCGGTTCGCGCTGACCAGCGGGCTGCGCTTCGATCCCGCCACCCGCGGCCTGCACCTGGACGCACCGCGGCTGGAGGACGTGGCGGTCCCGGCGCTCGGCGGCACGATGAACGCGACGGTCCGCGACGCGCTCAACGCCTGGCTGCTGGACTACGCCCGCAACGAACCGGTATATCGGCTCGATGACGGCCTGCTGGCACGCCTGGGCGCACGACGCATCGCCCGCACGCGCATCGCCGACGGCCAGGTCCGCATCGAACTGGAGAACTGACATGCACCGACTGGCCATCGCGCTCGCCGTGGCCCTGGCCGCGGCGGGTTGCGGTCGCGACGACGCCGGCGAGCGCGCCGCGGCCGACAGCGAGGTCGCCGCCGACGGCAGCGACGCCCGTGCCGCGCTGCCGGCCCCGGTCGGCACGCCCGGCCAGCCCGTGACCGGCATGCCGCCGGCCGCCGACCCGGACAGCGCGGAGGAC
>DASQMI010000058.1:0-29877 GCA_035645555.1 Lysobacter sp. | reverse complement strand
ATCGCCACCTTCGGTGAGCGCGCCGAGGACGTGTTCCAGATCACCGACGGCCGCAACCGGCCGTTGGATGCCGAGCAACGGCAGGCGCTGCGCGAGGCGCTGCTCGCCTGCCTCGATCCCCAGGAGTGACGTGATGAGCATTCGCAAGACGCCCGCCAAGCGCGTGCGCAAGAAGGCGGTGCCGGCAGGGCCGGGCCGCGACGAGCTGAAGTTCATGATCGAGAGCGCGTTCGAGCGCCGCACCATGCTGACCCTCGACGAGATCGACGGGTCGACGCGGCCGACGGTGGAGCGCGTGATCGCCGGGTTGGAAAGCGGCGAGTTCCGCGTCGCCGAGCCCGACGGCAAGGGCGGTTGGACGGTCAACGAGTGGTTGAAGAAAGCGGTGCTGCTGTACTTCCGTGTCAACGACATGCAGGTGGTCGACGCGCAACCGGCGCCGTTCTGGGACAAGGTGCCGGCGCGTTTCGCCGGTTACGGCGAGATCGAGTTCCGCAAGCTCGGCGCGCGCGTGGTGCCGGGCGCGATCGCGCGCCGCGGCGCGTACATCGGCAAGGACGTGGTGCTGATGCCGAGCTTCGTCAACATCGGTGCCCACGTCGGGGAGGGCACGATGGTCGATACCTGGGCGACCGTCGGTTCGTGCGCGCAGATCGGCAAGCACTGCCATCTGTCCGGCGGCGCCGGCATCGGCGGCGTGCTGGAGCCGCTGCAGGCGTCGCCCACCATCATCGAGGACCACTGCTTCATCGGCGCGCGCTCGGAGATCGTCGAGGGCGTCGTCGTCGGGCACCACAGCGTGATCGGCATGGGCGTGTTCATCGGCCAGAGCACGCGCATCTACAACCGCATGACCGGCGAGATCAGCTACGGTTATGTGCCGCCATACAGTGTGGTCGTGTCCGGCCAGCTGCCGGCGAAGGACGGTTCGCACTCGCTGTACTGTGCGGTGATCGTCAAGCAGGTCGATGCCAAGACACGCGCCAAGACCTCGATCAACGACCTGCTGCGCGGGCTGGCGGAGTGATTAGGCGATGGTGACGCTGTACGGCCTGAACAACTGCGACACCTGCAAGAAGGCGCGCAACTGGCTCACGCGCTTCGGCATCGAGCACGCGTTCGTCGACTACCGCGACCAGCGCGTGGCGCCGGAGATGCTGGTGGCGTGGAGGGGCAAGCTCGGCGGCTGGGACGCGATGGTCAACAAGTCCTCGACCACGTGGCGCAACCTGCCGCCGGCGCGCAAGACGCCGGCGTCGGACGCCGAGTGGAAGCTGCTGCTCAAGGAGTACCCGCAGCTGATCCGGCGTCCGGTCGTGGTAAGCGACGACGGCGCGGTGACCCAGGGCTTCTCCGACAACGGATTCAAGAAGCGCTTCGCGGTGGGCGCATGAGCGACGTGCTCGATCTCACCTGCGCGCTGATCGCGCGACCGTCGGTCACGCCAGACGATGCCGGCTGCCAGGAGCTGATCGCGCAGCGGCTGCAGGCACACGGCTTCCGTTGCGAGTCGCTGCGCTACGGTGCGGTCGACAACCTGTGGGCGGTGCACGGCGAGGACGGGCCGACGCTGGTGCTGCTCGGCCACACCGACGTGGTGCCGCCCGGGCCGCGTGAGCACTGGTCGAGCGATCCGTTCGTGCCGGAGATCCGCGACGGCGTGCTGTACGGCCGCGGCGCCGCCGACATGAAAGGCAGCGTGGCCGCGTTCGTGGTCGCGCTGGAGCGTTTCGCCGCGGCGCATCCGAACCATCCCGGCCGGGTCGCGCTGCTGCTGACCTCGGACGAGGAGGGCGATGCCGTCGACGGCGTGCGCCGCGTGGCCGAGCTGTTCCGCGCGCGCGGCGAGCGGATCGACTGGTGCGTCACCGGCGAACCGTCGTCGAAGGCGGCGCTCGGCGACCTGCTGCGGATCGGCCGCCGCGGCACCTTGTCGGCGACGCTCACTGTGCGCGGCATCCAGGGCCACGTCGCGTATCCAGAGAAGGCGCGCAACCCGATCCACCAGGCGCTGCCGGCGCTGGCCGAACTCGCGGCACGGCGCTGGGACGACGGCTACGAAACCTTTCCGCCGACCAGCCTGCAGATCAGCAACATTCACGCCGGCACCGGCGCCAACAACGTGATCCCCGGCGAGCTGCAGGTGCTGTTCAACCTGCGGTTCAATCCGAACTGGAGCGCCGCACGGTTGGAGGAAGCGTGCGAGGCGGTGCTGCGCGCGCACGGGCTCGACTATGCCATCCACTGGCACCGTGGCGGCGAGCCGTTCTACACCCCGGAAGGCCCGCTGCGCGAGGCCGCGCGCGAGGTGCTCGCCGCGTACGCTGGCGCCGCGCCGGAGGAGAGCACCGGCGGTGGTACCTCGGACGCGCGCTTCATCGCGCCGCTGGGCGCGCATTGCGTCGAGCTCGGGCCGGTCAACGCCAGCATCCACAAGATCGACGAGCACGTGCGCGTGGCCGATCTGGAAGCGCTGCCGGGGTTGTACCTCGCGCTGATCGAGCGCCTGCTGCTTCCGCGCTGAGCGCTGGTTCGAAAGCAGGGTCGCGGCTGAAGCCGCTCCTACA
This sequence comes from Lysobacter sp., assembly GCA_035645555.1. Lineage (GTDB taxonomy): Bacteria > Pseudomonadota > Gammaproteobacteria > Xanthomonadales > Xanthomonadaceae > Lysobacter_F. Next base: position 27,310 of record DASQMI010000058.1, on the reverse strand, counting down.
CCACGCACATCACCTGTAGGAGCGGCTTCAGCCGCGATCGAAGCGCGGCACATAACCTGTAGGAGCGGGCTTCAGCCGCGATCGATGCGCGGCACATAACCTGTAGGAGCGGCTTCAGCCGCGATCGAAGCGCGGCACACATGACCCGAGGAGCGGCGTCAGCCGCTATCGAAGCGCGCGCCTAGCGCGCCGGCACCAGCCGCAGGGTGTGGCGCGCCTTCCCCGGCAGGAACGGCGTCGGCCGCCCGTGCACCCAGTCGTCGTGTCCCGCCCCCCAGAACGGCGACAGCGGATGGCCACTCTGGCCACCGGGCATGTGCACGATGCCGTCGGCCTCGTGACCGGGCGCGACCACCATGCGCTCGGACGCGCCGAACGTGGGGCCCTGCACGCGCGGCACCGTCCCGTCGCCCGGCAGCGGTTCGCGCGGCATGCATAACGCGCGCGGTCCGAACAGCGGCAGCGCATTCGCCAGCGGATGGCAGATCGCCGCAGTGTTGCGCTCGCCCCAGGTGCGCTCCGCCAGCGGACCTTGGGTCGCGAGCTCGTCGCGCACCTGGCGTGCGGCATCCTCCAGCAACGCGCCCCACGAGGCGTACGGCCGCGGCAGCAGGTGCGCCGGACGCTGCGCCAGCAACGGCCAGGCAACGCCTTCGAACTGCGGCAGGTCGGGACGCGCCAGTTCCTCGTCCAGGCGTGCCCGAGCCGGTGCGATCAGGCCGTCGAGCAGCCGCTCGTGCACGGCCAGGCGCCAGGCGCGCACGATGCGGTAGCTCGCCGAATCCACGCGCGCATGGCCCGGCCAGTCCTTCGCCGCGGCGGCGAGTTCGCGCAGCCCCGGCGTGCGCGTGCGCGCGGCCTCGTCCTGCAACAGCCGCCACCAGCGTTCGAGCAGCAGCGCGCGGTCGTCGAGCTGTATCGCGAGCAGGTCGCGCTCGGTGAAGCGTGCCTGCGCCTGCAGCCGTTCGCGGATGCGCCAGGCACGCGCGCCGAGCGCGTAGCCGCCGTCGCCGGCGAGCGCGAGAGCGGCCCCATCGACGACGCGGCCGTTCGCCGTCCACAGCCGCTCGCCGTTCACCACCGGCAACGTGTCGTCCGGCGCGAAGCCCCACGGCGCGCAGCGTGCGGCACTCCAGCGGTACAGCTGCATGCATTGCGGCGGGCGCTGCGGCACGCCTCCGATCCAGCGCCAGGCGATGCGGCCGTGGCGGTCACCGACCAGCAGGTTCTGGGTTGGAATGCGCGCGGCGGAGGCAACCGCCAGCGCACCGTCGAGATCGGCCGCACGCGCCATGTCGAGCAGCGCGAAGTTGAGCGCGCCGGGCAGATGCGCGGTCCAGCGCAGCGCCAGGACGTGGCCATCGTTCTCCTCGTGCAGCACCGGGCCCCACGCCGTCTCGCGCACGTCCAGCGTGACGGATTCGCCGTCGGCGACGTCGATGCGCTCGCGGTACGTCCGCACCGGCACGCAGTCGGCAACGGCGCGGCGTCCGCACGGCCGCTGCCGGGCCCAGTCGGCGGTGTCGACGTAGCTGTTGGTGAAGCCCCACGCCACGTGCCCGTTGCTGCCGACGATCACGCCCGGAATGCCCGGCAGGGTGAAGCCGGCGACGTCCACCCGCCCGCCCGGTGCGCGCGCGTCCGGATAACGCAGCCGCGCGCGGAACCAGATGTTGGGCGCGCGCAGCCCCAGATGCATGTCGTCGGCGACGATCGCGCGGCCGTCGGCGGTCAGTGCGCCGGCCACGGCGAAGTTGTTGCTGCCGGGCGCGCGCGTCTCGCGCAGTGGTGCATCCTCCGCTCCTGGCGCGAACGGCAGGCGGCGCAGGTCCACGGCTTCCGCAGCGGGCAGCACCGCGTCGCCGCGCGCGGTGCCCGTCAGCGGTGCGTCCCAGCTCGTGCCGTCGTGCGCCAGCAGCGAGAACAGCGCCGGCGGCAGGTGGCGCGCCAGACGGTCGAGCGCCAGCTCGCGCGCGTTGCTCGCGTCCTGCAGGTCGAAATACATCGCATGCCCGACCAGCGCGGTATCGGCCGTCTGCCATCGCACCGGCGGCTGCCGCAGCAGCAGATACGGCCAGGGTCTCGCGCGAAGGTCGGCCAGTCCGGCGTTGACGCCGTCCGCATACGCCTGCAGCAGGCTGCGCTGGCCCGCGGGCAGCGCCGCGAGGTCGCGGACGGCGCGTGCGCGCATCCGGTGCATGCGCTGGCGCTTGTCGTAGTCGAGCGCGCGCACGCCGAACAACGCCGCCAGCTCGCCGGCCGCCGCGCGTCGCATCAGGTCCATCTCGAAGAAGCGCTCCTGCGCGTGCACGTAACCCAGCGCGCGCATGGCATCGCGCTGATCGTTCGCCTCCACGGTGACCACGCCCAAAGCATCCCGGTGCACGACCGCCGGCGCCGAGAGCCTGGCCAGCGGCGCTTCGCCGTCGAGTGCCGGCAGGCTCGCGCGCAGTGCAATGGTGGCTGCGACGGCCGTCAGGGCGACCAATGCAAGCAGCGCGACCAGCGCGCGCAGGATCCACTTCCTCATGGGCACCCCCGGTAGTTGCGCCGAGCTTAGCCGACCGGCCGGCGCACAGCGGCGTGCCGGGCTGCCCGCGCGTGCCCAGCACGGTCGGGACGCAATTCGCGCACGTGCTCGCGGGAGGCTGAACCGGTTACCGTAGGAGCACTTCCCGACCGAGGATGCACGCATGGATCGCCGTCGATTCCTGGCCGCAGGTGGTGCGACGGCGGTGGCGCCGGTGCTGGCGTCGGTTGGATCGGCCAGCGGCGCGACGTCCGGCCTGTTCCGTGAGGTCAACTTCATCCACGACGGGCTTGGGCTCACGCCGCGCGAGTACGCCGTGTTGCTGCAGCGCATGGCCGCCGAGCGCGAGCTGACCACCGACAGCTACTCGAACGGCGGGCTCATTGCCGAGCTGGAAGCAAAGATGGCGGCGTTGCTCGGCAAGCAGGCCGCGATGTTCGTGCCGACCGGCACGCTCGCCAATCACCTCGCGCTTCGCAAGCTCGCCGGGCCCGACCGGCGTGTGTTGGTGCAAGCCGAAAGCCACGTCTATGCCGACAGCGGCGATGGCGCGGAAATCCTGAGCGGGCTCAACCTGGTTCCGCTTGCCGGCGGGCGCAGCACGATCACGCTCGACGAGGTGCGGCATTGGGTCGAGGCATCGCGTAGCGGGCGCGTGCCGATGCGCATCGGCGCCATCTCCATCGAATCGCCGGTGCGACGACGCCACCACGAAATGGTCGACTTCGCCGAGGTGGAACGCGTTTGCCGCTATGCGCGCGAGCAGGGCATCCGCCTGCATCTCGACGGTGCGCGGCTGTTCAACCTCCCGTACCACTCGGGCCGCAGCGTGCGTGAGCATGCCGCGTTGTTCGACACCGTGTTCGTGTCGCTGTGGAAACACTTCAATGCGGCTTCCGGTGCGATCCTCGCAGGGGATGCGGCGTTCATCGAGGGGCTGTACCACACGCGACGCATGTTCGGCGGGTCGCTGCCGCAGGCGTGGCCGGTAGCGGCCATCGCGCTGCGCTATGCCGACGGCTACGAGGCCGACTACGCACGGGCGTGGCAAGCAGCCGACCGTCTGATTTCGCTGCTGCAGGGCCATCCGCGCATCCGCGTCCGCAAGGTGCCCAACGGCACCAGCCGCTTCTTCCTGTCGGTCGAGGGTGTGCCGGCGGAACGCGTGGTCGAGCGGGCGGCGAAGCGGGGCGTGCTGCTCCCGAGTTGGACGACCGGCGTCGGCGAACTGCCGATGCAGGTCAATCCGACGCTGCTGCGTGTCCGCCCTGAAGTGCTGGCGCAGGTGCTGGAGGATGCGGCGCGCGGCTAGCGGCGGCGCAGGCGGTAGACGACCGTGTCGAGCGCGGTCAGGCCCTCGGCCGCGAACCCCGGCTGCTGCGCGAGGATGTCGCGGCGCTCCAGCACGTCCACGTCCCAGTCGCGCCCGTACAGCTCGCGCACCTCGGGCTCCGGCACGGTGAACGGCGGGCCGGCCTTCTCGTGCGGCGGGTATTCCAGCGTGATCAGCAGGCCGGTGCAGTCGGTGGGCAGGCGCGCGTACAACTCGTGCACGTAGCGCCGGCGCATCTCGGGCGGGAGCGCGATCAGCGCCGCGCGGTCGAACACGGCGCTGCAGTCCCGAAGCGCAGCCTCATCGAGCGCGAACGCGTCGCCGCAGATCAGCTCGACCGGACCGCTGCGGTAATGCAGACCGTAACCGGAGCGTTCGACCTGCGGGGCGAGGCCGTGCTCGGCGAAGAACTCCTCCACGGCGGCCTGCGACAGTTCTACGCCCAACACGCGATGGCCCTGGCTTGCGAACCACGCCATGTCGAGCGTCTTGCCGGCCAGCGGCACGAACACGCGCGCGCCCGCGGCGACGCCGAGCGCCGTCCAGTGCTTCAGCAGCAGCGGGGTGGGCCGGTCCTGATGGAAGCCGATCTGGCCGTACCGCCAGCGTTCCAGCCAATAGTCGGGATGCACGGGTCAGCCTTCGGTGGCGAGATCGTCGACCTTCTGCCAGCCGCGCGGCAGCAGTCCGCCGCGGGTCGCGCGCGCGCCAAGGTAGGCGTCGAGCTCCTTCCATGACAGCGTCATGGTGCGGCTGCCGGACTTCACTGCAAGCGCCGCGCCCGGCGCGACGGCGGCGACCGCGACCACGCGTTCGGTGCCGAGCTTGGCCTTCGGAATCTCGATCAGCTTGTTGCCCTTGCCCTTGTCGAGCTCGGGCAGCTCGGCGACAGGGAACACCAGCAGGTGGCCGGCGCTGGTGACGACCGCGAGGCGGTCCTGCTCGACGTCGCCGACCGCCGCGGGTTGCAGCACGCGCGCGCTCGGCGTGAGCGACAGCATCGCCTTGCCGGCCTTCTGCCGGCTGAGCAGGTTCTCGAAACGGGTGACGAAGCCGTAGCCGTGCGAGCTTGCGAGCACGAAACGCTGCTCGTTCTCGCCGCTCGCCAGCGCCTGGAACGACGCGCCGGCGGCCGGCGTAAAGCGGCCGGTGAGCGGCTCGCCGTTGCCGCGCGCGGAGGGCAGGGTGTGCACCAGCGTCGAATACGCGCGCCCGGTCGAATCGAGGAACGCGACCTGGTGGGTGCTGCGCGAGCGCACCGCGGCCAGCAGCGCGTCGCCCTCGCGGTAGCTGAGCGCGGCGGCGTCAACGTCGTGACCCTTCGCGGCGCGCACCCAGCCCTTCTCGCTCAGCACCACGGTCATCGGTTCGCTGGCGACCAGCTCGGTCTCCGACAGCGCCTGTGCGGCCTCGCGCGCGACCAGCGGCGAGCGGCGCGCATCGCCGAACTTCTTCGCGTCGGCGAGCAGCTCGTCCTTCACCAGCTTGCGCAGCTTGGCCTTGCTGCCGAGGATGGCGATGATGCGGTCGCGTTCGGCGTCGAGCTCCGCCTCCTCGCCGCGGATCTTCATCTCTTCCAGGCGCGCGAGCTGGCGCAGCTTGGTGTCGAGGATGTAGTCGGTCTGCTCCTCGCTGAGGCCGAAACGCTGCATCAGCACCGGCTTGGGCTCGTCCTCGCTGCGGATGATGCGGATCACCTCGTCGAGGTTGAGGTAGGCGATCAGCAGGCCTTCGAGCAGGTGCAGGCGGCGCTCGACCTTGTCGAGCCGGTGTTTGAGCCGGCGCGTGACGGTGTCGAGGCGGAACGTCAGCCATTCCGACAGCAGCGCTTTGAGGTTCTTGACCTGCGGGCGGCCCTCCAGGCCGATGATGTTGAAGTTGATCCGGTAGCTGCGTTCGAGGTCGGTGGTCGCGAACAGGTGGCCCATCAGCTGCTCGGCATCGACACGGTTGCTGCGCGGCACCAGCACGATGCGGGTCGGGTTGGCGTGGTCGGACTCGTCGCGGATGTCCTCCAGCCACGGCAGTTTCTTCGCGCGCATCTGCTGCGCGATCTGCTCGATCACCTTGCTCGGCGATACCTGGTAGGGCAGTGCGGTGACCACCAGGTTGCCGTGCTCCTTCGCCCACGTCGCGCGGCACCGCACGCTGCCGGTGCCGCTTTCGTACATCTGCGCCAGCTCGTCGGTCGGCGTGATGATTTCCGCGGTGGTGGGGAAGTCGGGGCCGCGGATGTGCTCGCAGAGGTCGCGCACGCTGGCGTCCGGATCGTCGAGCAGGCGCACGCAGGCGCTGACCACCTCGTTGAGGTTGTGCGGCGGGATGTCGGTGGCCATGCCCACCGCGATGCCGGTCGTTCCGTTGAGCAGCAGGTGCGGCAGTCGCGCCGGCATCCAGCTTGGTTCTTCGAGCGTGCCGTCGAAGTTGGGCGTCCAGTCCACCGTGCCCTGGCCAAGCTCGCCGAGCAGCACTTCGGCGATCGGCGTGAGCTTGGCCTCGGTGTAGCGCATCGCTGCGAACGACTTCGGGTCGTCCGGCGAACCGAAGTTGCCTTGGCCTTCGATCAGCGGATAGCGGTAGGAGAACGGCTGCGCCATCAGCACCAGCGCCTCGTAGCAGGCCGAATCGCCGTGCGGGTGGTACTTGCCGATCACGTCGCCGACCGTGCGCGCGGCTTTTTTCGGCTTGGCGGCGGCATTCAGCCCGAGCTCGCTCATCGCGTAGATGATCCGCCGCTGCACCGGCTTCAGGCCGTCGCCCAGGAACGGCAGCGCGCGGTCCAGCACCACGTACATCGAGTAGTCGAGATAGGCGCGCTCGGCGTACTCGCGCAGCGGGATCTGCTCGAAGCCGTGGAAGACGGGGCGTACGTCGGACATGCGTGAACCGGAAGCGAACGGAAGCGCCGATTCTACGGCGCGCACCGGCCGCTCCGTGGCCCGCTTCGGCCCCTCCGCACGACGGCGTCGACGCGCGTGCCCGGCCGCCTGAGCGGTTCGGTCTGGAGCCGTTGACAACCCGCGCCGCGGGCCGCATCATGCGCGGCCTCGCACCTGCGGGTGCGGCCGCAACCAGGCCCAGGTGGCGGAATTGGTAGACGCACTAGTTTCAGGTACTAGCGGGTAAAACCGTGGAGGTTCGAGTCCTCTCCTGGGCACCAGATCGCAGCACCCGGCGCGCCCGGGGCTGACCACGAAGACCCGCGCAGTCGCGCGGGTTTTTCGTTTCCGGACCGACATCCGTTGCTTTGCCGCTCGCGGCGGGTTGCCGCGGCAGGTGGCTGCCGGATTGACCGAAGCCTCGCGCCGCGCTCTAGTCGCGGCACGGGCCGGCGGCTGCGCCGGCGGCGAGGCCATTGCATGATCTTCCGAGTGTGGCAGGGGCGCACGCCGCTGCATCTGGGCGACCGCTACGCGCAGTTCCTGCAGGAACGCGCGATCCCCGACTACCGCCGGATCGCCGGCAACCTGGGCGTCACCATCCTGCGGCGCGATGCCGACGAGGTGTCGCACTTCATGATCGTGACGTCGTGGGAGTCGCTCGAGGCGATCCGCGCGTTCGCCGGCGAGCCGATCGACAGGGCGAAGTACTACGACGAGGACAGCGGCTTCCTGCTCGAGTTCGAGCCGCACGTGCTGCACTACGACACCGTCGCGCAGGCAGGCACGCCCGGCGTCTAGCGATCGGGCGCTGCCGCCGTCAGTGCCGCGCGCGGTGCTGGCGCAACGTGCGTCCGAGCTGCTGCGCGACTTCCTCGGCGGTGAACGGCTTGCGCAGCAACGGGTAGGGGTTGGCGCCGTCGGCGAGCGCGTGGCTGTAGCCGGTCATCAGCACGATCGGCACGTCCGGCCGCTGGCGTTCGATCTCGCGCGCCAGCTGCAGCCCGTTCATGCCGCCCGGCATGACCACGTCGGACAGCACCATTTCGATCTCGCCGTCCTGCGCGAGCGTGTCCAGCGCCGTCTGCGCGTCCTCGCGCCAGGTCACCACGAAGCCGAGGCGTTCCAGCAGTTGCGCGGTCGACTCGCCGACCTGGCGGTTGTCCTCGACCAGCAACACCCGGCTGCCGCCGCCGACCTCCTCCGGCTCGGCGATTTCCGGCGGCGCCTCGCGCGGTCGCGGCGTGGTCTTCGCTTTCGGCAGATACAGGGTGAAGGTGGTGCCGCGGCCCACCTCGCTTTCGACCTGCACGTCGCCACCGGACTGCCGGACGAAGCCGTACACCTGGCTCAGCCCGAGTCCGGTGCCCCGGCCCGGTTCCTTGGTGGTGAAGAACGGTTCGAAGATGCGCTCGAGATGGTGCGGCGGGATGCCGCAACCGGTGTCGCTGATCGACAGCGCCACGAACGGCCCGCGCCGGGACGGTTGCCCGTGCAACGGCGGCATGGTGTCGACGATGTGCAACCCGATGCGCACCGTGCCCTTGCCGCCCATCGCGTCGCGCGCGTTGAGCGCGAGGTTGAGCACCGCGGTGTCGAACTGGTTGGGGTCGGCCTCGATGCAGAACGGCGTGTCGGTAAACGACGTCTCGATGTGCACGCGGGTGCCGACCGTCGTCTGCAGCAGGTCGATGGCGTCGTGGATGTGCTGGCCGGAATCGAACACCTCGGGCTTGAGCGGCTGGCGGCGCGCGAACGCGAGCAGCTGGCCGGTCAGCTTGGCGGCGCGCTCGACGGTTTCCGAAATCGCGTCGAGGTAGCGGGTCTGCTTGTCCTGCGGCAGCCCGGGATCGCGGAGCAGGTACAGCGAGGAGCGGATGATCGTGAGCAGGTTGTTGAAGTCGTGCGCGAGTCCGCCGGTCAGCTGGCCCAGCGCTTCCAGCTTCTGGCTCTGGCGCAGGACTTCCTCGGTGCGCATGCGCTCGCTGATCTCCTGCTGCACGCGTCGTTCGAGCGTCTCGTTGACCTCGCGCTGCTCGGCTTCCGCGCGCTTGAGGTCGGTGATATCCATGACCACGCCGAGGAAGCGCACCGGACGGCGATGCTCGCCCTCACCCTCGAGTAGCGCCCGGCCCTTCGACAGCACCCAACGCTCGGTGCCGTCGTCGAGGCCGATGACGCGGAATTCGGACTCGAATTCGTCGGGATGCGTTCGCGAAACGACCCGATTCACCGCCGCATCGACCCGCCCCCGGTCTTCCGGATGCAGGCAGCGCAGGAACGTCTCGTAGGTCACGGTCTCCTCGGAGTGCAGCCCGAACAGCACGCGCGACTGGGTGTCCCACAGGATCTCGCCGGTCACCAGGTTGTAGTCCCAGGTGCCAATCGCGGCCGCGCTCGTCGCCAGACGCAGGCGCGCTTCGCTGTGGCGTAGCCGCATCTCGATCTCGCGGCGCTCGTCGATGTCGATGACCGAGCCGATGTGGCCCAGGAAGCCCCCGCATTCATTGAAACGCGGTGCGGCGGTGTCGAGCACCCAGCGGTAGCTGCCGTCGGCGCGGCGCAGGCGGAACTCGGTTCGGTACGGCGCGCGGGCCGCGTGGGCGGCGAGGAACGCGCGTTCGGCCGTCGGGCGGTCGTCGTCGTGCACCGCGTCCAGCCAGCCGAAGCCCACCGTGCCTTCGGGCGTCTGGCCGGTGAACTCGTACCACCGGCGGTTGAGGTACACGCTGCGGCCGTCCGGGCCGGTCACCCGCATCATCACCGGGGCGTGGTCGGCCATGTTGCGGAAGCGCGCCTCGCTCTCGCGCAGCGCGGCCTCCGCGCGCAGGCGGTCGGTGATGTCGGTGAACGTGCAGATCGCGCCGTGCAGCTCGCCGCCCATCTCGATCGGATTGACACGGTACTCGACCGGGAACGAGCGGCCGTCCGCGGCATGGAAACGTTCGCCGATCACGTGGGCGACGACGCCTTCGCGGGCGCAGCGAGCGATCGCACACGTGTGCTCCGGACAGGGGCTGCCGTCAGGCTTGGTATGGCCGAGCACTTCGTGCTGGGGTCGCCCGACCGCATGCTCGCCGGTGGGTAGCGCGAGCAGTCGCCGGAATGCGGTGTTGCACAGCGTGATGCGGCCGTCGCGGTCGACCGCGAAGAAGCCTTCCTCGGTGGAGTCGAGCACGCTGCGCAGATACGTGCGGCTTTCCTCCAGCGCACGTTCGGCCTGCTTGCGCGCGCTGAGATCGAGCATCGCACCGATCATGCGGGTGACCCGCCCGCAGTCCGCGCGCAGCACGTAGCCGCGGTCGAGCACGTCGGCGTAGCTGCCGTCGGCGCGACGGAAGCGGTACTCGGCGCTCCAGTGAGTGGCGTTCCCGCGGGCGGTGACCGCCGCCAGCGAGGCGTGCACACGCTCGCGGTCGTCGGGATGCACCTGCTCCAGCCACCAGCCATAGTCGCGTGTCGCGGATGCGGGGTCATGGCCGAACGCGGTGCGCAGCGATTCGTTCCACACGATGCGCTCGCCGGCCACGTCCCAGTCCCAGACCGCGTCCTGGGTCGCGCGCAGCACCAGCTGCAGGCGCTCGACCGTCTCCTGCAATACGCGGGCGCGCTCCTCTTCCGCCGCAGTGCCGCGCACTTCGATCACGGTGCCGAGCACGTCGCCGCGCTCGCCGAGGATCGGCGACGAGGTGTACGCCACCGGGTAGTGGGTGCCGTCCTTGTGCACGAACACCTCCTCGCCGGCGACGCGGTCGCGTCCGGGGAACGCGCTCACGATCGGGCATTCGCCGGCCGCGTGGGATAGCCCATTGCCGTGGCGGTGCACCGTCTCGTGCAGCAACCGGCCTTCGAGTTCGGCGAAAGTAAAGCCCGTCAGCGTCTCGGCGGCCGGATTCATGAAGACGCAGCGCTGCTCGGCATCGAGCAGGAAAATCGCCATCGAGGCGTTGGCGAGGATCGCGTCGAGACGCCGCGTGGTCCGCAGCAGGGCGGTTTCGTACGCCTTGGCCTCGGTAATGTCGGTGCATACGCCCACGTAGCCGCAGAACAGCCCGTTGCCGTCGCGCTGTGGCGAGCCTTCGCAGCGCAACCAACGCAACTCGCCGTTTGGTGTGGCGATGCGGAACTCGCCACGGAACGGCTCGCGCCGGCGCACTCGGGTCAGCACCTCGTGCGCGAAGCGGCGCCGGTCGGCGGGATGGAGCGCGTGTTTGCAGCCCGCGAGCAGGTCCTCGCCGTCTCCGCCGAACAGTTCGCGAAAGCGTGGATTGGCGTAGCGCAGGCGCCCGTCGGCATCCGCGAGCCAGATCAGCGCCAGCGTGTTCTCGGCGATCAGCCGGAACTGGCGCTCGCTCGCATGCAACTGGCTCTCGTATTTCTTGCGCTCGGTGACGTCGGTGAAGACCACGGCGATGCCGCCGTCATGCATGGGGGCTGCACGTATCTCCACCAGCCGGTCCGGGTGGACGACCGAGTGCGCCTCCAGGACGACAGGGCGCCGCTCGTGCATGACATGACGGAAGCAGCGTTCGAACGAGGTGCCGACGGTCTGCGGGAATACCTCCCACAGTGTCCGCCCAAGCAGTTCCTGCCGCGGTCGACCGACGAAGCGCTCGGCGGCGGCGTTGAACGTGGTGATGCGCCAGGCGGCATCGACGGCATACACGCCGTCCGACACGCTTTCGAGCACGGCGTGCAGATCGGTCTGCGCGGCCGGGGGCGCGCTTGGCAATGTGGGTTCCTTCACGACGGCACTCCTGCGTGAGTCAGGGCAGGAGCCGCTCCCCTGCTAGCCCTCCCCTGACCGACACGGCCAGACGACGGCATGCTGTGAGCAGTTGCCGTCTGGATGTGTGACTGTCCCCCCGGTTCCATGCAGTCGGTGTGAAAGAACCATAAAAAAGCGGCTGACGGCGCTCTTGCATGCGGCTGTGCCACCATGGGCGCATGAAGAAGACGTCCGGACGCGGCACAGGCCGCAAGATGCAGGGCAGCGCGACGCGCGGCACCTCCCCCCACGGCAGCACACGCAAAGGCGCCGACGCGCGCAAGCGACCCGCTTGGATGCCCGAACCGCCGCCCCGCGAGCCGCGCCGTCCGCGCGCGGCGCTGCAGCCGCGCGGGGGCGCGACGCCCGACGTCCGCGATCCGTACGCGGAACGGGAGGCGGCGCGCTACGAGAACCCGATTCCCAGCCGCGAGGCGATCCTGCATCTGCTGGAGAACGCCGAAGGGCCCATGCCCCCCGAAACGATCGCCGCCGCGCTGGACCTGGCCAGTCCCGACCGTTTCGAGGCGCTCGGCAAGCGGCTGGCGGCGATGCTGCGCGACGGCCAGCTGCTGCAGAACCGCAAGGGCGCGTTCGCGCCGGCCCGCCGGCTCGACCTGATCCCCGGCGTGGTGGTGGCCAACCCGGAAGGCTTCGGGTTTCTCAAGGCGGAGGCCGGCGGCGACGACCTGTTCCTGCCGCCGTACGAGATGCGCAAGGTGATGCACGGCGATCGCGTGCTCGCCAGCGTCACTGGGATGGACCGGCGCGGTCGCCGCGAGGGCGCCATCGTCGAGGTGCTCGAGCGCAGGCTCAACCGTCTGATCGGCCGCTACATCATCGAGGCCGGCATCGGTTATGTCTGCCCGGATGACCGCCGCATCCAGCGCAACGTGCTGATCCCGCCCAACGCGCGCGGCGAGGCCGAACACGGCCAGCTGGTGGTGTGCGAGATCACCCAGCCGCCGGACACGCGCCGGCCGCCGATCGGCCGCGTGCTCACCGTGCTCGGTGACCGGCTCACCCCGTCGCTGGTGGTGGAAGCGGCGATCCACGGCCACGAGCTGCCGCACGAGTTTCCCGATGCGGTCCTGCGCGAGGCCGCCGCCATCCCGGTGGAGGTGGAGCCGGCTGTCGCCGCCGGACGTGTCGACCTGCGCCAGCTGCCGCTGGTGACGATCGACGGCGAGGACGCCAAGGACTTCGACGACGCGGTCTATTGCGAGCCCAACCGCCACGGGTTCCGGCTGGTGGTGGCGATCGCCGACGTCTCGCATTACGTGCGCCCCGGTAGCGCGCTCGACGACGAGGCGCAGAAGCGCGCCACCTCGGTGTATTTCCCCGGGTTCGTGGTGCCGATGCTGCCGGAGACGCTGTCCAACGGCATTTGCTCGCTGAAGCCGAAGGTGGACCGGCTGTGCTTCGTCTGCGACATGCAGATCGACCGCAACGGCGAGGTCACTCGCTCGAAGTTCTACGAGGCGGTGATGCACTCGCACGCGCGCCTCACCTACACCCAGGTGTGGAATGCGATCGGCGACGGGGTCGCCGATGAGGCGCGGACGCAGGCGCGCGCGGCGGTCGGCGCGCTGCTGCCGCAGGTCGAACGGCTGCACCAGCTGTACGGCGTGCTGGCGAAGGCGCGCCGCCGTCGCGGTGCGATCGAGTTCGAGACCAGCGAGGTGCGCTTCGTGCTGGGGCCGAAGGGCGAGGTGGTGCAGGCCGGCATGCTCCAGCGCAACGACGCCCACAAGCTGATCGAGGAGTGCATGATCGCGGCGAATGTCGAAGCCGCGAAGTTCCTGCTCGCGCACGACGTGCCGGCGCCGTACCGCATCCACGAGCGGCCGCCGGAGGACAAGTACGCCGACCTGCAGGAGTTCCTCAAGGAGTTCAAGTTGCGCATGCCGCCGTGGCACGCGGTGGAGCCGCGTGACTTCACCCAGCTGCTGCAGAAGGTGCGCGAGCGCGCCGATTCTGCGCTGCTGGAGTCGGTGCTGCTGCGCAGCCAATCCTTGGCGGTGTATTCGCCGGGCAACGTCGGCCACTTTGGCCTGGCGCTGGAGGCGTACGCGCACTTCACCTCGCCGATCCGTCGCTACCCCGACCTGCTGGTGCACCGCGCGATCAAGCACGCGCTGAGCGGGCAGCGTCCGGAGCGCTTCATTTATTCGCCACACGACATGGCCGCGCTGGCGCTGCAGTGCTCGGCGCGCGAGCGCCGCGCCGACGAGGCCGAGCGCGAGGTCGACGAGCGTTACCGCGCCGCCTGGATGGAGCAGCACGTCGGCGGCGAGTTCGAGGGCGTAATTTCCGGGGTGACCAGCTTCGGACTGTTCGTCGAGCTGGACGAATCCAAGGTTAACGGCCTGGTGCATGTCACCCAGCTGCCGAACGACTATTACCACTTCGACCCGATTCGCAAGACGCTGACCGGCGAGCGCGGCGGCCGCGAGTTCCGCCTCGGCGACCGCGTGCGCGTGCTGGTGCTGAAGGCGAGCGTGGAGGACCGGCGCATCGACTTCCGGCTGGTGGAGGAGCGTGCGCTGCCGGCGCCGCCGGCGCGTGGCAAGCCGAAGCGCAAGGTCAAGCAGCCTTATCGCTGACCGGGGCGGCCGCTCGGGCGATAATCGCCGCCTCCCGCCCACGCAGCAGCGCCTCCCATGAGCCAGAAACAATGGATCGCCGGCATCAACGCGGTCGCCTCCGCGATCGCCAACGACGCCGAGCACGTGCGCGAGGTGCTGCTGGAGGCCGGCGCGAAGAATCCGCGTCTGACCGAGATCGAGACGGCGGCGCGGCGCGCCGGCATCGATGTGCGGCGGGTCGCACAGCAGGCGCTGGACGGCGTCGCCGGCGGTATCCGCCACCAAGGGGCGGCCGCGCGCTATGCCGCCGCGAAGACGTGGAGCGAGCACGAACTGCCCGAGCTGGTCGAGCGTGCCGAAGGGCGCGCGCTGATCCTGGTGCTCGACGGCGTGCAGGACCCGCACAACCTCGGCGCGTGCCTGCGCAGCGCGGCGGCGGCGGGTGCCACCGCGGTGGTGTTTCCGAAGGACAAGGCGGTGCAGGTCAACGCTACCGTGCGCAAGACCTCCGCGGGCGCGGCCGATCGTGTGCCGGTGATCGCGGTGACCAACCTGGCGCGCGCGCTGCGCGAGCTGAAGGAATTGGGTGTCTGGCTGTACGGCCTCGCGGGCGACGCCGGCGACTCGCTGTACTCGCTCGACCTGCGCGGCAACGTCGCGCTGGTGTTGGGCGGCGAAGCCGACGGCCTGCGCCGGCTCACCCGCGAAACCTGCGACCGGCTGGTGAACATCCCGATGCCCGGCGCCGACGCTGCGCATGGCGTGGAAAGCCTCAATGTCTCCGTTGCCGCCGGCGTCACCCTGTTCGAGGCGGTGCGGCAGCGGAGCGGACGATGAGCATCGCCTGGCACGACGTCGTCGGCCTCGCCGGCGTCGGGCTGATGCTGCTGGCCTACTTCGGCCTGCAGGCCGGACGCGTGCGCAGTGACGGCCTCGACTACCAGCTCGCCAACCTGATCGGCGCTGCGCTGGTGCTGGTGTCGCTGCTGGTCGAGTTCAATCTGTCCGCGTTCGTGATCGAGACGGCCTGGGTCCTGATCAGCCTGTACGGCATCGTGCGCGCGCGCCGCGCGCGCCGGTCGCCGCCGCGATAGCGCTCAGCCGGCCGTGACGGACCGCGGCCATGCGTTGACGATCTTGCAGAACAGTTCCGCGGTGCGTTCGGCGTCGTACACCGCCGAGTGCGCCTCCTCGCCGCGCCAAGTCAGTCCGGCCGCGTGCATCGCGCGGCCGAGCACGGTCTGTCCGTAGGCGACCCCGGCAAGCGTGACGGTGTCGAACACGCTGAACGGGTGGAACGGGTTGCGCTTGTGTCCGCTGCGTGCGACCGCGGCGTTGAGGAAGGCGAGGTCGAAGTGCGCGTTGTGGCCGACCAGGATCGCGCGCTGGCAGCCGTGCCGGCGCACGGCCTCGCGCACCGGTGCGAACACGCGGTCGAGCGCGGCGCGTTCGTTCACCGCGTCGCGGAACGGATGGTCGAGCACGATGCCGGTGACTTCGAGCGACTTCGGATCGATCTGCGTGCCCGGCGCCGGCTCGACGTGCGTGCTGGTGGTGGCGCCCGGTACCAGCCGGCCGTCGGCGTCGATGTCGATCGGCACCACCGCGATTTCCAGCAGCGCGTGGCGGGTCCAGTCGAAGCCGCCGGTCTCGACGTCGACCACCACCGGCAGGTAGCCGCGGAAGCGGGTGGCGAGCGGCGAGGGCGAAGGCGTCGCGGTCGGGCTTGCGGCGGGCATGTCCATCGCCGCAAGCCTAGCAGAGGCGCGCGTTCAGACCGGGCGTGGCAACCGTGGCATGCCCAGCAGCGCGACGCCGCAGGCGGCCAGCACGGTGCCGAACAGGGGCAGCAGCCACGCGGCGACCGCACCGCCTGCGATCAGGCACAGTCCCCAGGCGCGTGCGTCGGCGAGCGGCACCGTCGCGGGCAGGCGGCGCGCGACCAGCGCATCGATGCTCAGCGGTCCGCCGCCGCCGAGCATCAGCGGCACGAGCATTGCCAGGAACAGCAGCGGCAGCTTGTAGTTGCCGTACCCGGCATCGGTGATCGCATAGCCGCGCGCCAGCTCGCCGAGCGTGTGCCATTCCGGCGGCCAGTGCACTGCGGCGATCGCCACCACCGTGAGCGCGAATAGCGCCGCCGCGGTGGCGCGGGTGGCGAAGCCCAACAGCAGTGCGACGCCGCCGAGCAGCTCCAGCCAGGTCGCCAACGGCCAGCTCAGCGCCGGTGGGATGCGATCGAACGGAAACGGGAACGCCGACTGGATGTCGGCGAACCAGTTGTCGCCGTGCAGCTTCTCGCGTCCGGATTCGAAGTATTCCCAGGCGAGCAGTAGGCGCAGGCCCAGCGGCGACAGCCAGGCGTGCAGACCGTCGAGACGGCGGCGGGTTTCGGCGATAAATCGGGCAGGGCGCATGGCAGTTCCTCGTGCATGGACGAGGAACAAGAGGCACTCAAGGGGCGATCGGATTCGCGCCCAAAAGCACGCCGCTGTCGCGCAGCTGCCGCAGCAGGCGCGCGCCGTCGGCGACGAACACGCAGCGATCGCTCGCGCCGGCTTCGTCGGCGAGCGCGTGCAGCTGCGTTCGGCCGGTGAGCCCGGGCATCTCCGCCAGCCGCTGCAGCAGCCGGAACGTCAGCGCGCTGAGTTCGGAGAAGCGCACCTCGCCGTCGGATTCGCGCCGCGCCATCAGCAGGGTCGGCTGAGGCGGAGGTTCGTGCGGCCGGTAGTCCGGGCCGATGCGGTGCACCGGCCACCGGTAGGCGAGCGGCCAGGCCAGCGGCGACAGCACCGGCGCACCATCGAGCAGCGCGTCGTCGTCGTGCCAGGCGGCGTGCAGCGCATCCGCGTCGGGCTCGGCGATCTGCAGCGCGAGCTCCACCCACTCGTAATGCGCCAGCTCCGGAAGAAACGGCGCCACGTCGTCTCGCCCGTGCAGGAAGCGCTGGAACTCGCGCGCGATTTCGGTGAAGAGCGGGGTCTGCGCGCGATGGTCGCGCAGAAACGCGCGCACCAGCGCATGCCAGGCCGCGTCGTCGTGCAGCGCGCGGATCACCGGGAAATTGCCGGCGAGCAGGCTCTCGACATTGCGGAACACCAGGTCGCGGTACACGGCGACGCGGCGTTCCTCCAGCCCGGGGGGCGCGGGTACGCCATCCGGATCGCGCAGATGGCGGGTCAGCTCGAGCTGCTGCGCCCGCAGGCGTGCGGGCGCGTCAGCCATGGGCGCGACGGCGCGGCGCAGCGTGTTCGCAGAGCACGCTGCGCACGGTATCGAGCTCCGCGACCAGCTCGGCATACGGCGGCAGGTTGAAGTCGCGCTCCAGCAGCGTCGGGCGCGGGCCGAAGCGGCGGTAGACATCGCCGAGCAATGCCCACACCGCGTCCTTCACCGGCGCGCCGTGGGTGTCGATCTTGAGATCGTCGGCCTCGTCGTAGTGGCCGGCGACGTGCAGGTAGGCGACGCGTGCGGGCGGAATGCGTGCGAGGAAGGTACCGGCGTCGTAGCGGTGGTTGATCGCGTTGACGTAGACGTTGTTGACATCCAGCAGCAGGTCGCAGTCGGCTTCTTCGAGCACCGCGGTGATGAAGTCGATCTCGGACATCGCCTGATGCGGCGCGGCGTAGTAGGAGGAATTCTCCACCGCGATCCGCCGGCCGAGGATGTCCTGGGTGCGGCGGATCCGCGCGGCGACGTGACGCACCGCCTCTTCGGTGAACGGAATCGGCAGCAGGTCGTACAGCTGGCCGTCGTCGCTGCAGTAGCTGAGGTGCTCGCTGTAGAGCGAGGCGCGGTGCAAGTCGAGGAAACGCCGCACCCGGACGAGGAACGTCTCGTCCAGTGGCGCGCTGCCGCCGAGCGACAGCGACAGGCCGTGGCAGACCAGCGGATGGCGCGCGGAAAGTTCGCCCAGCGCCTCGCCATAGCGGCCGCCGACGCCGATCCAGTTCTCCGGCGCGCACTCCAGAAAATCGAAATCGCCCGGCCCGGCGACCCGCAGCGCGTCCAGCAGGGCGCGCCGCAGGCCCAGGCCGACCGCGTCCGCGTTCAGCGGACGCGGATCCGGTGCGTTGGCCTCAGGCCGCGCCACCGCACTTGCCTTCGCCGCACTTGCCCTCGGCGCCGGCCTTCTTCTTGTCGGCGCCGCACTTGCCCTCGCCGCACTTGCCTTCGGCGCCCTTCTTGTCGGCACCGCACTTGCCCTCGCCACACTTACCTTCGCCGCACTTGCCTTCGTGCCCGGCCTTCTTGTCGGCGCCGCACTTGCCTTCGGCCTTCTTGTCGCCGGCGTCGTGCGCGGCATGGCTGGCCTGCATGTAGCCCTGCGCCAGGTCCTGCATGGCGAACGCCGAGCCGGACAGGCTCAGGCCACCGGCAAGGACGGCGGCGAGGGCGAGGGTGGGATGCTGCTTGGACATTGCGATCTCTCCTGTTGGAAGGACCGGGCGTGCGCCCGGTTTGCGTGCGGCGAGTGTAGCCGCGATGGAAGGGAATCCGCGGGGCGTCGGCACCGATCAGTCTTTGCCGAGGTATTCGCGCACCAGGACGCGGGCGCGGTGCAGGCGCGATTTGACCGCTTCGCGGGTGAGCCCGAGTTCCCCGGCCATCTCCTCGATGGTCAGGCCTTCGAGATCGCGCATCAGGATCACGTCGCGGTAATGGACCGGGAGCGACTCGAGCGCGGCGGCGATGTCGCGTCGCAGTTCGACCGGCTCGGGGGTGACCACCGGCAAAATGTCCTCGGTGATCTCCTGCCCGCGCCAGCGGCGGCGCGCCCGCGCCAGGCGGTTGCATTCGCGCTTGACGATGCGGAACAGCCAGGAGGCGAAGCATTCCAGCTGGCGCAGGTCGCCGAGCCGGCGTGCGACGGTCAGCAGGCTCTCCTGGACCGCGTCCTCGACGTCGTGGACCCAGCAGTGGTACTCCGCGTAGCGGCGCAGGTCGAGGCGGCAGCCGCGCAGCAGGTGCTCGAGCGCCACGCGGTCGCCACAACGGGCGGCGTGCAGCTCGGGGGCGAGCAGGGCGGTGCTGGTCATGACGCGAGTCTCCGGCGGTGTTTCGGGCCGGCGCAAGGCCCGTTACGGCCGGAAAGAGCGTCGCGAGGGGCGGCGGGATTCGCCGCCCCGGGGCGTCGTTGTGCCGCCGTTCAGGCTGGCGGCCGGGGCGGGCCCGCTACGGCGCCAGCGTGCCGCTGGTGCCGTCGCGTTTCTCGCGCGGCGGCAGGGCTTCCTCGCCCTTGACCAGGAACCAGACGTTCTCGGCGATGTTGGTCGCGTGGTCGCCGATGCGCTCGATGTTCTTGGCCATGAACATCACGTGGGTGCAGCCGGTGATGGAGCGCGGGTCCTCCATCATGTAGGTGAGCAGCTCGCGGAACAGGCCGGTGTAGGCCATGTCGATCTCGGCGTCGCGCTCGCGGACGCGCTGCGCCCGCTCGACGTCGGCGTCGCGGTACGCGGCCAGCACCTCGCGCATCTGCCGCACCGCCAGCATGCCGAGCGCATGCAGGCCGGCGATGTGCGGCAGCGGCGGCGCCAGGTTGAGCGCGCGCGACCGCTTGGCGACGTTGGCGGCGTAGTCGCCGACACGCTCGATGTCGGCGGCGATGCGGATCGCCGCCAGGATCTCGCGCAGGTCGCGCGCCAGCGGGCCCCGCAGCGCCAGCTTCATGACGTCGTGGCTGACCTCGTGCTCCAGCGCGTCGATCGCCACGTCGTTGGCGATGATCCGCTCGGCGGCGGCATCGTCGCGGCGCTGCACCACGTCGAGCGCGGCCTCCAGCTGGGCGGTCGCCATTTCGCCCATGCGCAGGGTTTCCTCGAGCAGGCGGCGCTGCTCTTCGTCGTAGCTTTTGACGATGTGGTCGTGCATGTGCGTTCCCTTGAAGCAAGTGGCGCTGAGCGTTGCCCGGCGACTAGGTTCGGCCGTCCTGGCCTCGCCGAGTCGCTCCCGCCTCGGGCTCCTGCCCTCGGCCTGAGTCCGCGCGCGATCCGCCGATAGGGCGGATCGCAAGCGCGCGGACTCAGCCAAACCGTCCGGTGATGTAGTCCTCGGTCTGCTGCTTGCTCGGCTTCGAGAAGATGGTCTCGGTCGGGCCGTGCTCGATCAGGTCACCCAGGTACATGAAGGCGGTGTAATCCGACACCCGCGCCGCCTGCTGCATGTTGTGGGTGACGATCACGATCGTGTACGCGTGCTTGAGCTCCTCGATCAGCTGCTCGATGCGGCTGGTCGAGATCGGGTCCAGTGCCGAGGTCGGCTCGTCGAGCAGCAGCACCTCCGGGCGCAGCGCCACCGCGCGCGCGATGCACAGCCGCTGCTGCTGGCCGCCCGACAGCCCGAGCGCGCTCTGCTTCAGCTTGTCCTTCACCTCGTCCCACAGCGCGGCCTGCCGCAACGCCTGTTCGACGCGCAGGTCCATCTCCCCCCGCGACAGGCGCTCGTGGTGGCGGATGCCGTAGGCGATGTTGTCGTAGATCGTCATCGGGAACGGCACAGGCTTCTGGAACACCATCCCGACCTTGCTGCGCAGCCGGTTCATCGAGTACTTCGGGTCGAGGATGTTCTCGCCGTCGAGCAGTACCTCGCCGCGCGCCACCTGCTTCGGGTACAGCGCGTAGATGCGGTTGAACACCCGCAGCAGGGTCGACTTGCCGCAACCCGACGGGCCGATCAGCGCGGTGACCCGCTTCTCGCGGATATCGAGGTCGATCGACTTGAGCGCGTGCGCGCGGTCGTAGTGGAAGTCGAGCTTGCGTGCGGCGAGCTTGACCGGGGCGTGGCCGGCCGTGGGCGCGGCACGCTCGGGCGTGGCGAGGGAAAGGCGGGCTTCGCGCATCGTCGTCACTCGGGCGGCGGCGGGCAGGGAAAGGTCAGTCATGGGCGATCCCGTTGCGCAGGACGATGGCGCGGGCGAGCAGGCTGACCGCGAGCACGAACAGCGTCAGCACCAGCGCGCCGGCCCATGCGATGCGTTCCCAGTTCTCGTAGGCGGATCCGGCGAACTTGTACATGGCGAGCGGCACCGCCGACATCGCGCCACCGAGGTCGGCGCTCCAGAACTCGTTGCCGAACGCGGTGAACAGCAGCGGTGCGGTCTCGCCGGAGATGCGGGCCAGCGCCAGCAGCACGCCGGTAACGATGCCCGGCAGCGCCGAGCGGTACAGCACCTGCACGACCACCTTCCACTGCGGCACGCCGAGCGAGAGCGCGGCCTCGCGCATCTGCGTCGGCACCAGCCGCAACATCTCGTCGGTGGTGCGCACCACCACCGGCAGCACGATGAACGCCAGCGCGACCGCGCCGGCGAGCGCCGAAAACTGCCGCTCGGGGGTTGCGATCACCGCCGACACCAGCGCGTACACGAACAGGCCGAGCACGATCGACGGCGCCGACAGCAGGATGTCGTTGACGAACCGCACCACCACGCCGAGCCGGCGCGTGTGGCCGAACTCGGCAAGCCAGGTGCCGGCGGCGATGCCGAGCGGCGTACCGATCAGCACGCCGAGCGTGCACATCACGATGGTGCCGAAGAACGCATTGCGCAGACCGCCTTCTTCCATCGGGGGCGGCTGGTCGAGCACGAACAGGTTCCAGTCGAGCCCGGCGATGCCGCGCGCCACCAGCGTCCACAGGATCCAGCCCAGGAACGCCAGGCCGAACGCGGCCGCGGCGCAGGCGAACGCCATCGCAAGCGCGTTGGTCGCGCGGCGCCGGCGGTACAGGCGCTCGCGCGCCCGGTCCGGGGCGGCGGCCATCACGCGCCCTCCCGCCGTGCCAGCCGCATCAGCATCAGCCGCGCGATCGCCAGCACCACGAACGTCACCACGAACAGCACGAATCCGAGCAGCAGGAGCGCGGAGCGGTACTCCTCGGTGGCCTCGCCGAAATCGTTCGCGATCAGCGCGGCGATGGTGGTGCTGGGCTCCAGCAGCGACGTGGTAAAGGTCACGCTGTTGCCGATCACGAACGCCACCGCCATCGTCTCGCCGAGCGCGCGACCCAAGCCGAGGAAGATCCCGCCGATCACCGCCGAGCGGGTGTACGGCAGCACGATGTCCCAGCTGACCTCCCAGCGAGTCGCGCCGAGCGCGTAGGCGGATTCCTTCAGCCGCGACGGCACCGTGCGGAACACTTCGCGCATGGTCGAGGCGATGAACGGGATCACCATGATCGACAGCACCAGCCCCGAGGTGAGCATGCCCGCGCCGATCGGCGGGCCGCGGAACAGCGGGCCCAGCAGCGGCCACGTGCCGAGATGCGCGTCGAGCCACGGAATCACCGACTCACGCATGACCGGCATCAGCACGAAGAAGCCCCACATGCCGTAGATGATCGAAGGCACGCCGGCAAGCAATTCGATCGCGGTGCCGACCGGCCCGCGCAGCCAGCGCGGCGCGACTTCGGTCAGGAAGAACGCGATACCGAAGCTCACCGGCACCGCGATCAGCATCGCCACCAGCGCAGTCACGACGGTGCCGTAGATCGGCACCAGCGCGCCGTAGCGGTTCTCGACCGGGTTCCACTCGGTGGAGGTGAAGAAGCCGAGGCCCTCGGAGGCCAGCACGCCGCGGCCGCCCCACAGCATCGACAGCGCGGCGCCGGCCAGCGCGAACAGCACGAACATCGCGGTCGCAGTCAGCAGGGCGCGGAACGCGCGGTCGTGGCGCGCGTCGCGGCGGTCGCGCGCGACCGGAGCGGGCAGGGCGAGGGTGCTCATGGCGTCGGGCGGTCGATGCGGCGGCAGGGGTATCGCACCGCGCTCACTGGAACTCGGCGGCCCAGTAGGCCTTCACCTGCTCGACCAGCGGCGGCGGCAGCGGCACGTAGTCGAGCGACTGCGCCTGCGGCTGTCCGTTCTCCAGCGCCCAGCGGAAGAAGTCGAGGGCCGCGCGCCGGCGCGCCGGGTCGGTGGGGCGCTTGTGCATCAGGATGAAGTTCGTCGCGGTGATCGGCCACGCGTTCTCGCCCGGCGCGTTGGTGATCACCAGGTTGAAGTCGCGCGCGTTGGCCCAGTCGGCGCTGGCGGCGGCAGCCTGGAAGCTCTCCGCGCTGGGCGCGACGAAGCGGCCCGCCGCGTTCTGCAGCTGGGTGTAGGCCATCCGGTTCTGCAGCGCGTACGCGAGCTCGACGTAGCCGACCGCTCCCTTGATCTGCTTGACGTAGGCGGCGACGCCCTCGTTGCCCTTGCCGCCGATGCCGGTCGGCCATTCGATCGAGGTGCCTTCGCCGACCTTGGCCTGCCACTCCGGGCTGACCTTGGACAGGTAGTTGGCGAAGTTGAAGGTGGTGCCGGAGCCGTCGGCGCGGCGGACCACGGTGATCTTCGCTGGCGGCAGCGCCACGCCCGGGTTGAGCTGCGCGATCGCCGGCGCATTCCAGGTCGTGATCTTGCCGAGGAAGATGTCGGCCAGCACCGGTCCGGTCAGGCGCAGCTGGCCCGGCGCGATGCCGTCCAGGTTCACCACCGGCACCACGCCGCCGATCGCGGACGGAAACTGGCCCAGCCCGGCCTGCGCCAGCTCCTCGCTCGGCAGCGGCTTGTCGGTGGAGCCGAAGTCGACCGTGCCGGCCTTGATCTGCGCAATGCCACCGCCGGAGCCGATCGACTGGTAGTTGATCTTCCCGCCGGTGAGGCGGTGATAGTCCGCCGACCACTTCGAGATCAGCGGATAGATGAAGCTCGCGCCGGCACCGGTGACGGTGGCGGCGGGGCGGTCGCCGCGCGCTTCGTTGCGTGTCGGCGCATCGGGACTGCAGGCGGTGGCCCACAGGGCGGCAAGCGTGAGGGCGGCGGCGCGGATGGCGGTCTTCATGCGGACTCCAAACCGAAGGCCGGCCCGGGGGCCGGCGGACGCTGCCTATGAGAGGTGATTTTTGTTACAGGCCTATTACGGCGATCGATACGGCGGGCGGACCGTCGCGTCCGCCCGCCGTGCAGGTTCACTGACCGAGGTTCTGCTGCCAGTACATCTCGACCCGCTGCACCAGCGCATCCGGCAGCGGCACATAGCCGAGCGCCTTGGCCTGGGCGTCGCCGCTGGCATAGACCCAGCGGAAGAATCCGACCGTGTCGCGCGCGGCGGTGGCGTCGCGCGGCTTGCGCGGCATCAGGATGAAGTTGGTCGCGGTGATCGGCCATGCGTCCGTACCGGGCGCGTTGGTCATCACCAGATGGAAATCGCGCGCACCGGCCCAGTCGGCGCTGGCGGCCGCGGCCTGGAACGTGTCGTCGGACGGCAGCACGAAGTGGCCGGCCGCGTTCTTCAGCCGCGCATAGGCCATCCGGTTCTGCAGCGCGTAGGACAGCTCGACGTAGCCGATCCCGCCCTTGATCTGCTTCACGTAGGCGGTGACGCCCTCGTTGCCCTTGCCGCCGATGCCGGTCGGCCAGCGCACCGCGGTCCCTTCGCCCACCTGCTGCCTCCACGTGGTGCTGACCTTGGACAGGTAGTTGACGAAGTTGAAGGTGGTGCCCGAGCCGTCGGAGCGGTGCACGACGGTGATCTTGAGTGCCGGCAGCACCAGGCCCCGGTTCAGCGCGACGATGCGCGGGTCGTTCCAGTGCGTCACCTTGCCGAGGAAGATGTCGGCGAGCAGCTCGCCATCCAGCTTCAGCGCGCCGGACGCCACGCCCGGGACGTTGACGACCGGTACCACGCCCCCGATCACCGACGGGAACTGCACCAGGCCGTGGCGCGCGAGTTCCTCCGGCGGCAGCGGCGCGTCGGTGGAGCCGAAATCGACGGTGCCGGCCTTGGCCTGCGCGATGCCGCCGCCGGAGCCGATCGACTGGTAGTTGATCCGCTTGCCGGTGGCGCGCGCGTAGTCGGCGGACCACTTCGACATCACCGGATAGATGAACGACGCGCCCGCGCCGGTGGCGTCGGCAGCATGCGCGCTGAAAGCGACCGCGGCGGCCAGGGCGGCCGCGGCGAGGCGAAGCGAAAGCGTCTTGATCACGAAGGACTCCTGGTGCGAGGGCGGCTGCCCGGCTGTGCGCATTGCATCGCCGGGCGATGACGGCGATGCGTCAGGCGTATGACCGGGCAGTGACAGCCGCGCACGAAAAAAGGGGCGCGATGCGATCGCGCCCCCGCAGGAGAGAGAGGACCGTGGACGCTTACCAGTAGAACTGGACGCGCGCTTCGAGGATGTTCGGATCGTCGGACACCACGCGGCGCGCGCTGCTGCTGTAACGCTCGCTGTCGACGCGCACGTAGTTGACCATGAACTTGAAGTTGGAGCGCCAGTACCAGTTGACGCCCAGCGTCCAGGCATCGAAGTGCCCGCCCAGCACGCCGTCGACGATCGGCGCGCCGGTCGGCGTGGCCGGCGGCAGCAGCGCGCCGTCGTCGAGGTCGATGCGGTCATAGCGTGCGCCGAGCTGCCACATGCCGACGCCCGGTTCGTCCGGCAGCGGGGTGGTCGGCACGCCGCCCTTGTAGCCCCAGGTTTCGCCGGTGATGTTCCACACGCCGCTGACGTACCAGCTGTTGCCGTCGAAGTCGCGCGACTGGCGCGGATTGCCGTTGGGGTAGCGGTCCAGCGAGGCGCGCATGTACTCCGCCTGCAGCTTGAAGCGGTCGATCACCCACATCGCCTCGGCGCCGATCGTCTGTTGGCGGTCGACGTTGGTCAGGTTGCCGGTATCGACCAGGCGGGCGATCGAGAGGTCCGCCTGCGGGCGGGTGCGCAGGCGCTGGTTGTCGTTGTCGCTGTCGAGGTCGACGAACGACAGGCCGAGATGCAGGATGCGGCCCTTCTCGTTCATCGGCGCCCAGTAGCCGCGCACGCCGTAGCCGGCGCCGTGCGCCATGTTGCGGGTGAGCTCGCGGGTGAAGTAGCTCGCGGTGACGCCCCAGTCGCTGCCGCCGTAGCCGTAGCCCACGCCGAGCCGGCGCGCGACCGCGAACGTGTTGGTCGCCGCGGCCTTGGAGATGAAGTCGTTGTTCTTGGTCGAGGACAGCTCTTCCAGGCTGTTCGGCTGCTTGAACTGGCCGAGCTGGACGAAGTGGTTGCTGTCGCCGCCGATCTTGTAGCGCGCGTTCACGTCGAGCCAGCGGTCCGCCTTGGCGTCGTAACCGACCACCCAGTCGATGTTGCCCGGGCCCTTGCCCTTCAGCACGATCTCGGCGCGGCGCAGCTCGTTGTCGGCATCGGAGCCGTCGGCGGCATCGCCGTTGAGATCGACGACGTCGTTGTCGAAATCGTTGTAATCGGCCTGGATCAGGCCTTCGAGGGTGATCTCCGAGCCGCCGATCACGTCGATGGCGATTTCGGCATGCGCGGCCGGCGCGGCGAACGCGGCGAGCAGCGCGACGGAGAGGGTGCGGCGGGTCGGTTTCATGCGGAGTCCCGGAGCAAGCGAGGGAAGACGCGGCGCAGGTTAGGCGATGAAGGTTTCGTCAATGTGACAAGGCGCGCGGCTGCGGCAGCGCCCGGCGGCGCTCAGCCGTGCACGGGGATCGGCTCGCCGGGCGTCTTGTCGGGGAAGCGGCAGAGGTCGCGGATCGGGCAGTGCGGGCAGTCGGGCACGCGCGCCCTGCACACGTAGCGGCCGTGCAGGATCAGCCAGTGGTGGGCGTCCTGCAGGTAGTGCGGCGGCACCACGCGCAGCAGCTCGTCCTCGACCTCGCGCACGTTGCGGCCCGGCGCCAGGCCGGTGCGGTTGGACACGCGGAAGATGTGGGTGTCCACCGCCATGGTGGGCTCGCCGAACGCGGTGTTGAGCACGACGTTGGCGGTCTTGCGGCCGACGCCAGGCAGGGCTTCGAGTTCTTCGCGCGTGCGCGGCACCTCGCCACCGTGGCGCTCGATCAGCCGCTCGCACAGCGCGATCACGTTGACCGCCTTGGTGTTGTACAGGCCGATGGTCGCGATGTACGGCTTCAGGCCTTCCACCCCGAGCGCGGCGATCGCCTGCGGCGTGTTCGCCACCGGGAACAGTCGCCGCGTGGCCTTGTTGACGCCGACGTCGGTGGCCTGCGCCGACAGTACGACCGCGACCAGCAGCTCGAACGGCGTAGAATATTCCAGTTCGGTGGTCGGCTTCGGATTGAGCGCTTTCAGCCGCGCGAACATCGCCTCGACTTCCGCCGGCGTAAGCCGGCGCGGCCGGCGCGGCGCGCGCGGACGTGCCGCCGTGGCGCGTGGGCGCGAGGCGTGGCTCATCGCGGCCGGCGCTGGGCGGCTTTCGCCAGCGCCCGT
>DASQMI010000057.1:0-25942 GCA_035645555.1 Lysobacter sp. | reverse complement strand
GCCGGTGCTGTTGACGCCGACGCGGGCGCCGCCGGCGGCGTAGTTGGTCCCGGTCTGGCCGTTGCCGTTGGCGTCCGCTCGCGTGCCGTAGTAGTCGGCGAGGTACTGCGACCACACCAGGCCCGGGTTGGTGGTGAACTGCCCGGTCACCGAGCGCACGTTGGCCGGCAGCAGCGGCCGGAAGTAGCCGGCGTCGGTGAGGCTGTCGCCGAAGAACACGGTCTGCGAATAGGTCTGGGCGAACGCGGGGGCGGCCGCGAGGGCGAGGGCGGCGGCGAGCGCCGAGCGGACGAACATGGTCATGGTGTTCCTTGCGTGTGGACGGCAGGCCCCGCCTTCCGTACGGCGGAGGACGGCGCATCGAACCACGCCTGCCCGTGTGCTTCAAGCGGAGCCGCGCCGCCGCTGGCCTCGCATCGCCGGCGGCGGGACAATGCGCACATGGAGATCCTGCTCAACGGCGAACCGCGCGCGCTGCCGGGCGCGCTCAGCATCGGCGACCTGCTCGAGGTCGAGGGCTTGGGGCAGCGTCGCGTCGCGGTGGAGGTCAACGGCGAAATCGTGCCGCGCAGCCGCCACGCCAGCCATCGCCTGGCCGACGGCGACCGCGTCGAGATCGTGCACGCGCTCGGCGGCGGCTGAGCGGCACCGTACCGCGCGGCCGGACGATCGGCCGGAGGCGCGCGCGCGGATGCGATAATCCGCGCATGACTGCCCATTTCCATGACGACCCGCTGGTGATCGCCGGCAAGCGCTACCGCTCGCGCCTGCTCACCGGCACCGGCAAGTTCCGTGATCTCGACGAGACCCGCCGCGCCACCGAGGCCGCCGGCGCCGAGATCGTCACCGTCGCGATCCGCCGCACCAACATCGGCCAGAACCCCGGCGAGCCCAACCTGCTCGACGTGCTGCCGCCGGACCGCTACACCATCCTGCCCAACACCGCCGGCTGCTACACCGCCGAGGACGCGGTGCGCACCTGCCGGCTCGCGCGCGAGCTGCTCGATGGCCACGCGCTGGTGAAGCTGGAAGTGCTGGGCGACCAGAAGACGCTCTACCCGGACGTCGTGCAGACGCTGAAGGCGGCCGAGACGCTGGTCGCCGACGGCTTCCAGGTGATGGTGTACACCAGCGACGATCCGATCCTCGCCAAGCGGCTGGAGGAGATCGGCTGCGTGGCGGTGATGCCGCTGGCCGCGCCGATCGGCTCGGGCCTTGGCGTGCAGAACAAGTACAACCTGCTCGAGATCGTCGAGAATGCCAAAGTGCCGATCCTGGTCGATGCCGGAGTCGGCACCGCGTCGGACGCCTCGATCGCGATGGAGCTGGGCTGCGACGGCGTGCTGATGAACACCGCGATTGCTGGCGCCCGCGATCCGGTGCTGATGGCGCACGCGATGCGGTTGGCGGTGGAAGCCGGCCGCGCGGCGTTCAAGGCCGGGCGCATCCCGCGCAAGCGCTACGCGAGCGCGTCCAGCCCGGTCGAGGGGCTGATCGGTTGATGGCCGAGCGCGTTCCGCCCAAGCCGTTCACCGTCGAGGAAGGCCACCGCAAGGTGCGCAGCTTCGTGCTGCGCCAGGGCCGCTTCACGCCGGCGCAGCAGCGCGCGTTCGATGCGCTGTGGCCGCGCTTCGGGCTGGACTACACCGGCCAGCCGCGCGACTTCGATGCCGCATTCGGCCGCAGCGCGCCGCGCGTGCTGGAGATCGGCTTCGGCAACGGCGAGGCGCTGCGCTTCGCGGCCGCCAACGACCGCGCGCGCGACTATCTCGGCATCGAGGTGCACGCGCCGGGCGTCGGCCGCCTGCTCAACGGCCTCGCCGAGGACGGCAGCGACCACGTGCGCGTGTATCACCACGACGCGGTGGAAGTGCTCGACAACGAGATCGCCGACGGCGCGCTCGACGAGGTGCGCATCTACTTCCCCGACCCTTGGCACAAGAAGCGCCACCACAAGCGCCGACTGGTGCAGCCGCCGTTCGCGGCCCTGCTGGTGCGCAAGCTGCGCAGCGGTGGACGCTTGCACCTCGCCACCGATTGGCAGGACTATGCCGAGCAGATGTGGGACGTGCTCGACGCCACTCCCGGCCTGCGCAACCGCGCCGGTGCCCGCGGCCACGTGCCGCGCCCGGACTGGCGGCCGCAGACGCACTTCGAGGCGCGCGGCCTGCGGCTCGGGCATGGCGTGTGGGACCTGCTGTACGACCGGGATTAGCGATTCGGGACTGGCGATTCGATGAAAGCCGCGCGCGCTGCGATCACTGACGCCCGTCTCGCCCGTCGAGCGCGCCTGCCCGACCCGGCAGTTCGCCAGTGCGCAACCGCCCGCGCCGATTGCGGTGGCCGCCGCTGATGGACACCGCGCTGACGCTCACCACCGACATGAAGCTCGTGCTCGGGCTGGTGGGCTTCACGATGGTGATGTTCCTGTTCGAGCGCATCCGCGCCGACGTGGTCGCGCTGGTGGTGCTGGTGCTGCTCGGCCTGTCCGGCCTGGTGGAGCCGGAGGAGCTGTTCAACGGCTTCTCGAGTAACGCGGTCACCGCGGTGATCGCCACCATGATCCTCGGCGCCGGCCTGGACCGCACCGGCGCGCTGAACCGCCTCGCCGGCTGGCTGCTGCGGCGCGCGCGCGGCGTCGAGCAACGGTTGCTGCTGCTCACCGGCGCGGTCGCCGGGCTCAACTCCTCGTTCATGCAGAACCCGTCGGTGATGGCGCTGTACATGCCGGTGGCGTCGCGGCTGTCCTCGCGCACCGGCATCGCGCTGCCACGGCTGCTGCTGCCGATCGCCGCGGCGATCGTGATGGGCGGCGGCCTGACCATGGTGGGCAACTCGCCGCTGATCCTGCTCAACGACCTGCTCATCGCCGCCAACGCCAACCTGCCTTCCGGCGCGGCGACCCTGGAGCCGCTCAACATGTTCACGCCGCTGCCGATCGGCCTGGCGCTGCTGGCCGCATCGCTCGCCTATTTCTGGTTCGTCGGCAACCGCCAGCTCGGCGACGACGAAGGCAGCGGCGTCACGCCAGCGCGCACGCAGAGCTACTTCGCCAAGGCCTACGGCATCGAGGGCGAGGTCTACGAACTCACCGTCACCGCCGACAGCCCGCTGGTGGGCATGTCGCTGGGCGAAGCGGAGGCGTTGCACGGCGCGCCGCTGCTGCTGGCGCTGAAGACCGGCAACGAGGCGCGGCTGGCGCCGCCGGCGGATGCGCGCATCTGGGTCGGCAGCGTGCTCGGCGCGATGGGCGACAAGCAGCAGATCGCGGATTTCGCGCAGAACCATTTCCTGCGCCTGAGCACGCGCCTGCGCCATTTCGGCGACCTGTTCAACCCGAGCCGCGCCGGCATTTCCGAGGCGGTGGTGCCGCCGACCTCGCGCTTCATCGGCAAGACCCAGGCAGACCTGCAGCTGCGCAAGCAGTACGGGCTGAGCCTGCTTGCGATCAACCGCGACAAGACCGTGCTGCGCGACAACGTGCGCAACGTGCCGCTGCGCGCGGGCGACATGCTGGTGCTGCACAGCATCTGGACCGACCTCGCCGGCGCATCCGCGGACAAGGACCTGGTGGTGGTCACCGACTACCCCAAGGGCGAGCAGCGTCCGCACAAGCTGAAGATCGCGCTGGTGATCTTCGCGGTGTCGATGCTGCTGGCGCTGTCCTCGCGCCTGCCGGTGTCGATCGCGCTGATGACGGGCGTCGCCGGCATGCTGGTCACCGGCGTGCTCAACATCGACGAGGCGTACGCGTCGATCAACTGGCGCACCGTGTTCCTGATGGCCTGCCTGATCCCGCTCGGCTGGGCGATGGATTCCAGCGGCGCGGCGGCGTGGGTGGCCGGCCATACCATCGAGCAGCTGCCGGAGGGCACGCCGGCGTGGCTGCTCAGCCTGTTCCTCGGGCTGCTGACCAGCGCGTTCTCGCTGGTGATCAGCCACGTCGGCGCGACCATCGTGATGGTGCCGCTGGCGATCAACCTGGCGCTCGCCGCCGGCGGCAACCCGACCGCGTTCGCGCTGATCGTCGCGCTGTCGGCGTCCAACAACTTCATGACCGCGTCCAATCCGGTCATCTCGATGATCACCGGGCCGGCCGGCTACAGCAGCCAGACGCTGTGGCGGGTGGGCGGACCGCTGTCGCTGATCTACGCGGTGATCGCGGTGGTGATGGTCAACCTAATGTTCTAGCCGGCGTCGCGCGCCAGCCACACGGCCCCGTCGCGCACCTCCACCGCCACCGCACGCAGCGCCTGCCCGCGACACGGTCCGGCGACGCACTCGCCGTCCCGCAGTTCGAACGCCGCTCCATGCGCGGCGCACACCAGGTGGCCGTCCTTGCTGCGCAGGAACCGGCCCGGCGCCCAGTCGAGCCGGCGTCCGGCGTGCGGGCAGACGTTGAACCAGGCACGCACACGCTCGCCTTCGCGGTACAGCAGCAGCGATTCGGCGTCGCCTTCGATCACCGCCTCGACTTCGGCGAAGCCGTCGTCGCCGAAACGGTCGAGCGTCAGCAGCGGCGCGGCTTCGTTTAACGAACTTCTCACACCCTCGGCCATGCGTGGTCCGATACTCGCCTACCCGGCACGTTGCCGCATTGTGTCACGCCGAGTTCCGATGGCCGTCCACGCGTTCCGCTTCGACAACCTCCGCTTCCGCTCCGGCTTCACGCCGCGCAAGCCGCGTCATCCGCTGCTGCGTTTCGCGCTCGGCGTGGTGGGTGTCGGCGTGCTGGCGCTGCTGGTGATGTTCAGCGTGGTGCTCGGTGCGGTGATGATCGCCGCCGGCGTGGCGTACAAGCTGCTGCGCCACCGCCGCCACGAGCGCGCGCGCGACCGCGTGGTCGAAGGCGAGTACCAGGTGGTCGCGACGCCGACGCTGACCCGGCGTTCCTGACATGGGCGACGTGTTTCCGGCAGCGCCGACCCCACGGGTTCCGGTGCGGGGCGGCGGCACCTTCCCGATCCACCGCATCTACTGCGTCGGTCGCAACTTCGCCGAGCATGCGCGCGAGATGGGCGCGAGCGCTCCGGCCTCCGAAGCCGAGCGCGGCCGACCGATGTTCTTCTGCAAGCCGGCCGATGCGGTGGTGATCGACGGCGCGGTGCCCTACCCACCGGGTACGCAGGACCTGCACCACGAAATCGAACTGGTGGTGGCGATCGGCCGCGATGCGCCGTCCGGCGTGCTGGCGGTCGCGGACGCGCCGGCGCTGGTGTTCGGCTACGCGCTCGGGCTCGACCTGACCCGCCGCGACCTGCAGGCCGCGGCCAAGGCGAAGGGCCAGCCGTGGGACACCGCCAAGGCGTTCGACCATTCCGCGCCGATCAGCGAGATCGTGCCGGCCGCGCAGGTGGACGCGCTGGAATCGCGCAGCCTGTCGCTGCAGGTCAACGGCCAGCCGCGCCAGCACGGGCAGCTGTCGGACCTGATCTGGTCGGTGCCCGAGATCCTGCACGAGCTGTCCAAGCTGTTCGCGCTGCGCGCGGGCGACCTGGTGTTCATGGGCACGCCGGCCGGGGTCGGCCCGCTGCTGCCCGGCGACCGCTTCGAGGCCTACCTGGACGGCGTGGCGGCGCTGCGCGGGCGCATCCTCGCCCCATAGGCGCCTGCGCGACGAATCGCGCGCACGGCTGCAACAAAGAATCCGCATGTCGCGCATGACTTGCGTCATGCCTGCGCGCCGGCCGGCGTTGCTAAGCTCGCCGGCCTCGTCCCCTGGAGCTCCGCGATGCGCGCAGCGTTGTGGGCGGCCGTCACGGCCGCATGTGTGTTCTCCGGCACCGCCCTGGCCGCCCCGCGCGAGACGCGCATTCCGGATACGGCGATGGCGACCGCCGCGCAATTGCGCGAGCGTGCGCTCGGCAGCGACCTCGCGTACCGCATCGTCGAATCGCTCACCACCGAGGTCGGTCCGCGCCTGGCCGGCAGCGAAGCCGACGCGCGCGCGGTGGCGTGGGCGCAGGCGAAGTTCCACGAACTGGGCTTCGACAAGGTCTGGCTGGAGCCGGTGACGTTCCCGAAGTGGGAACGCCGCGGCGAGAGCGCAGTGGTGCTCGGACCGCATGCGCAGCCGCTGGCGATCACCGCGCTCGGCGGCAGCCCTGGCGGCACGGTGGAAGCGGAGATCGTGCGCTTCGCCGACTTCGCTGCGCTGGAGGCGGCGCCGGCAGGCTCGCTGGCCGGCAAGATCGCGTTCGTCGACTATCCGATGACCCGTGCGCGCGACGGCAGCGATTACGCGCACGGCTCGCGCATCCGCACGCGCGGGCCGTCGGCGGCGATCCGCAAGGGCGCGATCGGCTTCCTGATGCGCTCGGCCGGCACCGACTCGCACCGCATGCCGCACACCGGCATCACCCGTTACGACGACGGGCTGACGCCGGTGCCGTCGGCCGCGCTCGCCGCGCCCGACGCCGAGCAGCTTGCGCGCCTGCTGCAGCGCGGGCCGGTGCGCGTGCGCCTGAGCCTCGACTGCGGCTGGACCGGACAGGCCACCTCGCACAACGTGATCGGCGAGATCCGCGGCCGCAGCAAGCCCGAGGAGGTGGTGCTGATCGGCGCGCACCTCGATTCGTGGGATCTCGGCACCGGCGCGGTGGACGACGCGTCCGGCGTCGGCATCACGATGGCGGCGGCACGCCTGATCGGCGACCTGAGCCGCCGCGAGCGCCCGGCGCGCACCATCCGCGTGGTCGCTTTCGCCAACGAGGAACAGGGCCTCATCGGCGGCCGCGCGTACGCGGCGACCCACGAGAAGGCGCTCACCCGCCACCAGATCGCCGCCGAGAGCGATTTCGGCGCCGGCCGCGTGTACGCGTTCTCCACGTCGGCCCCCGAGTACGCCAAGGCCGCCGAGAAGCGGATCGCCGAGGCGCTGGCGCCGCTCGGGATCGAATATGCGCCGGGCACCGGCGGGCCGGGTCCGGACATCAGCCCGTTCGCCGAGAAGGGCCTGGCGTGGGCGCGCTTGGCGCAGGACGGCACCGACTACTTCGACCTGCACCACACGCCGGACGACACGCTCGACAAGATCGACCCGAAGGCGCTGGCGCAGAACGTCGCCGCCTACGCGGTGTTCGCCTACCTCGCGGCGTCCGCCGAGGGCGACTTCGGCAGCGCGCCGAAGCCAGCCGCGGCCGCGGCCGGGCATTGAGCCTCGCACGCCGCGCGTCCGCCGGCCTCAGCCGGCGCGCGCGGCCCACTGCGCCAGCAGCACCGCGGTGGCGGCGGCGACGTTGAGGCTTTCGACCGCGCCGCTGCCGGGAATCGACAGCCGCAGATCGCAGGCGGCCGCGAAGTCGCGGTCCATGCCCTCGCCTTCCGCGCCAAGCACGTAGACCAGCCGCTCCGGCAGGCGCGCGCGGAACACGTCCGCACCGCCGTCGACCACGGTGGCGGCGAGCGCGAAACCCGCGCCGCGCAGCTGCGCGACTGCATTGTCGCTGCGGCCAAGCCGCACCAGCGGCACCGCTTCGGCGCCGCCTTCGGCCACGCGCGCGGCGGCGCCCGAGAGCGCCAAAGTGGAATGCTTCGGCAGCAGCACCGCCGCCACGCCGAAATGCGCGGCCGAACGCAGGATTGCGCCGAAGTTGTGCGGGTTGCCCACGCCGTCCAGCCACAGCGCAAGCTGCGGGCCGGCCGCGAGATCGCGCAGCCAGGTCGACAGCGGCCGCGGTTCCTCGCGCAGCACGTCGGCGACCACGCCCTCGTGGTGCGCGCTGGCGGCGAGCCTCTGCAGGTCCGCGTCCTCGACCACGCGGTAGCCGATGCGCTGCGCCACGCACCACTTCAGCAGCGGCTGCAGCGCGGGAATGCGCGCCTCGCTGAGGTACAGCTTGCGGATCGCCTGCGGCCGGCGTGCGAACACCGCGCGCACCGCGTTGAGGCCGTACAGGCGCACCTCTGCCGAGGCCGTGGGCACGGTGCCCGGCGACGGCGTGCGCGGACCGCGCGCGCGCTGCCACGGTCCGGGCGGCTCACGGTGCGTCATCGAGCGATCTCCGCGTGCGGGCATATAGGAGCGCATCGAGCAGCTCGCCGCGCTTGACGATCGCGCAGCGCATCCGCCCCTCGAACTCGAATCCATTCTTCTCGAGCACGCGCGCCGACGCCGGATTGTTGGCGTACACCTTGGCCCACAGCCGATGCAGCGCCAGCGTGCGCATCGCCCACGGCGCGAACACTGCGAGCACCCGGCTCATGTGCCCCTGGCCCCAATGCGCGCGGCCGAGCCAGTAGCCGATCTCGGCACTGTGGCGCTCGACGTCGGCGCCGGGGTGCGCACCGATGCCGCCGCTGGCTTCGCCGTCGATCTCGATGGCGAATGCCGGCTCGCGGGGATCCAGCACCTGGCCGCCCAGGAAGCGCTCGGCGTCCTGCGCGGTGTATGGATACGGGAAGCGGTCGCGCAGCCCGCGCGACACCTGTTCGTCGTTGGCGTGGCGCAGCAGCGCGTCGCGGTCCTGCGCCCGCCAGGGGCGCAGCCGCGTGCGCGCGTCGACGACCAGCTCGACCGCAGGCACCGCCAGGGCCGGGGCCTGCGCCTCAGGCATGGCCACCGGCCTGCGGCGTGGTCTGCTCCAGCCGCTCCAGCTCGTGCGCCAGCGCCTGCGGCGAACGGGTGAAGCGCGCCAGCAGCACGTAGAACGCCGGCACCACGAACAGCGACAGCAAGGTCGAGAACGCCACGCCGAAGATCACCACCACGCCGATCGCCGCGCGGCTTGCCGAACCCGGACCGCCGGCGAGCACCAGCGGCACCGCGCCGGCGATGGTGGCGACCGAGGTCATCAGGATCGGCCGCAGCCGCACCGCCGAGGCTTCGACGATCGCCTCGTGGATGTTGCGGCCCTCGTCGCGCAACTGGTTGGCGAATTCGACGATCAGGATGCCGTTCTTCGCCGCCAGGCCGACCAGCATGACGATGCCGATCTGGCTGAACAGGTTGAGCGTGGTCCCGGTGAGCGCCAGGCCGATCAGCGCGCCGAGCACGCCGAGCGGCACGGTCAGCATGATCACGAACGGGTGGATGAAGCTCTCGAACTGCGCGGCGAGCACCAGGTAGACGATCAGCAGCGCCAGCGTGAACGTCAGCAGCACCGTGCTGCCGGCGCGCTGGTATTCGCGCGATTCGCTCTTCCAGTCGATCTGCGCGTGCTCCGGCAACTCCTCGCGCACCACCTGCTGCAGCCAGTCGATCGCCTCGCCCATGCTGTAGCCGGGCGCGAGGCCGGCGCTGATGGTGATCGCGCGCAGCCGGTTGAAGCGGTTGAGGCTGCCGGCCTCGGCCAGCTCGTGCAG
Organism: Lysobacter sp.; assembly: GCA_035645555.1. Classification (GTDB taxonomy): domain Bacteria; phylum Pseudomonadota; class Gammaproteobacteria; order Xanthomonadales; family Xanthomonadaceae; genus Lysobacter_F. The sequence goes on along the minus strand of DASQMI010000057.1, from coordinate 16,639 downwards.
GGTGACCAGGTTCGACAGCGGCACCAGCTCGCCGCCGCGCGCGCGCAGCTGGATCGCGCCGAGGTCGGCAGGAGTCATCCGGTTGTCGCGGTCGGCCTGCAGGATGACGTCGTACTCCTCGCCGTTCTGCACGAACGTGGTCACCCGCCGCGAGCCCATCAGGGTCTCGAGCGCACGGCCGATGTCGCCTACGCGGATACCGAGGTCGGCGGCGCGCTGGCGGTCGATCTCCACCCGCATCTGCGGACGGGTCTCCTTGTAGTCGGAGTCGACCGAGAACAGGTTCGGGTTGTCCTCCATCCGCGCGAGCAGACGGTCGCGCCACTGCGCCAGCTCGGCGTATTCCGGCCCGCCGATCACGATCTGCAGCGGCTGGCCGCGCCCGCGCACCAGACCGCTGCGCACCTGCGGGTTGGCGCGCACGCCGGGCAGCTGACCGAGCTCGCGGCGCAGCGAGGTGACCACGTCGTCGGTGCTGACGTCGCGTTCGGTCCAGTCCTTCAGGAACACGATCGCCTGGCCGGTGTGCATCTCCTCGCTGGCGCCGAAGCCACCTGGCACGCGGGTGTTGGCGCGCTGCACCGGCCCGTCCTCGCCGATTCTCTTCGCAAGGATTTTTTCGACCTGCTGGATCTGGCCGACGGTGTAGTCGAAGCCGGCGCCTTCCGGGCCGACCACCGAAACGAAGAACGCGCCGCGGTCCTCGGTCGGCGCGAGCTCGCTCGGCACCAGCTTGAGCAGCAGCGCGCTCGCCGCGAGCGTGCCGAGCATGATGGCGCCGAACAGCCACGGCCGCTCCACGCCGCGATCCAGCCATCGGCGGTAGCGCGCGGTGAACGCGTCCAGCTTCGCGTTGACCCAGCCGGCGACGCGGTTGTGCTTCTGCTGCGCATGCGGGCGCACCAGCTTGGACGACATCATCGGCGTGAGGCTCAGCGCGACGAACGCGGAGATCGCCACCGCGCCGGCCAGCGCCACCGCCAGCTCGCGGAACAGCCGGCCGGTGTTGCCTTCCATGAACCCGACCGGCAGGAACACCGCCACCAGCACCGCGGTGGTGGCGATCACCGCGAACGCCACCTGGCGGGTGCCGCGCGCGGCGGCCACCAGCGGCGGCTCCCCGAGGTCGGCGCGGCGCTGGATGTTCTCCAAGACCACGATCGCATCGTCCACCACCAGGCCGATGCACAGCACCAGCGCCAGCAGGGTCAGCAGGTTGATCGAGAAGCCGAACAGCAGCAGCGGAATGAACGCCGCGACCAGGCACACCGGCACGGTGACCGCCGGGATCAACGCGGCGCGGAAGCTGCCGAGGAACAGCCAGATCACGATCAGCACCAGCACGATCGCCTCGCCGAGCGTGGCGTACACGCGCTCGACCGCGCTCTCGATGAACACGGTGGTGTCGAACGCGACGAAGATGGTGGTGCCGTTCGGCAGCGTGCCGCGGATGCGCTCGGCTTCCGCGCGTACCGCGCGCGCGACGTCGAGGCTGTTGGCGGTGGACGTCTTGACGATGCCGAGGCCGATGTTGGGTTCGCCGTTGCTGCGGAAATAGGCGCGGCGCTCGGCGGAGGCGAGCTCGACGCGGGCGACGTCGCCGAGCTTGACCACGTAGCCTTCCTCGCCCTTGCTGATCGGCATCTGGGCGAAATCGGCGGGCGCCTGGTAGCCGCGGTTGACGCGCAGGGTGAAATCGCGGGTGGCGGATTCCAGCCGCCCGGCCGGCAGCTCGACGTTCTCCGCGCGCAGCACGTTCTCGACGTCGGCGACGGTGAGCCCGCGCGCGGCCAGCGCATCGCCGTCCAGCCACACCCGCATCGCGTAGCGCTGCTGTCCGCCGATGCGCACCTGCGCCACGCCGTCGATCGCGGACAACCGATCGACCACGTAGCGCTCGGCGTAGTCGGACAGCTGCAGCGTGTCCATCGCGGTCGAGCTCATGTTGAGCCAGAGGATCACCTCGGCGTCGCTCTCGACCTTCTCCACCTGCGGCGCGTCCGCCTCCTCCGGCATCCGGCTGGCGACGCGACTGACCGCATCCCGCACGTCGTTGGCGGCCGCCTCGATCTCGCGACTGGGAATGAACTCGATGGTGATCGACGCGCGTCCATTGACGCTGCGCGATTCGATCGTCTCGATGCCCTCGATGCCGGCGAGCGCGTCCTCGAGGATCTGGGTGACGCGGGTCTCGACCACGCCTGCGGACGCGCCCGGATAGGTAACGTCCACCGACACCACCGGCGGATCGATCGCCGGCAGCTCGCGCAGGGTGAGCCGCGTGAACGCCATGATGCCGAGCACGATCAGCAGCAGGCTCATCACGGTGGCGACCACCGGCCGCCGGATCGAGAGATCGGACAGCGTCATCGGCCCGCTCCGCGCCCGCGCTCCGGCGGCGTGCGCGCACCGGCCTCGACCACCTTGCTGCCCTCGCGCAGCTTGCCGGTGCCGTCGACCACGATGCGCTCACCGGGCTTCAGCCCGGACAGTATCTCCGCGCGCCCGTCGCGGCGCGCGCCGACCTTGACGCCGACCCGCTCGACGCTGCCGTCAGCGCTGGCACGATAGACGAACGTGTCGGTGCCAACCTGCACCAGCGCGATCTCCGGCACCACCAGCGCCTGCCGCTCGGGCTGCAGCAGCAACACCTCCAGCAGCATGCCGGTGCGCAGCGCACGGTCGGCGTTCTCGAACGCCGCGCGCACGGTCACCGCGCGCGTCGCCGGATCCACGCGCGCGTCAACCACCTCGACCTCGCCCTCGAACGCGCGCGCCGGATACACCGGGCTGCGCGCCACCACGCGGCGGCCTGGCGCGAGCTGCGCGAGCGCCGCCTCCGGCACCGGAAAATCGACGTACACGCGGCCGACGTCGTCGAGCGTGGCGATCGCAGTGCCGGGCGTGATCAGCGCGCCCGGACTGATCTGGCGGATGCCGAGCACGCCGGCGAACGGCGCGCGGATCACCCGGTCGCCGATCGCCGCGCGTACCTCGGCCACGCGCGCACGCGCGGCATCGCGGGCGGCGCGCTGGGTATCCAGCTGCGAGCGCGCGACCAGCCGCTGCGCGGCCAGTTCGCTCAGCCGCCGGTACTGCTGTTCGGCCTCGGCCGCGGCGGCCTGCGCCTCGGCCAGCTGCGCCGCCTGCGCCTGTCCGCTCAGCGTGACCAGCGGCGCACCGGCGGGCACGTGGTCGCCGCTGTCGAAATGCACGCGCTGCACGGTCTCGCTGACCTTGGCGGTGACGGTGATCGACTCGCGCGCCTTGACCGTGCCGACCGCGCTCAGCGCGTCCGACCACGGCTGCGTGCGCACGACCTGCAGCGTCACCGGCACCGGCCGGTCGCCCTCGCGCGGCGGTGCGCCGCTGCCACCGCCGCAGGCGGCGAGGGCCAACAGGCCGGGAAGAATGATCAGCAGACGCAGGTCGGAACGCATGCAGCTCCTGTCGAGTCGAAGGGTGCGGCCGGAGTGGGGGCGATCGCCCACCGTGCGGCGGGCAGGCGAGGCCAGTGTCGCAGCGGCGGGCTCGTCGCGCAGCGACGAGGTTACCCGGCCGCAGGCCAGACGCGAACCCGCCATCGGTCATGCCGTGGAGCCACCGGCGCGCGACCTGTCATCGGCCCGTGCTCGACGCGGGTGCAGGCTGGGTGCAACGTTAGTCACCCAGCCCACGGGAGTGCCCGCCATGATCCTCGACAGCATCCTCGACACCATCGGCCGCACCCCGGTCGTGCGCCTGCACCGTATCGCGCCGGAGCACATCACCCTGTACGCCAAGGTCGAGGGGTTCAACCCCGGCGGCTCGGTCAAGGACCGGCTGGCGCTCGCCATCGTCCTCGACGCCGAAGCACGCGGGCTGCTGAAACCCGGCGACACCGTGGTCGAGGCGACGTCGGGCAACACCGGCATCGCGCTGGCGATGGTGTGCGCCGCGCGCGGCTACCGGTTCGTCGCGGTGATGAGCGAGACGTTTTCGATCGAACGCCGCAAGCTGATGCGCGCGTACGGCGCCAAGGTGATCCTCACGCCGGCCGCCGAGCGCGGCAGCGGCATGGTGCGGCGGGCGGAGGAACTGGCGCGGAAGCACGGCTGGTTCCTGGCGCGGCAGTTCGTCAATCCGGCCAACCCGGCGTTCCACCGCAGCACGACCGCGGCGGAGATCCTGCAGGACTTCGCCGGTCGCCGGCTCGATCATTTCGTCACCGGCTGGGGCACCGGCGGCACCCTGACCGGCGTCGGCGAGATGCTGCAGCTGGCGCGGCCGGAAGTGCGGATCACCGCCTGCGAGCCGGCCGGCGCCGCGCTGCTGACCGGCAATCCATGGCAGCCGCACAAGATCCAGGGCTGGACGCCGGACTTCGTGCCGGAGGTGCTGAACCGCGAGGTCGCCGACGAGATCGTGCCGGTCGACGAGGTGCTGGCGCGCGACACCGCGCGTCGGCTGGCGCAGGAGGAAGGTGTGTTCGTCGGCATCTCCGCCGGCGCCACCGTCGCCGCGGCGCTCGACGTGGCGCGCCGCGCGCAGCCGGGTGCGGTGATCCTGGCGATGCTGCCCGACACCGGCGAACGCTACCTCAGCACGTTCCTGTTCGAGGGCGTCGCCGAGGGTTCCGACGACGACTGGCTGGCGCAGCTCGAGGGCGGCGCCGGCTGATCGGCGACCTGCGGCTCGCCGGACGCGTCCGGGTCTGCTACAACGGCAGCAGAGCTTCCCGGCGAGGGTGGCCATGCGCATCGAAGTGGTCCAGGCGGACATCACCGCGCTCGCGGTGGACGCGATCGTCAACGCCGCCAACGAGACCCTGCTCGGCGGCGCCGGCGTCGACGGCGCCATCCATCGCGCCGCCGGTCCCGGCCTGCTGGCCGAATGCCGCGCGCTGCCCGAGATCGCCCCGAACGTGCGCTGCGCCACCGGCGATGCACGCATCACCCGCGGCCACCGCCTGCTCGCGCGCCATGTCATCCACACGGTCGGCCCGGTCTGGCGCGGCGGCACCGACGGCGAGGATGAACTGCTGGCGTCCTGCTACCGCAGCTGCCTCGCGCTCGCCGCCGAGCACGGCGTGCATTCGATCGCGTTTCCGGCGATCAGCTGCGGCGCCTACGGTTTTCCGCCCGAGCGCGCGGTGCCGCTCGCCATCGACACCGTGCTGCGCTGGTCGGCCGCGCTGCCGGAGCGGGTGATCTTCTGCGCGTTCGACAGCACGATGGCGCAGCGCTACCGCGCCGCGCTGCGCGGGCCGAGCGCGTGAGTCCATCGATCGGCCACCTGCTGCTCGCCAACACGGTGACGCTGGCGGCCGCGCTGCTGCTCGACTGGGACGCCGGCTGGCTGCTGTGGCCGTACTGGATCCAGAGCGTGGTGATCGGCGTGTACGCGCGCAAGCGGATGCTGGCGCTGGTGCGCTTCAGTACCGAGGGTTTTACTTCCAACGGCAAGCGGGTGCCGGAAGACGACAGCGGCAAGCGGTCCACCGCGAACTTCTTCGCCGTGCACTACGGCTTCTTCCACTTCGGCTACCTGGTGTTCCTCCTCAACCAGCACCGGGTCGGCAGCGTGCTCGACGCGGCGATCCTGCTCGCCTGCGGGGTGTCGTTCGTGCTGTCGCAGCGTGCGACCTACGCCGCGCAGCACGCCGCAGACCTGAAGGGGGTGCCGAATCTCGGCGCGCTGATGTTCACGCCGTACCTGCGGGTGGTGCCGATGCACCTGGCGATCCTGCTCGGCGCCCACAGCACCGGCGCCTGGATGCTGACGTTGTTCACCCTGCTCAAGACCGCGTCGGACGTGCTGTTCGACGTCGTCGACCGCCGCATCGCCGAGCGCGCCGCGCTGCGCACCGCCACCGGCTGAGCAAAGAAAAACGCCGGCTTGCGCCGGCGTTTCTCGATCGCGTGGCGAAGGCGGTCAAGCCGCCTTCTTCCACTGCCCGAGCGCGGCCAGGCCGTTGTCGCGCGCACGCGCGTACACGGTCTCCTGCGCCTTGGCCCAGTTGGCCTTCATGTCCTGCGCCCACAGCTTGAGCGCGGCCTGCTGCATCGCGCGGCCGTAGGAGAACGACAGCGGCCACGGGTTCGGACCCATCTGGTTCATCGCGTTGAGGTGCGCGGTGGCCTCCTCGTCGCTCTGGCCGCCGGACAGGAACACGATGCCCGGCAGGATCGCCGGCACCGCCGACTTCAGGCACATCAGCGTGCTTTCGGCCACTTCCTCGACCGAGGCCTTCTCGCCGCTGTCCTTGCCCGGCAGCACCATCGACGCCTTCAGGATCGTGCCCTCCAACATCACGTTGTGCTGGTACAGCGAATCGAACAGCGAACGCAGCGTGACCTCGGTGACCTCGTAGCAGGTCTCGATGTCGTGCTCGCCGTCCATGAGCACTTCCGGCTCCACCATCGGCACCAGGCCCTGCTCCTGGCACAGCGCGGCATAGCGCGCGAGCGCGTGGCAGTTGGCCTCGATGCAGGTGCCCGACGGCATGTCGTCGCCGATGTGGATCACCGCGCGCCACTTGGCGAAGCGGGCGCCGAGCTGGGCGTATTCCTTCAGCCGGTCACGCAGGCCATCGAGGCCCTCGGTGACGACCTCGCCCGGGAAGCCGGCCAGCGGCTGCGGACCCTTGTCGACCTTGATGCCCGGGATGATGCCGTTCTCCATCATCACCTTGGTGAAGGGCACGCCGTCGCGGGTGGACTGGCGGATCGTCTCGTCGAACAGGATCGCGCCCGAGATGTACTCGCCGAGCTTCGGCGTCGTCAGCAGCAGCTCGCGGTAGGCGCGGCGGTTCTCCTCGGTGTTCTCCACGTTCACCGCCTGGAAGCGCTTGGCGATGGTGCTCGTGGACTCGTCGATCGCGATGATGCCCTTGCCCGGCGCGACCATGGCGCGGGCGATTTCGGCAAGCTGGTCGATGCTCATGGGGTCCTTGGGGAGCGGCTGGGAAAGCCCCGGATTATAGCCGGCGCGACCGTGTAGACGTATTCAATGCCGCGGAATCAAGGGGTTAGCCCAACCCGCGCCGTGTGCCGCGACCTGCCGTCGCGGCATCGGTAGGGCCCCTGTAGGAGCGGCTTTAGCCGCGACCAGGTTAGGTATCCGACCACGATCGCCGCTGAAGCCGCTTCCACTGGCAGACAATCCGGGGCGAGGTCGCGGCTGAAGCCGCTCCTACAGGCAGACAATCCGGGGGCAAGGTCGCGGCTGAAGCCGCTCCTACAGGACGCCAATCCGGGCAGGGGTCGTCGGCTGAAGCCGCTCCTACGGCACGCCAATCCAGAAAGCACGTGGGACGCCGCGTCAGAGCTCGCCGAGCCCTTCGGCCTTGCCGTCCGGACCGACCTGCAGCAGCCGCAGCGTGTTGGTGGCGCCGTGGCGCTCCATGGTGTCGCCGCTGGTGAAGATCAGCCGGTCGCCCTCGGCGAGGAAGCCGAAGTCGAACAGCCGCTTGGCGGCGCTGCGCGCGGCCGCGCTGGCGGCGAGCCCGCGGCTGTCGAAGTCGATCGGATACACGTCGCGCATCAGCGCCATCTTGCGGCGCGCGCCCTCGTGGCGGGAGAACGCGTAGATCGGCGCGGCCGAGCGGAACCGCGACAGAAAGCGCGCGGTGCCGCCGGATTCGGTCAGCGCGACGATCGCGCGCACGCCGATGTGTTCGGTCAGGAACATCGCCGCCATCGCGATCGCCTGGTCGGCGCGCTGCAGGTTGCGCGGCGCCGCCTCGAAGTCGGTGTCATGGTCGAACTGACGCTCGGCACCGAGGCAGATGCGCGCCATCGCCTCCACCGCGCGGATCGGGTAGCGGCCCGCGGCGGTTTCCTGCGACAGCATCACCGCATCGGTGCCGTCGATCACCGCGTTGGCTACGTCGAGCACCTCCGCGCGTGTCGGAATCGGGTTGTCGACCATCGACTGCAGCATCTGGGTCGCAGTGATCACCACGCGGTTGCAGCCGACCGCCTCGCGGATGATCTTCTTCTGCAGCCCGGGCAGCTCGGCATCGCCGATCTCCACGCCGAGATCGCCGCGCGCGACCATCACCACGTCGCTTGCCTCGATGATCTCGTGCAGATTCTCGATCGCCTCGGCGCGCTCGATCTTGGCGACCAGCGCCGCATCGCTGCCGGCGGCACGGGCGATCGCCCGCGCCTCCTCCATGTCCGCGCCGGTGCGGCAGAACGACACCGCGATGAAGTCCACCCCGATACGGGCGGCGACCTCGATCAGCTCGCGGTCCTTGTCGGTGAGCGCGCCGAGCGACAACCCGCCGCCCAGCTTGTTGAGGCCCTTGCGATCGGACAGCGGGCCGTCGTTGATCACTTCGGTGACGATCCGATCGCCGTCGACCTTCTGCACGCGCAGCTGCACCAGGCCGTCGTCGAGCAGCAGCACGTCGCCGGGCGCGACGTCGTCGACCAGCCCGAGGTAGCTCACCCCGACCGCGCTGGCATCGCCCGGCGGCGCATCGGCGCGCGCGATCAGGTCGAAGCGCTGGCCGGCGGTGAGCTGCACCCGGCCTTCGGCGAAGCGCTCGATACGGATCTTCGGGCCCGGCAGGTCGGCGAGGATGCCGACCTCGACGCCGACGCGCTTGGCCGCCTCGCGCACCGCATGCGCGCGCGCGATCTGGCTGGACGGATCGCCGTGCGAGAAGTTCAGCCGCACCACGTCGACGCCCGCGCGCAACAGCGCGTCCAGCACGCCCGGCGGATCGGTGGCCGGGCCGAGGGTGGCGAGGATCTTGGTGCGGCGGCGTTGTGCAGTCATGGGCAGGCAAGTGGTGAACCTGCCGGAACGCTAGCACACGCTCCGCGCGCCGGTATCGTCGCGCTTGCGCTGGCGCGCGCTGAATACGAAGTCAGCCGCGCGCCCGCCTCCTCAGCCGGCGCGTGCCTTCAGCGCGGCGACCGCGGGCAGTTCCTTGCCTTCGAGGAACTCCAGGAACGCGCCGCCGCCGGTGGAGATGTAGCCAACGCGCTCGGCGATGCCGTACTTGTCGACCGCGGCCAGGGTGTCGCCGCCGCCGGCGATGGAGAACGCGTCCGACTCGGCGATCGCCAGCGCCAGCGCCTGCGTGCCGTTGCCGAACGCGTCGAACTCGAACACGCCGACCGGGCCGTTCCACACCACCGTGCCAGCGCTGCCGATCAGCTCGGCGTAGCGCGCCGCGGTCTCCGGACCGATGTCGAGGATCATGTCCTCGCCGCCCACCTCGTCGACGCGCTTCACGGTGGCCGGCGCGTCCGACTTGAATTCCGGCGCCACCACCACGTCGGAGGGCAGCGGGATCTCGGCACCGTTGCCGCGCGCGTGCTCCATGATCTTGCGCGCGGTCTCGACCAGGTCGGGCTCGACCAGCGAACGGCCGACCGGATGGCCGGCCGCGGCGATAAAGGTGTTCGCGATGCCGCCGCCGACGATCAGCTGGTCGACCCGGTCGACCAGGTTGGTCAGGAGTTCGAGCTTGGTGCTGACCTTGGAACCGGCGACGATCGCGAGCAGCGGCCGCGCCGGGTTGTCGAGCGCCTTGGCGAGCGCGTCGAGCTCGGCCATCAGCAGCGGACCGCCGCACGCGGTGGCCGCATGGCGGATCACGCCGTGGGTGGACGCCTGCGCGCGGTGCGCGGTGCCGAACGCGTCCATGACAAAGACATCGCACAGCGCGGCGTACTTCTTCGCCAGCGCCTCGTCGTCCTTGCCCTCACCGACGTTCATCCGGCAGTTCTCCAGCAGCACGAGCTGGCCCGGCTGCACATCCACGCCGTCGACCCAGTCGCGCACCAGCGGCACCTCGCGCCCGAGCAGCTCGGACAGGCGCTTGGCCACCGGCGCCAGCGAATCGGCCTCGCTCCACTGCCCTTCCTTCGGCCGCCCGAGGTGCGAGGTCACCATCACCGCCGCACCCTTCTCCAGTGCCAGCTTCAGCGTCGGCAGCGCGGCGAGGATGCGCTGCTCGGAGGTGATGCGGCCATCCTCGATCGGCACGTTGAGATCCTCACGGATCAACACACGCTTGCCGTGGAGATCGAGATCGGTCATGCGAAGGATGGACACGGGCGGGCTCCTGGCGGGCGTCCGGGGACGCGGGGCCGCGTATTGTCGCGGCCCCCGCGTGTGGGCGGAAGCTTGACGGCGCCGCCGGGACGCTCAGCCCGGGGCCGGGCGCGGGCGCTGCAGCAGGCTGAGCGCGAAGCCGGCGACCACCAAAGTGCCGAGCACCAGCACGCCCCACAGCAACCAGGTGGTCCAGTCGCGTGCCGGCGCCAGCGCGGCTTCGCCGGCGAGCACGCGCGGCGTTCCGAGGTAGGCCGGCGCCGGCTGCCAGTCGCGTCCGTGGCGGGCGCGCACGGTGGCGACCAGCTCGGCGATCGGCGCGTCCTCGCGCGCCGCACGCGCGCTGCCTGCAGCGAGCGCGTACGGCGGCGCACCCTGGGCGACGAACACCGCCACCTCCGGGCGATAGCCGAGCCGCAATCGTGGCGGCGTGGCCGGCGTCGCACCGTCCACGCGCAGGCGCCAGTGGCGGTCGCGCACGGTCGTGCCGAGCGCACGCGCCTGCGAGCGCGCGTTGGCATCCACGCGGTAGGCCACGCCGTCGGCGATGCGCACGCGCCAGTCCTCGCGCGGCGAGGCACGGCTTTCCAGCCGCCAGCGCAGCGCGTGCGCGCCGGGCAGCGCGAGGTCGGCGGCGCGCACCGGGAACGGCCCGGCGAGCGTGTATTCGTACGTGCCGGCCTCGGCGTCCGCGGCCGGCGCCAGCTCCAGCCACTGCAGCGGCGGCGCTGCGGCGGTCGATGCCAGTTCGGCCTCCACCGCGGTGATCCGGAACAGCGCGTCGGCGCGGTCGGGCGTCAGCCGCAGGTAGCGCGCGCGCTGGTAGTGCGGCATCAGCCCGAACAGATCGATGCGCCGGTGCAGCAGGCGGCGCTCTTCACGCTGCAGGTCGACCAGCCGGCCGCGTGCGGCGATCGGCTGCCAGTGGTCGAGGTCGTCGCTGGCCTCGACGCGCAGGCCGACGTCGAGCGCCTCGACGGGCTCCCAGTCCAGCACCAGCGCGTTCACCGGCTCGCGCACCCGGCTCAGGTCGATGAGCAGCGCGGTGCGCGGCGGTTCCACCGCGGGGTCGCGCGTGCGCACCTCGACCCGGCGCAGGCGGCCGTCCGGATCGGCTTCGCCGACCAGCTCCCATCCGGGCGCGCCGGGCGCGGGCGTCGGCAGCGGAAACCACGGCAGCGGAAGGCGCCGCGTCGAACGCGCGAGCGGCTGCTCCGGCGCGAACACCGCGGCCGGCACCGCCGCGCCATCGCGGTCGAGCACCACCAGATCGCGCAGCGCCGGCGACTGCAGCTGGCGGTAGACGGTCTCGTCGAGTGTGACGCGGTAGGCGCCTGCGCCGTCGCGCGCGAGCGTCAGCGGCCACTGCCGCGCGTAGTCGTCGCGCGGCGCGGCGAGCGCCAGGGCGGGACACAGGCACAGCCAGGCGAGGATTCTCACGATGCGGTCTCCCGTGCGGTCGTGCGCGGCGGCACCGGCGCGAAATAGCCGACCGCCGTACACAGCAATCCGTAGGCGAGGAACGAGACGATGCCGAGCAGGTTGCCGAGATGCTCGCGGTCGACCAGCACCAGCTTGGCCAGCACCACCGCCATCAGCAGCGCGCCGGCGCGCCACAGACCGCGCTCGCCGCGACGCGAGCCGGCGATCCAGCCGGCCACGCCGAGCGCGCTCCACACCACGGTGAGGCTGGTCTGCACCACGCTGGTGGAGAACATCGCCGTGCTCCACGGCACCCCGCCGACATGGTGCGCGCCGCGCAGGGTGACCGCGGTGACGTAGGCCAGTCCGAGCGCGGCGAGCAGCGGCGCACGCCAGGCGCGCAGCGGTGCCGGCGCATGCTGCGACCACAACGCCAGCATGGCCAGCAGCGCGCCCTGCACGAGATCGAGCGGGTTGAGCAGCGGCACATAGGCGAGCGGCGCGCTCGAACCCGGCTCGAACAGCGCCAGCACGGCGACCAGCAGGAACGCCACCGCCAGCAGCGCACGCAACACGTCGCGCCAGCCGAGGAAGCGTACGCCGAACGGGAGCGCGATCGCGCCCGGGCGCCACTCCGCCGCGGCGGCGAGCGCGAGCAGCGGCACCGCGAGGGTCGCGAACTGCCAGCCCTGCCCGAGGTCTGCGCTGCGCGCGGCGTGGTCGAGCGTGGCGGCCACCGCCAGCGTCCACGCCGCGAGCCAGGCGAGGTGCGCGAGCGTGCGCTCGTCCTGCGCATGGTCGCGCAGGCCATGCAGCGCGCGCAGACCGAGCGCCGCATAGGCCAGCCAGGCGGCCAGGCCGTGGCCGGCGAACGGCTGAGCGTGCGCGTCGATCTGCGCCCACAGCAGCACCAGCGGCGCAGCGGTCGCGAGCGCGGCCGTCCACGCCAGGCCGCGCGTGCCGATGCGGCGGAACGCTTCGGCGGCGAGCACCGCGGTGAGCGCGGCGAATGCGAGCAGCGCGTCCGCGCGCGATGGCGCCGCGACGAACGCATCGATCTCGGCCACGCCGTTGCCCAGCCACCAGGCCAGGCCCCAGAGGTAGTACAGCGCGGCCAGCGGCGCGCGCGCATGGCGGTGGCAGCTCCACGCGCTGGCGAAGCCCGCGAGCGTCAGCAGCAGCGCGGCCATGAAACGCGCGTTGGCGACCGGATCGCCCAACAGCTCGCCGCCCACGCCGAGCGCGAACGCGACCGCCGAGGCCAGCTGCAGCAGCGCACCGGACAGCTGCGGCAGGCGCCGTTGCTGGCGCAGTCCCAGCCACACTAGCCCCGCGCCTTCCAACGCGAACACGGATGCCGTGGCCTGCGCCGACAGCGCCAGCGGCACCGCGAGCGTCGCGAAGCCCACCGCCAGCACCGCATACGGCGCCACGAACGCAGCCAACCGTTCGCTGCGCCGCACCGCGGCAGCGAGCAGCGCGTACAGCGCGCCGAGCGCGAGCGCGTTGAACGCCAGCGGCAGGCGCGCGCCATCGAGCAGGCCGGCCTGCAAGGAGAACGCCACCAGCGGTGTGCCGAACAGCAGGCAGCCGTCGATCGCATCGCGCCGGCCCGGAGCGCGCCGGCGCGCGTACAGCAGCGGAATCAGCAGGTACAGCGCGAAGAACCCGAGCAGGAACGGCTCGGTGCTGGCGAAATCTTCCGGGCGGTAGCGCAGCGCGCCCCACGCCGCGCCGATGCCGAACGTGAACGCGAACCCGAGCACGTTGAGGATGCGCCAGGCGCGCCGCCAGGCGATGCCGAACACCGCCGGGTTGAGCACCGCGTAGTAGCCGAACAGCGCGACGTGGCTACCGCTGCCGGTGGACAGCCAGATCGGCGCCAGGAAGCCCGCGAGCAGGCCGAGCACCGCGAGCGCGAGTGCGTTCTGCGCGACCGCCAGCACGCCGAGCGCGGCGACCAGCGCAATGCTGAGGCCGAACGCGGCACCGGCGGGGATCAGTGCGTACAGCTTGAACGCGGCGAACACGGTGAGCAGGAGCACGCCGACCGCGCCGCCCTGCACCGCCAGCGCGAAGCCCCGGCGGCGTTCGCGCTGGCGCCAGGCGAACACCAGGCCGGCCAACGCGGCGAGCGCGACGCCGCTCAGGCGCAACTCGATCGGCAGCCGCAGCCAGCCCTGGTCGCTCGCATGCTTGAGCAGCGCGGCGACACCGGCGAACAGCACCAGCATGCCGACCTTGACCGGCACATTGCCCTCGGTGAGCCAGCGCCGCGCGGCGCGGACGACCACCTCCACGGTGCCCGGGCGCGCCGGCGCGCGTGGCGGCAACGGCGGCGGGGTGGGCTCGCGCGGGACCGCCGGTTCGTAGTGCGACGACGGCGGCGGCGGTGACGGCTCCGCGCGCGGCGGCGCATACGGCGACGGCGGCGGCGCGGCGCGGACCAGCTCGTCGAGCGTCGGTTCCACCGCGGCGGCCGCACGCGGCGGCGCCTCGAAGCTCGCCACCTGCGCCTCCAGCACGGCGACGCGCCGGCTCAGGCGCGCGAGCATCACCAGCGCCACCACCAGCAGGACCGGCACGGTCAGCACCGCCAGCGCCAACATCACCAACAGGCTTTCCATGACCGCCCTCCCGCGGGTTGCGCCCACACTAGCATCACGTCCGCGGCCGCCCGCGCGCCGACCCGACCCGCGGCCGGTGTGCGGAGACCACCGGCGCTGCCGTCGACCCCGGGAGATCGCACCGGTATCGTGTTGGGATGGGATCGAGCTTCGACGATGCGGTCGACGCCGCGGTCGCGGCGCTGCGCCGCGGCGAGGCGATCGGGCTGCCCACCGAAACGGTGTACGGACTGGCCGCCGACGCGGAGAACCCGGCGGCGGTGCGGCGCGTGTTCGCGCTCAAGGGACGCCCGGCCGACCACCCGCTGATCGTGCATCTGCCCGGCGCCGACGCGGTCGACGGCTGGGCGCGCACGGTGCCCGCCGCCGCGCGGCGGCTGATGCAGGCATTCTGGCCGGGGCCTTTGACCCTGATCCTGCCGCGCGGCCCGCGCGCATCCGACGTCGTCACCGGCGGCCAGGACACGGTGGGACTGCGCGTGCCCGCACATCCGCTGGCGCAGACGGTGCTGCAGCGCCTCGGCGGCGGGTTGGCAGCGCCGTCGGCGAACCGCTTTGGGCGCACCAGCCCCACCACCGCGCAGCACGTGCGCGACGAGTTCGGCGATGCAGTGCCGGTGGTGCTGGACGGCGGCGAATGCGACGTCGGCATCGAATCGACCATCGTCGACTGCAGCGGCGAACGCGTGCGTGTGCTGCGGCCGGGCATGATCACGGTTGCTGCGCTGGAGGCGGTGCTCGGCGAAGCGGTCGAGAGCACCGCGCGCGCCGACAGTCCGCGCGTGCCGGGTGCGCTCGCCGCGCATTACGCGCCGCGCACGCCGATGCGGCTGCTGCCGCGCGACGCTCTCGACCACACGTGGCGATCCCAGCCAGATCCGGGCGCGGTGCGGGTGCTGGCGGTGGCCGCGCTGCCGGCCTCGGCGCAGGGCATCGCGCTGCCCGACGACGCCCGCGGTTACGCGCACGGGCTTTACGCCGCGCTGCGCGCGCTCGACGCCGCCGGCGCAGCGCTGCTGCTGGTCGAGCGGCCGCCGGAAGGCGGCGAATGGGCCGCGGTGCACGACCGGCTCGGGCGCGCGGCGGTGGGCGCCGCCGCCCCACCCGGTCCGGTCTAGCCGACCCCGAAAACACGAAGCCCCGCGCGAGCGGGGCTTCGTTTCTCTTCAGCGAACGTGCCGCGCTTACTTGCGCGCCACCACGCGCGCCATCTCCAGGCACTTCGTCGAGTAGCCCCACTCGTTGTCGTACCACGCGACCAGCTTGACGAACGTCGGGTCGAGCTGGATGCCGGCCTCGGCGTCGAAGATCGACGTGCGCGGATCGCCGCGGAAGTCGGTCGCCACCACCTTGTCCTCGGTGTAGCCGAGCACGCCCTTCAGCGCGCCCTGCGACTGAGCCTTCATCTCCGCGCAGATCTCCTCGTACGTCGCCGGCTTCTCGAGCTCGCAGGTCAGGTCGACCACCGACACGTCGGAGGTCGGCACGCGGAACGCCATGCCGGTGAGCTTCTTGTTGAGCGCCGGGATCACCTTGCCGACCGCCTTCGCCGCGCCGGTCGAGGACGGGATGATGTTCTCGAGGATGCCGCGGCCGCCGCGCCAGTCCTTGTTGCTCGGGCCGTCGACCGTCTTCTGCGTCGCGGTGGCGGCGTGCACGGTGGTCATCAGGCCGCGCTTGATGCCCCACTTGTCGTTGACGACCTTGGCGAGCGGCGCGAGGCAGTTGGTGGTGCAGCTGGCGTTGGAGATGATCGCCTCGCCGTTGTAGCTCTCGTGATTCACGCCGTAGACGAACATCGGCGTGTCGTCCTTCGACGGCGCGGACATGATGACCTTCCTCGCGCCCGCCTGCAGGTGCTTCTCCGCGCTGGCCTTGTCGAGGAACAGGCCGGTGGACTCGATGACGACGTCGGCGCCGACCTCGTTCCACTTCAGGTTGGCCGGATCGCGCTCCTGGGTCAGGCGGATGCGCTTGCCGTTGACGATCAGCGTGTTGCCCTCGACCGACACGTCGCCCTTGAAGCGGCCGTGCACCGAGTCGTAGCGCAGCATGTAGGCGAGGTAGTCCGGCTCCAGCAGGTCGTTGATGCCCACGATCTGGATGTCGTCAGCGAAATACTGCTCGGCGGCGCGCAACACGTTGCGGCCGATGCGGCCGAAGCCGTTGATACCAACCTTGATCGTCATGGGAGGAAGCTCCTGCGGCCGCGCACGGGCCGATGGCGGGAAGGAAGACGCGCGATTTTAGCAGCCCGGCCGGGTCGGGCCGGCGTGCAGACGCGGCCGGCCACGCGGCTCGGGTAAAGTGCGCGCCATGAACCGTCTCGCCCTGCTGCTGATCGCCGCCCTCGCCCTGTTCCCAACGCCCGGACGCGCCTGGAGCGCGCTCGGTCACCGCCTGGTCGGCGAACTCGCCGAACGCCACCTCGAACCCGACGCACGCGCGGAAGTGCGCGAGCTGCTGGCCGGCGAGCCGGAACCGACGCTCGCCGGCGTCTCCACCTGGGCCGACGACCTGCGCGGCAGCGAGCT
>DASQMI010000056.1:0-25744 GCA_035645555.1 Lysobacter sp. | reverse complement strand
GCAGAGCGAGCGGATGGCGCAGACCATCGACAAGCTGCTGGCGCTCGCCAACGTCGAGCACCGCCAGCGGCTGGAGCGCACCGAGCCGGTGCGACTAGCTGAGGTTGCAGAGGAGGCCGCGCGGCAGGCGGCGACGCGGCTGGAAGCGCGCGGACTGACGCTGCGCATCGACGCGGCCGTCGAGCTGCCCGCGCTGTCCGGGGATCCCGTGCTCCTGCGCCAGGCGATCGCCAACCTGCTCGACAACGCGGCCGATTTCGCGCCGGCCGGCAGCACGGTGGAGCTGCGGGTCGGTGCGGACACCGGGGGGCAGTGGGTCGAGGTCGGCGACCGCGGCCCCGGCGTGCCCGACTACGCGTTGCCGCGGGTGTTCGAACGCTTCTATTCGCTGCCGCGCCCGGACGGCGGCAGCCGCAGCAGCGGACTCGGGCTGCCGTTCGTCGCCGAAGTGGCCGCGCTGCACGGCGGCCGTGCCGAACTGCGCAACCGCGAGGGCGGCGGCGCGCTGGCGCGGCTCACGCTCGCCGGCTGACTTCACCCTCGCTTCACCGGGCCGCCATCGCCGCCCCGCAGGCCGCGCGCACGCTGCGCGCCATCCATGCGAAGGAGGTCGCGATGAGACTCGGAGAATCGATCCGCTTCTGGCTGAAGGGCGGGCTGGTCGTGGTGATGACCCTGGTCATCCTGATTCCGCTGGCGATGATCGGCGGGGTGATCGAGGAGCGCCAGCAGTACCGCCAGCGCGCGGTCGCGGAGATCGCGCGCAGCTACGCCGGCGCGCAGGCGTTCGCCGGTCCGGTGCTGGTGGTGCCGTACAGCGACCGCGTGCGGGTCCGCGAGAAGGGCGAGGACGGCGTGGTGCGCGAGGTCGAGCGCGACGTCGAGGGCCAGTGGACGTTCTTCCCCGCCACGCTCGAGGTCGGCGGTACATTGCGGCCGAGCGTGCGCCGGCTCGGCCTGCACGAAGTGCGGGTGTACGAATGGCAGGCCGAGGCGCGCGCGCGGTTCGATGCGGCGATCCCGCACGACGACGATCCAACCAGCCCGCGCACGCTCGGCGAGCCGTGGCTGAGCTACGGGGTAGCGGACGTCCGCGGGCTGGTCGCGATGCCGCGTCTGCGCATCGACGGCATCGCCGCCGACCTGCAGGAGGGCTTCGGCGCGCGCGCCGCGCCGGGTGTGCATGCGCGGCTGCCGGTGCCGCAGCCCGGTCAGCGGCTGCGGCTCGACACCGCGCTCGCGTTCACGTTAGGGGGCACCGAGTCGCTGGCGCTGGTGCCGCTGGGCAAGACCAATATGTTCGCGATCGGCGCGCGCTGGCCGCATCCGCGCTTCGGCGGCAGCTTCCTGCCGCGCGAGCGCCGGATCGACGCGGGCGGTTTCCGCGCGCAGTGGCAGATCGCCGCGGTGGCGAGCGGCGCGCAGAGCCAGTTCCTGCAGGGCACCACGCTGCCGGGCACGGATTGCATGCAGCGCGAGCAGGCCGCGGGACACGCCCCGGACGTGGCGGAGCGCTGCGCGCTCGATCCGGTGACGGTGTCGCTGGTCGATCCGGTCAACGCCTATTCGCAGGCCGATCGCGCCATCAAGTACGGCGTGTTGTTCGTGCTGCTGACCTTCGTCGGCTTCTTCCTGTTCGAACTGATCAAGCAACTGCCGGTGCACCCGATCCAGTACGCGCTGGTCGGGCTGGCGATCGCGATCTTCTTCCTGCTGCTGGTGAGCCTGAGCGAGCACATCGCGTTCGGCTGGGCCTACCTGGTCGCCAGCGTCGCCTGCATCGGGCTGATCGGCTTCTACCTGGCCGCGGTGCTGCGCAGCGCGCTGCGCGGCGCCGGCTTCGCGGCGATGCTCGCCACGCTGTACGCCGCGCTGTACGGGCTGCTGCTGTCGGAGGACAACGCGCTGCTGCTCGGCTCCGGGCTGCTGTTCGTGGTGCTTGCCGCGATCATGACGGTCACGCGCCGGGTCGACTGGTACCGGCTCGGCGGCCGCGAGCCGCAGGTGGCCTGACATGCGCGGTGCTGGCGCTGGCGGATCGCGGCGCGGGCTAGGCCGCGTCCAGCCGCAGTTCGACGCCGAGCGCGGCGATCGCCGCAGGTTCGCCGTCCAGGTCGGCACGCAGCAGTGGCCGTGCGTCCAGCCAGCGCCGCGCCATCGTCAGGGTCAGGCGGTCGCCTTCGGTGCGCGCCTGCAGCAGCGGAATCGGATCCGGCTCGTGCGCGCGGTGCAGCAGCACCGCGAGCCGCAGCAGCGCCGCGCAGCGCTTCGCGGTGGCGAGCAGGCGGTCCGGCAGCGCATCGAACGCCGATTTCGGGATATTGCGGCGGTGCGTGCGCACCAGCGCGGCGAGGAACTGCTGCTGCTGGCGCGAGAACCCGGCGATGTCGGAGTGCTCGATGATGTAGGCGCCGTGCACGTGGTACTGGCTGTGCGCGATCGCGAGCCCCAGCTCGTGCAGGCGCGCGGCGCGGCGCAGCATCAGGCGGTCGTCCTCGTCCAGCCGCCACGCCTCCTGCACCTGGTCGAACAGGTGCATCAGCGTGTCCTCGACCCGGCGTGCCTGCGAGTGGTCGACGCCGTAGCGCAGCATCAGCGCGGCGACCGCGGCCTCGCGCGGGTCGTCGGCGCCACCGCGGCCGAGCATGTCGTACAGGATGCCCTCGCGCAGCGCCGCCTTGCTGACCGCCATGCGCTTGAGCCCGAGCGCGGCGAACGCGGCCTCCAGCACCAGCAGGCCGCCGGCGATGATCGGCCGGCGGTCGGTGGACAGGCCGGGCAGATCGATGTCCTCGATGCGCTCGGCTTCGAGCAGTTTGTCGCGCACCACCGGCAGCGCCTCGTCGGTGATCGCGCCCTTGGTGAGCTTCATCGCCGCGCAGATCTCGCCGATCGCCTTGTTGGTGCCGGACGAGCCGAGCGCCTCGTGCCAGCCCAGCGCGCGGTAGGTATTGGCGAACTGCTGGAACTCGGCGGTGACCTCGGTCAGCGCTTCCTTCCAGCGCTTGCGCGAGAGCTTGCCGTTGGCGAAGAAGCGGCGGGTCGTGGCGACGCAGCCGACCTGCAGGCTCTCGCGCTCGATCGGCTCGAAGCCGGAGCCGATGATGCATTCGGTGGAACCGCCGCCGATGTCGATCACCAGCCGCAGCTGGCCGGGCTTGGCCGGCTGCGCGTGCGCGACGCCGAGATAGATCAGGCGTGCCTCCTCGCGGCCGGACACCACTTCGATCGCATGGCCCAGCGCGTCTTCGGCCGCGGTCAGGAACGACTGCGGATCGGCGAGATTGCGCACGGTGTTGGTGCCGATCGCGCGGACCTGCGGCGCGGGGATGTCGCGGACGCGCTGGCCGAAGCGCGCCAGGCATTCCAACGCGCGCTGCCGTGCCGGCAGCGCCAGCCCGCCGGACTCGTCGAGGCCTTCGGCCAGGCGCACTGTCTCGCGCAGGCGATCGACGATCCGCAGCTGGCCGAGCACGTAGCGCGCCACCACCATGTGGAAGCTGTTCGAGCCGAGGTCGACCGCGGCCAGCAGATCGCCGTCCTGCAGCGGCAGGCGGGTGCTCGGGTAGGCGTCTTTCATCGCGCGGAATGATCCGCTATCCGCACAGCTGGGCCAACAGCGACAGCTGCGCCGATTGCGGCGCATCGCCCGGCGTCACGCGCCGATAGCTGCCGTCGGACTGCAGCTCCCAGGCGTTGGCGGTATCGGCGAGGTTGCTGGCCAGCGCCTCGTCGTAGACGCGTTTGGCGAGATCCGGCGACAGGATCGGGAAGCACACCTCCACGCGGCGCAGCAGGTTGCGTTCCAGCCAGTCGGCGCTGGAGCACAGCAGCTCCGGCTCGCCGCCGTTGGCGAACCAGTACACCCGGTGGTGCTCGAGGAAGCGGCCGACGATCGAGCGCACGCGGATGTTGTCCGACACCCCCGGAACGCCCGGTCGCAGCGTGCACGCGCTGCGCACGATGAGGTCGATCTGCACGCCGGCCTGGGAGGCGTGATAGAGCGCGCGCACCACCTGCGGCTCGTTGAGCGCGTTCATCTTGGCCACGATCCGCGCCGGGCGTCCGGCGCGCGCGTGGCGGGCCTCGCGCTGGATGCGCTTGAGGATGCCGGTGTGCAGGGTGAACGGCGACTGCAACAGGCGCTTGAGCTTGATCGCAGGCGCGAGCCCCGAAAGCTGCTGGAAGATCAGATGAACGTCGTTGCCGATGTCGGGATCGCAGGTGATCAGCCCGAAGTCGGTGTACGCGCGCGCGGTGCCGCTGTGGTAGTTGCCGGTGCCGAGGTGCACGTAGCGCCGCAAGGTGCCGTTCTCGCGACGCACGATCAGCAGCATCTTGGCGTGGGTCTTGTAGCCGACCACGCCGTACACCACCTGCACGCCGGCCTCCTGCAGGCGGTCGGCGAGGCCGAGATTGGCTTCCTCGTCGAAACGCGCGCGCAGTTCGACCACCACGGTGACGTCCTTGCCGTTGCGTGCGGCCTGCACCAGGTGCTCGACGATCGGCGAGTCCTTGCCGGTGCGGTAGAGCGTCTGCTTGATCGCCAGCACGTTCGGATCCTCGGCCGCCTGGCGGATCAGCTCCAGCACCGGGGTGAACGCGTCGAACGGGTGGTGCAGCAGCACGTCGCCGCCGGAGACGCGCTCGAACATCGACTCGCTGCCCGGCAGCGGGCGCGGCTGGAACGGCGGGAACTTCAGATCCGGCCGCTGCACCATGTCGTAGACCTGGATCACCCGGTTGAGGTTGACCGGCCCGTCGATGCGGTAGACCGCGCTTTCCGGCAGATCGAAGTTGTGCAGCAGCATCTGCACGATCGACGCTGGACACTGTTCGGCGATCTCCAGCCGCACCGGGCGCAGATAGCCGCGGCCGGCCAGCTCGTCGCGCAGCGCCAGCGCGATGTTGTCGACCTCGGCTTCGTCGACCAGCAGTTCGGAGTTGCGGGTGACGCGGAACTGGTAGGCGCCCTGCACCTGCATGCCGGGGAACAGCTCGTCGACGAACGTCGACAGCACCGAGGACAGGAACACGAAATCGTGCGGTCCGCCGGAGACGCTCTCCGGCAGCTGGATGATGCGCGGCAGCGAGCGCGGCGCGCGCACGATCGCGAGATTGCCCTCACGGCCGAACGCGTCGCGGCCTTTCAGTACGACGACGATGTTCAGCGACTTGTTGAGGATCTTCGGGAACGGATGCGCCGGATCGAGCCCGAGCGGCGACAGCACCGGCATGATCTCGTCGCGGAAGTACGCGCGCAGCCAGCGGGCCTGCTTCGTATCCCACGAGTGGCGGCCGAGCACGCGCACGCCGGCGTCCGACAGCGCCGGGCGCAGCACCTCGTTCCAGACCCGGTACTGCGCCGCGACCAGCTGCGCGGCGCGCTCGTGGATGTGCGCCAGCACCGCGGCCGGCGCCAGGCCGTCAGGGCCGGGAATGAAACCCAGGTCCTGCGCATGCCGCAACGTGCCGGCGCGGATCTCGAAGAACTCGTCGAGGTTGGTGCAGGAGATGCACAGGTAGCGCAGGCGCTCCAGCAGCGGCACCTGCGGATCCTCCGCCTGCGCGAGCACGCGGAAGTTGAAATCCAGCTGCGACAGCTCGCGGTTGAAGTACAGCGCCGGGTCGCGCAGCAGGTCGCTGTCGGTCTGCAGGTCCGGCTGGAGCGATGGCGCGGCGTTCATCAACTGACCTCGAGCAGGCGCGGGCGCACGCGTTCGGCGCCGAAGTGGCAGGAGAATGTACTGCCACGGCCGACCTCGCTGGCAATCTCCAGGCGCGCCTGGTGCAGATGCAGGACGTGCTTCACGATCGCGAGCCCCAGGCCGGTGCCGCCGCTTTCTCGCGAACGGCTGGTGGAGACGCGGTAAAAGCGTTCGGTGATGCGCGGCAGGTGTGCGGCGGGAATGCCGTAGCCGGTATCGGCCACCTCGAAAACCGCGCCGCCCGCCGCGTCGGGGCGGAAGCGGATGCGGACCGTCCCGTCGGCCGGCGTATAGCGCACCGCGTTGCTGACCAGGTTGGAGAACGCGCTGTGCAGCTCCTTCGGCGAGCCGTGCAGGTCCACGCCGGCGCTGTCCTCGACCTCGATCCGGTGCCGGTCCTGGCTGAGCGCACGCGCCTCACGCTGCAGCGTCGCCAGCATCGCCGCCATCGCGATCGGCTCCTCGCCGGCGAGGCGGTCCTGCGACTCCAGCCGCGACAGCGTCAGCAGATCCTCGACCAGTTGGGTCATCCGCTGCGACTGCCGGCGCATCTCGGCGATGATCGGCGCCCACGCCGGATGCTCGTCCGGGTCGAGCATTTCCAGGTAGCCGTGCACCACGGTCAGCGGCGTGCGCAGCTCGTGCGAGACGTTGGCGACGAAGTCGCGGCGCATCTGCTCCAGCTGCAGAAGCCGGGTCACGTCGCGCGCGACCAGCAGCCACAGCTCGTCGGAGTAAGGGATCAGCCGGAAGCTGAGCGTGGCCGCCGGCGCCCACGGCGATGCGAGCTCCAGCGGCTCGGCATGGCGGCCGGAGGCCAGCCAGTGCGCCAGCGGCAGCGGCTGCAGGCGCTCGGCGAGCGACGCGCCGGCATCGTGCGGGTGGCGCAGCGGCAGCAGACGGGTGGCCGCGCGGTTGAACCACGCGATGCGCTGGGTATCGCGTTCGACCAGCACGATGGCGTCCGGCAGCGCGTCGGCCACCGCGCGATAGGCGCGCAGCAGCGCCAGCAGGCGGCGCCTGCGCGCGCGCGTCTCGGACTGGCTGCGGTGGAGCAGGCGGTCCAGCTCGTTCCACACGCCGCCGCCGCGCGGTGGCGGCAGCGGGCGGCGCGCGGTCAGCCGCTGCAGCACGCGGCGCAGGCTCAGGTACTGCCAGGCCACCACCGCGAGCGCGGCCACCGCGAGCACCGGCCACGGCCGCCCGAGCGCGAGCCCAAGCGCCGCCGCGCCCGCCAGCAGCAGGCCGAGACGGACGAGCGTGAGCAACCAGACAGAGCGGACGCGGGGCGGCATGCCCGCAGTCTAAGCGGCCACCGCGGCGGAAAAGCGATAGCCGGCGCCGCGTACCGTCTGCACCATGCCGTCCAGCGCGAACGGCTCCAGCGCCTTGCGCAGGCGCCGGATGTGAACATCGACGGTGCGCTCCTCGACGTACACGCTGCCGCCCCAGACGTGGTCGAGCAGCTGCGTGCGCGAATACACGCGCTCGGCGTGGGTCATGAAGAAGTGCAGCAGGCGGTACTCGGTGGGGCCGAGCTGCACCGGCTGCGCGCCGCCGTCGGCGTGCGCGAACACCCGGTGCGCGGCACCGTCGATGCGCAACGGGCCGACCGCGACGCTGCCGTCGGGGTCGTCCTCGCGCGATCGCCGCAGCACCGCGCGGATGCGGGCGAGCAGCTCGCGCGCCGAGAACGGCTTGACCACGTAGTCGTCGACGCCGGCCTCCAGCCCGCTGACGCGGTCGTTCTCCTCGCCGCGCGCGGTGAGCATGATGATCGGGATCTCGCGCGTCAGCGCCTCGCGGCGCCAGCGTCGCGCCAGTTCCAGGCCGCTGGTGCCGGGCAGCATCCAATCCAGCAGGATCAGGTCGGGCACGCGGTCGGCGATGGCCGCCTGCGCCTCGCGGGCGTCGCCGGCGAGCACCGGCTCGAAGTCGCCCTTGCGCAAGACAAACGCCACCATGTCACGGATGGCCGGCTCGTCTTCGACGATCAGGATGCGCTTCTGCACGCGGCGGGTCCGGGTCGCATGGAGTGGCGCCAGTACACTACCGGTTTGTGACCGAGCGGTGACAGCGCGGCGCGGTTCAACGCCGCACGTCGGCGTCGCGCACGCCCTGCCGGCGCAGTTCCAGCACGGTCGGGGTGATCGCGGCGATGCGCGCTTCGATGCGGGCGCGCGCGTAGTAGTCCAGATCCTCGCGCTTCTTCAGGTTGTTGAGCTGCAGCAGGGCGAGCTCCGGTCGTCCGCCGAGGTAGGCGGCCTCGGCGTAGGCCTCGCCGGCACGGATGGCATCCCCTGCCAGTTCCGAGGCGCGCGCCAACGTGCGCTGGAACACCACGTCACGACCGGCGCCGGCCATCAACGGGCGCAGCACCGCCTGCGCGCGGCGGCCGCCCTCGGCGGTACCGCGCTCGTTGAGCACGCCGGCATAGGTCAGCGCGATCGCGAGGTTGGTCGGCGCGGCGCGCATCAGCGCCTCGAAGCGCGCATCCGCCACCTGCGCGCGACCCGCCTTCGCCTCGGCCTCCGCCAGCGCGAGTGCGATCCAGGAGACGCCCGGGTGCTGGGCGAGCAGTGCCGCGAGCTCGTCGGCCGCAGCCTCGGCGCGGTTGGCGCGCAGCCGCGCCAGCGCCTGGCCGTAGCGCTGCGCCGGGGTCAGCGGCTTGGCCGCCGCCAGGCGCTCGTACTCGGTGAGCGCGGCGCGCGGCGTGTCCGCGCTCAGCACGCGCATGCGCTCGCGCGCGAAATCGAACAGCCCGGTGCCGCCGCTCGGCGGGCCGTCCAGCTTCAATCCGGCCGGCAGCAGCGGGTTGGACGTGCCCGGCGCGACGAAGCGCGGCGCGCCGGTGCCCTCGCGGCGGCATTCGTCCAGCCCGTCCGGATCGCGCACGCACACCGCGCCTGCGCCGGACTCGGCCTTGAGGCGGGCGGCACGGTCGCGTGCCTCGGCGATCCGCGTGGTGGTGACCGGATGGGTCATCAGGTAATCCGGCACCTGGTACAGCGGGTCGCTGCCGCGGTTGCTGCGCGAGGCCACCAGCATCTTCTCGAAGAACTCGGCCATGCCGCGGGTGTCGTACCCGCTGCGGGCGAGCGTCTGGATGCCGATGCGGTCGGCCTCGGATTCGTTCGAGCGCGTGTAGTTGATCTGCCGCTGCTGGGCCAGCCCCATCGCCGACACGATCGCCGCCTGCGCGGCGTCGCCGCTGGAATCGCTGTTGGACGCCGATGCGGCGGCGACCGCCGCCAGCATGCCGAGCAGGATCGGGATCTGGTCGCGCTGGGCGCGCTCGACCGCGCGCAGCACGTGGTCCTGGGTGACATGGGCGATCTCGTGCGACAGCACGCTCGCCACCTGGTCCTCGCGGTCGGCAGCCAGTACCAGGCCGGCGTTGACGCCGACGTAGCCGCCGAGCGTGGCGAACGCGTTGATGTCGCGGTCGCGCAGCAGGAAGAACGTGAAGTCCTGGCGCGGCCGGTCGCTGGCGGCGGCGAGTCGCGCGCCGAGCGTGTCCAGCCACTCCTGCAGCAGGGGATCCTCGAGCACGTAGCCGTAGTGGTGCAGCTGGGCGAGCAGCATTTCGCCGTACTGCTCCTGCTGGGCCGGCGTGATCAGCTCGTTGGCCGAGGAGCCAAAGTCGGGCAGCGCGGTGTCCTGCGCCGGCGACAGCGGCGCGGCGAGGGCGAGGGAAAGCGCGAGCAGCGATGGAGCGATACGACGCAAGGACGGCCTCGGGGGCGGGCAGGGCAACTGGGTGAGGATGCGCCGCACCCGCGCCCGCGGTGTGAATCCGTCGTTAATCGCGCCGGAACGGCGCCGCTCGTGCGGCTGGAACAGCGCGGTGCATATGGGGGCTGGAAATGCGCCGGTGCGATACCCATAGTCGCCGAAGACCCGAATCCCGGAGGGCGCGTGAGCGAGTCCACCCCCACCATCACCCTGTACACGACCGCGGTCTGCCCGTACTGCGTGGCGGCCAAGAACTTCCTGAAGAGCAAAGGTCGCGACTGGCAGGAAGTGCGCATCGACCTCGATCCGGCCGAACGCGAGCGGATGATCGAGCGCACGCGCCGCACCAGCGTGCCGCAGATCTTCATCGGCGACGTCCATGTCGGCGGCTACGACGACATGATGGCGCTGCACCGCGCCGGCAAGCTCGAGCCGCTGCTGCAGGGCGAGCAGGTCAGCTAGTCTCTGCCTCGCCGCTTGCCTGCCCGCGTCGCCGGGTGGGCGTGCGCGTCCCTCCCACTGCCCTTGCCGGAATACACATGAGCGAAAAACGTGACGCCGACCGGGTGCGCGAATTCACCGCGTTCCGCAAGCGGATGAACGAGCGCATCCTGGCCGAGCCGAACCAGGTCGTGCGCCGCTTCTTCGCGCTCGACACCCAGACCTACCAGCCCGGCGCGCTCGACGTGAAGACCAAGGAGCTGCTCGGACTGGTGGCCTCGCTGGTGCTGCGCTGCGACGACTGCATCAGCTACCACGTCGCCCAGTGCAAGGAGGCCGGCGTCAATCGCGACGAGATGTTCGAGGCGTTCTCGGTCGGGCTGGTCGTGGGCGGCAGCATCGTCATCCCGCACCTGCGCCGGGCGGTGGATTTCCTCGACCAGCTCGAGGCGGGGCAGGGCGAGGCGCCGGCCGCGCACGACCACGGCTGACCGGGCGGCCGCCCGCTGCCTCTGGCATAATCCGCCGACCGTTTCTCCCGACGCCGCGCCTCCGCGCGGCGTTCGCCTGCCTGGAATCCCGCAATGACCCACACCATCACCGTGATCCGCGGCGACGGCATCGGCCCGGAAATCATGGACGCAACCCTGCACGTGCTCGACGCGATGCAGCTCGGCCTGTCCTACGAGTTCATGGACGCCGGTCTGGTCGCGCTCGAGAAGCAGGGCGAACTGCTGCCGGCCGCCACGCTGGAGTCGATCCGCCGCAACCGCATCGCGCTGAAGAGCCCGCTGACCACGCCGGTGGGCGGCGGCTTCAGCTCGATCAACGTCGAGCTGCGCAAGCGCTTTGACCTGTACGCCAACGTGCGCCCGGCGAAGTCGTTCCCGAACACCAAGTCGCGCTTCCCCAGCGGGGTCGACCTGATCACCGTGCGCGAGAACACCGAAGGCGCGTACATCGGCGAGGGGCAGTCGCTGTCGGAAGACGGCGAGACCGCGCTGCTGACGCAGAAGGTGACCCGCCGCGGTTCCGAGCGGATCGTGCGCTACGCGTTCGACCTGGCGCGCAAGACCGGCCGCAAGAAGGTCACGGTGGTGCACAAGGCCAACATTCTGAAGTCGACCTCGGGCCTGTTCCTCCGCACCGCGCGCGAAGTCGCCCAGCAGT
Organism: Lysobacter sp.; assembly: GCA_035645555.1. Taxonomy (GTDB): domain Bacteria; phylum Pseudomonadota; class Gammaproteobacteria; order Xanthomonadales; family Xanthomonadaceae; genus Lysobacter_F. Next base: position 14,690 of record DASQMI010000056.1, on the reverse strand, counting down.
ATCCGGACATCCAGTGCGACGAGATGATCGTCGACGCCTGCTGCATGAAGCTGGTGATGCAGCCGGAGAAATTCGACGTCATCGTCACCACCAACCTGTTCGGCGACATCATCTCCGACCTGTGCGCTGGCCTGGTCGGCGGCCTGGGGCTCGCTCCGGGCGCCAACATCGGCACCGAGGCGGCGATCTTCGAAGCGGTGCACGGCTCGGCGCCCGACATCGCAGGCCAAGGCATCGCCAATCCGTGCGCGCTGCTGCTTGCCGCGGGCCAGATGCTCGACCACCTGGCGCTGCCCGAGCAGGCCACCCGCCTGCGCGAGGCGATCGTCGCCACGCTGGACGCGAAGGACGCGCTCACCCCTGATCTGGGCGGTGAGGCCACTACGATGGACTTCGCCAAGGCGATCACCCGTCGCCTCTGAGCGGCTTGGACACCGGAAACGAAAACGGGGCGCCCACACGGGCGCCCCGTTCTTTTTGCGTCCTTGCGGAGCTCAGTCGCGCGACTGCAGCTTCGCCAGCAGCCGCAGGAACTCCACGTACAGCCACACCAGCGTGACCATCAGACCGAACGCGCCGTACCACTCCATGTACTTCGGCGCGCCGGTCTCCACGCCGCTTTCGATGAAGTCGAAGTCCAGCACCAGGTTGAGTGCGGCAATCACCACCACGAACAGGCTGAAGCCGATCCCGACCAGGCCCGACTCGTGGATCATCGGGATGCGGATATCGAAGAAACCGAGCACGATGGTGGCGAGGTAGACCAGCGCAATGCCGCCGGTTGCCGCGATCACGCCGAGCTTGAAGTTCTCGGTGGCGCGGATCAGCCCGGAGCGGTACGCCATCAGCAGCGCCAGCAAGGTGCCGAACGTCAGCAGCACCGCCTGCATCACGATGCCGGGGAAGCGGGCCTCGAACAGCGCCGAGATCGCGCCGAGGAAGAAGCCTTCCAGCAGTGCGTACAGCGGCGCGGTCACCGGCGACCAGGCCGGCTTGAACGCCGTGACGATCGCGAGGATTAGTCCACCGATCGCTCCGCCGATCGCGTACGGGGCGACGCCGACGATGCCGGCGGGCGTGACCACCTGCGACCAGGCGAACGCGCCGGTCAGCACGCACAGGAACAGCAGCAGCACGGTCTTGTTGACGGTGCCGCCCAGGGTCATCGCGTGGCCGGCGCCTTGCACGACGCTGCCGCTGGCGAGGTCGAGGAACGTGGTCTCTTTCAGGACGGGATTGCCGCTGCGCATGGAAACTCCGGGTTCGCGGTAGTGCAGGCAGCATAACCCGCGGCGGCGGCCGCCCCGGCGCGTTGACACGTCGCGGGCGCCTCCCCACAATGACGGGCCTTTCGCAGCGCGGGCGCGCAACGGAAGACCCGTTCTTCGGGGTATAGCTCAGCCTGGTAGAGCGCCAGCTTTGGGAGCTGGATGTCGGGGGTTCGAATCCCTCTGCCCCGACCATCCGGACGGCGCGGCGGGCGTGTCGGTTAACATCACCGCATGCGCCCATAGCTCAACCGGATAGAGCACCGGCCTTCTAAGCCGGTGGTTGCAGGTTCGAGTCCTGCTGGGCGCGCCATCAAGCGAAGACGCTTCACCTGTGGTGGCTGTAGCTCAGTTGGTTAGAGTACTGGATTGTGATTCCAGTTGTCGGGGGTTCGAGTCCCCTCAGCCACCCCATCTTTACGAGACGCGGCAGCTCGCGTAGCATTCCGCGCCTCCGATTTGCGGGCCGTTAGCTCAGTTGGTAGAGCAGCTGACTCTTAATCAGTAGGTCCTAGGTTCGAATCCTAGACGGCCCACCATCCACGGAAAGCACCGGTCCTCCGGTGCTTTTTCGTTTGCGCGGGCGACGCCTAGAATCGGACGCCGATGCGAAAGTGGCGGAACTGGTAGACGCACTGGATTTAGGTTCCAGCGGGCAACCCCCGTGTGGGTTCGAGTCCCACCTTTCGCACCACCGCGCCCGCCCGCGCAGGCGGGCCCGCCGTGACCCCGGCGGCCGGCCCCGAGGGGGCGCCACGCTGGCGGGCAGGCGCGCGATCGGCGACACTATCGCGTTCCGTTGGCGGCCTGCCGGACTCGGCCGGGGAAGCCGACCGGAGACCCGTCACCCAACGTCTTTACGTGCCGCGGCAGCGCACCGCGGCTGCAGGAGTGGATATGCAAGTTTCGGTCGAATCGCTGGGCAGCCTCGAACGCCGCGTGACCTTCCGCCTCCCGGCGGATCGTCTGGAGAATCAGGTCGGCGCCCGCCTCCGCGAGATCGCGCGCGGTGCGCGCATCAAGGGTTTCCGCCCGGGCAAGGTGCCGGCGAAGGTGATCGAGCAGCGCTACGGCGCGCAGGTCCGGGCCGAGGTGCTCGACGACCTGCTGCGCGAGGGCTTCACCCAAGCGGTCCGCGAGAACGCGCTGCAGATCGCCGGTAGCCCGCGCATCGAACCGGCGCCGGAAGCCGACGGGCTCGCCTACGTCGCCACGTTCGAGGTGGTGCCGGACTTCGGCGACATCGACGTCGCCAAGCTCAACGTCGTGCGCCACACCGCCGAGGTCGCCGATGCCGACATCGACGCGATGATCGAGAACCTGCGTCTGCAGCGACGCAGCTGGCAGCCGGTCGAGCGTGCCGCGCAGGTCGGCGATGCGGTCGAGATCGAAACCTGGTCGCAGGCCGACGGCGAGCGCATCCCCGCCGAGGGCGCGGAGCGCGGCGCCAGCGTGCTGGGCTCCAACGCGATGTTCCCGGCCGTGGAACAGGCGCTGGTCGGCATGAGCACCGGCGAGGAGAAGACCGTCGAGGTCGAGTTCCCCGCCGACTGGCGTGTGCCGCAGTTCGCCGGCCGCAAGGTGCAGGTGCACCTGAAGGTCACCAAGGTGTCCGAGCCGGTGCTGCCCGAGGTCGATGCCGCGTTCATCCGCAGCTTCGGGGTCAAGAGCGGCGAGATGGCGCAGTTCCGTGCCGACATCCGCCTCAACCTGGAGCGCGAGCTGAAGGGTGCGCTGATGACCCGCCTGCGCCGCGAGGTCGGCGAGCAGCTGATCGCCGCGTACAGCCACGTCGAGCTGCCGCCGAAGCTGGTCGAGAACGAGGCGCGCGAGTTGGCGCGGCAGGCCGTCGAGCAGGCGCGTCGCCAGGGTCGCGCGGTCGAGCCGCCGGCCGATGCGTACCTGGGCTTCATGGAGACCGCGCGCAAGCGCGTGCTGGTCGGCCTGCTGGTGGGCGAAGTGGCACGCCGCCACCAGCTCACGATCGACCCGCGCCGGGTCAACGAGACCCTGCAGCTGATCGCCTCGACCTACGAGGAGCCGCAGCAGGTGATCGAGCTGTACCGCAACGACCCGCAGCTGATGTCCGGCCTGCAGGCGCGCGTGATGGAGGAGCAGGTGATCGACTGGATCGCCGACCGCGCGCAGCACACCGAGCAGAAGCTCGCGTTCAGCGAGGCGATCCGCCTGTAAGGCGCGCCGTTCCCACAACGCACCCCCTTGCGCTATGGCCCGGTTGGCCCCAAGTTGACCGGGCCGTAGCCTATCGGCGTTCCTCTCCAGTTCCGGGCCCCGACCGCATGGACAATCGAACCAAAGCCCTCAACCTCGTGCCGATGGTGGTCGAGCAGACCAGCCGTGGCGAGCGCGCGTACGACATCTACTCGCGGCTGCTGAAGGAGCGGGTGATCTTCCTGGTCGGCGGCATCGACGACCACATCGCCAACCTGGTTGTGGCGCAGATGCTGTTCCTGGAGGCGGAGAATCCTGAGAAGGACATCCACCTCTACATCAATTCGCCGGGCGGCATCGTCACGGCAGGCATGGCGATCTATGACACCATGCAGTACATCAAGCCGGACGTCAGCACGATCTGCGTCGGCCAGGCCGCGAGCATGGGCGCGCTGCTGCTGGCGGCCGGCGCGCCGGGCAAGCGCTACGCGCTGCCCAACTCGCGGGTGATGATCCACCAGCCGCTTGGCGGCTTCCAGGGCCAGGCGACCGACATCGACATCCACGCGCGCGAGATCCTGACCTTGCGCCAGCGCCTGAACGAGATCCTGTCCAAGCACACCGGGCAGGCGTTGGAAACGATCGCGCGCGATACCGAGCGCGACAACTTCAAGAGCGCGGAAGCGGCGCGCGAGTACGGGCTGGTCGACCATGTCCTGGAGCGCCGCCCGGACGACTCGCTGCAACCGGGCTGACCGTGATCGAGGCGACCGTTCGTCGGCATCCTGAACGAGCTGTTCCGGCGCGGGGCCCGGCCGGATCGCTGTGCTATTCTCGGGCCGCCGCACTGACCGGGCCCGGTACGCGCGATCAGTGCAACGCAATACTTGGGCAAAGGCATGAGCGACGATCGTCACGGCCGCAACGACAGCAACAAGATCCTGTACTGCTCGTTCTGCGGTAAGAGCCAACATGAGGTCCGCAAGCTGATTGCGGGCCCGAGCGTGTTCATTTGCGACGAGTGCGTCGAGCTCTGCAATGACATCATCCGCGAGGAGCTCGAGGAAAAGTCGCAGTCCACGCGCAGCCACCTGCCCAAGCCGCGCGAGATCCTCGAGGTCCTCGACCAGTACGTGATCGGCCAGCAGCGGGCGAAGAAGACGCTCGCGGTGGCGGTGTACAACCACTACAAGCGGATCGAGAGCCGCCAGCGCAACGACGACGTCGAGCTGGCCAAGTCGAACATCCTGCTGATCGGTCCGACCGGTTCCGGCAAGACGCTGCTCGCCGAGACGCTGGCGCGCCTGCTGAACGTGCCGTTCACCATCGCCGACGCCACCACCCTCACCGAGGCCGGTTACGTCGGCGAGGACGTCGAGAACATCATCCAGAAGCTGCTGCAGAAGTGCGACTACGACGTCGAGAAGGCGCAGCAGGGCATCGTCTACATCGACGAGATCGACAAGATCTCGCGCAAGTCGGACAACCCGTCGATCACCCGCGACGTGTCGGGCGAGGGCGTGCAGCAGGCGCTGCTGAAGCTCATCGAGGGCACGGTCGCGAGCGTCCCGCCGCAGGGCGGCCGCAAGCATCCGCAGCAGGAGTTCCTGCAGGTCGACACCCGCAACATCCTGTTCATCTGCGGCGGCGCGTTCGCCGGGCTCGACAAGATCATCCAGCAGCGCAGCACCGAAGCCGGCGGCATCGGCTTCGGCGCCAAGGTGAAGAGCAGCCAGCGCAAGGCCGAGGTCGGCCGGATCCTGGCCGAGGTCGAGCCGGAGGATCTGATCAAGTTTGGCCTCATCCCGGAGTTCGTCGGCCGCCTGCCGGTGGTCGCCACGCTCGAGGAGCTCGACGAGGCTGCGCTGGTCTCGATCCTGACCGAGCCCAAGAACGCCATCACCAAGCAGTTCAAGAAGCTGTTCGAGATGGAAGGCGTCGAGCTCGAGTTCCGCAGCGACGCGCTGACCGCGATCGCCCGCAAGGCGCTCAAGCGTAAGACCGGCGCGCGCGGCCTGCGAACCATCGTCGAGTCGGTGCTGCTGGAGACGATGTACGAGCTGCCGTCGATGGAGAACGTCAGCAAGGTCGTCGTCGACGAGGCGGTGGTCGAGCAGAAGACCGCTCCGTACCTCATCTACCAGACGTCGCAGAAGGTCGCCTCGGGCGACTGAGCACACACGGAACGTGACCCAGTCGCCGGTTGGCGGCGGGCTTCGCAAAGTCTTCACATTTCCGGCCCGCGCCTTCGGTGCGGGCCGCTTGCATTGGAGCGGCCGTCCCCCCATAACCGCTCTTTAGATGCCGGGCGATCGGCCGCTGATTTGAGGACCGCTGTTTCGGTCCGTCCCCACCGTTTCTGGAGCCCCCATGAGCACAACCGAACACGAATCGCTCGACCTCCCGGTCCTGCCGCTCCGCGACGTCGTCGTGTTTCCCCACATGGTCATTCCGCTGTTCGTGGGGCGCGAGAAGTCGATCCGGGCGCTCGACCAGGCGATGGAAGGCGACAAGCGCATCCTGCTCGTCGCGCAGAAATCCGCCGAGGTGGACGATCCGGGCGCCGCCGACCTGTACGCGGTCGGCACCCTGGCGCACGTGCTGCAGCTGCTCAAGCTGCCGGACGGCACGATCAAGGTGCTGGTCGAGGGCGTCTCGCGCGCCCGCGTGGAGAAGGTCTTCGAGCGCGGTGGCGTGCTGGCCGCGCATGCACGCGAGATGGACCCGGTCGAGGACCGCAGCGAGCGCGAGGTCGAGGCGATCGTGCGCACGCTGATGGGCCTGTTCGAGGAATACGTCAAGGGCAACCGCAAGCTGCCGCCCGAGCTGATGCAGACGCTCGCCGGCATCGACGAGCCCAACCGTCTGGGCGACACCATCGCCGCGCACCTGGGCGTGCGCCTGTCCGACAAGCAGCGCCTGCTGGAGGCGGCCGGCGTCGGCGCGCGCCTGGAGCTGCTGGTCGGCCTGATCGAAGGCGAGATCGACGTGCAGCAGCTGGAGAAGCGCATCCGCGGCCGGGTCAAGTCGCAGATGGAGAAGAGCCAGCGCGAGTACTACCTCAACGAGCAGATGAAGGCGATCCAGAAGGAGCTGGGTGAGCTCGACGACGCACCGAACGACATCGACGAGCTGGCGCGCAAGATCGCCGAGGCCGGCATGCCGAAGGCGGTGGAGACCAAGGCGCGCAACGAGCTCAACAAGCTCAAGCAGATGTCGCCGATGTCGGCCGAGGCCGCGGTGGTGCGCAACTACCTCGACTGGCTGCTGGGCGTGCCGTGGAAGAAGCGCAGCAAGGTGCGCAAGGACCTCAAGGTCGCGCAGGAAGTGCTGGATGCCGACCATTTCGGCCTGGAGAAGGTCAAGGAACGCATCCTCGAATACCTCGCCGTGCAGTCGCGGGTGAAGCAGATGCGCGGCCCGATCCTGTGCCTGGTCGGTCCGCCCGGCGTGGGCAAGACCTCGCTCGGCCAGTCGATCGCGAAGGCCACCAACCGCAAGTTTGTGCGCATGTCGCTCGGCGGCGTGCGCGACGAAGCCGAGATCCGCGGCCACCGCCGCACCTACGTGGGCTCGATGCCGGGTCGGATCGTGCAGGGCCTGAACAAGGTCGGCAGCAAGAATCCGCTGTTCGTGCTCGACGAGATCGACAAGATGTCGATGGACTTCCGCGGCGATCCATCCTCGGCGCTGCTGGAAGTGCTCGATCCCGAGCAGAACTCGGCGTTCAACGACCACTACCTCGAAGTCGACCTCGACCTCAGCGAGGTGATGTTCGTCGCCACCTCCAACTCGCTGCACATCCCGGGCCCGCTGCTGGACCGCATGGAAGTGATCCGCATCCCCGGCTACACCGAGGAGGAGAAGCTCAACATCGCGATGCGCTACCTGCTGCCGAAGCAGATCAAGGCCAACGGCCTGCGGCAGGAGGAGATCGTGGTTGCCGAGTCCGCGGTGGTCGACATCATCCGCTACTACACGCGCGAGTCCGGCGTGCGCAACCTGGAGCGCGAGATCTCCAAGATCTGCCGCAAGGTGGTGAAGGAGCTGGCGCTGGCCGGCGCGAAGAAGAAGGCCAAGGGGCCGGTCAAGATCAGCGGCAAGAACCTCGAGAAGTATCTCGGCGTGCGCCGCTTCGATTACGGCCGTGCCGAGCAGCAGAACGAGATCGGCCTGGTCACCGGCCTGGCCTGGACCGAGGTCGGCGGCGACCTGCTGCAGGTGGAATCCACGTTGGTGCCCGGCAAAGGCCAGCTTCTGCTGACCGGTCAGCTCGGCGACGTGATGAAGGAATCGGCGTCGGCGGCGCTGTCGGTGGTGCGTGCGCGCACCGAGCGCCTCGGCATCGACCTCGACTTCCTGCATAAGCACGACGTCCACCTGCACGTCCCGGAAGGTGCCACGCCGAAGGACGGCCCGAGCGCGGGCATCGCGATGGCGACCGCGCTGGTGTCGATGCTCACCCGGATCCCGATCCGCGCCGACGTGGCGATGACCGGCGAGATCACCCTGCGCGGCCGCGTGCTCGCGATCGGTGGCCTGAAGGAGAAGCTGCTGGCGGCGCTGCGCGGCGGCATCCGCACGGTGATCATCCCGGACGAAAATCGCAAGGACCTCGCCGACATGCCGAAGAGCGTGACGCAGGGACTGAAGATCGTCCCGGTGAAATGGATCGACGAGGTGCTCGACATCGCGCTCGAGCGTCCGCTGTCGCAACCGGAAACGCTCGTCGAAGAAGTCGAGGCGGTGCCGGTTCGCGAGGAAGAGCAAGCAGTTGCCCGAGCCGGCGTCAAGCACTGACGCCGGCCTCCGGTCGGAATCCGGCGCATTGCCCGCAAACCCGCGTCGTTGCTAGCTTTCCGGCTTGCGTGCCCCCAACCCCGCTGGTATAACGGCGCGAACCGCGTCCTAGCTGAACTTCAAGGAAACGGCGCGGCAAACTTGATCGGCCGCTCGCACGCGCGAGCGGCCGGTTACATAAAAAACCTGCGGTGACCAATCCGCACAGGGAGCCCAAGCACAAATGAATAAGGCCGAACTCGTCTCCGCCGTCGCCGATACCGCCGAAATCTCCAAGACCGATGCCGCTGCCGCCGTCGACGCGTTCGTCAGCGTCATCACCAAGGCTCTGAAGAAGGGCGAAGCGGTCACCCTCGTCGGCTTCGGCACGTTCCAGGTTCGCAAGCGCGCCGCGCGCACCGGCCGCAACCCGAAGACGGGCGCGACCATCAAGATCAAGGCGTCGAAGAACCCGGCCTTCAAGGCTGGCAAGGCGCTCAAGGACGCTGTAAACTAATCGACCTCGCTGCTTCGGCGGCGGTGCAGTTCGGGGTGCTTAGCTCAGCGGTAGAGCGTCGCCCTTACAAGGCGAGGGTCGGGGGTTCGAAACCCTCAGCACCCACCAGATGACTGGTCGCCTGTGGGCCCTCTTGGAAGCACCTCACGCGAACAGTACAATGTGGTCTCCAACGCGGAGTGGTAGTTCAGTCGGTTAGAATGCTGGCCTGTCACGCCGGAGGTCGCGGGTTCGAGTCCCGTCCACTCCGCCACTTTTAGAAGGCGCCGGAAACGGCGCCTTCGCTTTTTTGCGCATCGCGCACCGAGCGCCGCCCTCGCGCTGATGCGTCGGCCCAGCCATGCAGGTCGCCTTCGCCACCGACGCACGGGCGGTGGCTGGGCTTACGCGCTAAACTCGCCGGCTCGACCGACCTAGCGCTTCCACATGCTGCAGAAACTCCGCGAAAAGACCTCGGGCTGGATTGCCACGGTGATCCTCGGACTGCTGATCGTTCCGTTCGCGCTCGTGGGGGTCAACGAGTATCTCGTGCAGCGCGCCGACACGTCGCTCGCGCGCATCGATGCGCCACCGTCGTGGTGGCCGGATGCGCCGTCGTGGTGGCCGATGTCGATGCTGTGGGAGCACGAGCAGGTGACCGCGGAGGAATTCCGCGAGCGCATGGATTTTCAGCGGCAGCGCATGCGCGAGATGATGGGCGAGCAGTTCGACCCGCGCGAGTTCGACACGCCCGATAACAAGCGCCGCGTCCTCGACCAGCTGGTCGACGAACGCATGGCCCGCATCGCCGCGCGTCGCGCCGGGCTTGCGGTGAGCGATGCGCTGGTGCGCAAGGCGATCGCGGAGACGCCCGCGTTCCAGGTCGACGGCCGCTTCAACAGCGAGCGCTACCTGCAGCTGCTGGTCGCCGCGCAGCCGCCGTTCACCCCGCGCAGCTACGAGGCGCGCGTGCGCGAGGATCTCGAACGCGTGGTGCTGACCGGCGCGGTCGGCGGCAGCAGCTTCGTCACCCCCACCGAGCTCAAGCGGGTGGTGGAACTGCTCGGCGAAACCCGCGATGTCGCGCTGGTGACGCTGCCGGCGCCGGCGCCGGACGCCGGCGCGGTGAGCGAGGCCGAGATGCAGCAGTGGCATCGCACGCAGGGCGCGCGCTATCGCGTCCCCCAGCAGATCTGGATCGAGTACGTCGAGCTCAATGCGGCCGATGTGCCCGCGCCGGTGCTGGACGAGGCGGCGCTGCGCCAGCGCTACGAGCAGGACAAGAACCGCTTCGCCGCGGCGGAGGAGCGCCTCGCGTCGCACATCCTGGTGCGCGTGCCGGAGGGCGCGAGCGCTGCGCAGCAGAAGGAAGCCGAGGCGAAAATCCGTCGCATCGCCGCCGAGGCGAAGGCACCCGGTGCCGACTTCGCCGCGCTCGCGCAGCGCCATTCCGATGACGCGTCGAAGGCGCAGGGCGGCGACCTCGGCTGGCTTGGCAAGGGCGCGACGGTGCCGGAGTTCGAGAAGGCGCTGTTCGCGCTGAAGCCCGGGCAGGTCAGCGAGCCGGTCAAGACCGAGTTCGGCTGGCACCTGATTCAGCTGCGCGAGCTGCGCGGCGGGCAGATGCGCCCGTTCGAGGAGGTCCGCGAGCAGCTGGTCGCCGAGCAGCTGCAGAACGAGCGCGAGCGCGCCTATACCGAGCGTTCGAGCCAGCTGGTCGACGCCACGCTGAAGAACCCGTCGTCGCTGGCGCCGGCCGCGCGCCAGCTCAATCTGCCGGTGCATACGCTCGGGCCGGTGCGCCGCGGCGAGCCGAACGGGATCATGGCCAACCCCAACGTGCAGCGGGTGGCGTTCTCCGACACGCTGATCCAGGACGGCACGGTCAGCGATCCGATCGAGATCGGCCCGAGCCACATCGTGCTGCTGCGCGTCACCCGCCACGAGCCCGAGCGCGTGCCGCCGCTGGCGCAGGTGCGCAACCGTGTGATCGCCGACATCCGCGCCGACCGCACGCGCAAGGCCGCCGAACGGCGAGCCGATGCGCTGCTGGCGAAGCTGCGCGGCGGCGCGACGCTGGAGGCGGTCGCGACCGAGCAGGGCGTAGGGGCACCGGAAGTGGTCGCCGGCGTGCGCCGCGGCGTTCCGGTGCCGACGGCGGAAGCGTCCGAGGCGGTGTTCGCGGTGCCGGCGCCCGCCGCCGGCAAGCCGTCGTTCGGCCGCGTCGTGCTCGACGACGGCCAGGCGGTGCTGTTCGCGGTGACCGCGGCGCGCCGCGGCCGGATCGACGAGCTGAGTCCGATGGAGCGCGCCAGCGTGACCGAGCCGATGACCCAGGAAGCCGGCAACCGCGACGTCGAGGCGCTGCTGAAAGCGCTGCGCACGCGGATGAAGGTGACCATCAACGAAGCCAACCTGTAAGGCGGCACCCAAGAAAAAAGGCCCGGCATCCGCCGGGCCTTTTTCGTTGGGGAAGCGGTACGCGCTTATTCGATGCCGGTCATGCCGAGGATGTTGTAGCCGGCGTCGACGTAGGTCACCTCGCCGGTGATGCCGGCGGCCAGATCCGAGCACAGGAACGCGGCGGCGTTGCCGACGTCCTCGATCGTCACGCTGCGGCGCATCGGCGCGTACTGCTCGACGTGGCCGAGGATCTTGCGGAAGCCGCCGATGCCGGCAGCCGCCAGCGTCTTGATCGGGCCGGCGGAGATCGCGTTGACGCGGATGCCTTCCGGGCCGAGGTTGAGCGCCAGGTAGCGCACGGTCGCTTCCAGACTGGCCTTCGCCACGCCCATCACGTTGTAGTTGGGCAGGGCGCGCTCGGCGCCGAGGTAGGACAGGGTCAGGATCGCGCCCTGGCGGCTCTGCATCATCGGCCGCGCGGCCTTCGCCAGCGCGGCCAGCGAGTAGGCGGAGATGTCGTGCGCGATCGCGAAGCCTTCGCGGGTGAGGCCGTCGAGGAACTGGCCCTGGATCGCCTCGCGCGGCGCGAACGCGATCGCGTGCACGAGGATGTCGAAGCCGTCCCAGCGCTGGCCGAGTTGCTCGAAGCAGGCAGCGATCTGCTCATCGGAGGCGACGTCGAGCGGCAGCACGATGTCGCTGCCGTACTCCTTGGCCGCTTCTTCGACGCGCGACTTCAGCTTGTCGTTCTGGTAGGTGAAAGCCAGCTCCGCGCCTTCGCGGTGCATCGCCTCGGCGATGCCGCTGGCGATCGAGCGCTCGCTGGCGATGCCGGTGATGAGCGCGCGCTTGCCTTGCAGGAAACCCATTGACCACTCCTCAGTCGTGTTGCGGCATGGCGCCGCCGAGCAAAGGCGCTAGTGTGCCGCGCCGCGGCAGGACAGGCCAGTTCAGGGCGTTTCCACCGCGAGCGCGTCCACCAGCAGGCGCTGGCCGGGCTTGAGCACGGTGCGTCGGGTCAGGTTGTTGCGCTGGAGCAGCTGCCCGACGCGCATGCCGTAGCGCCGCGCGATGGTCCACGCGCTCTCGCCGCGGGCGACGATGTGCTCGCGCAGCGTGCGCGGCGTTGGCGCGCTTTCCGCCGGAGCAGTCGTGTCGACCGCACCGGCGGCCACGGCCGGCGTCGCCGCGACCGCGGCCTCCACGGCGGGCGTGGCCGCGGGCGGTGCCAGCTCCGGTGTGGGGGGCGCGACGGGTGTGGTGGCGACCGCGGCCTCCGCGGTCGACGGTGTCTGCTCGGTGCTGGACGCCCAAGCCAGCAGGTGCGCGGCGTCGCGGCGCGGCAGGTGGCCGTCTGCGAACGCCGGGTTGAGGCGCTTCAGGCGTTCGGCATCCTGGCCGGTGCGCGCGGCGAACTGCTCGATGGAGGCGATGCCGGTCGGCACCGGGACCGCTTCCAGTCGCGGCACCGGGCGGTCGAGCGCAAGCCGCCAGTCCTCCCGCGTCTCGGCCTGCGCGAGCAGGCAGGAGAGCGCATCCAGCTTGCGCACGTAGGCGTAGGTGATCGCCGGCATGCCGGTGAGCTTGTAGGCCTGCGCGTTCGCGGGTGTCATGCCGTTGCGTTTGAGCGCACCGAGCACGCGGTATTCGCCGGCGTTGTAGGCCATCACCGCAAGCCGCCAGTCGCCGGCGAACATGCCGTGCAGCGTCTTGAGGTAGCGCACGGCCGCACGGGTGGAGTCCACCGGCGAGAGCCGCCCGTCGTAACCCGGGCGCACCGGTACCTCGTGATTGCGCGCGGTCGTGGCGATGAACTGCCACATCCCCGCGGGCCCGAGTGCGCTGCGCGCGCCCGGCCGGTAACCGCTCTCGACGAACGGAATCAACGCGTACTCGGTGGGCAGGTGCGCATCGGCCAGCGCGTCGACCACGTAGCCGAACAAGGGCAGCAGATCGCTGTCCGGATCGGCGAGCCGTTGCGGTGCGTGCGCGAACTGCGACTGGTAGCGCCGGCTCGCCTCGGTCGCACACGGTTCCGAGGCGAGGCCCTGGCGGAAGCGACGATAGATGTCCAGGCCGCTGCGCTGTCCGGTGATGGCGACCGCCGAGCCGGCGGCGGCCGGCGTGGTCACGTCCGGCGCGGCCGTCGCGCTCGGGGCGGAAACCGGCGGCGGTGGTAGCGCGTCCAGCGACGGCGGCGGCGCGAGCTCGGACGCGAACGCCATCTGCCCGGCCAGCAGCAGCGCCGGGGCGGCCCTCCAGACCCGGCTCATGACCGGAACCCGTCCTTCCAGCGCCGCAGTTCGGCGAACGTTTCGGTGCCGTCGGCCGGTTCGCGGCCGAGCCGTGCGGCGACCGCGGCGCGCACGGCCGGCTGGGCCACGCGCAGGAAGGGGTTGGCGGCGAGCTCATCGGCCAGACGGCTGGGCAGGGTCGGGCGACCATCGTCACGCATGGCTTGGGCTTCCTCGATGCGGCGCGCGAGCGCCGGGTTGTCGGGTTCCACCACGCGGGCGAATGCCGCGTTGGCAAGCGTGTATTCGTGCCCGCAACAGACCTGCGTATCGGCGGGCAGGGCGGCCAGACGGCCCAATGAGGCGTGCATCTGGGCGGCGGTACCTTCGAACAGCCGGCCACAGCCGAGGCTGAACAGGGTGTCGCCGCAGAACAGCCAGCGCTGGCCTTCCCCGTGGTCGACGTGGTAGGCGACGTGGCTGCGCGTGTGGCCGGGAACCGCCAGCACACGCAGCCGGAAGCCCGCCAGCGCGAGCTCCTCGCCATCCTCGACCCGCCGGGAGGCCGGGGTGATCCGCCCATCGCTCGGGGCGACGACCGGAATCTCTGGCCAGCGGTCTAGCAGCTCGGCCGTGCCCGCGATGTGATCGGCGTGATGGTGGGTCAGCAGGATGGCGGCCGGCCGCAGGCCTTCGGCCGCCGCCTGCAGCACCGGGCCCGCTTCGCCCGGGTCGACGACCAGCGCCCCGCCGTCCGGCCCGGTCAGGGTCCAGACGTAGTTGTCGCTCAATGCGGGCAAGGGACGGAGAGGCATCCTGGGCGGCGGCTTTTCGGGCGGGGGATGTTGGCCGAGAATCGGGCCGTCGCCCCCAGGCTTCGCCCGACGATGCCCGCCCCCGTTCGCCCCCGTCAACCCGGCGCCGCCCTCGACTGGTTCGGGGGCGAAGCCGGCCAGGGCCTGCTCGCGGCCGAGGACGGCGTGCGCGCACGGCTGCTGGCGGCGGCTCCGGCGATGCCGTGGCTGTGGGTCGGCGTGGACGGTGCGCCGCCGCCGACGGCCGAGGGGCCGGCGCGCGGGGTCGTGCTGCGGCGCGCCGGGGCCGGCTTCGGCGGCCAGCTGCGCTGCGGGGTCCCGCTGCCGTTCGGTCGGGAAAGCTTCGGCCTGGTGCTGGTCCAGCACGCGCTCGACGACGGCATGCCGGCCTACGAGCTGCTCACCGAATGCGAGCGCGTGCTCGCTCCGGGCGGGACCCTGTGGCTGGCCGCGCTCAACCCGTGGAGCGCCTACCGCCTGCACTGGGCCCGCAGCGGCCTGCGCGCGCGCGGCGCGGCGCGCT
>DASQMI010000055.1:0-61740 GCA_035645555.1 Lysobacter sp. | reverse complement strand
CGACGAGGTCCTGCAGGCGATCGAGCAGTTCGACGCCGACGAATTCGGCGGCCCGCAGGACGTGATGAAGGCGTACGGCGAGACCCACTAGCGCCGGCGCCGGCTACGGCCGGGCACGGAGGCGACGGCCCGGCGGTCCTGCAATTCCGCGGCGACCGCCCGGATGGCCGACGGCGCGGAGCGCCGCCACCGTCATTTTCTGGAGGCAAATGCGCAGATGGCTACCAACCGCAACAACGACAACCAGAACCAGAACCAGGGACGCCAAGGCTCCGGGCGCGATCAGTCCGACGGCAGCATGAGCGTCCGCGAAGCCGGCCAGAAGGGCGGCGAGCGCGTGCGCGAGCTGGTCGAGGAAGGCAAGCAGAACGAAGGCGGCAGCGGTCGCAGCGGCGGCGGCGGCAGCGGCGGACGCACCCCGAGCCGTTGATCCGCACCCCGCACTCGCACAGGAGGAACCCCATGGCATCGAACGATCGCAACCGCGGCGCCGACATGAGCGTGCGCGAGGCCGGCCGCAAGGGCGGCGAGATCCGCAAGGAGCAGCTTGGTCCCGAGGGCTACTCGGAACTGGGCCGCAAGGGCGGCGAGGCCACCGCCGCCAGCCACGGCAGCGAGTTCTATCAGGAGATCGGACAGAAGGGCGGCGAGAAGGGCGGACAGCGCGTCCGCGAACTGATCGAACAAGGCAAGCAGGCCGAAGGCGGCGACCGGCGCTGACGCCGGGCGTCGAACGCGTTCCCACCCCACAGGAGACACACCATGGCACGTAACCAGGACCAGAACGAGAGCGGCCGCGGCAGCAGCAGCGGTAGCAGCGGTAGCAGCGGCAGCACGGGTAGCCGCGGCAGCAGCGGCGGCGACATGAGCGTGCGCGAGGCCGGCCAGATCGGCGGCGAGATCCGCAAGGAGCAGCTGGGACCGGAGGGCTATTCCGAGCTCGGCAAGATGGGCGGCGAGGCGCGCAAGGAGCAGCTGGGTCCGGAAGGCTATTCCGAGCTCGGCAAGATGGGCGGCCAGCGCGTGAGCGAGCTGGTCGAGCGCGGCAAGCAGGCCGAGGGCGGCACCGAGGGCGGTTCCTCCGGCGGCAGCAACAAGCGCTGAGCGATCCCCGGCCGTGACGGCCGGAACGCGGGCGGGACGGCGACGTCCCGCCCGCTTTTTTTTAGAGTGCGTCGGCGTCCAGCTCGCCGGTGCGAATGCGCACCACCCGCTCCAGATCCCACACGAAGATCTTGCCGTCGCCGATCTTGCCGGTGCCGGCCGACTTCATCAGCGCCTCCACCACCGCATCCAGCTGCTCGTCGCTGACCGCGATCTCCAGCTTGATCTTCGGCAGGAAGTCGACCACGTACTCTGCACCGCGGTACAGCTCGGTGTGGCCCTTCTGGCGACCGAAACCCTTGACCTCGGTCGCGGTGATCCCAGCCACGCCCACTTCGGCGAGCGCCTCGCGCACGTCGTCGAGTTTGAACGGCTTGATCACCGCCATCACCATCTTCATCCGAACACCTCCCGGTTTGCCACGAGCATAGCCCGAGGCGCCGTGGTCACGCCGCCTCCGGACACGAAACCGCCGTGCGCGAGCGGTGGGCAGCACGTCGGCGGCGCCTGCGCAACGCTTGCCGCATCGGCGTGCGCCGTGCTGTAGTGGCTTCGGAAATCCCCGAGTCCGCGCCGCGGCGCCCGCCGATGGCGGCCGCCCGCGCCCCCGGACACGCTGTGTGCCGGAGGACACGCCGATGATCGACCTGACCCAGCTCGACGAACTCGCCCGCCGCCTCAGTGCGCTCGTGCCGCCCGGCCTGCGCGAAGGCCGTGAACAGCTGCAGGAAAACTTCCGGAGCGTGCTGCAGAGCGGCCTGGCCAAGCTCGACCTGGTCACGCGCGAGGAGTTCGACGTGCAGCGCGCGGTGCTGCTGCGCACCCGCGAGAAGCTCGACGCGCTGCAGCGCACCGTCGCCGAACTCGAAGCCCAGTTGCGCGAACCGCCGCGCCACTGAGCCGCCGCCATGAATCTCGCGCTCGTGCACAGCCGTGCACGTGCCGGCGTGCGTGCGCCCGACGTCCGTGTCGAGGTGCACCTGTCCGGTGGACTGCCGCGGCTGTCCATCGTCGGCCTGCCGGAGGCGGCGGTACGCGAGGCGAAGGACCGCGTGCGCGCGGCAATCGCCTGCGCGCAGTTCGAGTTCCCCGCGCGCGTCATCACCGTCAACCTGGCGCCGGCGGACCTGCCGAAGGACGGCGGCCGCTTCGACCTGCCGATCGCGCTCGGCATCCTCGCCGCCAGCGGACAGGTGCCGCTGGCCGCGCTGCAGGACTACGAGTTCCTCGGCGAGCTCGCGCTCACCGGCGAGCTGCGGCCCATCGACGGCGTGCTGCCGGCGGCGCTTGCCGCGGCCGCGGCCGGGCGCCGGCTGGTGGTGCCGCCGGGCAACGGCGCCGAGGCCGCATTGTCGGAGCGCGTGGAGGCGTATACCGCACGCACGCTGCTCGAGGTGTGCGCGATGCTCGACGGCCGCGCCACGCTGCCGCGTGCGCAGGCGGTGCCGCTGCGCGCCGAAGGCGGGCCCGATCTCGCCGACGTGCGCGGCCAGGCGCAGGCCCGACGCGCGCTGGAGATCGCCGCCGCCGGCGCGCACCATCTGCTCATATGGTAGCCGTTTAAACCCGCTTGACTGCTAACTCTCTAAGGGTTTTTGCTTACATTGAGCTGACACGCCTAGGCGCCATGTCAGCGGGCAACGAATGGACCGAGTGGCACTGCGCTCCCGAGGGTTGGGTGCGCGGTAGTGCGCTGCTGAGCACGCATGTAGTCGCTCCGCAACATCTGTAACACTCACAAGAGGATGTCGGATGAGCGCACGACAGGACGCACGCGCTACAGGGGTTGCAATCTATTTCACGGACTTTTTTGAGATCGATCCGTCGGTGCTCGATGAATACGGCGCCTTCAACGTTTCGCTCATCAACGACCTTCCGCTCTTCATCGATCCGTTCCTTCTGTTCGATAGTGAGAAGTCGAAGTATCGCGAACTGCACGACGAAATCATCCGCTACTTGCGGTTCCTGCGTGACGAATCCGTTAGCGGCGGATTAGATCGCGCGAGCATTTCCCAATGGTTCCACTTCAAAGAAGTACGTCAGAACTGGCTCGGTTTCAGCAGGTCAGGCAACAGCGGCAGCGGTCTTGGTGCGAAGTTCGCGCGAGAGCTGCACCACAACCTGCACAGGGTGTTCAAGAACTTTGGCGCCGAGTCAATTACGAAGAGTAGCCATCTCGAGAAGGTATGTCTGTTCTCAGACGGCGTTGGGAGAGATCACCTTAGCGATTTCACCACGAACCTTATCAAGTTCTACCTGCTCGAATACACGCAGGAGTTTGCTCTGACGTACCTACGAGCGGAGCAGACGCGAAAGGTTGCCGTCCAGAAGGTCCGCTTCGATTACGAGCGCAAAAGGTGGATGCCGGCATCGTACGTCCTTCCTTTCATTCGGGGCGATTACGTCATCCTGACTCCCAAAGACATGCTGACGAGGGACGCAGCGTGGATCAATCGGCAAGACCTTCTCTCCGGCGTCGAGGACATCTATGAGGCTGTTCCCGATGAACACCTCAGGTCGCAGATCAATGCCTACTTCGCCTCACAGCTCTCGGAGGATCCGTCCGAGAAGGAGATCAAGGAAGCAGCCGCTTCGACCGTCAACAAGTTCCCGGTCCTGATCGACTACTACATCAAGCACAAAGAAGAGAACGCGGCAGAAGCCCATCGCCAGAGCGACAGAAAGGTTGCAGAAACGCAGAAGCTATTCATTGACCAGGTACGCAGACTAGTCGACGAACACCTTGCGGGCACATCCTTCTATAAGCCTGCCAACTCATTCGACGAGTCCCTAGCTCGCGTGCACTTCCTTAAGCACGTTATAGAGGCAAACGACGGCTGGCGGTTCTTCTACGTCGACAACACGCCCGTCAAGCAAGAGGTTCACCTGCAGCTTCTGTTTCGTCTCACATGGCACGGCACGCACCTGGACGTGAACCGAGAGCCGAACAATGGCAGGGGTCCCGTGGACTACGCGATTTCGTATGGCGGAAGTGACAAAACGTTGATTGAGTTCAAGTTGGCGAAGAACAGCAAGCTTGAAAGCAACCTCAGGCACCAAGTGAAGACATACGAGGAAGCGAACCGCACCCCCAACTCCATCACTGTGATCATGTATTTCACAGACGAAGAGCATGCTCGGGTGCTTCGTATCCTCAAGAAGCTCGACTTGGCTTCAAGGAAGAACGTCGTTTTGATTGACGCAACGCCGAAGCGTTCGGCTTCCCTTCTTTAAGGCGAGCCGAGATTTCGCGACCCCTAAGAACGATGTTGCGGACTCCAGCCGCGGTCCACCGCCCGCCTCGCTGCGTCTTGACTCCTGTCGCTTCGAGCACCATCGCCAGCTTCGCATACGACGTAATCCCACTTGACTGATGTGCCTCGATGATTGGGAGCACGCGTTTGGCAAAGGTGTCCGCGCGCTCTTTGCTTGCGGCAACTCCGCGATGCGATAGCTCGCGAATGTTCGGGTTACCAAGTCGGATTCCTCTCGCTCTTGCAGCATTGAGCGCAAGTTTCGTCCGCTGAGACACCACGTCCCGTTCGTACTCCGCCATAGCCGCGATGATGTGCACCGTCAGCTTGTTCGCCGTAGGCATGTCAGCGGCGATGAACTCGACGCCCGACTCCAAGAGCTGCGAGATGAAGTGGACATTTCGCGCGAGTCGGTCCAGCTTGGCTATCACGAGCATGGCGCGTCGAACCCGGCAAAGCTTGATTGCCAAATCGAGCTGAGGTCTTGCCGTCAGCGCGCCTGACTCAATCTCCTGGAACTCGGCGATCAGGTCGCCGCCCACGCTGGCGACATAGTCTCCGACCGCCTTGCGCTGAGCCTCGAGCCCTAAGCCGCTTCGCCCCTGAACCTGCGTCGAGACGCGGTAGTACCCAACAAATGCAGCCATCTTTATAAATACCAATTGACCGTATGGTAATTATACGGCGCCGCTCCCTACATAGGTGAGTACGGGCAAAAAAGATGAAACGCATGGGGCGAATAAACGACGAGGTACTTCGGGTGGCTCTTACAGACTGGCTGAGGGGCGATCAGCTCGGGGTGGCGGCTACCCTCAGCTTCCGGGACGTGCGAGGCGGTCGACCTCCCGGCGAAGAAGCGGCGTCCGCCGCGATCGCGCACTACCTGCGTCGACTAGACGGGGCTGCATTCGGGCGTGGCGGGCTCAGGCGAGGCGAACAGGTACAAGCGATCGCGGTGCGGGAAGGAGGACTGGGAACATCAACCCGAATTCACTATCACTTGAGACTTCCCCCGCCAGAGACCTTCCCCGTTGAGAGGTGGCTTGACACCTGCGCCCGATGTTGGAGGGAGGTCAAGCTTGCCGGAGAGCAAAACCGCTTCCGAATCGAAAGCGACCGTGGGTGGCTCGCCTACATACTGAAGACACGCACCAAAGCTGACCTGATGGAAAGCATGGACGTATTGAACTGGAGGCTTGCGCCTCTCGATGCCCGCTCCGATGGACGGGCTGAGAAACTCAACCGGGCGCCAAGCGCCTGGATAGCGAAGTCATGCCTAGAGCTCAACATCGGAAAGACGAACTAAGAAGTTCTCGGTTGCAGCGCGTCTATGCCCAACTTAAGAACGAGTTAAGACTCGACAAGCACCGCGCTGCGAAGCCTTGGATGCCTCTCTTTCGGGAAAGATGCTTTCACTGTCGGGCGCTCATGCGACGACATCAGCGGTGACTGGTTCAATCCCCATCATCTGATCAAAGTGTCTACGGAATTGCATCCGGTCGAAGATGCGCTCGAACCGCTCGATGTAATGAGAGGGGTCGTGGTCCTTGAAGTCGCTGAGATTGGTAGCGTCCGCGTGCGCCTCGCGATTGATATAGCGATAGAGCCCTTGGAACTCGTGATCAATCTCTTCAAGTTCCTCTAGCAGCTTGTAGACCTTCTGCCGCTCTCCCACGAAGCTGAAGAAGTGCTCAAGTATTGAGCGCATCGCCATCGGTAGCGAGACATCGAACGCGCCGCCGCGACTCCTTTTCACTATATCCCAGCAAGCTTGATAGTCATTCTTGACGAAGTCGTGCTCAACGACTTCAACGACGCTGCCCTCTGCAAGACGTGTGCAACGAAGGAAGCGATAGGACTTGGCAAGAGTCTCCTGCCGCCCTGGACGTGGCACCAGGTGAACCAGCTCGTGGTAGAAAAAGAGGTTGTGCGTCAACACAACCAGTTGAGCAAAGCGGTCCGTCTTGGCGTACAGATGATGGATCAGCGAGGCGACGTCGTAGACATGGTTCTGCGACAAGCTGGAGATTGGGTCGTCAATGACCAGATACCGCTTCTTGAGCTCAGGCGCGGCGCCAGGCGTAAGCGTTCCCAAGGTTGATTCGATGAAATATAGGAACGTCAGCAGCGTCTTCTCGCCCTCACTAAGCGACCGATACTGGGAAGGCGCGTTCCCTCTAACGATGTGATAGTGACCGGGTACGTCCGGTGACGCCTGAATCGAGAAGCCGCGTAGCCCGATACCCTTGAGGCGATCGTTGATTCGTGCCACCGCTGCATCGATGCTGCTCCGCGAAGCTTGCAGGTCACTTGCAACAGTGCGCGCCGCCGCTGCGGCATGACGAGCGGATCGAAACTCCTCCCTAAGCTGCGCGAGGCGTGATTCCAAGCGTTCCCGATGCGACAGATGCCCGGCGACGATCGAATCCACATCGAAGCGGGCGCGAGCCCAAAACCTGCGCGTAATGTCGCGCCGCACGCCCGGAATGTCCTGCAGGCGTTGGTTGAACTCTCTCTGACGAGCTGAAACCACCTCTACGACGGTCTGCACGTTCCTTCGAAGCGTTGCGGTTCCAACTAGCTCCGCGGGGTCGCCGGGGGCAGATGCTTTCCCTGCGAGGGTGGCTGCGTTCGCGCGCGCTACCTCTAAAAAGCTGCTGACGTGCGCCCATAGCTGGCTTCCTGCGTAGTACTCATCTTTGAAGGCATCGTCCTTGAGTGCCAACTCAAGAGACTCGATGAGCGTGGTATACGTGTTGCACTGCGATCTAAGGTGCGCGCATGCCTCCTCATAGGCGCGATCGAAGAGTCTCCGAAGAGCGTCTGCATGATCGTGAGGCAGCGTCTGCTGGCAGTATGGGCAGACCCCGCCTGCATCCTCTTCGTAGGCGCGCCCTTGGCGTACCCACTCAATGTTGCTCAGCTTCGAGACCAATCCGCTAAGCCGGCTGTCGCCCGAAGGGAAGTAGAGCTTCGTCAGTAGCTCGTCTTGCTCAATCTCATCGAATCCGAGCAAATTCAACGAGGCGATCTTTCGGGGGGTGGGCGTGTCATCGCTAATCTCGATTGCTTCACGCACTAGATCTGCCAAGTCAACGCTGCCATCCAGCGTCTCTAGACTCATCAAGTGGTCGAACAGCTTGGATTTCGACCCCTTGTATCCCTCAAGGCAAAAGTCGAGCGGCTGACCTCGGTGCGCATCCACTATCGCCTTCCACATCGAAAGAGCGGCAGCAGACTTGGAGGTTTCAAGCTCCGCTTTCAGTCGGTCTGCTTCTGACTGTATCTCGTCACACCGCCTGTCGTGGTCAGACGCGAGCGTGAGCTGGCGAAGGATCTCATCCTCCTTCTCCTTACTGTCTTCGCCTAAGGTGAAGACGCCGGCGAACGTTGGGTCACGACGGAAGTTATCTTCAATGTAGGTTTCGTCGTAAATGAAGAGCTCGGGATCCTCGACCCCGTCCAGTTCTACCGTGCAACCAGCTGGTAGGGGCACGCCACGCACGTGCCGTCGAAGAAGCTCGACTAGCGAAGATTTGCCGGAACCGTTTGTGCCGTACAGTATGCTTACCGGCTTATCGAAGAAGACGCTGACAGGGATCGACGGTGAGTAGCTGTTGAACCCGGCGACACGCATCCGAATGCTGGCCATAGGCACCCCCTTGTGCCCATCTGCTGCACCCCGAGCCTATCCCTGAGATGGATCAGCTGCAACTCAGCAGCCTTGGTCAGTCGCATTCACCTGCTGGACCCGCCATTCGCTTTCGGGCTTGGTCGCATCTCGCACTACGACTATGTCGAGGCTGCCGTAGCGATACGATGACCAGATCACTGAGCATGTCTCGGGTCCGCAGATTGCGGCGTCTCCCGCTACTGAGTCGGGTTCGCTCTCGGATGGGGGGCTCGGAGACAAATCTTCTGAGTGCAGAAGTGCCCACTTGACCCGCCCATAGGTGTCGTAGGAACGAGCAAATTGGATTGCAGCACAACGGTCAAGTTGCTGCTTGCCTTCCCCGTTGACAGGAGCAACCTGCGTCTGTGCGCGGTGAGTAGAAGGCGCCTCTAACAGCTCCTGAGCGCTCGCTTCGGTTGCGACGGACGCCGCGGCGGGTGACCCGACTTTTCGGGTCTTAAGTTTCGCAGCGGACACATCGACGCCCTTAGGCGATGCTGCCGCTGAAAGAGGGACAATGCGAGAGAAACGCACCAGGAAGTTAGGCTCGACCATCGAGCCACGCTCAGTAAGGCTCGTTTCCCACAGATCGCGTTCTCCCTCCGGATCGGGGAGGAAGGAAGCATCGAAGGTGACCAAGTCACCTTCTCTCATTTGTGCCAGCACATTGAACAGTGTGCTTCCCGGCGTAATCAGCGAGTTTCCCGCGAGATCCGAAAGGCGATTGCTGGCTGTAGAGTACCGGATCGGAAACCCGTCCACGCTCGCTTCTATCGTCACGGCAACGACGTCCGCGCCTTGGTCCGTGCTGATGTCCACGAGCTTTCCTACCCAGCCTCGCGCACCTTGAGCTTGGACGGAGGTTGCGCGCTGCTCATTGCAGTTGTTGAACGCAAGCGACTTCTGGATCTCGTTCTCGCCCGCCTCATAGGCTGCGAGACACTGCTGATTCAAAAGATGGAACGCCCGCTGGGTCTCCGGATAAGCAATTGGAGCTTGCTCGACTCCTGAGCATGCCCCCAGCACGAACGCCACCGCTCCCATGACGATCAGATTCAACCGCATCGCGCACCTCAGGTGTATACCTATAAGTAGTCTACCTGAAGGTCTGTAGAGCTTAAAGGCGCCTTTTCCTAGGGTGGGTGGTTATGGAAGCCCCCCTCCTCAAGCGGCTAGGTAAGGCGATCCGCGCGCGTCGCGAGGCAGCAGGCTATAGCCAAGAGGGCTTCGCCGATCACATCGGAATGCATCGCACCTATTACAGTGCTATCGAGAGGGGCGAGAAGAACCTTCAACTCGACACACTGCAGAGAGTGTGTAGCGGGCTCTCGTGCCGCCCCTGGGAGGTCCTGAGGGACGCGGACGCACTTTAAGGGCGGTGGACGACTGCGTTGCGCGCTTAGTCATCCCTTGCCAACGATCTCATCGTCTTCATCCGTAGGTCCTGTCGCACCTCGTGTACTTCCCCTTCGATTGCGTTGACGTGCAAGGTATCGCCGCTGCGATACACGAGAAGCAGGTCGTAACCATAATCGCGGCAGAAGCGCTCAAGTTCTTTCTGCGTTTGCACGCCGAAATCTTGCCTCCAGTTTGGATACACATCGATCAACTCCCAGGTGTCGTAGCGTTGTGGCGTTACGACGATCTTCCTTAAGAGACGCTGTAGCTCTCCTGCTAGCGCTCGTCGCTTTTCATGGCGGCTCTCGCCTGATGCCTCACTGATCTGGCTCATCAGCGTGTGCAACTGCGACCTGCGCCGATCTGCGTCAACTCGGCTCAGGTCGTCAAATTCGCGCTCAATCGCAGCGATTGCGTTTTGGGAAGCTGCGATACTCGACTCGATCTTTGCTAGTTCGGAGGCAAGTAGCTTACTGCTGGAGCCTCCCGCCTTGATTGCAGCTAGTAGGTTTTGCGCCTCCGACTCTTGATGCTTGAGCCTATCGGCTAGTTCAGCCCGCTCTTGCTTGAGTTGGCGCACTCTTTCCGAGAGCTTGCTACCGCCGATCAGGCTCCCAATGTCCAGCTTTTCGACGACTTCAAGCAGCCACGCCTCGAACGGCTCATAGCGGAAGGCGGTGGCTGCGCAGGCGCCCTTTGAAAAGGCAACTGAGCATTGCAGGTACTGTCCTCCCTTCGGCGAGCGCCCCTTGCTGATGAATCGATACCCCGCACCGCACTGGCATCTGAGTAGACCAGTGAAAAGGTTCGAGTAGGCGCGTCCCTTCCGCCCGCGACCGCTCACGCCTCGCCGCTCCATGGCGAGATTCGCCTCGTGAAACAGTTCGAGCGGCACAACCGCTGGGTAGTAGTCGATTAGAGGTTTGCCATCTGGAACGCGCGTGACCTTACCGCCTACGGAGACCACCGTGTGAGGCTGGTACTCACCAAGGACTGTTCGGCTCTTGAGAATTTTCTTGATGTAAGACTCCCGCCACACCGCGTTCTCACGCGTGCTCCAAGGTGCCTCGCGCCGCTTGTTCAACTTCCGGGCGATCGAGTAAGCACCGTGCCCGCTCCTTGCCCACTCAAAAATCTCCCTCACCACCTTCGCCCGCTCGGGGATCACCTCGACAAGATTTTTGTCTCTATTGACGCGAAGCCATCCCGGACACCTACTAGTTGTTATCTTGCCGACTTCGCGTGCCAGCCTTCTCTTGTTCTTCCAGGCTTCACTCAGCATCGAGGATTTGCGTTTCGACTCATCGTGCGCTCTCGACATCGAGACCAGCGCAGTCATGAGGGCGTAGGTGTCTTCCTCGTTCGAGCGCTCGGAGTAGACCCGGTTGTCGTCCAAGATCGCGACGTTGATGCCTCGATTAGTAAGCCCGAGAAGTAGGCTCATGGCGCGTGGCACGGTTTGACGGGTGAGTCGGTCCATGGACTCGACTAGCAGATAGCTCCCCCGTTCGATGGCTCCCTCGTCGACCAGCCGGGTGAACTCGCTAAGCGCACCAAGTTCCGCGTTCTTTCCTTTGAACGCGGATACGCCGAAGTCGTCGAACCTATCGGCGATTTCGAGTCCATGCTCTGCGGCGTACTTCTTAGCGCGCTCTTCCTGGCGACGACGGGAGTCGCCCCTGAGTTGCTCAGGGGTCGACATGCGGGTGTAGGAGTACGCCTTTGGTTTCGCCATAACCGCCCCCATTAAACGGCTATCATATGCTGTTCGTCGGCCCTCCGGGCTCGGGCAAGACCCTGCTCGCCTCGCGCCTGCCCGGCCTGCTGCCGGAAGCGAGCGAAGCCGAGGCGCTGGAGACCGCGGCGATCGCCTCGGTGAGCGGGCGCGGGCTCGACCCGGCGCGCTGGCGCGAGCGCCCGTTCCGCGCGCCCCACCACACCGCAAGCGCGGTCGCGCTGGTCGGCGGCGGCGCCGAGCCGCGGCCGGGCGAGATCTCGCTCGCCCACCACGGCGTGCTGTTCCTCGACGAGCTGCCCGAATGGAACCGGGCGACGCTCGAGGTGCTTCGCGAGCCGCTGGAATCCGGCGTGGTGACGGTGTCGCGCGCGGCGCGCGCGGCCGAATTCCCGGCCCGCTTCCAGCTGGTGGCGGCGATGAACCCGTGCCCGTGCGGTTGGGCCGGCGACCCGAGCGGTCGCTGCCGGTGCAGCGGCGAAGCGATCCAGCGCTATCGCGGCCGCATCTCCGGACCGCTGCTGGACCGGATCGACCTGCACGTCGAGGTGCCGCGGCTGCCGCCGGCCGAACTGCGCCCGGACGCGCCACCGGGGGAAGGCACCGCGGCCGTGCGCGAACGCGTGATCGCCGCCCGCGAGCGCCAGCAGGCGCGTGCCGGCAAGCCGAACGCGCGACTGAACCAGGCCGAGACGATGGCGCATTGCCGGCTGTCGGCCGGCGACCAGGCGCTGCTGGAACGCGCGGTCGACGCGCTGCAGTTGTCGGCGCGCTCGCTGCACCGCATCCTGCGTGTCGCTCGCACCATCGCCGACCTGGCCGGCAGCGCGGCGATCGCCACCCCGCACCTCACCGAGGCGATCGGCTACCGGCGCGCCGAGGCGCGGCCGGCGGAGGCGCCGCGTCAGGTCGCGGAGCGGCACTGGACGTGTGGCGAGCGAGGTGGCTAACGTCTGACCGTCAACCAGGGAACGGCATATGCGTCAGCGAATCGTGGGTGTGATGCTGGTGTTGGGGCTCGCGTGGGCTACCGCGGCGGCTGGAGGACAGAATGGTGCAGCGACACGGACGAACGACCTGGCCGCCATCTTGGAACAACAACAGCAGATTCGGGCGGAGGCAACGGGGCGGAAGGGCCGCTATGGCTCGCTGGACGAGAAGAAGCGGCAGGCACTGTTCGACCATCAGGACAAGGTCACCCGACTCCTTGAGGGCAAGAGGTCGGTGGACGACCTGTCGCAGACCGACCGCATCGCGGTGTTCAACTCGCTTGAGGCCATCGAGTCGATCGTCAACGACGCCGAGGATGATCGGATGGTATGCGAGCGGGTCAAACCCGTGGGCAGCAACCGGCCGAAAACCGTGTGCATGACGGTCGCGGAGCGGCGGGCGGCCCGGGAAGCGGCAAACCATATGCACCGTCGCGACCAGGCATGCGTCAAGGATCCGACAAGCGGGTTCTGCCTATGAGCCCCCAGCGCTCGCTGGCGGCGGGCTGCACAAGCTCCGGTCGCATCAAGGCTGCTTACTGACCAACGCAGGTCGCGTTGCCGCAGCGCGTGCCCTTGGTCATTGCGTCCCGCGCCTCGCGGCGCGCGCGCTCGACCTGCTCCGGACTGCGGCACACGCGCTGGATGCGCTGGCTGCCGAGCACGCGCTCGTTGGTGCAGATCGCCCGGCCCTCGTCCTGCGGCTGCACGGCGGCCAGGATCCAGGCGCGCTCGGCGGCGACGAGTTCGCGATCGGCTTCCGGCAGATCTTCCCAGCGGCTGACCGCGGCGAGCTGCGCGGTGAGTCGCGCCTGCCGCTCCAGCACCTGCTGCCGCCGCGCCGCGTCCAGGTGCTTGTAGCGCTCCGGCGTGGATTCCAGCGCCGCGCGCAGTGCGCTCTGCTCGCTCACCACCGCGGCCGGGTTGTCCGGCAGGCGCGAGCCCGCGGCGAGCGCGGCGAACGACAGCAGCAACAGCACGGAAGCGAAAGCCAGCCTGGCCATGGCGGTGGTCCTGTGATGGGCGGACCCGCATCTTAGCCCGGTCCCGGCGCGCTGCACCGGGACCGGTTCAGCCTTCAGGCCGCCTCGCGCTTGCCGTCCTCGACGAACTGCTCCTCCTCGGTCGAGCCCTTGAGCGCCACGGTCGAGGCCTGCGCGCCCTGGATGGTCTGGGTGACGGCGTCGAAGTAGCCGGTGCCGACCTCGCGCTGGTGCTTGACCGCGGTGAAACCCTTCTCGGCGGCGGCGAACTCCGCCTCCTGCAGCTCGACGAACGCGCTCATCTGCCGGCGCGCATAGCCGTAGGCCAGGTTGAACATCGCGTAGTTCAGCGAATGGAAGCCGGCCAGCGTGATGAACTGGAACTTGTAGCCCATCGCGGCGAGGTCCTTCTGGAACTTCGCGATCGTCGCGTCGTCGAGATTCTTCTTCCAGTTGAAGCTGGGCGAGCAGTTGTAGGCGAGCAGCTTGCCCGGGTATTTCGCGTGGATCGCCTCGGCGAATCTGCGTGCGAACTCGAGGTCGGGCTTGCCGGTCTCGCACCACACCAGATCGGCGTACGGCGCATAGGCCAGGCCGCGGCTGATCGCCTGCTCGAGCCCTTTCTTTGTGCGGTAGAAGCCCTCGGCGGTGCGCTCGCCGGTGAGGAAGGGTTTGTCGTTGTCGTCGATGTCGGAGGTGATGAGGTCGGCGGCTTCCGCATCGGTGCGCGCGACGATCAAGGTCGGCACACCGCAGACGTCCGCGGCCAATCGGGCGGCGACCAGTTTCTCCACCGCCTCGCGCGTGGGCACCAGCACCTTGCCGCCCATGTGGCCGCACTTCTTGACGCTGGCGAGCTGGTCCTCGAAGTGCACCGCCGCCGCGCCCGCCTCGATCATTGCCTTCATCAGCTCGAACGCATTGAGCACGCCGCCGAAGCCGGCCTCGGCATCGGCCACGATCGGCTGCAGGTAATCGACGTCGCCGCTGCCCTCGGCGCACTGGATCTGGTCGGCGCGCAGCAAGGTGTTGTTGATGCGCTTGACCACCTGCGGCACCGAATTGGCCGGATACAGCGACTGGTCCGGGTACATCTCGCCGGCGAGGTTGGCGTCCGCGGCCACCTGCCAGCCGGACAGGTAGATCGCCTTCAGCCCCGCCTTCACCTGCTGCATCGCCTGGTTGCCGGTGAGCGCGCCCAGCGCGTTCACGAACGGCTCGCTGTGCAGGTAACGCCACAGCTTCTCGGCGCCGAGCTTCGCGAGCGTGTGCTCGACCGGCACGGTGCCGCGCAGCCGCACCACGTCCTCGGCGGCGTACGGTCGAGTGATGCCGGCCCAGCGCGGATCGGTGGCCCATGTCTGGCGCAGCTGGTCGGCGGTCGGGAGCGTTGCGGTCATGGCGGATGTCCTTAGTGGTCGCGAAGGGAGGGGCGGGTTCAGTCCAGCCGCTCGTAGGCGGGCAGGGTCAGGAAGTCGGTCAGGGTGTCGGCGCGCACGAGCTCCTCGAGCAGCGCGATGGCGTCGCCCACGCGCTCCACGCCCGGCACGCCGGCCTCGAGCAGGCGCGCCGGCAGCGGCAGCAGCGCGCGCTCGAACAGCGCCGCGTCGATCGGCGTGCCGTCGGCGAGATGCAGGTCGCCGGCGCGCAGCCACTGCCACAGCTGGGTACGGGCGATCTCCGCGGTCGCCGCGTCCTCCATCAGGTGGTGGATCGGCACGCACCCCAAGCCGGACAACCAGGCGGCGAGATAACGCACGCAGACCTCGACGGCGTTGTCGAAGCCGGCGCGGGTGATCGTGCCGAGCGGCGGGGCGATCAGCTCGTCGCGCGTGACCTGCACGTCCTCGCGCCGCACGTGCTGCTGGTGCGGCGCCGGCATGTGCAGGTCGAACATCGCGCGCGCCACCGGCACCAGCGCCGGATGCGCGACCCAGGTGCCGTCGTGGCCGGCGGCGACCTCGCGCAACTTGTCGGCGCGCACCTTGGCGAGCGCGGCTTCGTTGGCGTCGGGGTCGCCGCTGATCGGAATCTGCGCCGCCATGCCGCCCATCGCGTGCGCGCCGCGGCGATGGCAGGTGCGGATCAGCAGTTCCGAATATGCGCGCAGGAACGGCTGGGTCATCGTCACCTGCGCTCGCTCCGGCAGCACCTTGTCGCGGTGCGCACGGAACGTCTTGAGGTAGGAGAACACGTAGTCCCAGCGCCCGCAGTTGAGCCCGGCGATCCGTGCGCGCAGCGCGTGCAGGATCTCGTCCATCTCGAACACCGCCGGCAGCGTCTCGATCAGCACGGTCACCCGGATCTGCCCGTGCGCCAGGCCGAGTTCGCGCTCGACGTGGGCGAGCACGTCCTCCCAAAGCTGCGCCTCCTCCATCGACTCCAGCTTGGGCAGGTAGAAGTACGGGCCGCGGTCGCGCGCGGCGAGCGCGTGCGCGTTGTGGAACGCGAACAGGCCGAGGTCGAACAGCGCGCCGGACATCCGCGCACCGTCGACCTCGACGTGCCTCTCGTCGAGGTGCCAGCCGCGCGGGCGCACCAGCAGCACCGCCTGCTCGTCGCGCGGCTTGAGCACGTAGCGCTTGCCGTTGACCTCCGGCTGCAGCGCGCCGGCGACCGCCTCGCGCAGCGCCAGCTGGCCGCCGATCAGGTTCGCCCAGGTCGGCGCCGTGCTGTCCTCGAAGTCCGCCATGTAGCAGTTCGCGCCCGAGTTGAGCGCGTTGACCACCATCTTCGGCTCGACCGGGCCGGTGATCTCCACCCGGCGGTCGAGCAGCGCCGCCGGCAGCGGCGCCACCCGCCAGTCGCCGGCGCGGATCTCGCGGGTGTCGGCGCGGAAGTCCGGCAGCTCGCCGGCATCGAAGCGGGCCTGCCGCGCGCGGCGCGCGGCCAGCCGCGCCTGCCGGGCCGGCTCGAACCGCCGGTGCAGCCCGGCTAGGAAGGCGAGCGCGTCCGGGGTGAGCAGCGTCTCCTGTCCCGGCAGGGACGCGAGCACGCGGACGCCCGCCTGGGGTTCGGCGTGCGGGGTGGGGGCCAGTACAGCCGACATGCGCAAGCTCCTTGAGGCAGGGGCTCCGACCATGCGCTGGCGCATGTCATTTGACAATGAAGATGTACCAATGCGAACTATTAGTTCTGTAAATAAGTAGCCGGAGAAACGTATGAGCGAGCCCTCCAGCCCCCGCTTCGCCTACAAGGCCGATCGCCTCAAGCCACTGCGCGCGTTCTGCCAGGCGGCCCGGCTCGGCTCGGTGTCGCGCGCCGCTGAGGCGCTCTACCTCAGCCAGCCGGCGGTGACCCTGCAGCTGCAGGCGCTGGAGCGCGAGTTCGGGGTGCGGCTGCTGGAGCGCAGCGGACGGCGGCTCGCGCTGACCCGCGAGGGCCAGGCGCTGTACGAGCTGGCGCGGCCGCTGGTGGAAGGGCTGGACGGTCTGGACGCCGCGTTCCGCGAGCGGCTGAAAGGGCTGGATGCGGGCGAGCTCGACGTCGCCGCCGGCAGCTCCACCATCCTCTACCTGCTGCCGAAGATCGTCGAGGCATTCCGCGGCCGCCATCCGGAGGTGCGGCTGAAGCTGCACAACGTGACCGGCGCGAGCGGGCTGGACCTGCTGCGCAGCGACGCGGTCGACTTGGCGGTCGGCTCGATGCTCGACGTGCCGGCCGACCTCAGCTACGCGCCGGTGTACCGCTTCGAGCCGATGCTGATCACGCCGCCGGAGCATCCGCTGGCGAGCAAGCCGCAGCTGACCCTGCAGGACCTGTCGCCGTACGGACTGATCCTGCCGCCGCAGCGGCTGACCACCTACCGGCTGGTCGACCTCGTGTTCCAGCAGAACCGCGTGCCGTACACGGTGGCGCTCGAGGTCGGCGGCTGGGAGGTGATCAAGCAGTACGTGGCGATGGGGCTGGGGATCAGCATCGTCACCTCGATCTGCCTGACCGACGCCGACCGCACCCGGCTGGCCGCGCGCTCGCTCGCGCAGTACTTCCCGGCGCGCAGCTACGGCGTGGTGATGCGGCGCGGCAAATACCTCAGCCCGCAGGCGCGCGCGTTCATCGAGCTGATCAAGCCGGACCTGTTCACGCCGCGCGACTACGACCAGCCCGGGCATTCCGAGCGCTGAAATCGCCCCCGGGATTCGGGATTGGAGATTCGGAATTGGGAGAAGCCGCGCACGCTGCACCGTCGGGATGCAGCGTGTGCGTCTCGGTTCGACTCACAATCCCGAATCCCGACCCTACGCGTCGTGGTTCTTGCCGTTGGACACGCCGCGGAACCAGTGTCGGATGCGCTCGATGTCGCCGTGCATGTCGTCGGTGAGCGGCAGCAGCGGGCCGATGCCGATCTCCTTGCGGCGGTAGTGGAAGTACGCCGGCAGCACCGGCACGCCGGCGCCGGTGGCGATCTTCCAGAAGCCGGTTTTCCAGCGCTCCACCGGCATGCGCGTGCCTTCCGGCGCGATCCCGAACCACAGCCGCTCGCTGCCGTGCAGCATCGCCACCGCCTGCTCGACGATGCCCTGCGGCCGGCTGCGGTCGACCGGGATCACCCCCAGACGCTTCAGCAGCAGCCCGAGCAACGGCACGCGGAACAGCGAGTCCTTGCCGAGGATGCGGATGTCGAGCCCGAGCGCGAGCTTGGCGGCGAAACCCCAGATGCCGTCCCAATTGGACGAATGCGGCGCGCCGATCAGCACCAGCTTCGGCACGTCCGGAAACGTGCCGACCATGCGCCAGCCGCCGAGCCGCAGCACGCTGCGGCCGACCCAGCGCCCGAAGCGGTTCGGCCGCACGCGCGGCACGTTCGGCGGCAAGGGCAGGACGATGTCGTCGGACATGCGCAGGCGGCTCATTCCCAGTCGCGCGGACCGCGACCGCGCTTGATCGTAGCGCGCTGCCGCTTCTGCTCCAGCCGGCGCTGCTTGGCCGCGCGCGGCGGACGGGTGGCGATGCGCGGTTTCGGCGCGTGCAGTCCGGCCTCCACGAACGCGGCCAGTCGTTCGCGCGCGTCGTCGCGGTTGCGCTCCTGGGTGCGGAAGCGCTGCGCCTGGATCACCAGCACGCCCTCGGAGGTGACCCGGCGGTCGCGCCTCGCGAGCAGCCGTTCGCGCACCGGCTCGGGCAGCGACGGCGAGCCGGCGATGTCGAACCGCAGCTCCACCGCGGTCGACAGCTTGTTGACGTTCTGTCCGCCGGGTCCGGCCGCGCGTACGAAGCGCTCGACCAGTTCGTCGTCGGGGATGTGGAGGGGGCCGACCTGCATGGCGCGCAGCGTAGCCGAAGCGTCAGCGCGCGTCGTCGAGGCCGAACAGCGCCAGCGCGCGGGTGAACTCGGCGTCCAGCGGCGCGCGCACGTCGATGCGCCGGCCGTCGTGCGGATGCGCGAACGCCAGACGCTCGGCGTGCAGCAGCATGCGGTGGATGCCGAGCATGCGGAAATGCCGGTTGTGGCGGCCGTCGCCGTGGCTGGTGTCGCCGATCAGGTGATGCGAGACGTGCTTGAGATGGCGGCGGATCTGGCGGAAGCGCCCGGTCTGCGGCCACGCCCGCAGCAGCGCGTAGCGCGAGGTGGCAAAGCCGCCCGACGCGAACGGCAGTTCCACCGTTGCCAACCGCTCGAAGCGGGTCACCGCGTCGCGCTTGGCCGGCTTGCCGGGGCCGCCATCGAGCGGGTGATCGACCACGAACTCGGGGTCCGGCCAGCCCCGGCACACCGCGAGGTAGGCCTTCTCGACGTCGCGTCCCATCATCGCGTGGCCGAGCGCGGAGGCGGTGTCGCGGTCGAACGCGAACAGCAGGCAACCGCTGGTGGCGCGATCGAGCCGGTGCACCAGATGGATCGGCCGCACGAACTGCGCGCGCAGGCGGTCGGCAAGGAAGTCGCGCTCGCCGCGCGCAAGCTTGCTGTCGTGGACCATCAGCCCGGCGGGCTTGGCGACCACCGCGAGCGCGTCGTCGGCGTACAGCACGGGTGGGGTGTTCGCCGCCTCGGGGAGTTTTGGCACCATCCGCTCATTGTCACACCCCCTGCACGCAAAGGAGTTGCGCATGAAGAATCATCCTCGTCGCCTTGCCCTCGCCCTGACCGTCGCGCTCGCGTGCGTGTCGGCCGCGACCCCTGCCGCGCCCCCGGCCGCTCCGCCGTCCGGCCTCGCCGCCGGCGCCTGCGTGGAAGGCATCTGCGAGTACACGCTGAAGAACGGCCTGCGCGTACTGCTGTTCACCGACGCCAGCAAGCCGACAGTCACGGTCAACATCGCCTACGGTGTGGGCTCGGCACACGAGAACTACGGTGAGACCGGCATGGCGCACCTGCTGGAACACCTGCTGTTCAAGGGCACGCCGAAGCACGCCGACATCCCAGCGGAGCTCAAGAAGCGCGGCATACAGGCCAATGCGACCACGTGGATGGATCGCACCAACTACTTCGGCAGCTTCCCGGCCGACGCTGCCACGCTCGACTGGCTGCTGGGATTGGAGGCCGACCGGATGGTCAACGCGCTGCTCGCTAAGGAACACCTCGACAGCGAGATGACCGTGGTGCGCAACGAGATGGAGCGCAACGAGAACGCGCCCGCCGCCGTCACCATGCAGCGCCTGCGCGCCACCGCCTATCTGTGGCACAACTACGGCAACAGCACGATCGGCGCACGTTCGGACGTAGAGAACGTGCCGATCGAGCGCCTGCGCGCGTTCTACCGGACGTGGTACCGGCCCGACAACGCCACGTTGGTGATCGCCGGCCGCATCGATCCGAAATCCACGCTGGAGCGCGTCAAGCATCACTTTGAGCGCATCCCGCGCCCGCGCGCAGCATTGCCGGCGTTCTACACCGCCGAGCCCACCCAGGATGGGGAGCGCGAGGTCACGGTGCGCCGCGTCGGCGACCTGCGCGTGGTGGCGCTCGGTTACCACGTGCCCGGTGCCGCGCATGCGGACAGCGCCGCGCTGGCGGTGCTGATGAACGTGCTCGGTGATACACCGGCAGGCCGGTTGCACAAGGCGCTGGTCGAGACCAAGCACGCGGCCGGAGTCGGTGCGGGCACCGATCGCCTGCGCGATCGCGGCCTGGCCACGCTGCTGCTGGTTGCGCCGCCCGGCGGGGACGTCGCCAAAGCGGAAGCGGAGCTCTTGCGCCAGGTCGAGCAGATCGCCGAACGTCCGATCACCGCCGACGAGGTCGCGCAGGCCAAACAGCGCATCGCCACGGCCTACGAGAAGGCGCTTAACGATGTCAACGCGGTCGCGATGGGGCTGACCGAATCGATCGCCGCCGGCGACTGGCGTCTGTTCTTCCTGCAGCGAGACCGCGTCGCCGCGGTCACCGCCGAGGACGTCAACCGCGTTGCGCGGACCTACCTGCAGGCGAGCAACCGCACCCTAGCGCGCTTCGTGCCCACCGACACCCCGCAGCGCGCGGAGATTCCGTCCACGCCGCCAGCCGCGGTCGTGCTGAAGGACTACCGCGGCCGCGTCGCGGTCGCAGCGGGAGAAGCGTTCGATCCCACGCCCGCCAACATCGACGCGCGCACGCAGACCTTCACTCTGGGTCGCGGCCTGAAGGTGTCACTGCTGCCGAAGGACACGCGCGGCGATACCGTCACCGTGAGCGCGACGTTCCGTTTCGGCGATCTGGACTCGCTCAAGCGCAGTCCCGCCCCGGCCGGCAGCGCGGCCGGGGCAATGCTGATGCGCGGCTCGCGCACGCTCAGCCGTGAGCAGATCGCGCAGAAGCTGGTCGAACTGAAGACCACCGGCGGCGTGGGTGGCGGCCTGCAGACCGCCTCGATCCAGATAGAGGCGCGCCGCGACACGCTCGCCGACGCGCTGGCGCTGGCCGTCGACCTGCTGCGTAACCCCGCCTTTTCGCCGGAGGAGTTCGAGCAGCTGCGCATGCAGGCCATCACCGGCCTGGAGGCGGCGCGCAAGGAGCCGGGCACCGCGGTGCAGCAGGCGATGGGCGAGCACTTCGACCCGTGGCCGGCCGACCACCCGTACGCGCACGAGTCGATCGACGAACAGATCGCGCGCTGGAAGGCGCTCAAGCTCGAGGACGTCGCCGCCTTCCATCGCAACTTCTACGGCACCGCCGATGGGGAGATCGCGATCGTGGGCGACTTCGACCCGGTCGCGGCGCGGCACAAGATCGAAACGCTGTTTGCCGGCTGGGAATCGCCGCGCCCCTACGTGTTGATCCGCACCCGGCACCACGAGGTCGCGCCCGAGACCGAGCGGCTGACCACGCCCGACAAGCCCAACGCCGTGATCGCGGCGCGCGCCAACCTGTCGCTCAACCAGAACGATCCTGACTACCCAGCGCTCGTGGTAGCGGCCCACGTGCTCGGCAGCGGCGCGATGGCCTCGCGGCTGGGCACGCGTCTGCGCGAGAAGGACGGGCTGAGCTACAGCGTCGGCGCGACACTGCACGCGGACGCCAGCCCGCAGGGACGCGACGACGCCGGCTTTTTGTCGATCCAGGCGATCGCGGCGCCGGAGAACGTCGACCGTGCGATCGCGGGACTGCGTGACGAGCTGGACCGCTTCGTGCGCGACGGCATCACCACGCAGGAGCTGGCGGCCGCGATCAGTGAAATCCGCAAGGACCTCATGCAGGCGCGCGCATCCGACGGGGCGCTCGCGCGCACGCTGGCGCGCAACCTGTACATGGGCCGCACGATGGCGTGGTCGGCGGACCTGGAGCGCCGACTCGAGTCACTGACTGTCGAAGAAGTCAACGCCGCGATCCGCGTGCGCTTCAAGCCGCAGGCTCTGAGCGTCTACGCGGCGGGCGACTTCGACAAGGTCGCGAAGTCCGCACAGGCCGCGTCGGCGAACGCGGCCGAGTCGAAGTAGGGACGAGCCCTGCCGCTCCCGTCGCCCCGACTCCGGTCGGAGCGACGGTGGGCGGTTCGTGCGTCACCCAATTGCGTGCAGGATCCCGCTTTCGCGGGACGACAAGCCAGCGGCCAAACAGGCCGCTGCAGCGTCGCCAGCGCGCAGCCCTCGCTTCGATCCGCGCAGGTAGTGGCGGGGCTTACCGACGGCCGCCACGCGGCCACGCCGCGAGCAATGCCCACACCCCGCCGAACGCGGCAAGCCACGACCAGGCCGGCACCGACCACAGCCGCGGCCCGCCGGTCTCCAGCCCGTACAGCACCGCGGCGACCACCAGCAGGCCGCTGCCGAGGATCGCGGCGACCGTGCGCCGCTGCGCCTCGTGGATCGAGCGGGTCAGCTCGCGCAGTTCGCGCGACTGGATGATGGTGCGGTGCTCGCCCTGCACCTGCTGGCTCAGCCAGGCGTGCAGCAGCCGCGGCATCTCCGGCGCATGCGTCACCAGCTCCGGCAGCCGGCGGCGGAACTCGCCGAGCAGGCGCTGCGGGCTGTAGCGCTCGATCAGGATGCGCTCCAGCACCGGGCGCGCGACCGCCCAGATGTCGAGCTTCGGGTCGAGCAGGCGGCCCACGCCCTCGATGTTGAGCAGGGTCTTCTGCAGTAGGATCAGCTGCGGCTGCAGGGTCAGCTCGTAGCGCTGCGCGGTGCGGAACAGCTTGACCAGCACCTCGGCCAGCGAGATCTCCGACAGCGGGCGGGTGAAGTACGGCTCGCACACCGCGCGCGCGGCTGCTTCCAGTTCGTCGATGCGGGTATGCGCCGGCATCCAGCCGGCCTGCACGTGCAGTTCGGCGATGCGGCGGTAGTCGCGGTTGAAGATCGCCATGAAATTCTCGGCGAGGTAGTACTGATCCTCCGCCGAGAGCTGGCCCATGATCCCGAAATCGAGCGCGATGAAGCGCGGGTTGGCCTTGCGCGCCGGATCGCTGTCCACCCAGATATTGCCGGCGTGCGCATCGGCGTGGAAGAAGTTGTCGCGGAACACCTGGGTGTAGAACACCCGCACGCCCTTGGCGGCGAGCGCATGGCGGTCGATGCCGGCGGCGTCCAGCGCCTCGATGTCGTCGCTGGGGATGCCGTGCACGCGTTCGAGCGTCAGCACCCGTTCGGCGGTGTGCGACCAGATCACTTCCGGTACGTAGAGGTCATCGCTGTTGGCCCAGAAGCGCCGCAGCACACTGGCGTTGGCGCCCTCGCGCTGCAGGTCGAGCTCGGCGGCAAGCGTGTTCTCGATCTCGGCGACGACCGCGCGCGGGCGGATCTTGTCGGCCTTCGGGTGGGTGCGCTCGACCAGCGCGGCCAGCGCCTTCAGCAGCGCGATGTCGCCGTGGATCTTGGCCTCGATGTCCGGGCGCAGCACCTTGACCACCACCTGGCGGCCGTCGTGCAGTGTGGCCGCGTGCACCTGCGCGATCGACGCGGACGCGAGCGGTGCGGTGTCGAAGCTTGCGAAAGCGTCGGCGATGCTGCGCTCCAGCGCGCGCTCCACGATCGCGCGCGCGGCATCGCCGTCGAACGGCGCAACGCGGTCCTGCAGCAGCGCCAGTTCGTCGGCGATGTCCGGCGGCATCAGGTCGCGCCGGGTCGACAGGATCTGCCCGAACTTGACGAAGATCGGCCCGAGCTCCTGCAGCGCCAGCCGCAGGCGCACGCCGCGCGGCTGCGCGGCGATCTCGCTGGAGGCGCGCGGCACGAACGGGCGCGCGAGCTTGAGCCAGCGCTCCGCCGGGGTGCCGTCGAGCAGGTCGTCGAGCCGGTAGCGCAGCAGCACCCGGCCGATGCGCCAGGCGCGCAGCAGCGAGTTCATGTC
Source organism: Lysobacter sp. (assembly GCA_035645555.1). Classification (GTDB taxonomy): domain Bacteria; phylum Pseudomonadota; class Gammaproteobacteria; order Xanthomonadales; family Xanthomonadaceae; genus Lysobacter_F. Next base: position 37,899 of record DASQMI010000055.1, on the reverse strand, counting down.
GTGCTCCCGGGGCCGCCGCCCGCCGCCATCCGCAGCCGCGCGACCCGCGCCGCCAGCCGCTCGACGTCGTCGCGCAGCGCGTCGACGTCGTCGTAGAACGCCTCCAGCTCCGCGCGCGGGACGAGGTCGCGCGATTCCTCGGTGAGGTATTCCGCGGTCGTCTGCGCGAACGACGTCGCCGCGCCCTGCGCGTGGCGCAAGGTGGCGGCGGCGGCCTGCGCGACCTGCACGCCGATCACCTCGCCGAACACCGCCACGAACGGCTGCTGCCAGTCCGGGTCGAAGCGTTCGGCCAGCCGCTGCAGGCGGCGGGCGAGTTCGGCGTCGCCTTCGATACGCAGCTGGCCCACCGGCGGCGCGTCGTCGCGGCGGAAGAACGGCAGCTGCGCGAGCAGACCGCCGAGGGACGTGCGCACCGACAGGTCGGCCTCGCCGTCCTCGACCGGTCCGACGCCGAGGCGGTCGCCGCACACCTGGATCTGCAACGCCAGCGCCGGCGCGCTCAGCCGCACCACCACGCGGCGGCCGTCGAGCGCGCGCAGCGCCTCGCGGGTGTCCGGATCGAGCGCGAGCGCGCGGTTGAGCGCGGCTTCCAGCGCGCGCCCGGCGAGCGGCTTGAGCGAATCCAGCGGCGTGCGATCGGTCATGCCCGGCATTCTAGCCGCCCCGTCCGGGCCGCCCCCGCTAGCGCGTCCACGCTGCGCGCAGGCGCTCCAGCCCGTCGGCGAAGCTCACCTTCGGCACGTAGCCGAAGTCGCGCCGTGCCGGCTCCATGCTGTACCAGTGGGTGGTGGCGAGCTGCTCGGCGAGGAAGCGGGTCATCGGCGGTTCCCCGCGCAACGGCAGCGCGTGCCACAGGCCCTCGCAGACCGCGCCGAGCGCGTAGGCCAGGCGGAACGGCACGGTCTTCTCGACTGTCGGCGCGCCGGCCGCGGCGAGCAGGGCGTTCAGCGTCTCGCGAAGCGTCTTTGGTTCGCCGTTGCTGATGAAGTACGCGCGTCCGGCGCAGGCGGCGCCCGGCGCGAGCTGCGCGAGTGCGTCGAAATGCGCCTGCGCCGCGTTGTCGACGTAGGTGGTGTCGATCAGGTGCTCGCCGTCGCCGACCAAGCGCAGCCGGCCCGCGTTCGCGCGCGCCACCAGCCGCGGCAGCAGCTGGTTGTCGCCCGGACCCCAGATCAGCCGCGGCCGCAGCGCGACGGTGGCGAGGTCCGGGCCGTTGGCGGCGAGCACCGCACGTTCGGCGATCAGCTTGGTGGCGGCATACGGCGATTTCAGGCCCTCGCCGTAGGGCACGGTGTCGGCGGTGCCGCCGGCGACCGGGTGGGTGGCGCGGTGGGTGACGCTCGGCGTGGACGTGTAGACCAGCCGGCCGATGTCGTGCGCGCGGCAGGCGGCGATCACGTTCTCGGTGCCGAGCACGTTGGCGCGGTGGTAGTCGGCATACGGGCCCCACGCGCCGGCCTTGGCGGCGTTGTGGAACACCGCGTCGCAGCCGCGCGCGGCGGCGACCACCGCGTCGCGGTCGCCGAGGTCGCCCTGCACCTGCTCGACGCCGAGCGCGTCGAGCACCGGATAGCGCCCGCGGTTGAAGCTGACCACGCGGTGGCCGCGCTCGACCAGCCCGCGGCACAGCGCCTGGCCGAGGAAACCGCCGCCGCCGGTGACGAGGATCCTCATGCGGTCGCGCCGAGCCGCTTGGTCGCCCACACCGCCAGCCTCTCGCGGCCGATCTTCGCGTTGTGGCGGATGTCCACCGGGAACTTCGGGTGCGGCAGGAAGTGCGCGATGCGCGCGGTGTGCGCAAAACCGGCGCCGAGCGCGCGCAGTTCGCGCTCGATGCGCGGCCAGGCGCGGCGGCCGACGCCACGCGCGAGCTCGACGCACAGCACCGGCGTCTGCCGCCCGCGCGGGCCCACCCCGACCAGCGCCGTGCGCGCGACGTCGGGATGTACGTTGAACACCGGCTCGACCTGCTCGGTGTACAGCGTGCTTTCCGCGGTTTCGACGCGGTGCGACTTGCGACCGCAGAACCACAGCCGCCCGTCGGCGTCGAACCAGCCGAGATCGCCCATGCGGTGGACGATGCGTTCGCTGCCGTCGGGGAGGCGCTCGCGGATCTTGGCGAGCCGCGTCTGCGCCTCGCGGTTGAAATAGAGATCGGTCGCGCTCGGCCCGGCGACGGTGATCTCGCCGACCTCGCCCGGCGCCACCTGCAGCGCATCCGACCACTCGGGAATTGCCGCGTCGTCGATGCGGATGATCCGCACCACGTTCGGCGGCTCCGGGCGGCCGACGCAGGTGCCGGCGCCGCGCTCGGTCGCTTCGCGCGTGGACTGCAGCTCGCGACCGTCGATCACTGCGACCGGCAGGCATTCGGTCGCGCCGTATGGGGTCCAGAACCGCGCCTCGGCCGGCAGCAGCGTCTGCATCTTCGCCACTACCTCGGCCGGCACCGGCGCGCCGGCGGAGGTGACGCGCCGAAGCGTCGGCAGCGGCTGGCCGTGGTCGGCCAGCACGCGCATCAGCGCCGGCGAGCCGAACAGCTGGTCGGCGCCGAAGCGCGCGATCGCCGCATGCAAGCGGCGCGCATCGGCCTGCGCCGGCCGGGTCGGATCCATGTCGGGGATCACCGAGGTCAGCCCGAGCGCCGGCGCGAACAGCGCGAACGGCGGAAACGTCGGGAAATCCACCCCGCCGGGTTCGATGCCGAACGCATCGCGCAGCAGCTCGATCTGCGCGATGAAGTGGCGGTGACGGTACACCACACCCTTCGGCACGCCGGTGGAGCCGCTGGTGAACACGATCGCCGCCACCTCGTCGGGCGCGGTGGCCGCGAGCTGCGGCCCGGCGCCCGCGCCGTCGCGTTCGACTTCGGCGAGCGTGGCATCGGCAAGCCACGCGCGCGCACCGGTGGTGATGCGCACCCGCGCCGGCTTCGCCCAGCCGAGCAGCACCCGGCCGACGTGGGCAAGCGGAATGCCGACGAACGCGGCCGGTTCCGCCTCGTCCAGGCACTGCCGCAGCGCGCGCTTGTCGATCCCGGGATCGACAAGCACCGGCACCGCCCCGGCCTTGAACAACGCGAACATCAGCAGGAAGAACTCCGGCGTCGGCCGCACCATCACCACCGTGCGGGTGCCGCGTGTCACGCCGCGGCGCGCCAGCCCAGCGGCGATCGCGTCGCTGCGCGCATCGAGCTCGCGGTAGGTCAGTGCGACGTCGTAGCGCGCCAGCCCGTCGGCGCCGCGCGTACCGGGGCAGCGCAGGGCGATCTGCTCGCCGCGCTCGCGGGCGAGCTGCGGCAGGCGCGCGGCGATGTTGCACGTCTCGGGCATGCCGCCATTGTCGCAGGTGCGGCGCGGGCGCCGGCACTTGCGCCCGCCCGCCGGATTCCCACAATCGCGCGCCGACCGGGCCTGGGACCCCCGAAACCTCCTCGCGACCCGCATGCATCCGTGCCTGTCGTGCGGCGCCTGCTGCGCCTCTTTCCGCGTGAGTTTCCACTGGAGCGAAACCGAGCCGATGCTCGGCGGCGCGGTACCGGCCGCGCTCACCGAGCGCGTCGACGCCCATCGCGTGGCCATGCGCGGCAGCTGGGCGAAGCAGCCGCGCTGCGTGGCGCTGGACGCCGAGATCGGCGTGCGCTCGCGCTGCACGATCCACCCGCAGCGGCCGAGCGTGTGCCGCGAGGTGGCGGCGTCGTGGGAGTTCGGCGTGGCCAGCGCGCAATGCGACCGCGCGCGCATCGCGCACGGGCTGCGTCCGCTCACTCCGCAGGACTGGGCGCCGGCGCGCGAACCGGCCGAGGCGGCGTGAGCGCCTAGGACCGGTCGAGGAACGCGCGGATCGCCGGCACCAGCGCCTCGCGTTTGTCCTCCAGCACGTAGTGGCCGGCGTCCTCGAACGCGTGGACCTCGGCGTGCGGCAGCGCGTCGGTGAAGCCGCGCAGGAAGTGATGGTCGAAGACGAAGTCGCGCAGGCCCCAGCCGATCAACGCCGGGCGGTCGGCGTACTGCGGCAGCCGTCGCCCCATCGCCTCCACGTGCGGCCAGGCGCGGTCGCCGGGGCCGAGCGGGATGTCCTGCACGAAGCGCGCCACCGCGCGCCGGTTCGCCCACGAGTCGTACGGTGCCAGATACGCCCGCCGCACCGCCGGCGGCATCGGCCGCACCGTGCCCACGCGGGCGGCGATGCCGGCGAACGCGTTGAAGCGGCGGATCACGAACTCGCCGAGCGCGGCGTCGCGGCCGAACTTCAGCGAGGTCGGCAGCGGCTTGGCCGCCGGCAGCGGGAACGCGCCGGTGTTGAGGATCACCAGCCGCGCCACCCGCGACGGCCGGCTCGCCGCCCAGCCGAAGCCGATCCCGCCGCCCCAGTCGTGCACCGCGAGCGTGACCGGACCGTCGATGCCGAGATGGCCCAGCAGCGCGTCGAGGTCGTCGATGCGCGAGCCCAGCGTATATGCATAGCGCGCGTCGTCGGGCTTGTCCGACAGCCCCATGCCGACGTGGTCGGGCACGATGCAGCGGTAGCGGTCGCGCAGCGCCAGCACCAGGTGCCGCCAGTAGTAGCTCCACGACGGGTTGCCGTGCAGCATGACCACCACCGGCGCCTCGCGCGGGCCTTCGTCGAGGAAGCTCAGCGCGATGCCGGGCCGCACCTCGAAGCGCTGCGGCGTAAACGGATAGTCGGGAAAGCGAGCGGACGACAGCGGCATCGGGCCGACCTGGACGACGGGGCCCGGCATTATCGCGGCGGCGGGGCGCCGCGGGTCACTTGCCGTCGTCGTCGCCGCCGAGCACGCGGAACGGATCGCCGGCCGGCTTCGGGGCGCGCTTGGCCGGCTCGCAGCGGGTCGGCTTCTCGGCGCGCGCGCGCAGCGCCGCCAGCTCCTGGCGCACGGCGTCGGGCACCAGCGCGTCGGCCGGCGCGCCGGCGCGCAGCGCCTGCACCAGACGGTCGAGATCGCCCGGCGCGGGCGCCGCCCACTTGTCGCGCCGTCCGCGTTCGAGCGCGGCCGCAGCCAGGCGCAGGCTGCTGGTGGTCAGCAGCGCACGCGCCTCGGCGTCGTCGGGATCGCGCCGCAACGCCTCCTCCGCGGCCTGCGCGACCGCGCCGTGGCGCTCGGCCAGCGCATGCGCGCGCGCCAGCCGCAACCACGGTTCCTTGCGGGTGGGATCGGCCTGCGCGGCCTGTTCCAGCGCGGCGACGGCGAGGTCGACCTGGCCCAGCGTCATCGCCGCGTCGGCCTCGCCGAGCAGGCGCTGGTAGCTGCGCGGCGTGCGCGGATGCCCGGGGCTGGCGCAGGCGGCGAGCAGGGCCAGCAGCAGGAGGACGGTCAACGCGCGGGCGGAGGAGTCGACGGAACGCATACGCATCCAGGTGGGGGCGGGGGCCGTGGACCGCAACGACGCGACGCTAGAGCAGGCCGTCGCGCTTGACCGCAAGATAGCGGTCGACCAGCGCGCCGGCGAGTTGCGCGCAGGTGACGTCGAGCACCATTACGCCGTGATGGCCGAGCGCCTCGTGCACCTTGCGGCGGCGCTGCAGGTAGTCTGCCGCGGCGCCGGCGCGGATGGCACTGTCGAGGTCGGTCACCGAGCTGACCAGCACGTCGTCGAGCGCCTGCTCGCGCAGGCTCGCCACGCACACCAGATGCCGGCGGCGCAGCATCTGCACCGCGGTCAGCAGGTCGTCGATGTCCTCGTCGCGCAGGCTGGTCACCAGCATCACCAGCGCGCGCCGGCGCTGGCGCAGCGACAGTTCGGTGGCCGCGGCCAGCAGGTCGGTCGCCACCGGCTGCGGCTGCAGCGCGTAGGTCGCGCGCAGCAGAGGGTCGATCGCTTCGCGGCCGCGCCGCGGCGGCACCCAGGTGCCGTCGCCGCCGCTCGCCAGCAGGCCGACCGCGTCACCCTGGCGCAGCGCGAGGTACGCCACCACCAGCGCCGCATCCAGCGCGTGGTCGAAGTGGGCCTGCTCGCCGTCGCGCGCCATCATCCGCCGCCCGGTGTCGAGCAGCAGCACCAGCTGCTGGTTGCGCTCGTCCTGGTATTCGCGCGAGATCAGCCGGCGCGCGCGCGCGGTCGCCTTCCAGTCGATCTGGCGCAGGCTGTCGCCGATGCGGTATTCGCGCATCTGGTGGAAGTCGGTGCCCTCGCCGCGGCGCCGCTTCAGGTGCGCGCCGACCAGGCGCGAGGCCTGTTCGGCGCTGAACATCGCGAACTTGGCCAGCGGCGCGAAGTTGGGGAACACCCGCACCGTCTGCGGCGGCCCGAGCACGCGCGACTGCCGCCACAGCCGCCACGGCGAATGCAGCCGCAGCTGCACGCCGTCGAAGCGGAAATCGCCGCGTTGCGGCGCGCGCAGCGTGTAGTCGAGCTGGGTGGCCTCGCCGCCGCGCAGGCGGATGCGGCGCGGCAGGCCGCGCATCGTCCAGCCGACCGGATGCAGGTCGAACACGTCGAGCGCCTGCTGGCCGTGCGCGAGCGCGAGCGTCAGCGTCACCGGGCGTTCGGTGCCGATCGGCCAGGTGTCGACCACCCGGCGCTCCGCGTGCGGATCGGGTGCGCGGCGCAGGCGCCAGGCATCGAGCCCGGCCGCCAGCGCCAGCAGCGCGCCGGCCAGCAGCCAGTGCGTGCGGCTGAGGTCGCCGAGCGCGGCCACCGCGCCGAGCGCGCCCCAGGCCGCGAGCAGCGCGACCAGCGCCGGTGCCGGGCGCGGCCACGCATGCACGACGGCGGCGCGGGTGGAGGTAGCGCTCATTCGCGCGGCGCGTCGACCTTGGCGAGCAGCGCGTGCAGCACGTCGTCCGGCGTCTGCCCTTCGATCTGCAGTTCCGGCGCGAGCGCGATGCGGTGGCGCAGCGCCGGCTTGGCGATCTCGCGCACGTCGTCAGGGGTGACGAACTCGCGTCCGCCCAGCACCGCCTGCGCGCGCGCGGCGCGCACCAGCGCGATGCTGCCGCGCGGGCCGGCGCCGAGCGCGATGCCCGGATGCTTGCGGGTCGCCGCGCAGATGCGCACCGCGTAGTCGATCACCGCCGGGTCGACGGTGACCTGCGCGGTGCCCTGCTGCATGGCGAGCACTTCGCCCGGCCCCAGCACGCGGTTGACCCGCGACAGGTCGAACTCGGCGGCGTTGCGGCCGCGGGTGACCGCGGCGACCATCGCTGCCTCGTCGCGCCGGCTCGGATAGCCGATCAGCACCTTCAGCAGGAAGCGGTCAAGCTGGGCCTCCGGCAGCGGATAGGTGCCCTCCTGTTCGACCGGGTTCTGCGTGGCCAGCGTCATGAACGGCGGCGCCAGCTCGAAGCTGTGGCCCTCGATCGTCACCTGGCGCTCCTGCATCGCCTCCAGCAGCGCCGACTGCGTCTTCGCCGGCGCGCGGTTGATCTCGTCGGCGAGCAGCAGGTGGGTGAACACCGGGCCGCGGCGGATCGCGAACGTCTCGGTCTTCGGGTCCCACACCGCGTGGCCGCTGACGTCGCTCGGCATCAGGTCGGGGGTGAACTGCACGCGCGCGAAGCTGCAGTCCAGCGCCCGCGCGAGTGCGCGCACCAGCAGCGTCTTGCCGAGCCCCGGCACGCCCTCGATCAGCGCGTGGCCGCCGGTGAGCAGGGTGATCAGGATCTGGTCGAGCACCTCGGCCTGGCCGATGAAGGCGCGCGCGACCTCCGCGCGCACCGCGGCGACGCGTTCGGCGAGCGCGGCCCCGGTGAGCGCGGTGGCGGGCGGCGAGGCGGTGTCGTTCATAGCTGGTTCCTCAGGCGGACGAGGGTGGCGATGCGGGTACGGAAACCGGTGTCGTCGTCGGGCGCGGGCATCGACAGCGCCTCGCGCAGCGTCTCGCGCGGCACGCCGAGGCGCTCGCTGAGGCGGTTGAGCTGCGGCTTGCCGACCAGCGCGGCGGTCTCGGGATCGCGCCGGCGCAGGCGCTCGAAGAACGCGTCGCGCACCGCTTCGTACAGGCGGCCGCCGTAGCCGTAGCGGTACACCAGCGCGCCGCTGGCGGCGATGTGTTCGAGCAGCGAGCGGCGCTCGGCGAACGGCGACGGCAGCAGCGGGCCGAAGCGTTCGGCGCGCATCCACAGCCAGGCCAGCAGCGCCAGCAGCAGCGGCAGCCACACCGGCCAGTGCCGGCGCAGCAGCGCGTGCCAGAAGCTCTCCACCGCGGCGTCGAACACCAGGTGCACGGTGCCGGCGCGGTAGTTCGGAGCCAGCACTTGGCGCGCCAGCACGACGTGCGGAGTCTCGGACAGCTTGTCGGTGGTGAGGAAGTCGAGGTCGGCGAGCACGTCGACGCTGCCGCGGCCGTGCGCGAGCCGCGCGAACACGAAGCCGTCGCGGAAGTCGCCCCAGCTCAACCGCGGATTGACGCCGTCGAGGGTGAAGCGGCGACCGCCGCAGAACTCGACGTGGTGCTGCTCGCGCGCGACCTGCCAGCCAACGCAGCGCGCATCCGCGCGCGGCTGCAGGCGCAGCCGCGTCCACAGCAGGTGTGGATCGCCGCCGCCGAACACGTCCGGCGCGGACGTGCGCACGATCAGGTGGCCGCCGCGCGCCACCCACTCCAGCAGGCGTGCGGTGTCGCGCGGGCCGAGCGCGCGCGGGTCCCCGTACAGCAGCACGGTGTCGCGCGCGCCGAGCCGGTGGCGGTCGAGCTCCAGCCGCCGCCGCGACTGCACCGCCACGCCGTCGCCGCGCAGCGCCAGCTGCAGCGCGAACAGCGGATTGCGCCGCGCCTCGCCGCTGCGCGGTACCTCTATCGTCTCCTCGACCAGCTCGTAGTGGTGCAGCCACCACGCCACCGCACCAGCCAGCGCGGCCAGCACCAGTCCCGCCAGCACGAGTTTGAGCGTGCGGCTCATGCCGCCCACCCGAAGCGCGCGCCGAGCGTGCGCAGCACCTGCTCGAAGCGCGGCTCGTCCGGCAGCCGCTGCGCGTAGGCCGCGTACTGCCAGATCCGCACCGCGTCGGCGAACGCCTCGCGGTCGGCGGCCTCCGGCAGCTCGCGCGCGGCACGCAGGCATTCCGCCTCGGTCGCGCCCGGCACCAGGTCGACCTGCGCGCGCGCGGCCATCGCCGCCACCGCCGCGCGGTACATCAGCGCGAGCGCGTCGCGCGGCCGCCCGGCGTGCCACAGCGCGCGCACCGCGCCGGCGATGTCGGCCGGCAGCGGCGCGTCGGCGTCGTAGGCGACCGTGCGCGTCTCCGGTAGCGGCGCGGGCTCGCGGGTGGCGCGCTCCACCAGCCACGGCCACCAGCGTTTCGCGGTCAGCAGCAGCGCGGCGGCGAACAGCGCGAACAGCAGCCACAGGCCGTATTCGGCCAGCGCGGCGAACGCCCGCGACAGCGCGGCCAGCCACGGCGGCGGCGGGCTGCGGCGTTCCGGCTTGGCCGGCTGGCGCGGCTTCCAGGTGCGCACCGTGCGCTTCGGCGTCACCCGCGGATCGGCGTACGCCTGCGCCACCGCGCGGCGCAGGCCGGCGTCGTCGGCCTGCTCGGGGCCGAACACCTCCGCGGGCGTGGCGGTCGGCGGCCGCTCGTCCTGCGCGCGCGCGCCCGGCGCCAGCGCGAGCAGCAGCAGCAGCGACAGCGCCGGCGCGGCCGTGCGCAGGCGCTCGCGCAGGCGGCGGAACGCCAGCTCGATGTCCCAGCCCTCGATCTCGGTGCGCCGGTTGAGATACAGCCCGAAACCGGCGCCGACGTAGAACGGCTCCAGCACCGACGTGGCGATCCACAGCGCGGCGTTGCTGGCCACGCCGAGCCATGCGGCGTCCTCCTCCAGCGCGCGCCACAGCCACTGCGCGGTGGTGCCGAGGTATTCCTGCGGTACGAACACCAGCACCAGCATCGCCAGCCCCAGGTACAGCGCGATCTCGAAGTGCGCGAACACCAGCGTCAGCATGGTGGCGGTGCCGTAGGCGGGGCCGCCGAGCGCGCGCCGGCGTTCGCGCGCGCGCGCCGGCGCGCTGCGCTCGAGCAGGTCGACCGGCAGGTACAACGCGCGCACCGGCCCGAGCCGGCGCCAGAGCAGGTGCGCGAACAGGAACGGCCGGCCCCACTGCCACAGCGCGCGCACGGTCTCGCCGCAGCGCGGCACCTGCCCGAACGCCGCGCGCGAGAGCACGTACAGCGGAATGCGGTCGAACGCCGGCTTCAGCCACCACAGCAGCAGCGGCGCCAGCCAGAGCAGATCGAGCGCCCAGCACAGCGCGTTGGCGAGCACGAACAGCGGCAGCGCGAGCGTCCACCACGGGCGCCAGATCGCGCCGTAATGGCGCCGCGCCAGTGCGCAGCCGAGCTCGGCGGCCTCCCAGCCGCTGCGCGGCCGCAGCGCGAGCGTCAGGTCCTGCAGCCTCACGCCGCCTCCGCATCGAGTTCGGCGTCGGTCAGGCCGCGGCCGCCGCGCCACAGCCAGCCCAGCACCAGCGCCCACAGCGCGCCGCCCACCGCGTACTTCACCGCGGCGGGGATCCAGCCGATCGAGGACCAGAACGCTTCCACGAACGCAGCAAATACCAGCATCGCCAACACGCCGGCGCAGAGACGCGCGCCGACCCGGCCGGCGTCGACCAGCGCGTCGAGGCGGCGGCGGCGCCCCGGCGCCACCAGCGCGAGCCCGAGCCGCAGGCCGGCGGCGCCGGAAATCACGATCGCGGTCAGCTCCGGTGCGGAATGGCCGGCGACGAAGCGCCAGAACGGGTCGCCGTGGCCGACCGCCTGCAGGTGGCCGGCGATGCCGCCGATGGTGACGCCGTTGAACAGCAGCACGACCACCGAACCGACCATCGCCAGCAGCCCGCTGGCGAAGCAGCGGAAGCCGATCGAGACGTTGTTCCACACGTAATGGCCGAACATCGCCAGATTGGTGCTGCTGTCGCGGCCGAGCCGACGCTGCGGATCGGCCGGGTCGTACATGCGCTCGAACTCGGCCAGTTGCACCGGATCGAACAGCGCGCCGGACAGCTCCGGGCGCAGCTGGATCGCCACGAACGCCGCCAGCAGCGGCAGCGCGAACAGTGCCGCCGCCGCGGCCACGCACGTAGCCTCGGTGCGCACCAGGCGCGGGAAGCCGGCGATCAGGAAGCGCGCCACCCGCCGCCAGCGGGTCGGCGGCGTGCGGTAAAGCACCGCATGGCCGCGCTGCATCAGCCGCTGCAGGCGCTCGGTCACCACCGGGCTGTAGCCGCGCCGGCGTGCGATGGCGAGCTGCTGGCAGATCCGCCGGTACCGCGCCGGCACCTCATGGTCGGCCAGGCCGCCGGCGAGCGGCTGCGCGGGCGTGCGGCGCGGGCGCACGGTGCCGGCGCGCGCCTCCAGCCAGGCCTCCAGCGCGGCCCATTCGGCTTCGTGGCGGGCGACGAACTGCGCCTGTTTCATCGCCGCCCCAGCAGCCAGTGCGCGAATGCGAGCAGGCGCGCGACCGCCGCCGGGCCGTGCGCCTGCGCCAGCGGCGCGGCCAGCTCGGCGAGCTCGACCTGGCGCGCCGGCGTCAGCAGCGGCGCGCGCTCGGCGAACGCGATCAGCGCCGCCTGCTCGTGCGGCAGCAGCGCCACCGGCGGCGGCACCGGGGCGACGTCCGCACCCGGCGGCGCCGGGCGCGCCTGCACGTCGTGCACCACCACCGTGCCGGCGACCAGGTCGCCGAGCCGGCGGGCGTGCGGATCGGCGAGCGTGCTGACCAGTCCGGCCGCGTAGCCGAACGGCAGCATGTCGACCACCCTTAGCAGGTTACGCACCAGCGCCGCGCGCCAGCCGACCGGCGCGCCGTTGGCGGCGAGCACGCGCAGGCCGAGCGCACGCTTGCCCGGCGTGCGTCCGCCGAGCGCCTCGAACACCACCGGATACAGCCACACCAGGGTGAACAGCGCGACCAGGTACGGTCCGCTGCCGGCGCGGCCGAGCAGGCCGAGCACCATGCCGAGCGCGAACAGCAGCGCGCCGCGCAGCAGGAAGTCGATCGTCCACGCCAGCGCGCGCGGGACCGGCCCGGCGGCCGGCAGCCGCAACGCCACGCCCTCCGGGGTCACCACCTCGCGGAACGTATCCAGCTTCTCCTGCGTCACGCCGGCCCGTGCCCCCGTCGCTGCCTGCCGGCTCTCCCCGCCCGCCGCGGCGCTCAGTCGGCGCGCATCGACAGGTAGGCGTCCTTGAGCCGGACGTAGTGCTGGGCACTGTAATGCAGTTGTTCGATCTCGCGCTCGCTCAGCTTGCGCACGAAGCGCGCCGGATTGCCCAGCCACAGCTCCGCCTCGCCGACCGTCTTGCCGGGGCTGACCACCGCGCCGGCGCCGACGAAGCCGTAGCGCTGCACGCTGGCGCCATCCAGCACGGTCGCGCCCATGCCGATCAGGCAGAAGTCGCCGATCGTGCAGGCGTGCACGATCGCGCCGTGGCCGATGGTGACGTCGCTGCCGATCACGGTCGGGAAACCGCCGGCGCGGGTGAACGGCCCGTCGTGGGTGACGTGGATCACGGTCCCGTCCTGCACGTTGGTGCGCGCGCCGATGCGGATGAAGTTGACGTCGCCGCGCACCACGCAGCCGGGCCACACCGAGACGTCGTCGCCGAGCTCGACGTCACCGATCACCGTCGCCGCCGGATCGACGTAGACGCGCGCGCCCAGCCGCGGACGCGTTTCGAGAAATGGACGCAGGTTCATCGGCGCATTGTAGGCGCCGGCAGCGGCCGGCACACTGCGCCCGCATGCACGCCGACGCCACGCCGATCGCCGAGCTTGAGCCGACCCGCGCACGCCTGCGCGCGGCCTGGGACGCGCGCAGGCCCGACTACGCGCAACGCCACGACGACCTGCGCCGGTTGCGCACGGCGTTCGCCGCGCGGCTCGATGCGATGGATGCGGCGATCCGCGCCGATTTCGGCCATCGCTCGCCGCACGAGAACCTGATTTCCGAAGCGATGGTGACGCTCGCCGAGATCGACCACGCGCTGGCGCACCTGCGCCGCTGGATGCGCCCGCGCCCCGCGCGGGTCGGCTGGCGCTTCTGGCCGGCGCGCGCGCACGTGCGGCCGATGCCGGTCGGCGTGGTCGGCATCATCGCGCCGTGGAACTACCCAGTGAACCTGGCGCTGGTGCCGCTGGTGTCGGCGATCGCCGCCGGCAACCACGTCTTCCTCAAGCCCTCGGAGCACACGCCGCGCACCGCGGCGTTTCTGCAAGCGCTGGTGGCCGACGTGTTCCCGCCGGAGCGGGTCGCGGTCGCGTGCGGCGGTCCCGAGGTCGGCGCCGCGTTCGCCGCGCTGCGCCTCGATCATCTGCTGTTCACCGGGTCCACCGCGGTCGGGCGCCAGGTGATGGCTGCGGCCGCGCCGAACCTGACCCCCGTCACCCTGGAACTGGGCGGCAAGGCGCCGGCGCTGTTGTGCGACGACTTTCCGCTGGAGCGCGCGGTGGCGCGCATCGCCACCGGCAAGTGGTTCAACGCCGGACAAACGTGCATCGGCGTCGACTATGCGCTGGTCGACGCTGCGCGCCGCGACGCGTTCGTGGCGGCGATGGTCGCCGAGCTGCGCCGCCGCTATCCCGACCTTGCGCGCTCGCCGGACTACACCCGCATCGTCAACGACGCGCACTACGCGCGCCTGCAGGACTGGCTCGACGAGGCGCGCGCGGGGGGCGCCACGGTGGTCGCGCCATTTGCCGACGCGCTCGATCCCGAACGCGTGCGACGCGAGCGGGTATTCGCGCCGGTGCTGGTGCTCGACCCGCCGGCCGACTGCGCGCTGATGCGCGAGGAGATCTTCGGCCCGATCCTGCCGGTGCTGGCCTATTCCTCGCTCGACGACGCGCTCACGCGCATCAATACGTTGGAGCGCCCGCTCGCCCTGTATCCGTTCGCACGCGACGCGCGCACCATCGAGCGGATCCTCGCCCGCACGCTCGCCGGCGGCGTCACCGTCAACGACACGCTCGTGCATTTCGGCGTGCACGCGCTGCCGTTCGGCGGCATTGGCGCCAGCGGGCTCGGCGCGATCCACGGCCAGGCCGGCTTCGACACCTTCAGCAAGCTGCTGCCGGTGCTGCAGCAGCCGCTGCGCGCGGCCACCGACTGGCTGCGCCCGCCGTACCGCGGCGCGATCGACCGGCTGATCCGCCGGCTGGCGAAATGACCCACAATCCGCGCATGAAGATCGCCAGCTGGAACGTCAATTCGCTCAACATGCGCCTGCCGCACCTGGAGCAGTGGCTGCGCGAGGCGCAACCGGACATCGTCGGGTTGCAGGAAACCAAACTGGAGGACGCGCGCTTTCCCGATGCGGTGCTGGCCGGCTACGGCTACCGCAGCGTGTTCCACGGGCAGAAGACCTACAACGGCGTGGCGATCCTTGCGCGCGAGCGGCGGATCGAGGACGTGCGCTGCGGCATCCCCGACTTCGACGACCCGCAGGCGCGCGCGATCGCTGCGACCGTCGCCGGCGTGCGCATCGTCAACCTGTACGTGGTCAACGGCCAGGCGGTCGGCAGCGAGAAGTACGACTACAAGCTGCGCTGGCTGGATGCGGTGCACGGCTGGCTCGCCGACGAACTGCGCGCGCATCCGCGGCTGGTGGTGATGGGCGACTTCAATATCGCGCCCGACGAGCGCGACGTGCACGACCCCAACGTCTGGCACGACGACCACATCCTGTCCTCCAGCGGCGAGCGCGCGGCGCTGCGTCGCCTGCTCGCGCTCGGCCTGCACGACGCGTACCGCCTGCACCACGAAGACGGCGGCACGTTCAGCTGGTGGGACTACCGGCAGGGCGCATTCCGCCGCAACCTCGGCCTGCGCATCGACCTGACTCTGGTGTCGGAGGCGCTGAAGCCGCACTGCCGCGCCGCCGGCATCGACCGCACGCCGCGCACGTGGGAGCGACCGAGCGACCACGCGCCGGCGTGGGTCGAACTCGCCGGGCTGCCGTAGCGCATAAAAAAAGCCCGGCGGTGCCGGGCTTTTTCCTGCGAAGCCGCCTCGCTCAGCGCACGCGGCCGCGGCGGAACAGATTGACGATCGCGAGCAGGATGATGGCGCCGAGCAGCGAAACGACGAAGCTCATGATGCTGAAGCCCTCGTTGATCGAGCCCGCACCCAGCAGCGGCCCGATCAGCCAGCCACCGATGAACGCGCCGACGATACCCACCACGACGTTGAGCAGGATGCCCTGCTGCGCATCGGTGCGCATGACCAGGCTGGCCAGCCAGCCCACGATGCCGCCCACGATCAGCCAAATGATGATGTTCATAGCGACTCTCCTCTGCCTTTGAAGGGGGAAGGCGTCCCCGATCCCGGGGGCAGGGGCAGTCTCACTAGGCCATCGTGATTGCGGCGTCAGTAGCCGCTTGGGCGGATGACGGGTCGGTGAAAAACGCCCGCGTCAGGCCGTCTCGGCGTGCAGCAGCGCTTCCAGCGCCGCGCGCGGCAGCTTGCCGGTCTCGTTGCGCGGCAGCGCGCCGACGCGCTTCAGCGGGCGCGGCAGGAACACCGGGTCGACGCTGCGTCGCAACGCGGTGAGCACGTCGCCTTCGCTCAACGTCGGGGCGACCACCAATGCAACGATGCGCGCTACGCCGTCGCCTTGCGCGTTCGCCTGGAACACGACCCCGTCCTCGACGCCGGGAATGGCGAGCAGGCGTCGCGTCAGGTCACCCAGCGAGGCGCGCTTGCCGGCGATCTCGAGCAGGTCGGCGTTGCGCCCGCGCAGGAGGAACCGGCCGTCCGGCTGCAGTTCGATCAGGTCGGCGAGCGCGACCGGCTCCGGCAGGTGCGGCGCGCCGACCGCGGTGCCGTCCGGCTGCGGCGCCAGCCGCACGCCCGGCAGCGGCGTCCACGCGGCTTCGTGCGCGGTGCGGCGACGCGCGATCACGCAGGTCTCGGTGGAGCCGAACAGCTCGCGCACCTCGCAGCCGAAACGCGCTTCCGCCGCGGCGGCGAGTTCCTGCGGCAGCGGCGCGGTCGCCGAGACGATGCCGGCCAGCGCCGGCAGCGTCACCTCGGCGGCAACCAGCGCACGCAGGTGCACCGGTGTGGTCACCAGCAGCGCCGGCGCCGGCGCGTCGCGCAGCGCGGCGGCGACGTCGCCAGGGAAGAACGGCTTGGCCGCGTGCACCGCGAATGGCGCCAGCAGCGGCAGCAGCACCGACATCTCCATGCCATACATGTGCTGCGGTGGCACGGTCGCCACCAGCGGGGTCACCGCGCCGGCGGCGAGCAGGTCCGCCAGCGCGGCGATGTTCTGCCCGGTGCTCGCGACGAAGCCGGCCCAGCGCTTCGGATTCGGTTTTGGCCGTCCGGTGCTGCCGGACGTGAAGCCGATCGCGGCGAGCGCGCCGGGCTCGACCGCGAGCGGCGCGCCGTCCAGCGCCGGCAGCGGCTCGGGCAGGCGCAGATAGCGCGGCGGCGTCGGATCGAGCGCGAGATCGCCGAGGCAGTAGGCGTCCGGATGCTGGGCGAGCACGTCGTCGATCGCCGCCGGCGCGCGCGAGGGCGGCAGCAGCGTGGTCTGCCCGCGCACCGCGGCGGCACAGAACGCGACCAGGAACCGGTAACGGTCTTCGCACAGGTTGACCGCGTACGGGGCGGCGGGCAGGCGCTCGGCGAGCGCACGCACGTGCGCGGCGAACGTGGTCGCGTCGATCGCGCCGTCGCGGCCGAACGCCACCGCGCGTCCGCGCCCGCCGGGCAGCAGCGCGATGCGCCGCGCGTCGGTGCGCGCGTGCAGCGGTGATTCGATGACGGCCGACATTGACCTGCCTCTCCGACCGGAGCCTGATCGCTCCTCCCCGCGGCTAGCTTACGCTGGCGCGCCCGCCTCCGGCCAAACCCGTCCGCATGAGCCCTGAACCGCGAGCCGATCCCGTGCGCTGGACCTGGCGCACGCACCGCCCCGGGCAGCGCGCCGAAGCGCTGGCGCGGGCGTGGCTCGCGGCCGAGCTCGCGACCCCGGCGGACGCGCTGGCGCTGGCGCGCGACGCCCGCAACCGCCCGCAGCTGCACGGCGCGCTGGCGCGCTACGACTGCAACTGGAGCCACAGCGGCGGCCACCTGCTGCTCGCGCTGGGCGACGGCGTGCGGGTGGGGGTCGACGTCGAACAGGTGCGGCCGCGCGCGCGCGCGCTGGAGCTGGCGCAGCGCTTCTTCGCCGCCGAGGAGGTCGACTGGCTGCGCGGCTTCGCGGCCGGAGCGCCGCGCGATGCCGCGTTCGCGCGCCTGTGGTGCCTGAAGGAGGCGCTGCTGAAGGCGCACGGGCACGGCCTGTCGTTCGGGCTGCACCGGGTCGCGTTCGCGCCCGACGACGGCGCGGCGGCGATCGTGCGCCTGGATCCGGCGCTCGGCGCCCCCGCCGACTGGACCGTGCGCATGCTCGACGCGCCGCCCGGCTGCGTCGCGGCGCTGGCCTGGCGGCCGCGCGCCTGACACGCTTGCCGCTTTCGCACCGTCGCCCCCGCCGTGACCGACCTGCCGCCGACCGCCCGTCCCCTGCTCGAAGCCGGCCTCGATGCGCTCGCGCTCGACCGCGCGCACGCCGAACCGCTGCTCGCCTACCTGGCGCTGCTGGCGCGCTGGAACCGCACCTACAACCTGACCGCGGTGCGCGATCCGCTGGAGATGGTCGGCCGCCACCTGCTCGATTCGCTGGCGATGCACGCGCACGTCGACGCGCTGGCCGCGCGTGGCGGGCAGCTCGCGGATCTCGGCACCGGTCCGGGCCTGCCGGGCATTCCGCTCGCCATCGTCAAGCCCGGCCTGCAGGTCGCGCTGGTGGAGAGCAACGGCAAGAAGGCGCGCTTCATGCGCGAGGCGCTGCGAACGCTCCAGCTGGGGAACGCACGGGTCTGCGAATCGCGTATCGAAGCGGCCGGGCCGGCGGGCGCGTTCGATGCGATTACCGCGCGCGCGCTTGCCACGCTACCGGAGATCCTCGCGCTCGGCGCGCACCTCCTCAAGCCGGACGGCCGCCTGCTGGCGATGAAAGGCGTGTGGCCGCAGGACGAGATCGACGCCCTGCCGCCGCCGTGGCGCGTGCTCGAGGCGCACCGGCTCACGGTTCCGGGCAGCGACGCGAAACGGCACCTGATCGTGGTGGGACGCGGCGACGGCCCCGCGGCATAATCGGCCACCCTGCCGGCGCGCGCCGGCCCTCCCGTCAGTCCAGCCCAGGGGCGCCCATGGCCCGCATCATCGCCGTCGCCAACCAGAAAGGCGGGGTCGGCAAGACCACCACCGCGGTCAACCTGGCCGCCGGGCTCGCGCGTGCGCCCAAGCGCGTGCTGCTGGTCGACCTGGACCCGCAGGGCAACGCGACGATGGGTTCGGGCGTGGACAAGCGCGAGCTGTCGGCGTCGATCACCGAGGTGCTGCTGGGCGAGGTGCCGGTCGAGCAGGCGATCGTGCGCACCGGCGAGGATTTCGACCTGCTGCCGGGCAACATCGACCTGACCGCGGCCGAGATCCGGCTGATGAGCGAGCCCGAGCGCGAGCAGCGGCTGAAGCGCGCGCTCGCCGGCGTCACCGACCGATACGACTTCGTGCTGATCGATTGCCCGCCGGCGCTGTCGCTGCTGACGCTCAACGCGCTGACCGCGGCCGATTCGATCATCGTGCCGATGCAGTGCGAGTACTACGCGCTGGAAGGCCTGTCCGCGCTGCTCGACACCATCGAGGCGATCCGCGGCCAGCTCAATCCGAAGCTGGAGATCGAAGGCGTGCTGCGCACCATGTTCGACGTGCGCAACAACCTCGCCAACGCGGTGTCCGCCGAACTCATCAACCACTTCGGCGACCGCTTGTTCCGCACCATCATCCCGCGCAACGTGCGCCTGGCCGAGGCGCCCAGCCACGGCCAGAGCATCGTCGGTTACGACCGTGCCAGCCGCGGCGGCATCGCCTACCTCGGCCTCGCCGGCGAAGTGGTGCGCCGCCAGCGCGAGCGCGAGCAGGGCGCCGCGCGCACCGCCAAGGAGACCGCGGCATGAGCGACACGAAATCCGCCTCGGCCAAGAAGCGCGGCCTCGGCCGCGGCCTGGAAGCGCTGCTGGGGCCGAAGGCCGCCGCCGAGGCGCCGCCGCTGGAGGCGCAGCCGAACGACACCCTGCGCACGCTGCCGATCGACGCGCTCGCGCCCGGCAAGTACCAGCCGCGCAAGACCATGGACGACGCCAAGCTCAACGAGCTGGCTGAGTCGATCCGCGCGCAGGGCGTGATCCAGCCGATCGTGGTGCGCGAGATCGCGCGCGAGCGCGGCGGCAAGACGTACGAGATCATCGCCGGCGAACGCCGCTGGCGCGCCTCGCAGCGCGCCGGGCTGAAGGACGTGCCGGTCGTCATCCGCGAGGTCGACGACCGCACCGTGGTCGCGATGGCGCTGATCGAGAACATCCAGCGCGAGGACCTCAATCCGCTGGAGGAGGCGCAGGCGCTGCAGCGCCTGATCGACGAGTTCGACCTCACCCACGCGCAGGCCGCCGAGGCGGTCGGGCGTTCGCGCGCGGCGGTGTCCAACCTGCTGCGCCTGCTGGAGCTTCCGCCGGACGTGCGCACGCTGGTGGAAACCGGCGCGCTGGAGATGGGCCATGCGCGGGCGCTGTTGACCTTGACGCCGCAGGCGGCGATCGCACTGGCGCGGCAGGCGGTCGATCAGGGCTGGTCGGTGCGCGAAGTCGAACACCGCGTGCAGCTGCTCGCGGCCGGCAAGGTGCCGACCGAGACGAAGGGCAAGGCGGCCAAGCCGAAGCCGCGTCCGCAGGCCGACATTGCCGCGCTCGAGCGCGAGCTGGCGGAAACGCTCAACACCAAGGTCAACGTGCTGCACGGGCGCGGCGGTAAGGGCCGGCTCGTCATCCACTACAGCGACCTCGATTCGCTCGAGGGCGTGCTGGAACGCCTGCGCGGCAAGGGCGGCTAGCCTCGCCGCGCCTCGTCGACGAGGAGGGAAAGCATGAGCACCGTACTCTGGGCCAACGTGCTGGCCGGCGGCGCGGTCGTGTCCGACCAGCAGGACCGCCACGCGCTCTACAAGCATGCCGACCGGCTCGACGCGCTCGCCCGCGAGCTGGGGCTGCCGTCGTTCGCGGCGGCATGCGACACCACGGATGCGCGCTACAACACCCAGGACCTGCCGCTGCCGGACGGCGCCACCTCCACCAACGACGTGATGGCGGCCAGCGGCGCGTGGCTGTCGCGCGGCGACGGCGAGCGTCTGCTCGCCGGCCTGCTCGAGCACATCCGGGCCAAGCAGGTCCGCTTCGGCCTGCTGCGCAACCAGCACGATGAGGTGGTGCGAGAGCTGGAGGACGTTCTGGCCTTCGTGCGCGCGCAGCCGGCGGCGGAGAGGTTCAACTTCGCCGTGGTGATGTAGCGTCCGGGGCGGCGCAAGCTCATCCGTTGACGCACGCTCGACCGGGGCGTTTGCGAGAATGCGCGCCCGGTTCGTTCCGCAGGAAGCCCCATGACCGTCCTCGTCACCGGCGCAGCCGGGTTCATCGGCGCCTATACGGTCCGTGCGCTGCAGGCGCGCGGCGAACGCGTGGTCGGTCTGGACAACTACAACGATTACTACGATCCGCAGCTCAAGCGCGACCGGGTGGCCGCGCTGTGCCCCGATGCCGACATCCGCGCCGTCGACCTCGCCGATCTCGATGCGCTGACCGCGCTGTTCGACGAGGTGCGCCCGCAGCGCGTGGTACACCTCGCCGCGCAGGCCGGCGTGCGCTACTCGCTGACCAATCCGCACGTGTACGTGCAGAGCAACCTGGTCGGCTTCGTCAACCTGCTGGAGTTGTGCCGGCATCGCGACGTCGCGCACCTGGTCTACGCCAGTTCCTCCTCGGTGTACGGCGATTCGGCCATTCCGCCGTTCTCCGAGGACCAGCGCATCGACAAGCCGCGCTCGCTGTATGCGGCGACCAAGGCCGCCAACGAGCTGATGGGCTACACCTACGCGCAGCTGTACGGCCTGCGCCTGACCGGCCTGCGCTTCTTCACCGTGTACGGCCCGTGGGGCCGTCCGGACATGGCGCCGCTGCTGTTCTCGCGCGCGGTGCTGGAGGGCCGGCCGATCGACGTGTTCAACCACGGCAGGATGCGCCGCGACTTCACCTGGATCGACGACATCGTCGCTGGCGTCATCGGCGCGCTCGACCATCCCCCGACCGACGACCCGCCGCACCGCGTGTTCAACCTGGGCAACCACACCCCGGTGGAACTCGAGCGCTTCATCGCGGTCATCGAACAGGCCGCCGGACGTCCGGCGCAGAAGGTCTACAAGCCGATGCAGCCCGGCGACATGCTGGAGACCATGGCCGACACCGCGCGGGCGAAGGCGGCGTTCGGCTTCGAGCCGACCACCTCGATCGAGGCGGGAATGCCGCGCGTGGTCGACTGGTGCCGGTCCTACTTCGGATAATGGCCCGTTGCCGCCCGCCGGGCGGCGTGGCCATTGCCCGCTTCGCGGGCCCGTGAGGTGTGGATGAGCGCGTCGTTGCCGCTGTCGGTCGTCGTGCCGGTGTTCAACGAGCAGGACAACGTCGCCCCGCTGGTGCGCGAGATCGTCGCCGCGCTGCGCGGCGTCACCGCGTTTGAGATCGTCTACGTCGACGACTGCTCGAAGGACGGCACGCTGGCCGCGTTGCAGGCGCTCAAGCGCGAAGTGCCGGAGCTGCGCGTGGTGCGCCACCTGCGCCAGAGCGGGCAGAGCACCGCGATCCGCACCGGGGTCAAGGCCGCGCGCGGGGCGTGGGTCGCCACGCTCGATGGCGACGGCCAGAACGATCCCGCCGACATCCCCAGGCTGCTGGCCGCGCGCGATGCCGCCAGTCCGCAGGTCCGGCTGTTCGCCGGCTGGCGCGTGCAGCGCAAGGATTCCGGCAGCAAGCGCTGGGCCTCGAAAGTCGCCAACGCGATCCGCGCGCGCATGCTGCGCGACGCCACCCCCGACACCGGTTGCGGCATCAAGCTGTTCGAGCGCGAGGTCTTCCTCGACCTGCCGTACTTCGACCACATGCACCGCTACCTGCCGGCGCTGTTCCAGCGCGCCGGCTGGAAGACGGTCAGCGTGCCGGTCAACCACCGCCCGCGCGGCACCGGCGTGTCCAAGTACAACAATCTCAACCGCGCGCTGGTCGGCATCCGCGACCTGCGCGGCGTCGCCTGGCTGATCAAGCGCTCGAAGATCACCGCGGTCGAGGAGGTCTGAGCATGCTGTTGGCGTTCATGAACACGCCGCTCCCGTGGCTGGAATGGACCGGGTTGCACGCCTCGCCGTGGAAGCTGATCGGGCTCACCGGCGCGCTGATGTTCGGCGGCCGCTGGCTGGTGCAGTTCGTCGCGTCCAAGCGCCACGGCAAGCCGGTGATCCCGCGCCTGTTCTGGTACATGAGCCTGGTCGGCAGCGCGATGACGCTGAGCTACTTCCTGTTCTCGCAGAAGCAGGATTCGGTCGGGATCATCCAGAATCTGTTCCCGGCATTTACCGCGGCCTACAGCCTGTACCTGGACATCCGCCACCGCGGCTGGAAGCGCGACCGCGCCCAGCACTGAGTGTCAGTCGTGGCGCTCGATGCCGGCCAGCGCCGGCATCTCGGTCCAGGGCGAGCGGCGCGCGCGGTAGACCTCCACCCACGGCGCCGGGAAGCCGGGGTCGGCGAACGCGCCGACCGCCACCGCCACCACGCCCGGCTCGCGCTCCAAGGTCCACCACACCGTGCTGCCGCAGTCGGGGCAGAAGCGCTGGGTGATCGTGCGCCCGCTGTCCGCAGTGCGCACGTAGTCGGCGCTGCGCCCGCCGGTGCGGACCTGGTCGGCGCGGAAACGCGCCTGGGTGCCAAACGCGCTGCCGGTGCGACGCCGGCAGTCCAGGCAATGGCACAGCGATACGCGCAGCGGTTCGCCCTCGCAGGCGACGGTGAGCTGGCCGCAGGTGCAGGCGGCGTGGCGGACGGTCATCGCGGGCGGCTCCGGGCGGGCGTTCAGGCGCACTGTAGCGGTGCGGTTGCCGCGGCGCAGCCCGGCCGGCATAATGCGCGGCTCGCTGCGTCCAGGCCCCGCCCGGACCGGGCCGGAAACGCGATTCCTACCCCGCTCCGCGCAGCAGACCCGTTCCCGCATCGCGTGGCGCCTCCGGCGCCGGGGCCGCCGTCTCCCTGGCCAAGGGAGGCCCCAAGTCACCATCGAGGTGCGTATGTCCCGCGTCTGCCAAGTCACCGGCAAGCGCGTGCAGACCGGCAACAACGTCTCGCACGCCAACAACAAGACCCGCCGCCGTTTCCTTCCCAACCTGCACGAGCGCCGCTTCTGGGTGGCGTCGGAGAACCGTTGGGTGAAGCTGCGTGTTTCCACCCAGGCCCTGCGCACCATCGACAAGAACGGCATCGACGCCGTGCTCGCCGAGCTGCGTGCCCGCGGCGAGAAGATCTGAGGAGACCTGAGCCATGGCATCCAAGCGCGACAAGATCCGCCTGATCTCCTCGGCCGGCACCGGTCACTTCTACACGACCGACAAGAACAAGAAGAACACGCCGAACAAGATGGAGATCAAGAAGTACGATCCCGTCGTCCGCAAGCACGTGATCTACAAGGAAGGCAAGATCAAGTGATTGCGGCGGCCGCCCGGCGGCCGTTCCGGTATCGCACGAAGCCCGCCACCTGGCGGGCTTCGTCGTTTCAGGCACCCTGGGCGGCGCCTGCGATCAGCTGATCGACCACCGCCGGGTCGGCGAGCGTCGAGGTGTCGCCGAGCTGGTCGCGCGCGACCTCGCCTGCGCCCGCCTCGGCGATCTTGCGCAGGATGCGGCGCATGATCTTGCCGGAGCGGGTCTTCGGCAGGCCCGGCGCGAACTGCAGGCGGTCAGGGGTGGCGATCGGGCCGATCGCCTGGCGCACCCACGCGACCAGCTCCTGGCGCAGCGCGTCGCTGCCGCTCTCGCCAGCCTTGAGGATCACGTAGGCGTGGAGGCCTTGGCCCTTGAGCTCGTGCGGGAAGCCGACCACCGCCGCCTCGGCCACCTTCGGATGCGCGACCAGCGCGCTCTCCACCTCGGCGGTGCCGATCCGGTGGCCGCTGACGTTGATGACGTCGTCCACGCGCCCGGTGATCCAGTAGTAGCCGTCGGCATCGCGGCGGCAGCCGTCGCCGGTGAAGTACATCCCCGGGTACGTGCTGAAGTAGGTTTCGATGAAGCGCGCATGGTCGCCGTACACCGTGCGCATCTGCCCGGGCCAGGAATCGAGCAGCACCAGGTTGCCCTCGGCGGCACCCTCCAGCAGCGCGCCGTTCGCATCGACGATCGCCGGGCGCACGCCGTAGAACGGCAGCGTGGCCGAGCCGGGCTTGGCCTCGATCGCGCCGGGCAGTGGCGAGATCAGGATGCCGCCGGTTTCGGTCTGCCACCAGGTGTCGACGATCGGGCAGCGGCCGTCGCCGACCACGTCGTGATACCAGCGCCACGCTTCCGGATTGATCGGCTCGCCCACGCTGCCGAGCAGGCGCAGCGATGCGCGCGAGGTGCGCTTCACCGGTTCGTCGCCCTCGCGCATCAGCGCGCGGATCGCTGTCGGCGCGGTGTAGAAGATCGTCACCCGGTGGCGATCGACCACCTGCCAGAACCGCGACGCGTCCGGGAAATTCGGCACGCCCTCGAACACCAGCGCGGTGGCGCCGTTGGCGAGCGGGCCGTAGACGATGTAGCTGTGGCCGGTGATCCAGCCGACGTCGGCGGTGCACCAGTAGACGTCGTCCTCGCGCAGGTCGAACACGCATTCGTGGGTGTAGCTGGCATAGACCAGATAGCCGCCGGTGGTGTGCAGCACGCCCTTCGGTTTGCCGGTCGAACCCGAGGTGTACAGGATGAACAGCGGATCCTCCGCGCCCATGCGTTCGGGCTCGCACTGCTCCGGCTGGCCGTCGACCACCGCGTCGTACCAGCGGTCGCGCGGCATCTGCATGTCGACCGCAGCGCCGGTGTGGCGCACCACCAGCACGGTCTCCACCGACGTGGTGCCGGGCAGCCTGAGCGCCGCGTCGACGTTCGCCTTCAGCGGAATGCGCTTGCCGCCGCGCACGCCCTCGTCGGCGGTGATGACCAGCTTGCTGCCGCAGTCGGCGATGCGGTCGGCGATCGACTGCGGGGCGAAGCCGCCGAATACCACCGAGTGGATCGCGCCGATCCGCGCGCAGGCGAGCATCGCCACCGCCGCGTGCGGGATCATCGGCAGGTAGATGGTGACTCGGTCGCCCTTGCGCACGCCGAGGTTGCGCAGCGCGTTGGCGAGCTGGCACACGCGCGCATGCAGCTCGCGGTAGGTGACGTGTTGCGCCGGCAGCGCGGGATCGTCGCGCTCGAAGATCAGCGCCGGCTTGTCGCCGCGCGCGGCGAGGTGGCGATCCAGGCAGTTGACGCTGGCGTTGAGCTTGCCGTCCTCGTACCAGCGGATCCCGAAGTCTTCGCGGCGGAAGCTGACGTCGCGGATGCGGGTCGGCGCGCGGTACCAGTCCAGCCGGGTGGCGACGCGCGCCCAGAACGCGTCGGGATCGCGCAGCGACTCCGCGTAGTCACGCCGGTAGTCCTCGCCGCGCACGCGCGCCTGTGCGGCGAACGCGGCCGGCACCGGGTACACGGCCGGGGCGTCGGCTCCGGAAACGGGGCGTTCGGCGGGCATGGGCGGCTCCGTGGGCGGGCCTACCAGTGTGCCGCAGCCGCGCCGCCGCGCCACCGGCGCAATGCAGCGTGCCCGCGCCGTCGCCGCCGGCGGCGTGCGGGACGCCTAGGATCGGAAGCCCCCCACGGAGGTTTTCCCATGCTCGACCTCTACTACTGGCCCACGCCGAACGGCCACAAGCCTGTGCTGTTCCTCGAGGAGACCGGGCTCGAATACCGGCGGGTTCCGGTCAACATCAACAAGGGCGAGCAGTTCGCCCCCGAGTTCCTGCGCATCTCGCCCAACAACAAGATGCCGGCGCTGGTCGATCACGCGCCCGCCGGCGGCGGCGGTCCGCTGTCGCTGTTCGAGTCCGGCGCGATCCTGCTGTACCTGGCCGAGAAGACCGGCCGCTTCCTGCCGCAGGACGTGCGCGGGCGCGCCGAGGTGCTGCAGTGGCTGTTCTGGCAGGTCGGCGGGCTCGGCCCGATGGCCGGGCAGAACGGCCATTTCAACGTGTATGCGCCGGAGAAGATCCCGTACGCGATCGAGCGCTATACCCGCGAGACCGCGCGGCTGTACGGCGTGCTCGACAAGCGCTTGGCCGACCGGGCGTTCGTCGCTGGCGACGAGTACACGATCGCCGACATGGCGATCTACCCCTGGATCGTGCCGCACCAGGCGCACAAGCAGGATCTCGACGACTTCCCGCACCTGAAGCGCTGGTTCGAGGCGATCCGCGAGCGGCCGGCCACCCGGCGCACCTACGCCGATGCGCCGCCGTCGTACTCGCGGCCGTTCACCGACGAGGAGCGCCGCATCCTGTTCGGTCACGGCGCGCGCCCGTAGCAGTCAGCGCGGCGGCGCGGCGAGCTCGCGCGCGTCGAGGAAGCCGTCGCGGTTCGTGTCCTGGCGGCGGAACGTCGCGGCCAGCGCCTCGCGGTGTGCGGCGAGGCTCACCTGGCGGCCGCGGCCGCCCGGCAGCTCGTCCGGCATCAGCACGCCGTCGCGGTTGCGATCCATCCGCTCGAACGCGTAGCCCATCCATGCCTGGTATTCGGCCAGCGCGATGCGGCCGTCGCGGTCGCTATCCATGCGCGTGAGGTAGTCGCCGGCTTCGCGCACCTGCGCGGCGGCGCCGGCGGCGAGCAGCAGCAAGAAAAAGCCCGCGCGAGTGGGCGCGGGCTTCGTCGAGGGGTGCCGCATGGCCGGCTCAGGCGCGCGCCGGCACCAATGCATAGCCCTTAAGCCGGGCCGAGAACGCCTCCAGCGCCTGGATGCCGCTGGCCTCGGCCTCGGCGCACCACGCGTGCAGCTTCTGCAAGGTTGCCTGCGCATCGTGCGAACGGTCGTCGAGCACCTGCGCGAGCCGCTGGCGGAACTCGGCCAGAGTCGCCATCTTCGGCCGCTCCGCCAGCCACGCCTGCAGGCGCGCACGCGCGTCGCCGTCGAGCCAGCGACCGCCGTCGGCCAGCGCCTTGCGCCACGTGCGCGGTAGCTCGCGCATGCCGCCGGTCTCGCGCAGGCTCGGCAGGGTGACGCTGCGGTAGTAATCGGTCATCGCCTGGAAGCGGACCGTGAGCAGCGCCTTGAGCGTCTCCGCGTCCGGCACCTGGATGTTCGGGCGGACGTCGAGCGCCGGCGCCACGCGCAGCACCTTCGCCAGGCGCAGCTTCTCGCACACGCGGATGATTCCCCAGCCGATGTCGAACTCCCACTTGCGCAGCGCGAACTTGGCCGAACTGGGGAACGCGTGGTGGTTGTTGTGCAGCTCCTCGCCGCCGATCCACACGCCCCACGGCGACAGGTTGGTCGCGGTGTCGGTGGTCTCGAAGTTGCGGTAGCCCCACCAGTGGCCGAGGCCGTTCACCACGCCTGCGGCCCAGAACGGGATCCACAGCATCTGCACCGCCCACAGCGCGATGCCGGCGAAGCCGAACAACGCGAAGTTGATGAACAGCATCAGCGTCGGGCCCCAGCTGGAACGCGGCGTGTAGAGCCTGCGCTCGATCCAGTCGTCCGGGCAGCCCTTGCCGTACTTCTCGATGTCCTCGCGCTGCTTCTGCGCGTCGCGGTACAGCTCCACGCCGCGCCACATGACGGTGTCGATGCCCTTGTACTGCGGGCTGTGCGGATCCTCCTCGGTCTCGCACTTGGCGTGGTGCTTGCGATGGATCGCCGCCCACTCCTTGGTGACCATGCCGGTGGTCAGCCAGGTCCAGAACCGGAAGAAGTGCGCGAGCACCGGATGGAAGTCGACCGCGCGGTGCGCCATCGAGCGATGCAGATACAGCGTCACCGAGATGATGGTGAGCTGGGTCACGACGAGCAGGTAGATCGCCAGCGTGCCGAGCCCGGCCTGGGTGAAGCCCCGGGCCAGCAGATCGAGCAGGGAAACGGACATTCGAAGCTCCAAGGAAAACATGACACCGGCGATGCGGCGAGGCCATCATGCCATTCGTGCCGTCCATCCGCGCGAGTACGGCGTGAGGTGATCACACTCTGTTTGGGCTTGTGGAGCAAAACCAAGCGCGGCCGGACTTCATCTGAATGAAGCCAGGGCGGCCGTGGGCGCAGTGCGCTCCCGTATGCTGAACGCATGCCCGAGCTGCCTGAAGTCGAGACCACCCGCCGCGGCCTGGCGCCCCACGTCGAAGGCCGGCGCGTGCGCGAGGTGCTGCTGCGCCGTGCGGACCTGCGCTGGCCGATTCCGCCGGAAGTGCGCGCGCAGCTGCCCGGCCAGCGCATCCGCCGCGTGCGGCGACGCGCCAAATACCTGCTGCTCGATACCGACGCCGGCAGCGCGCTTCTGCATCTGGGCATGAGCGGCAGCCTGCGCGTGCTTCCGCACGACACCCCGGTGCGTGCGCACGACCACGTCGACGTCGTGCTCGACTCGCAGCGCGTGCTGCGCTTCAACGACCCGCGCCGGTTCGGCTGCCTGCTGTGGCAGGCACCGGGCGACACCCATCCGCTGCTGCAGGGGCTCGGGCCCGAGCCGCTGTCCGACGGGTTCGACGGCAATTATTTGTTCGCGCTCAGCCGCGGCCGCCGCGCGCCGGTGAAGACGTTCCTGATGGACCAGGCGGTGGTGGTCGGGGTCGGCAACATCTATGCCGCCGAAGCGCTGTTCCGCGCCGGGATCTCGCCTCTGCGCGAGGCCGGACGCGTGTCGCGCGAACGCTACGCCGCACTCGCCGAAACGGTGAGGGCGATCCTCGTCTATGCGATCGAGCGCGGCGGCACCACCTTGCGCGACTTCCTCAGCCCGGACGGCGCGCCGGGCTATTTCGAGCAGGAGCTGGCGGTGTACGGCCGCGGCGGCGAGCCGTGCGTGCAGTGCGGCCGCGCGCTGAAGCACGGCGTGCTGGGCCAGCGCGCCACCGTGTGGTGCGCGCGCTGCCAGCGCTGATTCAGATCGGCAACGGCGCCTGCAGCGGCTCCACCGTGCCTTCGCCGCGCATGATCTTCTTGTACTCGGCGCGCGATACCGACACGTAGCGCTCGTTGCCGCCGATCTCCACCTGCGGGCCGGCGGTGACCGCGCGTCCGTGCTCGTCCACGCGCACGTTCATGGTCGCCTTCTTGCCGGTGTGGCAGATGGTCTTGATCTCGTTGAGCTCGTCGGCCCAGGCCAGCAGGTATTGGCTGCCCTCGAACAGCTCGCCGCGGAAATCGGTGCGCAGGCCGTAGCACAGCACCGGAATGCGCAGCACGTCGACCACTTCGGAGAGCTGCCAGACCTGAGCCCGGCTGAGGAACTGCGCCTCGTCGACCAGCACGCAGTGCAGCGCCCCGTGCACGGCAATGTCGGCGCGCACCTTGGCCTCGAGATCATCGTCGCGCGCGAACGGCACGCCCTCGGCCTGCAGGCCGATCCGCGAGGCGATCCGCCCGCGCCCGGCGCGGTCATCCAGCACCGGCGTGAGCAGCAGCGCACGCATGCCGCGCTCGCGGTAGTTGTGCGCGGACTGCAGCAGCGTGGTGGTCTTCCCGGCGTTCATCGCCGAGTAGTAGAAGTAGAGCTTCGCCATCCGCGCAGTGTAGTGCGATCGTGCGCCCGCGCACGTTCAGCTCACGCCCGGCGCGCGGTGGAAGGCCAAGGCGTGCGGGGTACACTGCGCGCCTCGGCAGATCGACCCCCATGCACGGCCTCAACCCTCCCCAGCAGGCCGCCGTCCAGTACTGCGACGGCCCGTTGCTCGTGCTCGCCGGCGCGGGCAGCGGCAAGACGCGCGTGATCGTGGAGAAGATCGCCCACCTGATCGGGCGCGGCATCATGCCGGCGCGGCGCATCGCGGCGATCACGTTCACCAACAAGGCCGCGCGCGAAATGCGCGAGCGCATCGGCAAGCGGCTGAAGGGCGATGCGGCCGAGGGCCTGACCTTGTGCACGTTCCACGCGCTCGGCCTGCGTTTCCTGCAGATCGAGCACGACAAGGCCGGGCTGCGGCGCGGCTTCTCGGTGTTCGACGCCGACGACACCACCGCGCAGATCAAGGACCTGCTGCCGGCGGGCGCCGCGCCAGACGCGCTGGACAACGTGCGCAACCTCATCTCGCGCGCGAAGAACGCCGGGCTGTCGCCCGAACAGGCGCTGGAAACCGCGCGCAGCCCGCGCGAACGCATGGCGGCCGAGCTGTACGTGCAGTACCAGCAGCGCCTCACCAGTTTCAACGCGGTCGACTTCGACGACCTGATCCGCCTGCCGGTGCAGTTGCTGGAGGGCAGCGAGGAACTGCAGCTGGCCTGGCGCGAGCGCATCGGCTACCTGCTGGTCGACGAGTGCCAGGACACCAACGATGCGCAGTACCGCCTGCTGAAGGCGCTGTCCGGACCGAAGGGCCTGTTCACCTGCGTGGGCGACGACGACCAGTCGATCTACGCCTGGCGTGGCGCCAACCCGGACAACCTGCTGCAGCTCGGCAAGGACTATCCGAACCTGCGCGTGGTGAAGCTGGAGCAGAACTACCGCTGCAGCAACCGCGTGCTGCGCGCGGCCAACGCGCTGATCGCGCACAACCCGCACGAGCATCCCAAGAAACTGTGGAGCGACCAGGCCGACGGCGAGCGCATCCGGGTATGGGAATGCCGCGATTCCGCGCACGAGGCAGAGAAGGTCGCCGCCGAGATCCATTTCCTCCACACCGCACGCCAAGCGCCGTGGAGCGACTTCTGCGTGCTGTTCCGCGGCAACCACCAGTCGCGCGCACTGGAGAAGGCGCTGCAGCTGCTCGGCGTGCCGTACCACCTGAGCGGCGGCACGGCGTTCCTGGAGCGCGGCGAAGTGAAGGACCTGCTGGCGTGGCTGCGGCTGATCGCCAATCCCGACGACGACGCGGCGTTCCTGCGCGCGGTCGGCGCGCCCAAGCGCGAGATCGGCGCGGCGACGCTGACCAAGCTCGCCGACCTCGCGCGGCATGCGCACCTGTCGCTGTCGCGTGCGGCCGAATCGGTCGGCGCGCTCAAGCAGCTCGGCCCGCGCGCGGGCAACGCGGTCGACGCGTTCGCGCGCTGTGTGCGCGGCCTGCGCGAGGACGCCGCGAGGCTCACGCCCGCGCAGCTGGTGCAGGCGGTGGCCGAGCGCAGCGGCCTGCTCGCGGCGCTGCGCGCGCAGAGCAAGGACGAGGCCGGCTTCCAGCGCCGCAAGGCGAACCTGGAGGAGCTCGCGCAATGGTTCGACGGCGCGCGCAACGCGGGGCCGGGCGAGCTGGCCGCGTCGCTTGCGCTGCTGTCGCATGCCGACAAGGGCGAGGCCGGCAACCAGGTGCGGCTGATGAGCCTGCACGCGGCCAAGGGCCTGGAGTTCCGCTACGTATTTATCGTCGGCATGGAGGACGGCACGCTGCCGCACGAGGCGAGCCTGGAGGAAGGCCGGCTCAACGAGGAACGCCGCCTGCTCTATGTCGGCATTACCCGCGCGAAGGAGCGGTTGTGGCTGTCGTACTCGCGCGAGGCGCAGCGCTGGGGCGAGCGCGTGCGGCTGAAGCCGTCGCGCTTCCTCGACGAACTGCCGGCCGAGGAACTGCAGCGCGACGGCGCCGATCCCGAGCTCGATGCCGCGCACAAGAAGGAGCGCGCGTCGGCCGGGTTCGCCGCGATCAAGGCGCTGCTCGACGGCTGACCGGTCGGCGGCGCGCTCCACTACACTCGCGCTCCCGCCGAACCGCGTCGCCCGCATGCGCCCGAATCCGTCCGTCCTGCTCCTGTCCGCCGCACTCGCTCTGGCCGGCTGCACCCGTGCCGTCGCGCCGGACGCGCCGCCCACCGCCGCCGTGCAGGGAACGCCTTCGCACGACAACCTCAATGCCGTGCTGTGGATGCAGGCCTCGGCGGAGTACCGCGCGGTGGCCGAGCAGACCTACCGCGCCGCGCTGGCGCAGCTGGATCGCGCGCTGCAGGACCCGGACTGGGACGCGCTGGTGCCGGAGGAGCGCGCCAACGCCGCGCGCGGGCTGCCGCCGGCGGTGATCGTCGACATCGACGAGACCGTGCTCGACAACTCGCCGTACCAGGCCCGGCTGATCGCCCACGACGCCGAGTTCAAGGACGTCACCTGGGATGCGTGGGTGCGCGAACAGCGCGCCAGGCCGATTCCGGGCGTGGTCGACTTCGCCCGCGCCGCGCAGGCGCGCGGGGTCACCCTGCTGTACATCTCCAACCGCGCCGTGCACCTGCAGGAGGCAACGCTCGCCAACCTGCGCGCGGTCGGGTTGCCGGTGAAGGACGACAGCGTGTTTCTCGGCCTGGGTACGGTGGTCGAGGGTTGCGTGCAGCACGGCAGCGAGAAGGACTGCCGCCGCCGCCTCGCCGGCCAGCGCTACCGGGTGCTGATGCAGTTCGGCGACCAGCTCGGCGACTTCGTGCGCATTCCGGTCAACACCCCGGACGGGCGCGCCGCGCTGTACGCGAAGCACGGCGACTGGTTCGGCCAGCGCTGGTGGATGCTGCCGAACCCGAGCTACGGCTCGTGGGAGCCGGCCCTGTTCGGCAGCGACTGGCGCCAGCCGGCGGCCGTCCGCCGCGCCGCCAAGCGCGCCGCACTCGATCTGGCAGACAAGCCGAATCAATGACTTAGCGGTGGCAAGTTGAGGTGTTGCCTCAACAATGACGCTGCGTTAACCTCCCGCCATCCGGCCCTCGGCCGGAGCCGTGCCACAACACAGTCCTCCGGCTCTGCCGGACTTGTATCGTGATCGAGGCCCTCCGCGGGCCTCTTTTTTTGCGACCGGCGCCGTTGCCCCGGCCCGGCGTTGCCCGCCAAGATGCGGGGGCGTCTGGGGAGCCGCATGTCGACGATCCGAGGGGAAGCCAACCGGGCACCGCACCGGCTGCGGCATGCGGCTGCGGCCGCCGTGCTCGCCCTGTTGGCCTCGTGCAGCAGCGGCGAACCGGCCGAGGACGCTCCGCCGCGGCAGCCCGAGGATGCGGTGCGCCAGCTGGTCGGCGACCTGCGCCGCGGCGACCCCGCCGCCTACGCCCGCCACGCCGTTCCCGCCGAGCTGCATGCGCGGCTGGAGACCGCCTGGCGCGAGGGCCGCACGCTGTGGCCGCTGACCGAACTGCCGTTGCACGGCCAGCTGCCCGGGTTCCTGGCCACGATGGCGCAGCCGGACGCGGACAAGGCACTGCTGACGCAGTACCGCCGGCAGTTCGCCGGCGCCCATGCCGAGCTGCGCTCGGCCGCGACCACGCTCGGCCTGTTCGCCACCCGCTACGTCGCCGCCAGCCCCGACTACAGCCCGGACGAACGAGCGCATTACGTGCGCCTGATCGGCGCGCTCAGCGCGTGGGGCCAGCGCGCCCCGCTCGGCGATCCGGCGCGGGCGCGGGAGGCGATCCCGCAGCTGGTGGCCGGCGCGCGCCTGACCGGGCTGCGCGATCCGGCGCGCTTCCGGCGCGACGGCATGGCGGCCACGCTGGCACGGCTGCGCCCGTTCGCGGTGCGGTTCAAGCAGGTGCTGGCGGCGCATTACGGGCTCGACCTCGACGCCGCGCTCGACAGCGTGCAGACCCAGCTGCTGGAGCAGGACGGCGACCACGCCCGCGTGCGCGTGCGCTACCGGCTGGCCGGGCAGGCGATCGAAGGCACGGTGCGGGTGGAGCGCCGCGACGGCCGCTGGTACCTCAGCGACCTGCTGCGCCACGCCGAGGCCGAGGCATCGCGCCCGCACCCGGGCTCCGTCGCCACCGGCACCGCTGTCGCGCGCTGACGGCCGCGCCGGCCCCGCGCGGGCTGCAGGCATAATTCCGGCGATGCCGAACCAGACCTCCCTGCCGTTTCCGGAGCCCGAACCGCCGCGCGCGCCGGCGCCGGCCGTGGCCGATGCGTCCGCCGAGGCGGTCGAACCGAGCGCGGCCGCCGATGTTGCCGATGCTGCCGAGGGCGAGGCCGCACCGCTGCCGGCCGAGGCCGTTCCGGAGGCCGATCCGGCCCAGTCCGAGCTGCCGATCGCCGCGCCGCCGCCGGTCGATCCCGCGCCGCTGCGCCGGCCGACGCCGCGGCGGCCGTGGTGGGTGCGCCTGCTCGGGCGGCTGACCGCGCCGTGGATCGACCTGACCATCGAGCCGGCCGCGCCCGCCGAGCACGACACCAGCCGCGGCCGGCCGGTGTGCTACGTGCTCGAGGACTACGGGCTGTCCAACGCGCTGATCCTCGACCGCGCCTGCCGCGAGGCCGGGCTGCCGTCGCCGCTGCAGCCACTGCCGGGCGACCCGCTCGGGCGCAAGCGCGCCTACGTCGCCCTATCGCGCCGCCACACCAACGCGCTCGGACTCGCGCCGGGGCCGGAGCACAAGACCCATTCCGGGTCGCTTGCGCGCCTGCTGGAAGCCCACCGCCACGATCCCGCGCTCGACGTGCAGCTGGTGCCGGTGTCGATCTTCGTCGGCCGCGCGCCGGACCGCAGCACCGGCTGGTTCTCGGTGCTGTTCTCGGAGAACTGGACCATCGTCGGCCGCTTCCGCCGGCTGCTCGCGATCGCGCTCAACGGCCGCAACACGCTGGTGCGGTTCGCGCCGCCGGTGAGCCTGCGCGGCGTGGTCGACGAGGGCCTGCCGCCGGAACGCACGGTGCGCAAGCTGTCGCGTGTGCTGCGCGCGCACTTCCGCCGCATTCGCGCGGCGATCATCGGCCCCGACCTGTCCACGCGCCGGCTGCTGGTCGACCGCGTGCTGGGCGCGCCGAGCGTGCGCGAGGCGATCGCCGACCAGGCGCGGCGCGACGGCACCACCGTGGAGGACGCCTGGAAGAAGGCGCACGCCTACGCCTACGAGATCGCCGCCGACTACTCGCATCCGGTGGTGCGCTCGGTCAGCTTCCTGCTGCAGCCGGTGTGGAACCGCATTTACCGCGGCGTGCTGGTGCACCACCTGGAGAAGTTCAAGCAGGACGCGCCCGGCCACGAGGTGGTGTACGTGCCGTGCCACCGCAGCCACATGGACTACCTGCTGCTGTCGTGGTTCCTGTACACGCGCGGCATCGTGCCGCCGCACATCGTCGCCGGCATCAACCTCAACCTGCCGATGATCGGCACGCTGCTGCGCAAGGGCGGCGCGTTCTTCATCCGCCGCAGCATCCGCGGCAACATGCTGTATTCGGCGGTGCTGAGCGAATACGTTGCGCAGCTGGTGGCCGGCGGCTATTCGATCGAGTACTTCATCGAGGGCGGGCGCTCGCGCACTGGCCGCCTGCTGCCGCCGAAGGGCGGCATGATCGCGATGACGCTGCGCGCGTTCCTGCGCGCGCCGACGCGGCCGGTGCTGTTCCAGCCGGTCTACATCGGTTACGAGAAGCTGATGGAGGGCCGCAGCTACCTTGACGAGCTGTCCGGCAAGCCGAAGCAGAAGGAGTCGATCTGGCAGCTGCTGACCGGCATCCCGCGCGTGCTGCGGCAGAACTACGGCCAGGTGGTGGTGAACTTCGGCGAGCCGATCCGCCTCAGCGAGGTGCTGGCCGAGTTCGCGCCGGACTGGGACGGCAAGCCGGTGCCGGAGGACGAGAAGCCGGCATGGCTGGCCGCCACCGTCGACGCGCTCGCCCAGCGCATCCAGGTCAACGTCAACCGCGCCGCCGACGTCAATCCGATCAACCTGCTCGCGCTGGCGCTGCTGTCCACGCCCAAGCACGCGATGGGCGAGGCGGACCTGCTAGCGCAGATCGCGCTGTCGAAGACGCTGCTGGACGAGCTGCCGTATTCCGACCGCGTCACCGTCACCCCGCACACGCCGCAGGAGATCGTCGCCCACGGCGAGGAGATCGGCGTCCTGCAGCGCACTGCGCACCCGCTGGGCGACGTACTCAGCGTCGACGACGAGACCGCGGTGTTGCTGAGCTATTACCGCAACAACGTGCTGCACCTGTTCACCGCCGCGTCGTGGATCGCCTGCTGCTTCCAGCAGAACCGGCGCATGTCGGAATCGCGCGTGCTGCAGCTCGGACGCAGCGTGTACCCGTTCCTGCAGGCGGAGCTGTTCCTGCCGTGGACCGAGGACGAGTTCGTCGAGCGGCTGGTGCGCACGATCGACGTGTTCGTGCGCGCCGGGCTGCTCGAGGTCACCGAGGACGGCCAGGACCGCCAGCTCGCGCGCTACGCCGGCCAGACCGACGAGGTGTTCCGCCTGCGGGCGATCGGCCATTCGCTGCAGCAGGCGTTCGAGCGCTACTACATCGCCATTTCCGTGCTGGCCAAGAACGGCTCCGGCGTGCTCAGCGCCGGCGAGCTCGAAAGCCTGTGCCAGCTCGCCGCGCAGCGGCTGTCGCTGCTGTACGCGCCGGCCGCGCCGGAGTTCTTCGACCGCACGCTGTTCCGCGGCTTCATCCAGAAGCTGCGCGAGCTCGGGCTGGTGTGGACCGACGACGCCGGCAAGCTCGCGTTCGACGAACGGCTGTCGGCGTGGGCGAAGGACGCCAAGGTGATCCTCGGCCGCGAGCTGCGGCATTCGATCGAGAAGGTCAGCCCGGAGACCGCCAAGCCGGCGGCCTGATCACGCCGGCTCGTCGGGAATCAGCCGCGACTCCAGCTTGGCGATGCAGTCCTTCAGCCACAGCTTGCGCTTCTTCAGGCGGCGGAGCGTCAGCTGGTCCGCCGCCGCGTCCTGCGCCAGACGGTCGATCGCCGCGTCCAGATCGCGATGCTCCACCCGCAGCTCGGCGAGCCGGCGGGCGATGGACACGGAATCGTGAACGTCGCTCATGTCCGGCAGCTTAGCGCGCCGGCGTGCGCCCGGCGCGGCGCGACGGCTGGCGTAGAATGCGCGGTCCGATGAGCACCGTCCTGCCCCTGCCGGAGCCCGCGCCGCACGCCTCGCGGGCGAAGCGCCGCGCGCACGAGCACAACAAGCTCGCCAAGCGCCTGCGCCACCAGGTCGGCCGCGCGATCGCCGATTACGGGATGATCGAGGACGGCGACAAGGTGATGGTGTGCCTGTCCGGCGGCAAGGACAGCTACACGATGCTCGACATCCTGCTGCAGCTGCAGAAGAAGGCGCCGGTGCGCTTCGAGCTGGTGGCGGTGAACCTGGACCAGAAGCAGCCGGACTTCCCCGAGCACGTGCTGCCGCAGTACCTCGAGTCGATCGGCGTGCCGCACGTCATCCTCGAGCAGGACACCTACTCGGTGGTCAAGCGCGTGGTGCCGGAAGGCAAGACGATGTGCTCGCTGTGCTCGCGGCTGCGCCGCGGCGCGTTGTACAGCTACGCCGAGGAGCACGGCTTCACCAAGATCGCGCTCGGCCACCACCGCGATGACATGGTGGCGACGTTCTTCCTCAACCTGTTCTTCCACGCCAAGCTCTCGGGCATGCCGCCGAAGCTGCTCTCTGACGACGGCAAGCACGTGGTGATCCGCCCGCTCGCCTACGTGCGCGAGGACGACATCGCCGAATACGCCGCGCTCAAGGGCTTTCCGATCATTCCGTGCAACCTGTGCGGCTCGCAGGAGAACCTGCAGCGCAAGCAGGTGAAGCGGATGATGGACACGTGGGAGCGCGAGACGCCGGGCCGCATCGAGACGATCGCGCGCGCGCTCGCCGACGTGCGGCCCTCGCAGCTGGCCGATCCGAAGCTGTTCGACTTCCTCGCGCTGGGCCGCCGCGGCGACGGCGCACTGCCCGACGCGCATGCCTGGCTGGCCGGCGAGCCGGCCGCTGCCGGCGACGAGGCGTAAGCGTGCTCCCATGCCCGTTCGTGCCCGCCCCGGCGGGGCCCGACGCCGTTGCCTCCGCACGGCCGCGCGCGTCCCGTGCGCGCCTGCGCCGTCCACTTT
>DASQMI010000054.1:0-17910 GCA_035645555.1 Lysobacter sp. | reverse complement strand
CCGCGCGCTGTCATCTCGCGCGCACCGTGGTGCGCCGCGCCGAGCGCGAGGTGGTGACGCTGTCGCGGCACGACGCGGTGCGCCCGGAAGCGGTGCGCTATCTCAACCGCCTGTCCGACCTGCTGTTCGTGCTGGCGCGCGTGCTGGCGCGCGCGAGCGGACACGGCGAAGTGCTCTGGAACCACGAACGCCGCCGCGGCTGAGATGACCACCGTCGCGCTGCGCCTGTTCACCCATCCCGTCTGCCTCGCGCACGACCCCGGCCCGCTGCATGCCGAACGTCCGGCGCGGCTGCAGGCCGTGCTGGACGCCCTGCGTGCCGCGTACCCGGCACAGGGTTGGGAGGACGCGCCGCGCGCCAGCCGCGGCCAGCTGCTGCGCGTGCACACGCCCGAACTGCTCGCGACGGTACTCGACACCCGGGTCGAGCACGGGACGTTCCCGCTCGACCCCGATACGTTCCTGTCGCCAGCTTCCGCCGATGCCGCGCTGCACGCCGCCGGCGCCGGCATCGCCGCGGTCGACGCGGTGCTCGGCGGCCATGCGCGCCGCGCCTTCTGCGCGGTGCGCCCGCCCGGCCACCACGCCACCGCCGACGTGGCGATGGGCTTCTGCCTGTTCAACAACGTCGCGCTCGCGGCCGCGCACGCGCTCGAGCACCACGGCTTGGCGCGGGTGGCGATCGCCGACTTCGACGTCCACCACGGCAACGGCACCCAGGCGATCTTCGAGCACGAGCCGCGCGTGCTGTTCGTCAGTTCGCACCAGGTGCCGCTGTATCCGGACAGCGGCTTCGCCAACGAACGCGGAGTCGGCAACGTGGTCAACGCGCCGCTGGCACCGCGTACCGATGGGCCGGGGTTTCGCGCCGCCTGGTGCGACCAGTTGCTGCCGGCGATCGACGCGTTCCGCCCGCAACTGCTGCTGATCTCCGCCGGCTTCGACGCACACCGGCGCGATCCGCTGGCGCAGCTGCAGCTCGACGCCGGCGACTATGCCTGGCTGACCGCGCAGCTCGTCGCGCTGGCCGATCGCCATGCGCACGGCCGCGTGGTATCGATGCTGGAAGGCGGGTACGACCTCACCGCGCTGCGCGAGTGCAGCGTGGCGCACGTCGATGCGCTGCTGGGCTGAATCGCTCAGCGGTCCTCCTGCGGCACGAAGTCGAGCGCCGCGGAATTGATGCAGTAGCGCAGCCCGGTCGGAGGCGGCCCGTCCGGGAACACGTGACCCAGGTGCGAATCACAGCGCGCGCAGCGCACCTCGGTGCGGCGCATGCCATGCCTGGCGTCCTCGTGTTCGCTCACCGCCGCAGCCGCGACCGGCTGCCAGAAGCTCGGCCAGCCGGACCCGGAGTCGTACTTGGCGGCGGACGCGAACAGCGGAGTCCGGCAGCCGGCACAGACGTACGTGCCGGGCGCCTTGTGGTTCCAGTACTTGCCGGTGAACGCACGCTCGGTGGCCGAGCAGCGGCAGACCGCGTACTGCTCCGGCGTCAACCGCGCGCGCCATTCCTCGTCGGTGCGTGGCAGGTCGGACATGGCGCGCCTCCGGATGGACCGTGGATGAAAGCGGATACCGCGAAGATGGCGTCCGCATTGCCGCATCGCAAGGGTTCCGGCAAGCTAGCGGCCGTTTATCCGCCCGACGGAACGGTGCTCGCGTGCACAAACCTCTCCGCCTGCTTCCGTTATCGCTCTGCATCGCGCTCGCGCTGCCCGCGCATGCCGCCGAGGAGGAGGAGAACTGGGGCCTGTGCCCGATCGAGGACGTGGTGCCGGTGTTCCCGGACGCCCCGGCGCCGACCGGCGACGCCCAGACCCGCGTCCAGCTGCCGACCGACATCTCCGGCAACGTGCTCGATGGCCAGCTCGAGGGCGAAGCCAGCGACAGCGCGGTGATCCGCGGCAACGTCGCGCTCACCCGCGGCGACCAGTTTCTCGGCACCGACCGCCTGACCTACAACCCGGAGACCGGCACCTACGTCGCCGAGGGCAGCGTGCGCTACCAGGACTCCGGCATGCGCCTGACCGCCGCGCGCGCGCAGGGCAACCAGGAGCAGGACAGCCACCGCATCGAGGACGTGCGCTACCAGCTGACCCGCCGCCGCGGCAATGGCGGCGCCGCGCGGGTGGAGCTGGAGGGCGACCAGGGCACGCTGGTCGGCTCGACCTATTCGACCTGCGCGCCTTCGCAGCGCGCCTGGGAGCTACGGGCGAGCCGCATCGACATCGACACCGCCGAGGGTATGGGCGTGGCGCGCAACGCCACCCTGCGGATCGGCAAGGTACCGGTGCTGTACGTGCCATGGTTCATGTTCCCGGTCGACGATCGCCGCCGCACCGGCCTGCTGTATCCGCGGATCGGCAATTCCGGTCGCAACGGCTTCGACTGGCGGCAGCCGATCTACCTGAACCTCGCGCCGAACTACGACGCCACCCTCGAGCCGCGACTGATGAGCAAGCGCGGCGTCGCGCTCGGCGGCGAGTTCCGTTGGCTTTATCCGCAGGGCAACGGCCGCGTCGGCGGCGTGTGGATGCCGAACGACCAGTTGCCGGACGACGAGCCGGAGCGCTACGACGACAACCGCGACGGCGTGGTCAGCGGCGACGAGCGCCCGGGCAACAACCGCGGCAACTTCCACCTCGACGCGTTCCACCGCCTCGACAACCGCTGGTACGCGCGCGCCGACCTCAACTGGGTCAGCGACGACCACTACATCGAGGATTTCAGCAGCAGCACGCTGAGCAACTCGGGCTATTTCACCACCAGCGGCATGGGCCTGTTCGGGCGCGGCCGGCACTGGGAAGCCAGCCTGTCGGCGGATCACTACCAGCTCGCCGACTACACGCTCAGCGAAGCCAACCTGCCCTACCACCGGCTGCCGCGCGCGGTAGTGCGCTGGGCGCAGCCGTTCGCCACCTGGTTCGAGGCCGGCGTCGATGCCGAGGCAGTGCGCTTCGACCACGAGGAATTCGGCGGCGGCAGCCGCTTCGACGCGCGCCCGTGGCTCGGCGCCAGCTTCGAAGGCGCCGCCTGGTTCGTGCGCCCGCGCGTCGCCTGGCGCTACACCGGCTACGCGCTCGACGACGACAAGGCGGACGAAGTCGCCGAGGCGCGCGCGCGCGCGTTCGCGATCGAGAACGGCATCCCCTACACCCCGGCGCTGGACGCGCAGTTCCGCGAGCGCAGTCCCAGCCGCTCGCTGCCGATCACCTCGCTCGACGCCGGCGTCTACTTCGACCGTTCCTTCAGCTATCGTGGCGAGCGCTTCCTGCAGACGCTGGAGCCGCGCGTGTACTACCTGCGCGTGCCCTACGAGAACCAGGACGACCTGCCGGTCTTCGACACCAACCTGATGTCGTTCAGCTGGGGACAGCTGTTCCGCGACAACCGCTACACCGGTGCCGACCGCCAGGCCGACGCGCACCAGATCACCACCGCGCTCACCACCCGCTTCATCAGCGAGGACGACGGTCGCGAGCGCCTCGCGTTGAGCCTCGGCCAGATTCAGTACCTCGACGACAGCCGGGTGCGGCTGAACGCCGGCGAGCCGCCCATCGAGCAGGGCAAGTCGGCGTGGGTGGTGGATGCGAGCTTCGCGCCGAGCGATCGCTGGACCATCAACGCCGCCTACCAGTGGAACCCGAAGTTCCGCCGCGAAGACCTGGCGAGCCTGCGCGTGCGCTACCTGATCGGCGAAGGCGGCATCGTCAACATCGGCTACCGCTACCGCCGCGATCCGGGCAGCCGCAACGACCTGCTCGAACAGGTCGACTTCTCGTTCCTGTACCCGATCAACCAGAACTGGAGCGTGGTCGGGCGCTACTACTACTCGCTGCTGGACGAGAAGGAGCTCGAAACCATTGCCGGCGTGCAATGGGAAAGCTGCTGTCTGGCGGTGCGCCTGGTCGGCCGCCGCTACCTGCGCAACCGCACCGGCGAGCTGAACAACTCGATCCAGGTGGAGTTTGAACTGAAGGGCCTGGGCTCGGCCGGCCAGAACACGGAGCGCGTGTTGCGCCGTGCTATTCTCGGCTACGACCGCGACGACCTCTACCTCGTGCCGCCGTCGGCCCTCAACCGCCGTTCCGGCGACGACGACCTCTCCGATTCCCTCCCATGAAGACATTCCTCGCGAGCCTTCTCGCCACGCTGTTGCTGTTCGCTGCGGCCGTCCCGGCCCAGCAGACCCAGCCGATCGACCGCATCGTGGCGGTGGTGAACGAGGACGTGGTCCTGCGCAGCGAGCTCGACCGCGCGGTCGCCAACATCCTCGGCCAGTACGCCGGCCGCGAGAACCAGCTGCCGCCGCGCGAGGTGCTGGAGCGCCAGGTGCTCGAGCGCCTGGTCCTGCTCAAGCTGCAGGTCGCGCGCGCGCAGGAGACCGGCGTGCGCGTCACCGATCCCGAGGTCGACCAGGCCATCGCCGGCATCGCCGCGCAGAACAACGTCAGCCTCGACCAGCTGCGCGAGCAGCTCGCCCAGGAAGGCACGCCGTTTACCGAGTTCCGCAACTCGGTGCGCGAGGAAATGCTGATCCAGCGCCTGCGCCAGCGCTTCGCGCAGAGCCGCATCTCGGTCAGCGACGCCGAAGTCGACGCCGCGCTCCAGCAGCAGCAGGCCGGCGGCGCGCAGTACCGGCTGGCGCACATCCTGGTCGCGCTGCCGGAGAACCCGACGCCGGAACAGGTCGCCACCGGCCAGCAGAAGATCGAGGGCATCAAGGCGCTGCTCGAGCGCGGCGAGATGGACTTCGCCGCCGCCGCCGTGCGCTACTCCGACAGCCCCAACGCGCTCGAAGGCGGCGACCTCGGCTGGCGCTCGCTGGACGAGATCCCGCCGGCGTTCGCCAATCTGGTGCGCAGCCTCAGCGTGGGCCAGGTGGTCGGCCCGATCCGCGGCCCCAGCGGCTTCCAGCTGCTGCGCCTGGTCGAGACCCGCGACGCCAGCCAGGCGGCGCCGCAGCTGGTCACCCAGTACCAGGCGCGCCACATCCTGATCCGCGTCGACGACGACACTACCGACGCGCAGGCGCGCGCGCGCGCCGAGACGCTGCGCGCGCGCATCGCCGGCGGCGCCGATTTCGCCCAGCTGGCCCGGGAGAACTCCGAGGACCTGGGTTCGAAGGCGCGCGGCGGCGACATCGGCTGGTTTACCCGCGACGAGTACGGCCTGGAGTTCGGCGGCGCGGTCGCCGGCCTGCAGGACGGCGAGGTGTCCGCGCCGGTGCGCACCCAGGCAGGCTGGCATCTGATCCAGCGGGTCGGCACCCGCGAGGCCGACATCGGCGCGCAGAACCGCCGCGAGCAAGTGCGCGAGATGATCGGCCGCCGCAAGCTCGAGGACGAGTGGAACCGGTTCCTGCGCGAGATCCGCGGCGACGCCTACGTCGAGAACCGGCTGACCCAGCAGGCGGCGGACGCCGAACCGGCCGCGGCCGGCGGCTGAAGATGCGCCCGCTCCGGCTTGCGCTGGTGCCGGGCGAGCCGGCCGGCGTCGGCCCGGAGCTCAGCATCCACCTCGCCCACCAGCCGCGCGACTGCGCGCTGGTCGCCTTCGCCGACCGTCGCACGCTCGAGGCCGCCGCGACCGCGGTCGGCCTGCCCCTGCAGCTGCTGCCCGCCGACGCGGACGCGCGCGCACCGGGCACGCTGGCGCTGATCGATTGTCCCCACCCGGTGCCGGTGACGTTCGGTGCGCCCGATGCGCGCAATGCGGCCGCGATCGCCGGAACGTTGCGCGCTGCCGCCGACGCCTGCCTGCACGGCGCGCTCGATGGCCTGGTCACCGGTCCGGTGCACAAGGCCACGCTCAATGCCGGCGGCATCCCGTTTACCGGCACCACCGAACTGCTCGCGGAGTACGCCGGCTGCGAGGTGGTGATGATGCTGGCCAATCCGGCGATGCGGGTCGCGCTGGCCACCACCCACCTGCCGCTGCGCGCGGTGCCGGACGCGATCCGCCCGGATGCGCTGGCGCGCACGCTGCGGATCCTGGAGCGAGCGCTGCGCGAGGATTTCGGCATCGGCA
Organism: Lysobacter sp.; assembly: GCA_035645555.1. Taxonomy (GTDB): domain Bacteria; phylum Pseudomonadota; class Gammaproteobacteria; order Xanthomonadales; family Xanthomonadaceae; genus Lysobacter_F. The sequence continues at coordinate 11,877 of DASQMI010000054.1, read as the reverse complement.
CACCGACCGTCGCGGTGCTCGGGCTCAACCCGCACGCCGGCGAAGCCGGCCATCTCGGCCGCGAGGAAGTCGAGGTGATCGCCCCGGTGCTGGAGGCACTGCGCGCCGAAGGCCTGCGCCTGCTCGGCCCGCTGCCCGCCGATACTGCGTTCCTGCCGGCCAAGCTCGCCACGGTCGACGCGGTGCTGGCGATGTACCACGACCAGGGCCTGCCGGTGCTCAAGCACGCCGGCTTCGAGCAAGCGGTCAACCTCACCCTGGGCCTCCCTTATCCGCGGGTCGCGGTCGACCACGGCACCGCGCTCGAACTGGCCGGGCGCAACGGCGCCGATCCGTCGAGCCTGATCGCGGCGATGCGCACCTGCACGGCGATGGCTGCCCGCCGACGGGAGCAGGCGGCATGAGCGGACGCTCCGCCGGTTTCGATGCCCCGGCCAAGAAGCACCTCGGGCAGCACTTCCTGCACGAGCGCGGCATCATCGACAAGATCGTGCAGGCGGTGAACCCACAGCCCGGCGACCGCCTCGTGGAGATCGGACCGGGCCAGGGCGCGATCACGTTCCCGCTGCTCGATCGCCACGGCGCGCTGACGGTGATCGAGTACGACCGCGACCTGATCGCGCCGCTCACCGACGCGGCGCGCGCGCACGGCGAGCTCACGGTGATCCACCGCGACGTGCTCGCCGTCGATTTCACCGCGCTCGCCGGCGACGGCGCGCCGCTGCGACTGGTCGGCAACCTGCCGTACAACCTGTCCTCGCCGATCCTGTTCCACGTGCTCGATCACGCCGCGGTGGTGCGCGACATGCACTTCATGCTGCAGAAGGAAGTGGTCGACCGCATGGCGGCTGCGCCCGGCAGCAAGGTGTACGGGCGGCTGAGCGTGATGCTGCAGGCGTACTGCGCGGTGACACCGCTGTTCCGCGTGCCGCCGGGCGCGTTCCGGCCGCCGCCGAAAGTGGATTCGGCAGTGGTGCGGCTGGTGCCGCGCGATCCGGCCGGCATCGGCATCGACGACCCGCGCCGGTTCGCCGCGATCGTGCGCGACGCGTTCGGCCAACGCCGCAAGACCCTGCGTAACGCGCTGGCGCAGCAGTGCGACGCGGCGCTGATCGAAGCTGCCGGGCTGCGGCCGGACGCGCGCGCCGAGCAGCTGCCGGTGGAGGCGTTCGTGCAGCTGGCCAACACCGTCGGGCGCGCCGCCGGCTGAGCGCCGAGGGACGAGCCCGACGCGGACGGCGGATTTTTCATCCCACCCCGTTGCCGCCATTGCTTACACTGGCCGCATGAGCCGCAACGACTACGCCCTCGACATCGCCGTCGCCACCCGTTACTTGGAGGACCAGTCCGAGCCCGAGAAGAACCGGTTCGTGTTCTCCTACACCATCCACATCCGCAACCGCAGCCGCCTGCCGGCGCGCCTGCTGGCGCGGCGCTGGGTGATCACCGACGCCAACGGCAAGGTGCAGGAGATCGAGGGCGAGGGCGTGGTCGGCCAGCAGCCGTGGCTGCGGCCGGGCGAGGACTTCGAATACACCTCCGGCGCCGTGCTCGAGACCAGCCTCGGCACCATGGAAGGCAGCTACCAGCTGGTCGCCGACGACGGCACCCGCTTCGAGGCGCCGATCCCGCCGTTCACGCTCAGCACGCCGCGGACGCTGCACTGAGGCGTCGATGGCGATCTGGGCGATAGGCGACCTGCAGGGCTGCCTGGAGCCGCTCGAGCGGCTGCTCGATGCGGTGCGGTTCGACCCTGCGCAGGACCGGCTGTGGTTCTGCGGCGACCTGGTCAATCGCGGCGGGCAATCGCTGGAGACACTGCGGCGCGTCCATGCGCTGCGCGCACATTGCGAGGTGGTGCTCGGCAACCACGATCTGTCGCTGCTGGCGATCAGCCAGCGCCGGCCGGAGGAGCAGCGCAAGGTCAACCCCGACCTGCAGCGTCTGCTGTTCGCCGACGACGCGCCGGTGCTGCTCGACTGGCTGCGCCGGCAGAAGCTGGTGCACGTCGACCGCACGCTCGGCTGGATGATGGTGCACGCGGGGCTGGCGCCGAAGTGGACCACGCAGCTCGCCGAGCGCTACGCCCGCGAGGTCGAGAAGCAGCTGCACGGCGACCAGCACGGCAAGCTGCTGAAGAACATGTACGGCGACGCGCCGGCGTGGAATCAGAACCTCAACGGCCACGACCGCTACCGCGCGATCATCAACGTGTTCACGCGACTGCGCTACTGCACGCCGCGCGGGCGCATCGGCTTCGAGGACAAGGGCGCACCGGGCACGCAGCCGGCCGGCCTGTACCCGTGGTACGAGGTGCCCGGCCGGGTCGAGCGCGACCTGAAGATCGTCTGCGGCCACTGGTCCACGCTCGGACTGATGATCGGCCACGGCGTACATGCGATCGACACCGGCGCGGTGTGGGGCGGCAAGCTGACCGCGCTGCGGCTGGACAGCGACACGCTGCAGCTGGTGCAGGTGCCCGGCCGCGACGTCCCGGCCGATCCGCCGAAGCCGCGGCCACGGCGGCGCTGAGCCGCTCAAGCCCGCCGGTAGTCGACGAACTCGAACGCGAACGCGTGGCGCGCGTCGGCCGGATGCGCCTCGCGCCACGTCACCGTCCACTCGCGCGGATCGAACGCGGGGAAGAACGCGTCGGCGCCGTCCACTTCGGTGTCGACCCAGGTCAGGTGCAGGCGCGCTGCCGCCGGCAGGCAGTCGGCGAACACCACGCCGCCGCCGATCACCGCGAGTTCGTCGGCGCCCGCCGCGCCGGCGCGCTCGATCGCGTCCTGCAGCGTGCCGACCGCTTCCATGCCGGCGAACGGCACCTGCCCGGAGCGGGTCAGCACCAGGTTGCGCCGGCCGGGTAGCGCACGGCCGAGCGATTCGGCGGTGCGGCGTCCCATCAGCACCGGCTTGCCCAGCGTCAGCGCCTTGAACCGCTTCAGGTCGTCCGGCAGGTGCCACGGCAGCGCGTTGCCGCGGCCGATGGCGAAGCGGCGGTCGAGCGCGGCGATCAGGCTGAGCGCGACGGGCATGCCTATTTCTTGCACTCCATCATCGCCGGCATCAGCTTGACCACCATCTGCGACATCATGGTCTGGAACTCCGGCCGCTCGTAAAGCTTCTCGGCGCTGGCCTCGATCGCCTTCTTCGCCGCGGCGTCGGCGCGGCTGCTGTTCTCGAGGTATTTCGCTCCCGCCGGCGTCTGTGCGAACGCGATGAACGCGCGCAGGTCCTCCAGGGTCAAATGCTTGCGCAGCGCGCCTTCGATTTCCTCGCGCAGCGCGGGCGAATCGAAGTACGCCTTGGCCGCAGTGCGGAACTCGTTGTCGGCGAAGTCGTTCAACACCTTGCCGAGCGCCGGGCAGCTCTTCGCTTCCGGCTTGTCGAGCACTCCCTTGCGGAACGACTCGACCACCTCGTCGAGGTTGAGCGTGCCGAGTTCGCGCCCAACCGTCAGCTCGTAATAGCGGTCCAGCGCCGCCTCGTAGTCCGCATTGGTCGCTGCCCGTGCCGGCACCACCGTCAGCGCGGCGACCATCGCCATTCCCCAAGCCCACTGCTTCATTGCTGCTCCCCCTGCTGTCGTTGCGGCGCTGTGATCGCGCCATGGATGTCTGCCGGCTGCGCCCGCGTCCCCGTTCGGGCGATCCGTGTCCGGCGGCGTTGCCTACACCGCCACCGGCGCCTTGATCGTCGGGTGTGGGTCGTAGCCTTCGATCGCGATGTCGTCGAAGGTGAACGCGAACAGGTCGCGCACCTGCGGATTGAGTCGCAGCCGCGGCAGCGGCCGCGGTTCGCGCGTCAATTGTTCGCGTGCTTGCTCGAAATGGTTGGCGTACAGGTGCGCATCGCCGAGCGTGTGCACGAAATCGCCGACCTCGAGCTCGCAGACCTGCGCCACCATGTGGGTGAGCAACGCATAGCTTGCGATGTTGAATGGCACGCCGAGGAAGATGTCGCCGCTGCGCTGGTACAGCTGGCAGCTCAGCCGGCCGTTCGCCACGTAGAACTGGAACAGCGTGTGGCACGGCATCAGCGCCATCTTCGGCAGGTCGGCGACGTTCCATGCCGACACGATCAGCCGGCGCGAGTCCGGGTTGCGCTTGATCTCCTCGACCACCCAGCGGATCTGGTCGATCTCCACGCCGTCGGCGCCGGCCCAACGCCGCCACTGCTTGCCGTACACCGGACCGAGCTCGCCGTGCGCGTCCGCCCACTCGTCCCAGATCGTCACCTTGTGCTCGCGCAGGTAAGCGACGTTGGTCTCGCCCTTCAGGAACCACAGCAGCTCGTGGATGATCGAGCGCAGGTGCAGCTTCTTGGTGGTGACCAGCGGGAAGCCGTCGTTGAGGTCGAAGCGCATCTGCCAGCCGAACACGCTGCGCGTGCCGGTGCCGGTGCGGTCGGCCTTGTCGGTGCCGTGTTCGAGCACGTACCGCAGCAGGTCGAGATACTGCTTCATCGGCTCACGCCCTCGCCGGCTGCAGCACCGGCGCGCGCCGCGACAGCGCCAGCAGCACCAGGCCGAACACGATCAGCGGCAGGCTGAGCAACTGGCCCATGGTGAGCCAGCCGAACGCCAGGTAGCCGATCTCGGCGTCGGGCATGCGCACGAACTCCACCGCGAAGCGGAACGCGCCGTACATCAGCGCGAACAGGCCCGACACCAGGTAGCGTCGGCGCGGTACCACCGAGACCGCCCACAGCACCAGGAACATCACCAGCCCCTCGAGCACCGCCTCATACAGCTGCGACGGATGGCGTGCGAACGGCGTCAGCAGGCCGGCCTCGTAGGCCGCGCGCAGCGTGCTCGGGTCCGCGCTCGCGTACGGCTCCGGCAGCGCGCGCGGGAAGATCACGCCCCAGCCCGCCTCGGTCGGCTTGCCCCACAGCTCGCCACCGACGAAGTTGCCGATGCGGCCGAACATCAGCCCCGGCGGCACCAGCGGGGCGATGAAATCCATGGTGTCGAAGAAGTGCAGGCGCTGGCGGCGCGACCACAGCCAGCACGCCAGCAGCACGCCGAGCAGGCCTCCGTGGAAGCTCATGCCGCCTTCCCACACCCGGAACAGCGACAGCGGCTCGCGCAGGAAGTCGTCGAACGCGTAGAACAGCACGTAGCCGACGCGGCCGCCGAGCACCACGCCGAGCATCCCGTAGAACAGCAGGTCGCCGTAGCCCTGCTCGTCGATGCGCGGCAGGCGGCCGGCGCGCACGCGCGATCGGCCCAGCCACCAGGCGGTGCCGAACGCGAGCAAATACATGATCCCGTACCAGTGGACCTTGACCGGACCGACGGAGAACGCGATCGGGTCGATCAGGTGCAGGTAGGTCATGGGCGGCCTCAACGACGGACGCCGGTATTGTGCCCCAGCCGGCCGCGGCGCGACCGTCAGCGCAGCACGTGCGGCCGGTCAGGCAGTTCGTTGTGGTCGTGCTCGCCCTCGGCGCGCGGGAAGTGGCGGGCGACGCAGTCGGTGATCGCCGCGATCCCGTGCAGCACCGCCTCCTCCGCCCGGCCGGCGCGCAGGCGCTGCTCGATCGCCGCGCAGATCGCGCGCCAGTCGTCCGCACCGACGCGATCGTGGAAGCCACGGTCGGCGACGATCTCGATGCGGTGGTCGGCGAGCAGCAGGTACAGCAGCACGCCGTTGTTGGCCTCGGTGTCCCACACCCGCAGCTGCGAGAACACCTCCAGCGCGCGGGCGCGGGCGTCCATCCCGGCCCAGACCGCCGCCGGCGGCAGCGCGGCCTCGACCGCGAAGCAAACCTCGCCGCGATGACGGCGCTCGCCCTCGGCGATCGCATCGGCAATGCGCTGAACGCTCGCTTCCGGGAACATCCGCGCGGTCGAAGGTGCGAACAGGTGCCTGAACAGTCTCATCGTCGCCTCACCAGCTGCCGGACGCACCGCCGCCGCCGCTCATGCCGCCGCCGCCGGACCAGCCGCCACCGCCGAACCCGCCCCCGCCGCCGAAGCCGCCGCCACCGAACCCGCCCCATCCGCCGATGCCGTGGCCGCCGCGCACGTAGCGCCCGGAGGCGACGCCGGCGAGCCCCATGAAGAATCCGAACAGCCCGGCGAACAGGCCGATCGGCAGCAACGCCGACAGCAGCCAGGCGACCCCGCCGGCGGCGCCGCCGGTGAGCGCACCGCGCACCAGCGCCGGCGCGCGGCGCGCGAACGCACGCACCACCTGCGCCACGATGAACGCTGCCAGCAGCGCCACCAGCCAGCTGCCGCCCCCGCCGCCGCGCGGAGCCGGATCGGCCATCGGCGGCGGCAGCGGCTCGCCGTCGATCAGCTGCACCAGTGCCGCGGTCGCGTCGAGCAGGCCGCCGCCGAAGTCGCCCTGGCGAAACTTCGGCACCAGGTACTCCTGCACCACCCGAGAGGCGATCGCGTCCGGGATCGCGCCCTCCAGGCCGTAGCCGACCTCGATGCGCACCCGGCGGTCGTTCTTGGCGACCACCACCAGCACGCCGTCGTCGGTCTTCTCGCGGCCGAGCCGGAATTGCTCGAACGCGCGCACCGCGTATTGCGCGATGTCCTCCGGCTGGGTGGTCGGCACCACCAGGATCTGCAGCTGAGCGCCCTTGCGCTGCTGCAGCGCGAGCGCCTGCTGCTCCAGCCGCTGCCGGCTGGCGGCATCGAGCGTGCCGGTGGTGTCGATCACCGGCGAGATCAGCGGCGGGATCGGCGCCAGCGACTGCGCGGGCAGTGCCAGCGCCCACAGCAGCGCGACCAACGCCACCCACGTCGCGGCGATGCCGCGCGCGCGGTGGCGGCCAGCGCGGGCGGGCTGCGCAGGCATCGGTGTCGGCCGCGGGCTCAGCCGCCGCGGGCCGGGGCCGGTTGCGGCGCAGGCGGCTGCGACTGCGCGGGCGGCTGCGACTGCGCGGGCGGCGGCTGGACCGGCGCACCCGTCGCTGGCTGCGCCGCCGGCGCCGGCGTCCCGAAGTCCACCGTCGGCGCCTGCTGGATCGCCGCCTCGTCCTCCACCGTGAAGTTCGGGCGCGTCGCGTAGCCGAACATCTTCGCGGTCATGTTGACCGGGAACTGGCGGATGTAGGTGTTGTACTCCTGCACGGTCTCGATGTAGCGCTGGCGCTCCACCGTGATCCGGTTCTCGGTGCCTTCCAGCTGCGCCTGCAGCGCCAGGAACTGCTGGTCGGCCTTCAGCTGCGGGTAGTTCTCGCTGACCACCAGCAGGCGGCCGATCGCGCTGCGCAGCTCGCCCTGCGCCTGCTCGAACTGGCGCAGCGACGTCGGGTCGTCGGCGTTGACGTTGATGCTGCCGACCCGCGCGCGCGCCTCGGTCACCTGGGTGAGCACCTGCTGCTCGTGCGCGGCGTACCCGCGCACCGTCGCGACCAGGTTCGGCACCAGGTCGGCGCGCCGCTTGTAGACGTTGAGCACCTGCGACCAGGCGGCGTCCACCGCCTCGTCCTTCTGCTGGATGGTGTTGTAGCCGCAGCCACTCAGCAGCACGGCCAGCACCAGCACGATCACGACCCGCATGGCAGCCACTCCTTGCACAGGGACCGCAAGGATTCCAGCAGCCGCGTTCACGCGGCGCAACGGGGGCTCACTCGGCCGGCACCATCCGCCGCTGCGCCCGCCGCTTGGCCCACAGGTTCAGGGTCTCGACCAGCGCCGAGAAGCCCATCGCCGCGTACACGTAGCCCTTCGGGATGTGCAGCTCGAAGCCGTCGGCGACCAGGTAGAAGCCGACCAGCACGATGAACGCCAGCGCCAGCATCTTCACCGTCGGGTTATGGTCGATGAAGCGGCCCAGCGGCTTGGACGCCAGCAGCATCACCGCCACCGCCAGCAGGATCGCTGCGACCATCACCGGGATGTGGTTGGCCATGCCGACCGCGGCGATCACGGAATCCAGCGAGAACACGATGTCGATGATGGCGATCTGCGCGATCACCGCCCAGAACGAATTCGCCGGCCGGGTGTGGATGTCCTCTTCCTCGGCTTCGCCGACGATCAGGTCGCGGATCTCGCCGATGCCTTTCACCACCAGGAACACTCCGCCCAGGATCAGCACCAGGTCCCGGATCGAGATGCCATGGCCGGCCACGGTGAACAGGTCGTGGGTCAGGCCGGCCAGCCACGCCAGGGTCACCAGCAGGCCGATGCGGGTGATGCACGCCACCGCGATGCCGAACTTGCGCGCCGCCTCGCGGCGCGCGTAGGGCAGCTTGCTGACCGCGATCGAGATGAACACCAGATTGTCGATGCCGAGCACGATCTCGATCGCGCTCAACGTGAACAGGGTGATCCACACCTGCGGATCGGTCAGCATTTCCATCAGCACGGGCGATGCATCCTCGACAGAATCGGAAACTTCAGAACAGGCGCGGGCCGACGATCAGCGCCCACACCAGCACCACGTTGGCCATCACCACCAGCACCGCCGCCGAACCCATGTCCTTGGCGCGCCCGGCGAGCTCGTGGTGCTCGGCGCCGTAGCGCTCGATCACCGCTTCCACCGCCGAGTTCAGCAGCTCCACCGACAGCACCAGCAGCAGCGAGCCGATCAGCAGCGCCTGCTCCACCGGCGTGCGACCGAGCCACCAGCCCAGCGGCGCCAGCACGACGAACAGGTAGACCTCGAGCCGGAACGACGACTCGTGCAGCCACGCCGCCTGCAGGCCTTTGAGCGACCACCAGGCCGCCTTCAGCACGCGCCCCGGCCTGCGGGGCAGGTGCCCGTATTCGTCCGCCATGTGCGCCCCCTGCGCGTCGACGTGGTGATGGATGGCGCTCAACGCGCGGTCGGCGCGCCGTCCGGGCGCGCATCGGGCGGGCAATTCTGCCACAGGCCGGGCGCCGGCCTGGCGTGCCGGCTCAGTCCTCGTGGATGGCCGTGCCGCGGCTGCCGTCGGGGCGGATCCAGCCGCGGAACATGCTGCCACTGTTGAACGGCATGGCGATGTTGCCGTCGCGGTCGAGTGCGATCGCGCCGCCGTCGCCGCCCGCGGCCGGCACGACGCGGTTGACCACTTCCTCGGCCGCCGCCTGCAGCGCGTCGCCGCGGTAGGCCACCCGCGCGCAGATGTCGTGGGCGACCGCGTGGCGGATGTAGAACTCGCCCCAGCCGGTACTGGAGACGCCGCAGCGCTCGTCGGCCCAGGTGCCGGCGCCGATGATCGGCGAGTCGCCGACGCGGCCCCAGCGCTTGTTGGTCATGCCGCCGGTGCTGGTGGCCGCGGCGATATGGCCGTGCGCGTCGAGCGCCACCGCGCCGACGGTGCCGAAGTACGGCGGCTGCTCGCTGTCGCTCTCGCGGTGCAGCGCCTGCTTCGCGCGCTCGGCTTTCTGCGCCTTCTCCAGCTGCTCGCGGCGATGGGGGGTGTCGAACCATTGGTTCGGCACGCGTTCGATCTCCGACCGGGTGTCGGCGAACGCCTCGGCACCGGCGCCGGCCAGCATCACGTGCGGGCTGTGCTCCATCACCGCGCGCGCCAGCTTGATCGGGTTGCGCACGGTGGTCACGCCGGCCACCGCCCCGGCGCGACGGGTGTGGCCTTCCATGATCGAGGCGTCGAGCTCGTGCCCGCCCCGCGCGTTGAACACCGCGCCCTTGCCGGCGTTGAAGCGCGGCGACTCCTCCAGCACCACCACCGCCGCCTCGACCGCGTCGAGCGCGGTACCGCCCCGGCGCAGCACCGCGTAGCCGGCATCCAGCGCGCGGTTGAGGGTGGCGTGCACCTCGCGGCGGTCGGCCTCGCTCAGCGCCTCCTTCGGCACGAAGCCGGCGCCGCCGTGGATGACCAGCGCGACCTTGCTTTGCGGCGGCGCGGCGGGCTCGGAGCGGTCGGCGGCGTGGACGGAGGTCATGACGACGAACAGCAGCAGCGGAACGAGGACGCGCATCGGCGGAGCCAGGCAGGCAGGGGACGAAGCACGAAGGTTCGCCGATCGCGGCGTCGGCGGAAAGGCCCGCCGATCATGCGTTACTCGGCGCGGCGCCGTCGGGTCAGCGGGCCGGCGGATTCAGGCGCCGGCGGCCTTGCCGGCGAAGCGGATGATGGCGACCGTGCCGACGCCGAGCGTGCTTTCCAGCTCCACCGGCCAACCGAAGCGCTCGCCGAGCCGGCGCACGATCGACAGCCCCATGCCCTTGCCACCCTGGGCTTCCACGTTGGCGCGGTAGAACGGGTCGAACGCGCGCGCCAGCGTCTCCTGCGACATGCCGATGCCGGTGTCGCGGATCTCGATGCGGTCCGGCCGCATCCGCACCTCGACCACGCCGCGGTCGGTGAAGCGCACCGCATTGCTCAGCAGGTTGCCGATCATCACCCGCAGCACGTGCGGCGGCGCCACCAGCATGGGCGCGCCGTCGTCGACCACCTTCAGCTCGATCGGCTTGCCGACCAGCAGCGGCTGCACGCGCTCGATCTCCTCGGCGACCAGGTCGGCCACCGCGAACTCCTCGGTCTGCGGTTCCACCGCGGCCTCGCGCGCGAGGATGAGGAACGCGTCGATCACCGCCTCCATGTCGCGCCCGGCGCGCTGCACGCGCGCCAGCGAGCGCACCGCGCGCGACGGCATCTCGGGGTCGGCCATCATCAGGTCGGTGGCCACCCGGATCACCGTCAGCGGCGTGCGCAGCTCGTGGCTGGCGTCGCGGGTGAATTCGCGCTCGCGCTGGACGAAGTCGCCGATGCGCGCGGCCAGTCCGCGCAGCGACGCGGCCAGCGCATGCACCTCGCGGCCGGCCTCGGCCGGCAGGTTGCCGAGCGAGTGCGGGTCGGGGCCGCGCGGGTCCCACTGCGACACCACGTCGGCGAGCCAGCTCACCGGCGCGACGAGGCGCTTGGACGTGCGGTAGGTGAGCCAGGTCAGGAAATAGGTGACCAGCAGCGACAGCACGCCGGACGCCAGGCCCATCCACAGCACCGTGCGGTTGAGCACCCAGTGGTCGAGCACGAGGTACAGCGTGCCTTCCGGCCGCTGCTGGACCAGCGCGGCGCGCCGGCTGTCGAGGTCGTGCCAGCCGGGCGCGAGCGCGCGCAGCTCGGTCGGCACGGTGGCGGCGGGCGCGCCCGGCGCCCGCAGATGGCCCCACACCGTCGAGGACCGCGGCGGCGGGTAGGCGGGATCGCGCACCCGCCCGTCCCAGAACCGCACCGCCTCGGCCTCCAGCCGCTGGCGCTGCAGCGACTCGCCGACCACCCACCCCGCAATCACGATCCCGAGCGTGATCGCCACACTGGCGATCAGTGCCTGCAGCAGGAATGCGAACTTGATCTTGCGGGGCAGTCCCTGGGTCATGAACGGACGGCTACTCCGGCGGCTGCGAGATATCCGCGATGCGGTATCCCGCACTCTGTACCGTATGGAGCAGGGGCTTGTCGAACGGCTTGTCGATGGTCTTGCGCAGATTGTAGAGGTGGCTGCGCAGCGTGTCCGAGTCCGGCAGGCTGTTGCCCCAGATCTCGCGCTCGATCTCCTGGCGGCTCACCACCCGCGGCGACTCCCGCATCAGGATGGTCAGCAGGCGCAGGCCGATCGGCGACAGCTGCAGCTCCACCCCGCCGCGGGTGACCCGCAGCGATGCCGGGTCGAGCACCAGGTCGGCCACCTTCAGCACCTCGCCGCCGACCTGCTTGCGCTCACGGCGGATCAGCGCGCGCAGGCGCGCCTCCAGCTCCTGGATCGCGAACGGCTTGGTGAGGTAGTCGTCGGCGCCGGCGCCGAGGCCGGTGAGCTTCTCGTCGAGGGTGTCGCGCGCGGTCAGCATCAGCACCGGGGTCGACTTGCGCGCCTCGCCGCGCAGGCGGCGGCAGACCTCGATACCGTCGAGCCGTGGCAGCATCAGGTCCAGCACGACGACGTCGTAGCTGTTTTCC
>DASQMI010000053.1:0-31941 GCA_035645555.1 Lysobacter sp. | reverse complement strand
AACGTGTATGGCGCGGCGGGCCGCCGCCGCAGCAGGCACGCCACCGCCGACGCGCTTGACATCGCCGGCTTCGTGCTGGCCGACGGCCGCCGCGTGCGCGTGGTGCGTGACTGGCGCCCGCGCGCGGCCGGCGTCGGTGCGGACGAACGCACGGTGCCTCCGGAAGCGCGCTTCCTGCATGCGCTGCACGACGGCGCCTGCCGCTGGTTCGACGTCGTGCTCGGCCCGGACTACAACCGCGCGCACGCCGACCATTTTCATTTCGACCGTGGACACGGGCGGCTTTGCCGCTAGGGCTCGCGAGCGTTCTGCCAAACAGGAAAAGCCTGTTTCCTTTTTGCCGCTTGTGGCGGTTCGAGCCCGGTCGTACGGTCGCCACCCTTTTTGCCGATCGAGGGTGAGGCGATGGCGGTGGATGCGATCCCGGTCCGCGCGCGTGCGGCGCGCGACGGCCTGCAACGCACGGCAGCCGTCTGGCTGGTGGCGATGCTGCTCGCGCAGTGGGCGTTCTTCTATTACATCGCCGCGTTCTACGGCGCCTCGGTGGTGTCCGGCGAGCTCGAGGTCTGGAACCGGCTGGCCGGGTTCGGGCGGCAGACCTACATCGCCGGCGACGGCTGGGGCAACGCGGCGTTCGCCGGCCACGCGCTCGGTGCGGGGATCATCGCGCTGGGCGGTGCGCTGCAGCTGGTGCCGTGGGTGCGCGCACGCTTCCCGGTCTTCCATCGTTGGAACGGGCGGGTCTTCCTCGCCACCGTCGTGGCGCTGAGCCTGTCCGGCTTCTATCTGGTCTGGTTTCGCGGCAGCGAGCGTCCGCCGCTGCTGGATTCCATCGCCACGTCGCTGATCGGCGTGCTGATCCTCGCCTTCGCGGCGATCGCCTCCGCCACGGCGCGGGCGCGCGACTTCCGTCGCCACCGCGAGTGGGCGATGCGCCTGTATCTGGTATCCAACGCGCAATGGTTCCTGCGTGTCGGCGTGTTCGCCTACGTCGTGCTCGCCAAGGCAGCAGGCCACGAGCCGGACCTGCACGATCCGTTCCTGCTGTTCTGGAAGTTCGGCTGCTTCCTGGTCCCGCTGGCGCTGCTGCAGCTCTACCTGCGCGCGCGCGGCGGTGCCAGCGTCGGCCTGCGCCGGTTGGCGTCGGGCGCGCTGCTGGCGGCGACGCTGGTGATGGTGCTGGGCACCGTGGTGTTCGGCATCTTCTGCCAGAAGATCATCACCGGCGCGCCGCTCACCCTCGGCTGAGGTGCGTGCGGCCACGGGCGGTCCGACCGGCGGCGCGCACGGAGCTGCACGCGCGCACGTTCTGCATGTGCGTGGCTCGCCTAAGATCGGCGGGTCTGCCACCAAGGGAGTCCCGCATGAGTGTCCGCCGTGTCGTGAAACGCTCCACCCGGTTCGCGCCCGGGGCTGTCGCCCTGGCCGCATTGCTGGCCGTCGCCGGCGCGCCGACCCGCACGCATGCCGCCGAGGCCGACGATCTGGTCGCGATCCGCAAGGAGGTGGCGCGCCAGCACGACGCGTCGGTCAAACGGCTGCAGGAATGGATCGCGCTGCCGTCGATCGCCGCGGAGAACCTGAACTCCCGCGAGGGTGCGGAATACATGGCGAAGCTCGCACGCGAGGCGGGCTTCCAGACCGTCGAGATCATCGACACCGGCGGCAAGCCGGGCGTGTTCGCGCGTCTGGACGCGGGCGCCGAGAAGACCGTCGGCCTGTACTTCATGTACGACGTGAAGCAGTTCGATCTGGCCGAGTGGAGCTCGCCGCCGCTGGAGGCGAGGCTGGTCGATCGTCCCGGCCTCGGCAAGGTGATGATGGGCCGCGGCGCGGTCAACCAGAAAGGCCCACAGTCGGCGCTGCTGGCGGCGCTGCATGCCATGCGCGCGGCCGGCCGCAAGCCGCCGGTGAACCTCGTGTTGGTGGCCGAGGGCGAGGAAGAGATCGGCTCGCCGAACATCACCCGACTGGTGCAGCACCCCACGGTGGCCGCTGCACTGCGCGACACCGTCGGCGTGTTCATGCCCTCGGCGATGCAGGACGGCGAGGGCGTCGTCACCGTATCGCTGGGCGCCAAGGGCGTGGTCGAGCTCGAGCTGGTGGCGAGCGGCGAGAAGTGGGGACGCGGACCGGCTAAGGACGTGCATTCCTCGCTGAAGGCGATGGTGGACAGCCCGGCCTGGCATCTGGTCAAGGCGCTGGACACGCTGGTCGCCGACGACGGCAACACCATCACCATCGAGGGCTATCCGCAGCCGCGCCCGATCAACGCGGAAGAGAAGGCGATGGTCGCGGCCGCCGCCGCACGTCGCAGCGAGGCCCGCAGCAAGCAGCAGCTGGGCGTGAAGCGCTGGATCGACGACCTGCCGTGGCGCGAGGCCAACGAGCGGCTGGTCTCGCAACCCACCGTCAACATCCAGGGTCTGGTCGGCGGCTACACCGGGCCGGGCGGCAAGACCGTGCTGCCGCACCGCGCCGCGGCGAAGATCGACCTGCGCCTGGTGCCCGGGATGACCCGCGACGCCGCGGTGGCGGCGTTGCGCTCACACCTGCAGAAGCGCGGCTTCGGCGACATCGAGGTCAACGTCACCGGCGGCTACAACCCGACCAGCACGCGTGCCGACTCGCGGCTGATCCAGGCGCAGCTCGCCGTGTTGCGCCGCCGCGGGATCGATCCGCTGCTTTGGCCGCGCAACGCCGGTTCCTATCCCGGCTTCGCGTTCACCGAGCCGCCGCTGAGCCTGCCGTCCGGCCATTTCGGCCTCGGTCACGGCGGCGGCGCGCACGCGCCCGACGAGTACTTCCTGATCGAGTCCGCCAATCCGAAAGTGGCCGGCTACGACGAGGCAGTGATGTCGTACGTCGAGTACCTGTACGAGCTCGCGAAGTAACGGTCCGGCCGCTCCGGGCCAGCAAAAAGCGCCGGCTCAGCCGCGGCTGATCGGCGCCAGCCGCGCGCGCCTGGCGAACGTGGCGCACTCCACCTGCAGCCAGCCCAGGAACGCTTCCAGGGTCGGATTGCCCAGCGCCGCCGGCGGCACCAGCGCGTAGTAGCTCGAGGCGTGCTCGCATTCGTGCGGATGCGCGAGCACCAGTTCCCCGCGTTGCAACAGCCCATCGGCGATCGAACGCCGGGTCAGCGCGACGCCGAGCCCGAGCCTCGCGGCCTCCAGCAGGTGCGTGGAATCGCTCAACTCCATCCGGGTGGGCGGACGCTGCAGCGTGGTGGGTGCACCCGGCAACGACGTCAGCCATGCCGACCAGTTCTCGCTGGAGTGCAGCAGCGGCAGCTTGAGCAGCTGTTCGACGCTCTTCGGCGGCCGGCGACCCAGCAGGCCCGGTGCGGCGACCAGCATCAGACTGTCGTTCATGAGCGGCCGCACCGCTGCATCGGACCAATGCCCGTGGCCGAAGCGGATCGCGCAGTCGACCTTGCCGTCGTCGAGATCGACGTACTCCATCGAGCCGTGCAGATGCAGCCGCACCTTGGTGTACTGGCGGAAGAACCCGCCCAGCCGCGGCAGCAGCCAGCCCTGCGCGAACGACGGCAGCACCGACACCCGTAGCAGCTGTTCGCGCGACTGCCGCTTGCGCCGGCGGGCACGCTCGGTCGCATCGGCGATGTCGTCCAGTGCCTGCCGCACCTGATAGCCGTAGATGCGGCCTTCCTCGGTCAGCGCCAACCGCCGGCCTTTCCGCTCGATCAGCTGGATGTCGAGAAAGCTTTCCAGTGCCCTGATCTGATGGCCCACCGCGCCCTGAGTGAGGTTCAGCTCCTCGGCGGCCGCCTTGACCGACCCCAGGCGCACCAGGGCGGCGAAGGCGCGCAACGCGGGCAGCGGTGGGGTCCGGGAGGTCATGTCAATTTTCTTCGCGGACGGCGTGAAGAACATTAGCACGCACCCCCGCAGGCGATCCCTAGAGTGCCTTGCAACGCCAGGCATTCCGCGTGGCGATCCACTCAGAAGGAGAACGCCATGGTGTTCGACGAGATCCGCGCCTTCCTCGGCGATTATTTCGAAGTGTTGCAGACGCAGGACATGGAGCTGTTCGACCGCGTGTTCCACAAGGACTGCGTGCTGTATTCGCAACAGGACGGCAACCTGGTGGTGCGCCCGTACGCGGCGTATCGCGAAATCGTGCAGGGCCGGCAATCGCCGGCGTCGAAGGGCGCGCTGCGCCAGGAAGAGGTGCTGCTGGTCGACCTGCTGTCGCCGACCATGGTGGTGGTGAAGGTGCGGCTGCGGCTGTTCGACAACATCATGGAAGACCACCTCAACCTGATGAAGCACGAAGGTCGCTGGATGGTTTACGCCAAGCACTTCCATCGCGCGGCCGCGGCATAGCGGGGCCTCAGGCGCGCTTGCGGGCGCGCCTGGCGCTCGTGCGAGCGGTGGCGTTCTTCGAGGTCTTCTTCGAGGTCTTCTTCGTTGCTTGTTTCGCGGCCTTTTTGCGCGCACCCCGCGCGCCGGCGCCGGTGTGATCCTCCGCCGCGAGCTCGATCCAGGTCGGCGCGTGGTCGCTGGCGCCGTCCAGCGCACGCACCCAGCGGTCGACGCCGGCGGCGTTCAGGCGCCGTGCCAGCGCCGGGCTGAGCAACAGGTGGTCGATGCGCAGGCCGGCGTCGCGCTCCCAGTGCTGGCGGAAGTAGTCCCAGAACGTGTAGATGCGCTCCTGCGGATGCAGCGCACGCAGCGCGTCGGTCCAGCCCTGCGCGAGCAGTCGGCGCCAGCGTTCGCGGCTTTCCGGCTGCAGCAGGGCGTCGCGCTTCCACGAGCGTGGGTTGTAGATGTCGAGCTCGTCGGTCGGCACCACGTTGTAATCGCCGGCGAGCACGATGGGGTGGCCGGTGGCGAGTAGCCCGGCGGCGTGCTCGATCAGGCGGTCGAACCAGCGCAACTTGTAGTCGAACTTCGGGCCCGGCTGCGGGTTGCCGTTGGGGAGATACAGGCAGCCGACGATCACGCCATGCGCCACCGCCTCCAGGTAGCGGCTGTGGGTGTCGTCCGGATCGCCGGGAAGGCCGCGCCGGGTCTCCGTCGGCTCGGCGTCGCGCGCAAGGATCGCCACGCCATTCCACGAGCGCTGCCCGTGCCAGCGCGCGCCGTAACCGGCCGCGGCGATCTCGCGGGCCGGGAAGTTCTCGTCGACCGCCTTCAGTTCCTGCAGGCAGACGATGTCCGGCTGCTCGCGCCCCAGCCACGTCAGCAGGTGCGGCAGTCGCGAGCGGATACCGTTGACGTTGAACGTGGCGATGCGCAGCGTCGACATGGGGCGGCAGGCGCGGATGGATCGCCGCGGTTCTAGCAGGGGCGGGGTGAGAGTGTCGTGCGGCCCGGGATCACGTCGGTTGTGCACGCGGCGTCAGCGCCGCTTGCGCTTCGTCGCGCTCCTCGCCTTCGCCAGGCAGCGCTGGTAGCGCCCGTCGACGCGCTTGGCGAACCACGCGGTGGTGAGCCGGCGGGTGATCTTCGGACTCTGCAGGCGAATGCGCGGAATCAGCGCGCGCGGCAGGCGGCGGCCTTCCTGGCGGTCCGCCAGTTCGAACACGCGCTCGTACAGCGCGGTGCGTTCGAAGCGGTGGCTGTGCGACTTCTCCAGCGCGCGGCGGATCTCGCCGTGGCTCAGGTCCAGGTGCGTGGCCAGCGTACGCACGGCGAGTTCGGTGGCGCCGGGCTCGTCGCTGCCGTGGTGGATCAGGTCGCCGTCGAGGTCGAGCGCGATGCCGGAAACCTTGCTCACCGCGCTCTGGAACGCGGCGTTGCGGCTGGCGTACCAGCCGGCGTTGAAGTCGGCGAAACGGTAGAGGTGCTTGTCGTAGGACGCCTCATAACCGAGCAGGTGCGCGATGCCGAAGTACATGCCGCCGCGGCGGGTAAACACCTCGTGGCGGATCGTGCTCTCCACCGGATACGGATACGGGCGATCGCCGGCGTGCGCTTCGGCGAAGGCGATGCTCACCTGCATCGGCCCGCCGGTGCGCACCGGATTGGCGCCGGCCAGCAGGCGTCCGCCGAGCGGGACCGCGCCGATCATCGCCTCGTACAGGTCGCTCAGCTCCTTCTCGGTGCGCACCGCGGCGATGCGCTGCTCCCATGTGCGGCCGTCGGGCGATTCCAGCTGCAGCGCGGCCTTCAGCACCAGCTTCGGCATGTGCAGGCGCTCGGCTCGACGTTCGATCTCGGTCAGCGCGATGCGACCGAGCCCGGGCACCGGCGGGTGCGGGTTGAACGAGGACTCCTGCTCGGTGACCGCGAGCACGGCGCAGAGGTTCTGCGGGCTCGGTTCGATCTCGAGTGCGGCGAACGCGGCGTAGGTGTCGGCGGCCCAGCCTTTGCGGTCGGTGACGTACGTCGGCAGCAGGCGCACGATCTGCGCGCGCACTTCCTCAGGGCTTGGCGGGGTGGGGCGGCGCTCGCAGCCGGCGACCAGCAGCGCGGCGAGCAGCAGCGAGGCGATCCATCGGCAGCGCACGCGCGGGGTGCGCGTTGGGAGTAGGGAATGCGGCGTCATGGACGCCACGATAGGGGCTGCGCGCCTGGCGAGGTAGGGGCGCCTCGGCTCCGGGCGATGGAAACCCGATTACTTGCGCGGGCGCTTCGCGGGTTCCTCGGGCGGCTGCGGCAGGTCCAGGCGTTTCAGCACCCGTGTCACGCCCAGCACCTCGACCTGGCCACCGGCGGCCTGGAACGCCGCGAGATGCTCGGCGATGCGTTCGCTGGTGAGCTTCTTGGAGTCGTCCGCGCCCTTGCTGCCGGTGGACTTGGGGAACCGCATCGCGGCCTTGGTGGTCATCGTCGCTCCTGTCAGCGCAGTGCCAGCGCGATCTCGCGCGGATAATGGGTGGCGTATTCGTCGCGGACGGCGCGGCAATACGGGCCGGCCATCGCGAACTTGCGGCAGATCGCCGGCCGCGTGGCGTAGATCGAGCAGCACATGCGCGCGCCATCGACGGCGACGCACCAGCCGTCCTCGTCGCGTGCCATCACGTGCAGCCCCGCGTCGGTGTAGGTGGTGAGGTGCTCGGGAACCTCGTCGCCGGGCAGCAGCACCACCGTCAGCCGGCAGCAGACGGCATCGCAGGAGTCGCAATGGACCCGCGGACGCGCCGTGCTAGAAGGCGTCTGTGCGCTCATGCGTGCCCCGTGCGGCGGTAATGCAGGGTGCGGCCGCGTCCGGTCGGTTCGTGCGTCGCGGGCGTCCGCATGGCCTCGACGTCGAACCCCTGTTGGGCCAGGGCCGAGGTCAGTCGCGCGCTGTTGCCGCGGCCGGGATCGGTGATCACCACCTCGGCGTTCGCATACGCGTGGCGGTCGATGACGTCGCTGACCAGCCGCACCTGCTCCGCCTCGTACAGCACGTCGCTGGCGATGATGGCATCGAAGCGGCCGAGCTCCGGCTGCGGCTGGTGCCAGTCCATCTGCCGGTACGCCACCGCCGGCAGCGCATTGAGTGCGGCGTTGTAGGCAAGGAATGCGCCAGCCAGCGGATGCATGTCGGAGGCAACCACGTCGGCGCCGCGCCGTTGCAGCACCAGGCTGGCCAGTCCGATGCCGCAGCCGAGCTCGAGGATGCGTTTGCCGTCGATCTCGAACATGTGCATCGCCTCGGCGAGGCTGTGTCCGGCCGGCCACACCTGCCCGAAAAGGCTCCACTGCGCCGAGGAGATCCCAAGCCGCTCGGCTTCGCCGTCGGGGTCGTGGAACTGCTGCAGGTCGGCGAGCACGCGCAGGCGGTAGGCGTGGCCGCCGACATCGAGCTGCAGGGTGCGGGTGGCGTAACCGGTCATGCGGCTCCCGTCGAAGGGATGGGGGAGCGAAGCGGCGACCGGGGGTCGGCGAAGCGCGCGGACCCCCATGCTACGCCACTGCGACCCCTACCGCCTGAACCGGGCCCGGGCTCCCGTCAGCGCTGCCGCGCCCAGTCGAGCCCGTCCGGCGAGCCGTCGGCGTGCGCGTACCAGCGCAGCGCGTTGCGGCTCCCGGGGCAGGTGGTGCCGCGGGTGCGTTCGGTCAGCTGGCCGTCGGCGGTGGCGAGCATGGCGGCGTAGCAGCTGCCAAACGTGTCGGTGAAGCCGTAACTGCGCCGGCTTGCACGTGTGGAGCGTGCGCCGGGCGCGGTGTCGGTGCGCTGCCAGGCGTGGCGCGCATCGAACACGTCGGCGAGCGCGGTGCGGTACGGCGGCATGCCCGGACGGACGTGGGCGGCGCGCACGCCGCGCGCCTGGTGGGCCTCCGCTTCGAAGACGTGGCTGATGAACGTGTCGCCGAACTCGCCCGGCACCAGCATTCCGGCATGGCGGTAGTCGAGGATCAGCGGGTAGCTCACGAACTCGCGGTCCTCGGCGAGCAGCACACCGCGTAGCGTGCGGCGGCTGCCGCGGTCGAGCGTGCTCGACAGCCGGACGGTCTGCAGGTAGTCGTGCTTGTAGGGGTCGTCCCACCACAGCGTCGCCGGGTCGTGTCCGCTCACCCGGAATGTCTGGGTGTTGGCGAAGCGGCTGCTCTGCCAGACGCGGCTGTGGATGCGGCCGCGCGAGGTATCCACGTAGCCTTCGATGACGTAGTCGCGGCGCGCGGTGGTGATGATGCGGCCGTCCACCGTTTCCTCGACGCGGCGCAGCTCGTTGCGCACGTTCGGCGCGGCGGGCTGCGCGGCGAGCGTGTTGCGGGTGACCGCGCCCGTGACCTGGACGCGCCCGCGGTCGAGGTAGAGCAGCAGCTGACCGGTGACGTAGGCGGTGCCGGCGGGTTCGCCGGCCACCACCACGGCCTCGACCGTATGCGGCGCGCCGTCGCTGAGCAGCGCGGCGAACGGGGTCAGGTCCACCCGGAACGGCATGAAGTTGAGCGCCTGCACGCCCGGCGCCGGGTCGTCGAGTGCGCTGCCGAACTGCGGATGCAGCGTGCTCGGCAGCCACGGGAACAGCGGCGCCAGCCCGGCGCGCTGGCCGTCGATGCGGATCTCGACCTCGCGGAAGCTGCCGCCGGTGCAGCCCTGCGTCGGCGTGCGCATGCGCGCATGCGCGTCGCCGAGCGCGAACTTGCTGAGCAGGGTGGGGTGCGCGCTGGCGGCGGCCTGCGGCACGCAGGCGAACCAGAACCGCTGCGCGCCGCCGAGCGCCTGCGCGGTGACGTCGAGGTAGGCGCGTTCGACGTTGCGCGGCAGCGTCAGTGTGGCCGCGGCGCGCGGCGTGGCGTCGGTGGCGTGCAGCGGTGCGAGCGCGTACACCGCGTCCGGCGTGCGCTGCGCCGGGGTCTGCACGCTGGCCGGATAGAACAGCAGGCGCGCGGTGCGCGCGCCGATCGGCAGGTAGTCGTCGTCGTACAGGGGGTTGTCGTCGCTGGCGAGCAGGTAGCCGGTCTGCGGTGCGGTCAGCGCCGAGGCGAGGTGGGTGATGTCGCGCTCGAGCCGCCACAGCGGCGTGCGCGCGTTCTCCTGCGGCGCGCCGACGAACACGGTGCCGGGCGAGACGCCTCCGGGCACCAGGTCGTTGTTGAGCGTGATCTCGATGTTCGCCGAGGTCGCCCGGGGCGGCCGCTCGCCGGTCAGCTCCACCACCAGCAGCACCTTCGCCCAGGGGCCGGGGCAGGCGGGCGGCGGCATATAGAAGAACGGCTCGGCGAACGTGCTGCGGGTGAAGCCCGTGTTGCGGACCAACTCCACGACACACGGCGTCCCTGCCGCGCGCGGCACCCGCGGCTCGACGGTGAGCGGGTCTGCCCCCGCCAGCGCCGGATCCAGCGGGATGGCGGCCGCCGTCATCCGTTCGGGTAGCGGCGTCGCGCGCGCCGGGGCGGTGGAGGACGGGGGCCGCGGCCCCGAGACCGCGGTTTGTTGTTCGAGCCTCGGCGCCGGCGGGGTGGCGGCGAACACGGCCAGTCCCACTCCCGCCAGCCCCGCCAGGGCCAGCGCGCGCGATCCACTCACCCGGAACGACATGATCGGTTTTCCTCGGAGCGGTGCCGGGCCGGCGCCGCGAACTTGCGTTCCGTGCCGGGGCGGCACGGCTCCCCACGACAGCGTCGGGTCTCGTCTCGTCGTCCCTGAGGCGGGCGGACGGGCTAATCGTTATCGTGTGGTTAAAACGCTCGCATGCGTGGTGTGGCGGGCATGTGCATGGCGCATGCATGCACGAGGGGCATTGTGTGAACCGTTTGGCGCCGGTCTGCGCGCGCGGTCGCGCTTGCGCCGGCCCCGTGCCGGCCTGCCGGCGCGGCCGTGTCGCCCCATCGGATTAGCCCGCGCCTCCTGCTTGCGCAGCGGATTCCCTGTCGCGACAAAGGCTTGCACCGTTTGGCGGGTCGATTAGCGACAAAATTGCAACAAGTGGTTAAGTAAAAGGCGGTTTGAACCCACTGGTGGTGATGGCAAAAAGCCGGGGCCCGCGGGCGTTCGTGCTGCGGACCCGCCATCACCCTTCGAGGAAAGCCGTCATGAAAGACCTGCAACTTCTCCTGGGCCGCATCGGCCTGTCCTACATCTTCATTACCTCCGGCTGGAGCAAGATCGGCGGCCTCGCCGGTACCCAGCAGTACATGGAAGCCATGGGCGTTTCGGGCAGCCTGGTCTATCCGGTCATCGCGCTCGAGCTGCTGGCCGGCCTGGCCGTGCTGGCGGGCGCCTGGACCCGCTACGCCGCCTGGGCGCTGGCGCTGTTCTCGCTGGCCACCGCGGTGCTGTTCCACGGCAACCTGGCCGACGGCAACGAGGCGATCCAGTTCAACAAGAACCTGGCGATCGCCGGCGGCTTCCTGGCGCTGGCGGTGGCCGGTGCCGGGGCGTGGAGCCTGGATGGCGTGCGCAATCGCCAGCCGGCCCGCGGTCTGCCCGCGCGCGGCTGATCGCGAACCGGTCTCGTCACCCGGATCCGGACGGGCCGGCGGCAGCCATGCCGCCGGCCCGTTCGCGTTTTGCGGCCTTCACGTCCGGCTGCGTGGCGCCTGCGCAGTTTCCGCGCATGGCCGCTTCCACCGCGCCCCCGAATCCGCCCGTACGCATCGGCTGCGCCGGCTGGTCGATCGCCTCGCGCCAGGCCGTGCTGTTCGGGCCCGGTGGGAGCGGGCTCGCGCGTTATGCCACGCGGCTGGACGTCGCCGAGATCAACTCGTCGTTCTACCGCCCGCATCGTCCGCAGACCTACGAGCGCTGGGCCGCGCAGGTGCCGCACGGGTTCCGCTTCTCCGTGAAGCTGCCGAAGGCGATCACCCACGAGGCGCGGCTGCAGCGCGCCGGCGCCGCGCTCGACCGCTTCGCCGACGAGGTCGCCGGACTCGGCCGCAAGCTGGGCGGCCTGCTCGTGCAGCTGCCGCCCAGCCTCGCGTTCGACGCGCGCACGGCCAATACGTTCTTCGCGATGCTGCGGCGGCGCTTCGACGTGCCGGTGGCGTGCGAGCCGCGTCACCCGAGCTGGTACACGCCCGCGGCGGATGCGATGTGGGCGCGCCATGCCATCGCTCGCGTCGCCGCCGACCCGCCGCGGCCGGACGCGGCGGCCGCGCCCGGCGGGCAGGGACGTTGGCATTACTGGCGTTGGCACGGTTCACCACGGATCTACTTCAGCGCCTACGACGACGCGCGTCTGCAGGCGCTCGCGGCGAACCTGCGCGAGCGCGCGCGTCGCGGCCGCCCAGCCTGGTGCATCTTCGACAACACCGCGCACGCGCACGCGGTCGAGAACGCGCTGCGGTTGAAGGCGATGCTGGGCCTGGCGTGAGCGGCTAGGGCGCGAGCGCAAACAGCCGGTACGCGTTGTCGGTGGTCGCGCGCGCGATCTCCGCCGGGTCCTGCGCACGCAGTTCGGCCAGCGTGTGCAGCACGCGCGCCAGCCGCGCCGGCTCGTTGCGTTGGCCGCGGTGGTCGCAGTCCGGCTGGTCGGGCGCGTCGGTCTCCAGCAGCAGGAACTCCAGCGGCATCGTCGCCACCAGCCGGCGCAGGCGGTTCGCGCGCGGATAGGTGACCGGCCCGCCGATCCCGGTCAGGAACCCCAGATCCCACAGCTGGCGCGCCTGCTCCGGGCTGCCGGAAAAGCTGTGCACCACGCCGCGCACGCCGCCTACGCGGCGGATCGCGTGGATCACGTCCTCGACCGCGCGGCGCGCGTGCACGACCAGCGGCAGGTCGAACTCGCGCGCGAGCCGCAGGTGCTGTTCGAAATACGCCTGCTGCGCGTCACGGTCGAGCTCCTCGACGTAGTAGTCGAGTCCGCACTCGCCGATCGCCACCGGGCGTTCGCGTTCGATCCACCCGCGCAGCTCGCGCAGGTGCTCGGGCCGGTGTCGTGCGAGGAACAGCGGATGCAATCCGTACGCGGCGTGCAGGCCGGGTTCGCTGGCGCAGACGTCGCGCAGCCTGGGCCACGTCGCCGCTTCGATCGCCGGCACGATCTGGTGCGCGACGCCGGCAGCGCGTGCGCGTGCGATCACCGCATCACGGTCGCGGTCGAACTCGTCGACATCGAAATGGCAGTGCGTATCGACCAGCATGCGCTCACGGCCGCGGCGCGGGCGGCAACGTGCGCCGGTTCTTCCAGTTGGCCAGCAGCAACGTGCCCAGGCCCAGCAGGATCTCGTCGGCGAACGGCAGCAGATCCGGGATGAACAAGTCGAGCACGAACACCAGCGCAGTCAGCTTGAACAGCGTCGGATGGCGCAATCCGCCGGCCCATCGCAGGAGGGGCTGAAGCAAAGGGTGAGGCATGTCGCATCTCCGCAACGCGTGTCGTGAAGGCTAGCAGGCCGGTGTGATGTGCGTTTACGCGGTGCTCAGCCATGACGGAAAAATAACGTCCGCGTTCAGCCATCCGGTGCTGGAATCCTCGCCGACGCAGAACGGGCCGAAGCAGCCCACGAGGACTACGCATGAACAAGAACATGCTCGCCGCGGTTTTGGCCTCCATGCTGGTGGGCGGCGTGGCCGTCGCCGCCTACAACAGCTTCCGCTCCGACGAGCCTGCCGCGCCGGCACTCACCGCCGCGCCGCCGGTCGCGGGCGCGCAGACGATCGATGCGGCGCGCAGCGACGCGCTGGATACGCCGCGCGTGGACTACGCCGACGTGGTGGACGTGCGCCCGATCCGCGAGACACGCCCGCTCTATGCCAGCGTGATCGACAGCGAGCCGATCCGCGAGACCAGCACCACCTCCACGCCGCGCGAGGTGTGCGAGGACGTGGTGGTGCAGGACCGCCTGCCTGAGCGCGACGGCAACGTCGGCGGCACCGTGGCCGGCGCGATCATCGGCGGCCTGGTCGGCAACCAGATCGGCGACGGCAACGGCCGCAAGGCGGCGACCGCCGCGGGCGCGGTGGCCGGCGGCTACATCGGCAACCGTGTCGACCGCCGGCACGTCGGCGGCCGCGTGGTCGCCCGTACCGAACGCCAGTGCCGCACCATCACCGACACGTCCAGCGCCACCCGCGTGGTCGGCTACAACGTGACCTACCGCAACGACGACGGCACCACCGGCACCATGCGCATGGACAGCAAGCCGGGCAACCGCATTTCGCTGGGCAAGCGCGAGGACGTGGTCGGCTACGACGTCACCTACCGCTACCAGGGCCTGCAGCAGACCGTGCGCATGGACGAGCATCCGGGCGCGCGCCTGCCGGTGGTGGACGGCGAGGTGGTGCTGCAGACGGCCGCGATGGCTTCCCACGACACGCGCCGCTGAGCCAGCGCGGCGACCCTCGAAGGGCCGGGCGACCGGCCCTTTTTTCGTGGGCAGCGGGCGGCGCGGCCGACGGGCGGCTTACAATGGCGAACTTTGCCGCCCCTGTCTGCCAAGAAGCCCGCCATGGCCCTGAATCCCTACGATCTCTACGACGTGCGCTCGCTGCTGACCGAGGAAGAGCGCGCGGTGCAGGACAGCGTCGCCCGTTTCACCGACGAGCGCGTGCTGCCCATCATCGGCGAGTGCTTCGAAGAAGGCCGCTTTCCGACCGACCTGATCCCTGAGATCGCCGGGCTCGGCCTGCTCGGCTCCACGCTGCCGGAACAGTACGGCTGCGCCGGCCTCAACGCGGTGAGCTACGGGCTGATCTGCCAGGAGCTGGAGCGCGGCGATTCCGGCATCCGCAGCTTCGTCTCGGTGCAGAGCTCGCTGTGCATGTATCCGATCTTCGCCTACGGCACCGAGGAGCAGCGCCAGCGTTGGCTGCCCGGCATGGCGCGCGGCGAGATCATCGGCTGCTTCGGCCTGACGGAGCCCCACGGCGGCTCCGATCCGGCCAACATGAAGACCCACGCGCGCCGCGACGGCGGGGACTGGATCCTCAACGGCGCCAAGATGTGGATCACCAACGGCAACCTGGCGGATATCGCCATCGTCTGGGCGCAGACCGACGACGGCATCCAGGGCTTCGTGGTCGAGAAGGGCATGCCCGGCTTCGCCGCGCAGGAGATCAAGCACAAGATGTCGCTGCGCGCGTCGGTCACCAGCGCGCTGTACTTCGACAACGTGCGCGTGCCGGAGGCCAACCGCCTGCCGAACGTGAAGGGTCTGAAGGGTCCGCTCGGCTGCCTGACCCAGGCGCGCTACGGCATCACCTGGGGGCCGATCGGTTCGGCGATCGCCTGCCTCGACGAGGCGCTGCAGTATTCCAAGGAGCGCATCCTGTTCGGCCGTCCGGTCGCGGCCACCCAGGCCGCGCAGCTCAAGCTCGCCGACATGGCCCGCCGCATCACCGCCGCGCAGCTGATCTCGCTGCAGCTCGGCCGCCTGAAGGACGCCGGCCGCATGCAGCCCACGCAGGTGTCGCTTGCCAAGTGGAACAACGTGCGCATGGCGATCGACATCGCGCGCGAGTCGCGCGACCTGCTCGGCGGCGCCGGCATCACGGTCGAGCATTCCGCGATCCGTCATGCGCTCAACCTCGAGTCGGTCATCACCTACGAAGGCACCGAGACCGTGCACCAGCTGGTGGTCGGCCGCGAGCTGACCGGCATCAACGCGTTCTGATCCGCTCGGCGGAGACGCGATGGTGCTCGACGAGATCCGGCTGGAGACCGAACGGCTGGTCCTGCGCGTGCCGCGCGCGGAGGATTTCGACCGTTTCGCCGAACTGCTTGGCGACGAGGAGGCGGCGCGCCACATCGGCGGGCACATGCCGCGCGCGGCGGCCTGGAGGCGCTTCCTGCAGATGCCGGGCGCGTGGCTGGTGCAGGGCTTCGGCATGTTCTCGGTGATCGACAAGGCCAGCGGCCGCTGGCTCGGCCAGACCGGTCCGTGGCGCCCGGAGGGCTGGCCAGGCAACGAGATCGGCTGGGTCTTCCACATGGACGCCTGGGGGCAGGGGTTCGCCCGCGAGGCGGCGACCGCGGCGATCGACTGGGCGTTCGAGCGGCTCGGCTGGCGCGACATCGTCCACTGCATCGCGCCGGCCAACGTGGCGTCGCAGAAGCTCGCCGAGCGCATGGGTTCGCGCAACCTCGGGCCTGGCCAACTGCCGGCCCCGTTCGAGGCGCTCCCGGTCGAGATCTGGGGGCAGAGCCGCGAGGACTGGATGCGTCGTCGCGGGGCGCATGCATGATCACCGTCTACGGCTACTCGCCATCCGGCAACTGCCACAAAGTGCGGCTGCTGCTGGAGCAGCTCGGGTGTGCGTACCGCTGGGTGGAGGTCGACAGCCCGAAGGGCGAGACGCGCACCCCCGAGTTCCTGGCACTGAATCCGAACGGCCGGGTGCCGATCGTGGTGCGCGAAGACGGCGCAGTGCTGACCGAATCGAACGCCATCCTGTGCTGGCTGGCCGAAGGCACGGACTACCTGCCCGCCGATCCCTGGCAGCGCGCGCAGGCGCTGTCGTGGCTGTTCTTCGAGCAGTACAGCCACGAGCCGTACGTCGCCGTGGCGCGTTTCGTCTGCGGCTGGACGCCGCTGGATTCGCCGCGCAGGGCGGAGCTTGCGCGTCTGCGTGAGCGCGCGCACCAGGCGCTCGCCGTGATGGAACGCCACCTGCGCACGCATGCCTGGTTCACCGGCGAGCGCTACGGCGTGGCGGACATTGCGCTGTTCGCGTACACCCACGTCGCCCCGCACGGCGGCATCGCGCTCGACCCGTACCCTGCGCTGCGCGACTGGCTCGATCGCGTGCGCGCCACGCCCGGCTTCGTGGCGATGGCCGAACCGGCGGGCGAGAACGCCGCGCTGATCGCACAAAGCACCTGACCGTTTTGATGCCCGCGCCTGCGCGGGGGAGTACCGCATGTTCGCTGCCGTGCCCAATCCGATTCCGGCCCGCATGAAGGGCGTCAACCGCGCCGAGGTGTGCGACGCCAATTTCGTCGAGTTCGTGAAGCAGTGGGACGGTCCGCGCGAGGCGCGGCCGGCGCCGCACGAAGCGATCCTCGACGGCAGCGCGCTCGATGCGCAGGGCTTCCGTGACCTGTTCGAGTCGCAGTTGATCAGCCGTCACCTCGACCTGATGGCGCGCGTGCTGCGCGTGCAGAACAAGGTCTTCTACACCATCGGCAGCTCCGGCCACGAGGGCAACGCGATGGTGGCGCGGCTGACCCGCCACACCGACCCCGCGTTCCTGCATTACCGCAGCGGCGGCTTCATGGCCGAGCGCTTCCGCAAGCTGCCCGGCATGGATCCGATCATGGATTCGGCGCTGTCGTTCGCGGCCAGCAAGGAGGACCCGGCCAGCGGCGGTCGCCACAAGGTGTGGGGCAGCAAGCCGCTGTGGGTGCTGCCGCAGACCTCGACGATCGCCTCGCACCTGCCGAAGGCGCTGGGCACCGCGGTCGCCATCGAGGCCGGCCGCCGCATCGGCCACACGCTGCCGGTGCCGGACGACAGCATCGTGATCTGCTCGTTCGGCGATGCCTCCGCCAACCACGCCACCGCGCAGACCGCGTTCAATGCTGCGGCCTGGACCGCCTACCAGAAGCTGCCGGCGCCGGTGCTGTTCGTCTGCGAGGACAACGGCATCGGCATCTCGGTGAAGACGCCGGACGGCTGGATCGGACGCCGCTTCCAGGCGATGGAGGGGCTCGACTACTTCCACGCCGACGGCCTCGATCTCGCCTCCGGCTACGGCGATGTGCAGCGCGCGGTCGAACACTGCCGGCGCACGCGTCGTCCGACGTTCCTGCACCTGCGCACCACCCGAATCATGGGCCACGCCGGCACCGACTTCGAGATCGAGTGGCGTTCGATCGAAGAGCTCTGCGCGGTGGAGGCGACCGATCCGCTGCTGCGTTCCGCGGCGATCGCGCTCGAATCCGGCCTGATGGGCAAGGACGAGATTCTCGAGCTGTACGAGGCCACGCGGAAGAAATGCTTCGCCGCGGCCGAGGAGGCCGACCGCCGCCCGAAGCTGCAGACGCTCGAAGAAGTGGTCGCGCCGCTCGCGCCGTACACGCCCGAGGCGGTCAATGCCGAGGCCACGCGCGCCGACTACGCCGAGCGACGCGTGCAGGCGTTCGGCGGCGAGGCGAAGCTCCCCGAGCACCAGCCGCCGCGGCATCTCGCCATCCAGATCAACAACGCGCTGCACGACCTGTTCGCCAAGTATCCGGAGGCGCTGCTGTTCGGCGAGGACGTCGCGCAGAAAGGCGGCGTGTACACCGTCACCAAGGGGCTGTACAAGGCGTTCGGTCCGCGCCGCGTGTTCAACACGCTGCTGGACGAGACGATGATCCTCGGCATGGCGCAGGGCTTCGCCAACATGGGCCTGCTGCCGGTGCCGGAGATCCAGTATCTCGCGTACTTCCATAACGCCTGCGACCAGATCCGCGGCGAGGCGTGCTCGCTGCAGTTCTTCAGCAACGGCCAGTACCGCAACCCGATGGTGATGCGGATCGCCTCGCTCGGTTACCAGCGCGGCTTCGGCGGCCACTTTCACAACGACAACTCGATCACCGCGCTGCGCGACATCCCGAGCCTGGTGGTCGGCTGCCCGTCGCGCGGCGACGACGCGGCGATGATGCTGCGCACGATGATGGCGCTGGCCAAGGTCGACGGCCGCGTGTGCGCGTTCCTCGAACCGATCGCGCTGTACATGGCCAAGGACCTGTACGAAGCCGGTGACGGTGGCTGGCTGACGACCTATCCGACGCCCGACCGCGCGATCCCGCTCGGCGAGGGCCGCGTGTATGCGCCGGAGGACGGCAGCGCCGGCGACGACCTGGTCGTCTTCACGTTCGGCAACGGCGTGCCGATGAGCCTGCGCGCGGTGCGCGAGATCGAGCGCAAGCACGGCTGGAAGGCGCGCGTGGTGGATCTCCGCTGGCTGGTGCCGCTCAACGAAGCGTTCATCGTCGAGCAGGCGCGCAACGCGAAGCGGGTGATCGTAGTCGATGAAGGCCGCCGCAGCGCCGGCGTGGGCGAGGGCATCATCACCGCGCTGGTCGAAGGCGGCCTCGGTCATGTGCCGCTGCGGCGCGTGGTCGGGGTGGACACCTACACGCCGCTCGCCGGCGCCGCGTTCGTGGTCATTCCGTCGGAGGCGGACATCGTCGCCGCGGCCGACGCGCTGGCGTCGTAGCGGCGGACGCGCTCAGCGCGCGAGCCCCTCGAGCAGCGGCAGTGCGCGCAGCGGAATGCCGTCGGAAACCGGCGCCTCCGCGAACCGGTCCAGCGGCGCCACAGCGAGCGCGAGGTGGTGCCCGTCATCCTCGGCGGTAGCCAGCACGGTGCCGAACACGTTGCCGTCTTCGCGGACCTCGTGGCCGGGCACCAGCGGCGCGTCGGACTTGAACAGCGCCAACCCGCGTTTGGCCTGGCCGAGAAAATGCGTGCGTGCGACGATCTCCTGGCCCGGGTAGCAACCCTTCTTGACGCTGAAGGCGCGCAGCCTCTCCAGCGAAAGCTGCTGCGGCGTCCAGTGCTCTGCCTGCGAGGCCGGCAGGCGCGGCAGGCCGTGGCGCAGGTCGGCCGCGGCCCATCGCTCGACGAACGCGGGATCGACCGGCCGCGCGGGCGGCATCGGCGCGATCTTCAACACGCGCGGCGCGGCACCCCCCATGTCGAGCTCGATGCCGGTGGCCGGATCGCCGGCCCATTGGCTGCCGTGCGCTGCAGCCGGCGGCGCGAAGCCGGCGATCGCGCCGAGGTCCTCGCGTACGCCGATGGCGGCCTTGCGACGGAACAGGAAGCGCCGCAGCTGCTCGGCCAGCGCGAACGCATCGGCATCCGGCACCAGCAGCCACAGCGTCTCCGCGTCGAGCTTCAGCAGAGCGAACAGCGCGATCACGCGGCCCTTGGCGGTCAGCCAGCCGTTCCACTGCCAGTGGCCGACCGGCAGCGCGACGACGTCGTTCATGAATTGCGCGTGCGCGAACGTCTCGGCGTCGCGGCCGGCAAGCGCGATCACCCGGTGTCCGGGCAGCGCGGCGAGTGCGGCGGCGGCCGCGGAGCCGTTGTCCGGCAGCGGCTGCGGGTTGTCTTGCATGAGCGGCGAAGCCTAGAATTTAACGTCGTGATGATAGGCCAGACTCCTCCCGACGCGTCCTCGTCCGGCACGCCCGAGCCCGCCGAGGAGCGCCCTGCGCAGACGCCGGCGCCGCCCCGTCCGAAGGAATTCGGCGGACGCGAGGGGCCGGAGCCGACGCGCTACGGCGACTGGGAAAAGAACGGCCGCTGCATCGATTTTTGAGTTGCGCTCGTATCCGGAGCGTCGAGCCGGCGCCCTCGGGTGCCGGCAGCGCGGCTGGACGACGTGCCCGCGGAACACGAGCGCCCCGGCGTTCGCTCCTCGGCGCGGAGCCGGTGAACCGGATCGAGGAGCGGCGAGGCGCAGGACGCGCGCGCCGCAGGAACTGCTAGCCCCGCCCGCGGCCCTGCCGCCCAGCCGAGACACGCTACGCCCATGGCGACACGCGAACGTCCCCTGTCACCGCACCTGAGCATCTATCGCTGGCAGGTGCAGATGGTGTCCTCCATCCTTCACCGCGCTACCGGCATCGTGCTGTCGCTGGGCGCGCTG
Source organism: Lysobacter sp. (assembly GCA_035645555.1). Classification (GTDB taxonomy): domain Bacteria; phylum Pseudomonadota; class Gammaproteobacteria; order Xanthomonadales; family Xanthomonadaceae; genus Lysobacter_F. The sequence continues at coordinate 12,009 of DASQMI010000053.1, read as the reverse complement.
CTGATCGCCTGGGCGCTGCTCGCGCTCGCCGACGGGCCCGAAGCCTGGGGCCGCGTGGTCGGGTTCTTCCGCTCGCCGCTCGGGTTCCTGGTGCTGTTCGGCTGGGTGTGGTCGCTCGCTTACCACTTCTGCAACGGCATCCGGCACCTGCTGCAGGATGCCGGCTTCGGCTACCGCATCGAGAGCTTCGTGCGCAGCAGCTGGGCTTCGGTGATCGGCAGCCTGGTGCTGACCGCAGTGGTGTTCCTGGTCGCGATGACTCAGCGGGGTGGGGCATGAGCGTCCGCTACCGTCTGCGCAATCCGCTGAAGACCGCGCGCGGTCTCGGTTCGGCCAAGAGCGGTACCGACCACTTCGTCACCCAGCGCCTGACCGCGGTCGCGGTCGCGCTGCTGTCGATCTACGTGGTCGGGCTGGTGCTGTCGTGGATCGGCGACGACTACGCGACGATCCGCGCCACCGTCGCCCACCCGCTGCACGCCACGCTGCTGACCGCGTTCGTGATCGCCGCGTTCTGGCATTCCAAGCTCGGCCTGCAGGTGGTCATCGAGGACTACGTGCACACGGCCTGGACCGCCGTGGCCGCGCAGCTGCTCAACATCTTCGTCAACGTTCTCGCGGCACTCGCCAGCGTGCTCGCCATCGTCCGCATCGCGCTGGGGAACTGAACCATGCCGACCGCCTACAAGATCACCGAACACAAGTACGACGTCGTCGTGGTCGGCGCCGGTGGCGCCGGCCTGCGCGCCACGTTCGGCCTGGCCGCCAAGGGCCTGAACACCGCGTGCATCACCAAGGTGTTCCCGACCCGTTCGCACACCGTCGCCGCGCAGGGCGGTATCTCGGCCGCGCTCGCCAACATGGGCGAGGACGACTGGCGCTACCACTTCTACGACACCATCAAGGGCTCGGACTGGCTGGGCGACCAGGACGCCATCGAGTACATGTGCCGCGAGGCGATTCCGGCCATCATCGAACTCGAGCACTACGGCGTGCCGTTCTCGCGCACCGAAGAAGGCAAGATCTACCAGCGCCCGTTCGGCGGCATGACCACCCGTTACGGTGAAGGTCCGCCGGCACAGCGCACCTGCGCGGCCGCCGACCGCACCGGACATGCGATCCTGCACACGTTGTACCAGCAGTCGCTGGCGCACGACGCGCGTTTCTTCATCGAATACTTCGCGCTCGACCTGATCATGGACGCCGACGGCGTCTGCCGCGGCGTGCTGGCGCTCGACATGGCCGAAGGCACGCTGCACCTGTTCCGCGCCCACGGCGTGGTGCTGGCCACCGGTGGCTACGGGCGTGCGTACTTCTCGGCCACCTCGGCGCACACCTGCACCGGCGACGGCGGCGGCATGGCGCTGCGCGCGGGTCTGGCGCTGCAGGACATGGAGTTCGTGCAGTTCCACCCGACCGGCATCTACGGCGCGGGCTGCCTGATCACCGAGGGCGTGCGCGGCGAGGGCGGCATCCTGCGCAACTCGCAGGGCGAGCGCTTCATGGAGCGCTACGCGCCGCAGTACAAGGACCTCGCGTCGCGCGACGTGGTGTCGCGCTCGATGACCATCGAGATCCGCGAAGGCCGCGGCGTCGGCGAGTTCAAGGATCACATCCTCCTCGACCTGACCCACCTCGGCCCCGAGGTGATCCACGAGAAGCTGCCGGGCATCGCCGAATCGGCACGGATCTTCGCCGGCGTCGACGTGACCAAGGAGCCGATCCCGGTCATCCCGACTGTCCACTACAACATGGGCGGCATCCCGACCAACTACCACGGCGAGGTCGTGCAGCTGCGCAGCGGCGACCCCGATGCGGTGGTGCCGGGCCTGTACGCAATCGGCGAGGCGGCGTGCGTGTCGGTGCATGGCGCCAACCGTCTCGGCTCGAACTCGCTGCTCGACCTGGTGGTGTTCGGGCGCGCGGTCGCCAACCGCTGCGCCGAGCAGATCCGCCCGGGCCTGCCGCATCCGAAGCTGGCGGCCGACGCCTGCGACACCGCGCTCGCGCGCCTGGACCGCCTGCGCAATGCCAGCGGCGGCACGCCGACCGCCGTGATCCGCGACCGCATGCAGCGCACGATGCAGTCGGACGCGGCGGTGTTCCGCACCGGTGAGACGCTGGCCGACGGCGTGCGCAAGATGCGCGAGATCAACGCGATGTTCGGCGACGTCCGCGTCAGCGACCGCTCGCTGGTATGGAACTCCGACCTGATCGAGACCTACGAGCTATCCAACCTGCTCGGCCAAGCGCTGGCGACGATCGTGTCAGCGGAGAACCGCACCGAGTCGCGCGGCGCGCATGCGCGCGAGGACTTCCCCGAGCGCGACGACCAGAACTGGCTCAAGCACACCCTGTGCTGGGTGGACGAGGCGGGCAACACCCGCATCGACTACCGCCCGGTTCACCTGTACACGCTGACCGACGAGGTGAGCGTGATCCCGCCGAAGCCGCGCGTTTACTGACGGCCGGGTTCCGGGATCCGGCGTCCGGCTGCGCACAGCAGCCGGAGGTCCGAATCCCGGTACCCGTTCCCGAATCCCGGACCCAAGACCATGGCCGAATTCACCCTCCCGAAGAACTCGCAGATCCAGAAAGGTCGCCACTTTCCGGCGCCGGCGGGCGCCAAGCGGGTGCGCGCGTTCAAGATCTACCGGTGGAACCCCGAGGACGGGATGAACCCGCGCGTGGACACCTACGAGGTCGATCTGGCGACCTGCGGTCCGATGGTTCTGGACGCGCTGATCAAGATCAAGAACGAGGTCGATCCGACGCTGACGTTCCGCCGCTCCTGCCGCGAGGGCATTTGCGGCAGCTGCGCGATGAACATCGACGGCATCAACGCGCTGGCCTGCACCAAGTCGATCGATTCCTGCGACAAGGCGGAAGTGCCGATCTATCCGCTGCCGCACATGCCGGTCATCAAGGACCTGGTGCCGGACCTGACCCACTTCTACGCCCAGTACGCGTCGATCCGCCCGTGGCTGCGCACGCAGAGCGCGCCGCCGCCGGATCGCGAGCGCCTGCAGTCGCCGGAGGACCGCAAGAAGCTCGACGGCCTGTACGAATGCATCCTGTGCGCGTGCTGCTCGACCAGCTGCCCGAGCTACTGGTGGAACGGCGACCGCTACCTCGGTCCGGCGATCCTGCTGCAGGCGTACCGCTGGATCGTCGACAGCCGCGACGAGGACACCGGCGCGCGCCTGGACGAGCTGGAGGATCCGTTCAAGCTGTACCGCTGCCACACGATCATGAACTGCGCGCGGATCTGCCCGAAGGGCCTGAATCCGGCGCAGGCGATCGGCGAGATCAAGAAACTGATGCTGGCCCGCCGCGCCTGATGCGGCTGGCGAGCGGGGAGGGGCGATGAACCAGGACGCGATCTTTCTCCCGGCGCTGGCGATGGCCGGCCTCACCTTCGTGGTGTGGTGGGCGATGTTCTTCCAGCGCGTCGGCCAGATGCGCCGCGAGCGCATCCATCCGCAGGCGGTCGCCACCTCCACCCAGGCCGCGGCGCGGCTGACCCAGTCCAACCGCGCCGACAATTTCCGCAACCTGTTCGAACTGCCGGTGCTGTTCTACCTGGCGCTGGTGGTGGCGCACGTCACCGCCCAGGTCGACGCGCTGACGCTTGGCCTGGCGTGGGCATTCGTCGCTTTGCGCGTGCTGCACAGCGCGATCCAGTGCACCTACAACAAGGTCATGCACCGCTTCTATGCGTACGTCGCCGGCGGGCTGGCGCTGTGGACGCTCTGGGCGGTGCTCGGATACGGCCTGCTGCGCGGATGAGCGACGAGGCGGAGCTGCGCCGGCTGCGCTGGCGTTGCCGGCGTGGCATGCGCGAGCTGGACCAGCTGCTGGAGCGCTGGCTCGAGGCCGGATGGCGGCGCTCTTCCGAGCACGAACGGGCGGTTTTCCTAAGGCTGCTGGACTGCGAGGACGATAGGCTGTGGCGCTGGTTCCTCGGCCACGAGCGCGCGCCCGATGACGACCTCCAGCACCTCGTCGACCGCATCCGCGAGTTGCCGCATTGAGTGGCGGCCGTCGCCGGCGCTGGCCGGTGCGCTGATCGCACTGGGCCTGCTCGGTGGCGTCGGCGTGTGGACGAGTGAGGCGCCACGCGGGCTCGCCATGCCGCTGGCGCTGGCGGCGCCGCTCGTGGGCGTGATGCAGGCGCGGCAGGAGCTGCGCCGTCCGCGCCGCGACGTGGCGGTCGCCACCGAGTGCGTGCACGTCGATGGAGTGCGCGTGCAGCGCGCGGCGGTGCGCTGGCGCGGGCCACTGGCCACGCTGGTGTGGACCGATGTCGGCGGCCATGAGCAACGGCTGCTGTGGTGGCCGGATACCCTGGGCGCGGCCGACCGGCGCGCACTGCGCCTGGCCATGAGCACACCGCCTGCACGGCATCGTGGCCCGACGATGGCACCATAGCGGACCTTTCCCGACCGACCGCCATGTTCACACCGGTTCCCGCCGCCATCGGCCTGCGCTACCTGCGCGCCAAACGCCGCAACGGGTTCATCTCCTTCATCTCGCTGGCATCGATCGTCGGTATCGCGCTCGGCGTCGCCATCCTGATCACCACGATGGCGGTGATGGGCGGCTTCCAGCGCGAGATCCGCGACCGCATGCTGCAGATGGCCGCGCACGCCACCGTCAGTGGCTACGGCGAGCCGCTGGCCGATTGGCCCGAGGCGGTGCGCGCGGCCTCGCGCGACCCGCGGGTTGCCGGCGCCGCGCCGTACGTCGAGAAGGAGGCGCTCATCTCCGGCACCCGCAACCAGCCGGCGCTGGTGCGCGGCATCGTGCCGTCCGAGGAGGGCAAGGTGTCGGTGATCGCCGACAAGGTGGTGGAAGGCCGCTTCGAGTCGCTGCAGCCGGGCAGCTACCACATCATCCTCGGCCGCGAGCTGGCGCTGTGGCTGGGCGTGTCGGTCGGCGACAGCGTGCTGGTCACCACCTCCGACTTTCGCAGCACGCCCGCCGGCCTGACCCCGCGCCTGAAGCGCTTCGTGGTCAGCGGCATCTTCGAGGCCGGCTACAACGAGTTCGACAAGGGCCTGGCGATCGTGCACATGGCCGACCTGCAGCGCGTGCTGCGGATGGACGACGGCGTCACCGGCGTGCGCCTGCGCCTGTACGACATGGACCAGGCGTTCGACGTCGCGCGCGAGTTGATGCTCGCGCTCGGCGGGCGCTACCGGGTCAGCGACTGGACCAGCGAGAACGCCAACCTGTTCCGCGCGCTGCGCATGGAGAAGACCGTGATGGCGATCCTGCTCGCCTTCATCATCGGCATGGGCGCGTTCAACCTGGTCAACTCGCAGGTGATGCTGGTGACCGACAAGCAGGCCGACATCGCGATCCTGCGCACGTTGGGCCTGACGCCGCGTGGCGTGATGCAGGTGTTCGTCGTGCAGGGCACGCTGATCGGACTGATCGGCACCGCGCTCGGGGTGCTCGGTGGCATCCTGCTGACGCTCAACCTGGAGCGGATCCTGCAACTGATCGAGCGCGTGCTCGGGGTGAAGTTGTTGCCGGAAGACGTCTACTACATCACCGGCCTGCCCACCGACCTGCAGGCCGCCGACGTCGTCGCCACCGCGCTGGTGGCGCTGGCGATGGCGTTCGTCGCCACCATGTATCCGGCCTGGCGCGCCTCGCGCACCGCGCCGGCGGAGGCGCTGCGCTATGAGTGAGATCACCGCGGTGCTGCGCGCCGAGCGTCTCGGCAAGACCTACACCGAAGGCCGGCTGCGCACGCCGGTGTTCGCGGGCCTGGAGCTCGCGGTCGCCGCCGGCGAGACGGTGGCGATCGTCGGAGCGTCCGGTGTCGGCAAGAGCACGCTGTTGCACCTGCTCGGCGGGCTCGACACGCCGACCGAGGGCGAGGTGTTCGTGAGCGGGCAGAAGATGAGCGCGCTTTCGGACGCCGAGCGCGGCCGCCTGCGCAACCGCGCGCTCGGCTTCATTTACCAGTTCCATCACCTGCTGCCGGAGTTCACCGCGCTCGAGAACGCGATGCTGCCGCTGCTGCTGGCCGGTCGGGCGCAGCGCGAGGCGCGCGAGCGGGCGAAGGCGCTGCTGGAGGCAGTGGGCCTCGGCCATCGCCTCGAGCACAAGCCGGGCGAGCTGTCCGGCGGCGAGCGCCAGCGCGCGGCGGTGGCGCGTGCGCTGGTGAACCGGCCGGCCTGCGTGCTCGGCGACGAGCCCACCGGCAACCTCGACGAGAAGACCGCGGCGACCGTGTTCGACCTCATGCTCGCGCTCAACCGCGAGCACGGCACCAGCCTGGTCGTGGTGACCCACGACCGCCGGTTGGCGCGGCGGCTGGATCGCGTCCTGGAACTGCACGAGGGCCGCCTGCGTCCACTGCCGGCCGGGGAGATCTAGCCGGCCATGCGCGACGCGGCAGGGACGCCGCCTCTCGGACCCGCCACCGCGCTGGCGCTGCTCGCCGGCGTCACCGCAGGCGCGCTGCTGCCGGTGCTGCCCCCGCCGTGGCTGGCCGCGCTGGCCTTGGCCTGCGGGCTGGCGCTGTGGTGGCGGCGCGAAACCCCGTTGCGGTTGTCGGGCGCAGCGCTCGCCGGCGTGGCGTGGCTGTGCATGCACGGTGCGCTTGCGTTGGCGCAGCAGCTGCCGCCCGACTGGGAACGGCGCGAGGTCCTCCTGCGCGGTCGGATCGCCGAACTGCCGGTGCGCGAGCCGCGGCGCGTGCGGTTCGTGCTCGACGTGGACGATGCGCCCGATCAGCCCGCGCCGCTGCGCGGCCGACGGCTGCGGCTGGCCTGGTACGACGGCCACGACGGGCCGGCACCGCAGCTGCGCGCCGACGAGCGCTGGCAACTGGTGGCGCGGCTGCGCGCACCGCGCGGTCTGCGTAACCCGGGCGGGCTCGATGCCGAGCGTCACGCAGTGGCGCAGCGCATCGCCGCGACCGGTTACGTGCGTGATCCGCAACGCGCGCGCCGGCTGGCGCCGCGGCGCGGCCTGCCGGCCTGGCGCGAGGCGATGGCCGGACGCATCGGCCGCTCCGTGCCGGACGACTCGGCGCGCTTCGTGCGTGCGCTCGCGCTCGGCGACACGCGCGAGCTGACGGACGACGACTGGGACGTGCTGCGTGCGAACGGCCTCACCCATCTGGTAGCCATCTCCGGCTTCCACGTCGGCCTGGTCGCCGGGTTGTTCGCGCTGCTGGCGCGTGCCGCGTGGTGGCTGGTGCCGGGGTGGGGGCGGCGCGTGCCGCGCCCGGTGGCCGCCGCGGTCGCCGGTGCGCTCGGCGCGCTCGTCTATGCCGCGGTAGCCGGCTTCGCGCTGCCGACGGTGCGCACGCTGCTCATGATCGCGGTGGTGGCAGTGAGCCGCGCGGCGCGGTGGGCGACGACCCCGGCACGGACGCTCGCGCTGGCGGCGTTCGTGGTGCTCGCGGTGGATCCGCTCGCGGTGCTGGGCGCCGGCTTCTGGCTGAGCTTCGTCGGTGTCGCTTGGCTGATCTGGTGCCTGCCCGGCCACGACCGGCCGTGGCGCGCGTTCCTGTCCGCCCAGGGCGTGGCGACGCTCGGGCTGCTGCCGCTCACCGTGGCGTTGTTCGGACAGGCGTCGCTCGTCGGCCCGCTGGCCAACCTGGTCGCGGTGCCGTGGTGGAGCCTGGTGGTGGTCCCGCTCGCGCTGCTGGGTCTGCTGCTGGAGACGCTGCACGCGGGTGCGGGCGCGCCGGCATGGCAGGCCGCGGCCGCGTGCTTCGACCTGAGCTGGCCGCTGTTCGAGCGCCTCGCGGCTTCGCCGTGGGCGGTCTGGTGGTTGCCGGAGCCGCGCATGTTCGCGTTGCCGCTGGCGATGCTGGCGGCGTTCTGGTGGCTGCTGCCGCGCGGCACGCCGGGGAAGACGCTCGCCACGCTGCTGTGGCTGCCGTTACTGTGGCCGGACCGGCGGCTGCCGCAGCCAGGTGAGTTCGGACTGCAGGTGGTGGACGTCGGGCAGGGACTGGCGGTGCTGGTGCGCACCGCGCGCCACACGCTGCTCTACGACGCGGGGCCCGCGGTGCCGGACGGCTTCGACGCCGGCGAGCGTGCGGTCGTCCCGGCGCTGCGCGCGCTCGGGGTGCGCGGGCTGGATGCCGTGGTGATCAGCCACGCCGACAACGATCATGCCGGTGGCTGGCCTGCGGTCGCGCGCGCGGTGCCAGTGCGGAACCTGCGGGCGCCGGAGGGCGCTGGCGTGCCGTCCGCACGGACGTGCCGCAGCGGCGAGAGCTGGCGGTGGGACGGCGTGCGCTTCACGTTCCTGCATCCGCCTCCGTTCTTCCCGTACCTGCGCAACGAGTCCAGCTGCGTGCTGCGGATCGACGGCGCGCACGGCAGCGCGCTGCTCACCGGCGACATCGGCGAGGTGGTCGAACGCATGTTGGTGCGCGCGTACGGGCACACGCTGCGCGCCGACGTCGCGCTGGTCGCGCATCACGGCAGCGGCGGTTCGTCGGATCCGGCGTTCGTCGCCGCCGTGAGAGCGCGTCATGCGCTGGTGTCGAGCGGGCACGGCAACCGCTTCGGGCATCCGCTGCCGCATGTGCTGGAGCGTTGGCGGCAGGCCGGTGCGCGCACATGGATCACGGCGGAGACGGGCGCGCTGGAGGTCGGCGCGCGCGCGAGCGGGATCACGGTGTCGGCGTACCGCCACGCGAACCCGCGCTGGTGGGATGCCGCGCGGCGTTCAGGCGGGCAGCCGCGTGCCGGGTCGGGGCCGTGAGCGGCTGGGCTATCCTATCGACGTTCCCTGTGCGGCCGCAGGCCGGAGGTTGCAGTGCTCGAGCTGGTGAAGGCCGGCGGTTGGCCGATGATTCCGCTGTTGATGCTGGCGGTGGCGGCGCTCGCGATCATCCTGGAGCGCGCGTGGACGCTGCGGCGGGTCGCGGTGCTGCCGCCCAACCTCGGCAAGGAGGTGCGCGCGTGGGCGGCCACCGGCCGGCTCGATCCCGCGCACATCGAGTCGCTGCGCGCGACCTCGCCGCTCGGCGCGCTGCTTGCGGCCGCGCTCGACGTGCGCCAGCGTCCGCGCGAAGTGATCCGCGAGCGCATCGAGGACGTCGGCCGCCACCTGGTGCACCGGATGGAGCGCTTCCTCAACACGCTTGGCACGATCGCCGCCGCCGGCCCGCTGCTCGGCCTGTTCGGCACCGTGGTCGGCATGATCCAGATGTTCCTCGGCATCCTCGATCACGGCATCGGCGACGTGAACCAGCTCGCCGGCGGCATCGGCAAGGCGCTGGTGTGCACGGCGGCGGGCATGATCGTGGCGGTGCCGGCGCTGATGGCGCATCGCTGGTTGCGCGGCCGCATCGCCGGCTACATCGTCGACATGGAGCACGAGGCGATCCAGCTGCTCGACGTGCTCGATCCGGCGCGCCCGACGCGCCCCGTGCCGCAGCCGGTCACCGAGTGACGCCATGCGCATCCGCGACCATCGCAGCGATGACGAGCCCGGCATCGATCTGGTTCCGCTGATCGACGTCATCCTGGTGCTGATCATCTTCTTCGTGGTCACCACCACGTTCGACGCGCGCTCGATCCTGCGCCTGGAGCTGCCGCGTGCCACCGGCGAACCGGCGCCGGCGAACACGCGTGCGCTGAGCGTGCTGATCAACGCCAACGGCGACTACTTCGTCGAGGACCGCGAGGTGCTGCGCAGCGACGTCGAGGCGCTGAAGGCCACCGTCGCCGAGCTTGCAGGCCCGGATCGCAACCGCCCGGTGCTGCTGCGCGCCGACGGCCGCACGCCGCATCAGGCGGTGGTGACCGCCTACGACGCGCTCGGCCAGCTCGGCTTCCGCCGGGTGATGATCGCCACCGCACCCGAGACGCGTCGCGCCGCGCCGTGAACACGTCGTCTTCCCCCTGGCATACGTACCGCCGCGTGCTCGGTTTCGCGCGGCCGTACCGCGCGTTCCTCGCGCTGGCGCTCATCGGCATGCTGATCGAGGCGGCTGCCGGCGGCGCGTTCACCTACCTCATGGGGCCGATCGTCGACGGCACGTTCGTCGAGCGCGACCCACGGGTGGGCATGTGGCTGCCGCTGGCGATCGTCGGGCTGTTCCTGTTGCGCGGCATCGCCGGCTACCTCACCGACACCAGCATGGCGCGTGCCGGCCGCAGCATCGCGCGCGACCAGCGCGTCGCCGTACTGTCCAAGCTGCTGCGCATGCCCGGCGCGTATTTCGACCGCGAGCCGGTCTCGCAGATGCTGATCCGGCTCGGGTCCGACAGCGACCAGGTCGCGCAGGCGGCGGTGGACGCGGCCAAGGTGATGCTGCAGCAGTCCATGCAGATCGTGGCGATGCTCGCCGTGATGTTCTGGATCAGCTGGCAGGTCACGCTGTCGATCCTGCTGCTGGCGCCGCCGCTGGCGTGGGTGATGGACCGGGTCGGAAAGCGCTACCGGCGGATCACCCACCGCATCCAGGAGAGCGGCGCGCAACTGCTGCAGCACGCCGACCAGGCGCTGAGCAGCCACCAGGAAGTGAAGGTGTACGGCGCGCAGGATGCGGAGATGACGCGTTACCGCGCCCAGGCCGACACCCATCTGCGGTTGGCGTTGAAGGTCGAGGCTACCCGCAGCATCTCCTCGGCACTGGTGCAGGTGATGGGTGCGGTCGGGCTTGCGGTGCTGCTGTGGGTCGCGGCGCGCGAGGCGATGGCCGGCCGCCTGTCGGCGGGCAACTTCGTCCAGCTGATGACGTCGATGATGGCGATCATCCCCGCGCTCAAGCAGCTCACCACCGTGCAGAACATGCTGCAGAAGGGCGTCGCTTCGGCGGAACGCCTGTTCGTTGTGCTCGATGCCGAGGACGAGCGCGACGAGGGCACCCGGACGCTCGCGCGGGCGCAGGGCGAGATCGAGTTCCGCCACGTCAGCGCGCGTTACCCGGGCCAGTCGACGCCGGCGCTCGAGGACGTCAGCTTCACCGCGCGGCCGGGCACGGTGACCGCGATCGTCGGTCGCTCCGGCAGCGGCAAGTCGACGCTGATCAAGCTGATCCCGCGTTTCTACGAACCGGAGTCCGGTGAGATCCTGCTCGACGGTCATCCGCTGCGCGATTACCGGCTCGCCGACCTGCGCCGGCAGATCGCGCTCGTAGGCCAGCAGGTGATGCTGTTCGACGGCACCATCGCCGACAACGTCGCCTACGGCGAGATGCAGCGTGCGGATGCAGCCACGCTGGAGCGTGCGGTGCGCGGCGCGAACGCGATGGAGTTCGTCGAGAAGCTTCCCGAAGGCGTCCACAGCCCGGTCGGCAGCCGCGGCGGCCGTCTTTCCGGCGGTCAGCGCCAGCGCATCGCCATCGCGCGCGCGATGCTGAAGGACGCGCCGATCCTGATCCTCGACGAGGCCACGGCGGCACTGGACACTGAATCCGAGCGGCTGGTGCAGGACGCACTCGACCGTCTGATGCCCGACCGCACCACTCTGGTCATCGCCCACCGGCTGTCCACCATCGAGCATGCCGACCAGGTGCTGGTGATGGACGCCGGCCGCATCGTCGAGCGCGGCACCCATGCCGAGCTGATCGCGCGTGGCGGCCTGTACGCACATCTGCACCGCATGCAGTTCCGGGAGACCCAGACGGCGTGAAGCCGACGCGCGCGCCCGACTACTGGTACCAGTCCGCGCCGGTGCCGGTGACCGCGCGGCTGCTCGCGGGGCTGTACGGCGGGCTCGCCGCCGCGCGCCGCGGCCTGTACCGGCGCGGGCTGCTGCGCGCGCGTCATCCCGGCGTGCCGGTGCTGGTGGTGGGCAACATCGTGGCCGGCGGTGCCGGCAAGACGCCATTGACGATCGCCCTCGTAGAGCGCTTGCGCGCGGAGGGCTGGCGGCCGGGCGTGGCCAGCCGTGGCTACGGGCGGACCGAGAACGCGCCCTGCTGGGTCAAACGCGGCAGTCTGCCGCAGCAGGTCGGCGACGAACCCTTGCTGATCGCGCGCCGCACCGGCGCCCCGGTGCGCGTCGACCGCGATC